>JACESF010000072.1 GCA_013911975.1 Hyphomicrobiales bacterium | reverse complement strand
GCTTCGCGTTGCGTAGGCTAAAAACGCCCTCTCCCGCTTGCGGGGGAGGGTTGGGAGGGGGCCGTCCGGGACAGGAGGAGCCGGTCCACGACCGGTCGCCTCACGCGTCGGGGACGCGCTTCTTCTCCAGCTTGCGGGCGAGCGTGCGGCGGTGCATGCCGAGGCGGCGGGCGGTTTCCGAGATGTTGAAGTCGGTCTCCGCCAGCGTCTCGTGGATGCGCTCCCATTCGAGGTTCTTCAGCGAGGTGGGCCGCATGGAGACCGGGGTGGTGGCATCCCCCTCCGCGCGCCCGAAGGCGGCCTCGATGTCGTCCGTGTTGGCGGGCTTGGCCAGATAATGGCAGGCACCGAGCTTGATGGCCTCCACCGCGGTGGCGATGCTCGCGAACCCCGTGAGCACCACGATCCGGGTATTGGGATCGTGGGCGTGGAGCGTCTTCACGCATTCGAGGCCCGAGCCGCCGGCGAGCTTGAGGTCCACCACCGCGAAATCGGGCGTGGCCTGCGCCAGCAGCGCGCGCACGCCGTCGAGATCGTGGCTGATATGCACCTCGTAGCCCCGCCGCTCGAAGGAGCGGCTCAGGGCCCGCGCGAAGGCGGCGTCGTCCTCGACGAGGAACAGGCGGCCGCTGGATTCCGGCTCAGCTTCCATGGGTGCCTCCGTCGGAGAGCAGTTTCAGCGGCAGGTTGAGCGTGACGCAAGCGCCCGTGGCGCCATTCTCTGCCTTTACGCGCCCGCCCAGCTTGCGGACCACGTTCACCACCAGGAACAGGCCGAGGCCGCCGCCGGGCCGGTTCTTCGTGGAGCGGTAGGGCTTGCCGAAGGTCTCCAATATCTCCCGGGCGAAGCCGGGTCCGGCATCGCGCACCGTCAGCACGAATTCGTCGCCCGTGCTGCGCACGGAGACACCGAGCCAGTTGGGCGAGGCTTCCAGCGCGTTGTCGAACACGTTGAAGATGACCTGCTTGAGGGCCGGGTCGGAGATGATCGCCTCGGCCTCGGTGAGGGCGTTGCTGTAGTCCAGCATGCGCGGCGAGCGGCTGGCCTGCCATTCGGCCACCAACTCGTCGAAGAAGGCGGCGGCGGTGGTGCGCACCGTGCCCTCGCCCCGCGCCTCGCCGGATGACATGAGGATGCCCGACACGATGCTCTTGCAGCGGTCAAGCTGGCTCTGCATCTCCGCCAGCTCGCCCGCGAGGTCCGCATTGGTGCGGAACGGGCGCATGCGGCTCCAGTCGTTGAGGATCACCGACAGGGTGGCGAGCGGCGTGCCCAGCTCATGGGCGGCGCCGGAGGCGAGAAGCCCCATGCGGACGATGTGGTCCTCCTCCGCCGAGGTCTGGCGCAAGGCGGCGAGATGGGCATCGCGGGCCCGCAAATTCTGGTTGATGCGGGTGATGAACAGCACCAGCAGGCTGGCGGTGAGCACGAAACAGACGAAGGCGCCCTGGATGAACAGGGTGAAGAGGTCGTGGCCGCTGCCCTGAGGCAGCGCGAGGGGGCGGTAGGAGGTGGTGAGCCAGATGAAGCCCGCGCCCGCCGCCGCCGCCAGCGTCCAGGCGGACCAGGTTTCCAGCAGCACGGAGGCGAGGCTGACCTGGAGCAGATAGAGCGAGATGAAGGGGTTGGTGGCGCCGCCGCTGAGGTGGAGCTGGACGGTCAGCGCCGCCACGTCCAGCAGCATCTCGAAGAACAGTTCGGCATTGGTCACGCTCTCCAGGCTCTGGTGACGCCACATGCTGACCACGTTCAGCATCACCAGGAAGAGCAGGACGGACCCCATCTCCAGCAGCGGGAGGGAGATCTTGAACCAGGCGATGGCGAGAAAGATCGTCACCACCTGTCCCACCACCGCGAGCCAGCGCAACTGGATGAGGAGGGACAGGTTCCGATTGTTGGTAGTGTCTTTGTCGAACGCCGTCATGTCCGGGTCCGTTGTGTCAGACCCGCCGCCTCCACACAAGCACCGCCCCGCCCACCGCCATGGCCGCCATGGCGAACCAGGTGAGGGCGTAGCCCAGGTGGTTGTTGGGGAAGCTGATGACCGTGAGCCCACCGATGGGCAGGCCGCCCGCATTGGGCGTCGCGTCGGCGTCGATGAAATAGGGCGCCACCGGCCCGATCCCCTTGGCGGTGGCGATGGCCTCGACGTCGCGGGAATACCAGCGGTCGGCGGTGGGGTCGTTGTCGCGCAGGAAGCCGCCCTTGGGCTCGGGCAGGCGCAGCAGGCCCGTCACGCTTGTTTCGCCGGTGATCTCGCCCGCCTGCCGGGCGGCGCGGGCGCGGGTCTCGTGGGGCACGAAACCCCGGTTCACCAGCACGGTGAAACCCGCATCGGTGCGGAACGGGGTGAGCACCCAATAGCCCGCCCCATGGGCGCTCACCGCCTGGACCAGGGCTTCGCGGTCATTGAGGAACTGCCCGGTGGCACGCACGCGCTGGTATTCGCGGGAGGCGGCGTCGATGCCCGCCCATTGGTCGGGGCCGGGCGCGGGCAGCGGGGCGGCGGTGACGCGGGCCTCCACCCGGGCGATGAGGTCGCGCTTCCAGGCGAGGCGCTGCACCTGCCAGACGCCCAGCGCGCAGAACACACCGGCAAGCGCGAGAAGCAGGAGGGCGAAAGCCGTCGCCCCCCGGGCGCGGCGCGTGCCGCTCCCCTTCGGGGCGGGCGGGGCGGTGCCCCCCCCGCCGTCCGGCATCCTCACTTCAGCCCGTTCATGTCGTGAACGGGCATCATGTTGGTGTTGAGGTGGTACATGACCCACAGCGAGCCGCTGATGGCGATCACCACCACGATGATCGTGAAGGCGAGGGCCATCATGTTCCACCCGCCCTCGGAGCTTGTGCTCATGTGCAGGAAATAGATCATGTGGACCACGATCTGCACCGCCGCGAAGGCGGTGATGAGCATGGCGGTGACGGTCTTGTCCTCGATGACGCCCGACATCACCAGCCAGAACGGAATGGCGGTGAGGATGACCGACAGGATGAAGCCGGTCATGTAGCTGCCGAAGGTGCCGTGGGCGTGCTCGTCGCCATGGCCGTGGTGGTGGGCGTCCGCCCCGTGTGCGTGGCCGTCGGCGCTCATCGCAGCATTCCCATGAGATAGACGAAGGTGAACACCCCGATCCAGATGACATCGAGGAAGTGCCAGAACATGGAAAGGCACATGAGGCGGCGCTTGTTGGCCGTGATCAGGCCGCGCCGTCCCACCTGCGCCATCAGCGTGAACAGCCAGATGAGGCCGAACGTGACGTGCAGGCCGTGGGTGCCCACCAGGGTGAAGAAGGCCGAGAGAAAGGCGCTGCGCTGGGGCGTCGCGCCCACGTGGATCATGTGGTGGAACTCGTACAACTCGATGGCGAGGAACGCCGCGCCGAACAGTGCGGTGACGGCGAGCCACGCCTGCACCTGCTTCACCCGGCCCTTCTCCATGGCGAGCATGGCGAAGCCGTAGGTGATGGAGGAGAACAGCAGCATGGCCGTGTTCACGGCCACCAGCTCCAGGTCGAACAGGTCCTTCGGGGAGGGCCCGGCGGCATAATTGCCGCCGAGGACCGCGAAGGTGGCGAAGAGCATCGCGAAGATGAGGCAGTCGCTCATCAGGTAGATCCAGAAGCCCAGCGCGGTGCTGTGGCCTTCGGGATGGGCGTGCTCTTCCAGTTCGTGGAAGACGACTTCGGCGGATTCCGGGGTGGTGGTGATGGTCGTGCTCATGGCGTCACCTGTCCCGCCAGCAGCTTGGTGCGCTCTTCTTCGGTGCGCGCCACCACGTCGGCCGGAATGTCATAGTCGCGGTTGTAGTTGAAGGTATGCCCGATGGCGACGGCGATCAGGGCGACGAAGCCCAGCGCCGCCAGCCACCAGATGTACCAGATGAGGGCGAAGCCGATCACCGTGCTGCACCCGGCCAGGATGATGCCGGTGCCGGTGTTGCGCGGCATGTGGATGGGCTTGTAGCCCGACAGCGGCCGCTTGTAGCCCCGCTTCTTCATGTCCCACCACGAGTCGATCTCGTGGATCACGGGCGTGAAGGCGAAGTTGTAGTCCGGCGGGGGCGAGGAGGTCGTCCATTCCAGGGTGCGGCCGTTCCACGGGTCGCCCGTGGTGTCACGCAACTGCTCGCGCTTCAGGATGCTGACCCCGATCTGGATCAGGAAGCTGACGATGCCCAGCAGGATCAGGAACGCGCCGAACGCGGCGATGATGAACCAGATGTGCCAGGACGGGTCGTCGAACACCCGCATGCGGCGCGTCACGCCCATGAAGCCGAGCACGTAGAGCGGCATGAAGGCGAAGAAGAAGCCCAGCACCCAGAACCAGAACGACATCTTGCCCCAGAAGGGCTCCAGCCGGAACCCGAAGGCCTTGGGGAACCAGTAGGCGATGCCGGCGAACATGCCGAACACCACGCCGCCGATGATGACGTTGTGGAAGTGGGCGATCAGGAACAGCGAGTTGTGGAGGACGAAGTCCGCCGGGGGGATCGCCAGCATCACGCCCGTCATGCCGCCGATGACGAAGATGAGCATGAAGGCGACCGTGTACATCATGGGCAGCTCGAACTTGATGCGGCCCCGGTACATGGTGAACAGCCAGTTGAAGATCTTCGCCCCTGTCGGGATGGAGATGATCATGGTCGTGATTCCGAAGAAGGAATTCACGCTGGCGCCCGACCCCATGGTGAAGAAGTGGTGCAGCCACACGAGGTAGGACAGGATCGTGATGACCACCGTCGCGTAGACCATGGACGTGTAGCCGAACAGGCGCTTGCCGGAGAAGGTGGAGGCCACCTCCGAGAACACGCCGAAGGCCGGCAGGATCAGGATGTAGACCTCCGGGTGGCCCCAGATCCAGATCAGGTTCACGTACAGCATCGGGCTGCCGCCGAAGTCGGACGTGAAGAAGTTCATGCCGAGATAGCGGTCGAGCGAGAGCAGCGCGAGCACCGCCGTCAGCACCGGGAAGGTGGCGACGATGAGCACGTTGGTGCACAGCGAGGTCCAGGTGAAGACCGGCATCTTCATCAGCGTCATGCCGGGGGCGCGCATCTTCAAGATGGTGCAGATGAGGTTGACGCCCGAGAGCGTCGTTCCCACGCCCGCCACCTGGAGCGCCCATATGTAGTAATCGACGCCGGGGTCCGGACTGTAGGATATGCCCGAGAGCGGCGGATAGGCGAGCCAGCCGGTCTTGGCGAATTCGCCGATGAACAGCGACATCATCACCAGCACCGCGCCGCCCGTGGTCATCCAGAAGCTGAAATTGTTCAGGAACGGGAAGGACACGTCGCGGGCGCCGATCTGCAGCGGCACCACATAGTTCATGAGGCCCGTCACCAGCGGCATGGCGACGAAGAAGATCATGATCACGCCATGGGCGGTGAACACCTGGTCGTAATGGTGGGCGGGCAGGTAGCCCTCGGATCCGCCGAACGCCCAGGCCTGCTGGATGCGCATCATGATGGCGTCGGCGAAGCCGCGCAGCAGCATGACGATGCCCAGCACCATGTACATGATGCCGATCTTCTTATGGTCCACGCTGGTGAACCATTCTTTCCAGAGATACCCCCAGAGGCGGAAATAGGTGATGCCGCCCACCACCGCCGCGCCGCCGATGGCGACGACGAGGAACGTCACCACCAGGATGGGCTCGTGGAAGGGGAGCGCGTCGAGGGTGAACCGCCCGAAGATGGGACTGGTTTCGACGGGATAGGAAACAGCCATGGCGTTCCGTCTCAGATGTTGGAAGGCCGGAAGGGGGCCGAGAAGGGGGTGGCGGAGGACGAGATCGGCGTGAAGGCGGGCACCGGCAGGCCGGCGCCGATCAGGCGCGTGGCGGGCGTCATGCGCACCACCGAGAGCTTCTCGCGCGATTCCACGAGATCCTCGGGGGAGCACAGGCCGATGACGAAGCCCTGGTCGCCGCCGAGCACCGTGGTGCCGCGTCGGGCATATTTGTCGTAGGCGAGCGTCATGACGTTCGAGACGCCTTCCAGCCCGAGGCCACCCTTGGAATCGATGGCCATCATCTCGCTCATGCACATCTTGCCGGGCTCGACGCACATATTGAGGATCGCCTTGAACAGGGCCGGGTCCACCTGGGCGTAGTGGGTGATGGGCACGTTCTCGCTGGGCTTCTCAAGCTGGAGATAGGCCGGGCGGGTGAGGTTGCCGCCGCCGGCCTTCACGCCCGCGACCCACTTTTCGAAATCGGCCTCGGAGACGCCATGGAACTTGAAGTGCATGCCGGAGAAGCCGGCGCCGCTGTAATTGGCCGAGATGCCGCGATAGGTGCCGGCATTGTTGATCACCGCATGCAGGCGGCTCTCCATGCCCGGCATGGCATAGATCATCCCCGCCATGGCCGGGATGTAGAAGGCGTTCATGACCGAGGAGGCGGTGATGCGGAACGACAGCGGCCGGTCCAGCGGCGCGGCCAGCTCGTTGACGCTGGCGATGCCCTGCTCGGGATAGATGAACAGCCACTTCCAATCGAGCGCCACCACTTCCACCTCAAGGGGCTTGGCGTCCGGCTTGACGAGGGTGTTCGCGGCGATGCGGTCCAGCGGGCGGTAGGGGTCCAGCAGGTGCGTGCCCATCCACGTCACCGCGCCGAGGCAGATGATGATGAGCAGCGGCGCCGCCCAGATCACCAGTTCGAGCTGGGTGGAATGGTGCCATTCCGGATCGTAGGTGGCCTGCTTGTTCGAGGCGCGGTAGCGCCAGGCGAACCAGACCGTGAGCGCCATCACCGGGATGATGATGAGCAGCATCAGCACCACGGAGATGTAGACGATGTCGCGCTGCTGGATGGCGATGTCGCCGGACGGGTCAAGGACGACGAAATTGCACCCACCCAGCAGCAAGGCCATGGGCAGGAGGGCGATGAGACGGAATCGGCTCACGGGATGCACCTGTCAGGAAGAGTCCTTAAGTTAGAGCGAACGGCTAGATGCACTGCAGCACGCGCGACATTGGACAATTTGCCCAATGCCTGCCTGTCTCGGATCGGGGGATTAAGGCGGGATTGACCGCAGTGCACACCGGAAGATTGTGCATAGCGGCACGGTCTCCCCGCTTAAACGGTGCGAAAATCAATGGCCCAGACCATGTCCACCCTGGAACGCGACGCGAAGCAGATCCATGCCGATAAGGGCCATGTGGATCCCGGCGAGATCGCCGTCGGGGTGGTGATCGGCCGCACGTCGGAATTCTTCGATTTCTTCGTCTACGCCATCGCCTCGGTGATCGTGTTCCCCCGCCTCGTCTTCCCCCATGTGGATCCGCTGACGGGCACGCTCTATTCGTTCGCCATCTTCGCGCTGGCCTTCATCGCCCGCCCGTTCGGCACCATGCTGTTCCTGGCCATCGACCGGGCCCACGGGCGCGGCGCGAAGCTCACCGCCGCCCTGTTCCTGCTGGGCACCTCCACGGTGGCCATCGCGTTCCTGCCGAACCGCGAGCAGATGGGCGTGACGGTGGTGTGGCTGCTGGCGCTGTTCCGCATCGGCCAGGGCCTCGCCTGGGGCGGCGCGTGGGACGGGCTCGCCCCGCTCCTGTCCATGAACGCCCCGGAAGGGCGGCGCGGCTGGTACGCCATGCTGCCGCAGCTCGGCGCGCCCATCGGCCTCATCATCGCGAGCGCCCTGTTCGCCTTCTTCGCCGGCCTGCTCTCCGCCGAGGACTTCTATAGCTGGGGCTGGCGCTATCCCTTCTTCGTAGCCTTCGCCATCAACGTGGTGGCCCTGTTCGCCCGCCTGCGCATGGCGGTGACGCCGGAATATGACGAGCTGTTCAAGCGCGGCGAACTCCAGCCCGCTCCGGTCATCGAGACCATGCGGGCGGAAGGGCGGCAGATCGTGATCGGTGCCTTCGCGCCGCTCGCCACCTTCGCGCTGTTCCACATGGTCACGGTGTTCCCGCTCTCCTGGGTGTATCTGTTCACCACCGAGCGCCCCACGCGATTCCTGCTGGTCGAGGCGGGCGCGGCGGTGATCGGCCTCATCGCGGTGGTGGCCTCCGGCTTCATCGCCGACCGGGTCGGCCGCCGCTCCCTGCTGGGCGTGTCGGCCGTGGCCATTGCCGCCTTCAGCGGCTTCGCCCCGCAGCTCCTCAACGGCGGCATCGTGGGCGAAATCATCTTCATGGTGCTGGGCTTCGTGATTCTGGGCGTGTCGTTCGGCCAGGCGTCGGGCGTCGTCGCCTCCAGCTTCGCCAACCGCTACCGCTACACGGCCTCGGCGCTCACCAACGACCTCGCCTGGCTGTTCGGCGCGGGCTTCGCGCCCTTCGCGGCGCTGTTCATCTCCAGCCATTTCGGCCTGATCTCGGCGGGCGCCTACCTGCTGTCCGGCGCGCTGGCCACGCTGCTGGCGCTGTTCCTGAACCAGCAGCTCCAGCCCGGCAGCTCCTGATCCGACCCCGGTTCGTTCCCCGGATTTGACGAGGCGCCGCAAACATTTGCGGCGCCTCGTTTTCCATTGGGGACCGCACGGGCGCGCGGCGCGCCGTCGCGGGGGAAAAGCGGCCCGGGCGGGTGCGCTCCCAACCTCCCATTAACGGCCATCCCCTATTGCTGGATCTGTTGCGCCGGGACCTCGTCTCCCCGGCAATGGGTCATGGGCTGGCATGTCTGACTGGAACCGAAATCCTCAATCGCTCGATCCGGCCTCGCTCCCTTCGGGGGACGGCGGCGACGGCGCGCGGGTGTCCATTTCGCCGTGGGTGGAAGCGGACGGCACTCCGAGCTGGCTCCGGCCCTTCAGCCTCGACGGCAACACGCGCTTCACGCGCACGCCCGAATCGCTCATCCGCGCCCGCTCCAAGGGCCGGGAGGCGCTGACCTCTCCGCTGCCGCCGCTGGGCATGCCGGACATCGGCCGTCCCGAGGTGATGCTTGCTGACCCGCTGCGCGCCCCGGATTCGGACGTCTCTCCCGAATCGGTGCCGCTCGACATCGCGCTCGCCGAGGCGGCGCTTGCGGACATCGCCTCCCTGAGCACCGCGCCGGTCCGGGTCAGCCTGCCCGACGACCTCGGCGAGGATGAAGTCTTCATCGACTGGACCGGCGGAAGCTGGGCCGCCCGGCAGGCGGCTTCGCGGCCGCCGGAGCCGGAGGCCGAGGAACCTGTCCTTGTCGAAGCTGCGGACGTGGCACCCGAGGCATCCGCCGTCGAAGATGTGACCGCCGCCGCGATCGAGGCCGAAGCCTCGGCCGAGCCGATGCAAGACGAGTCCGCACCGGCCGATCCCGCACCGGCCGCCGATGCGGAGCCGGTGGCCGAGGCCGCCTCGGTGCCGCCCCGCCTGCTGCGCCTTGCGGGCCTGATCGTGATCGACCCCACTTTGTCCCCGCGTGCGGAACCCGACCAGGACCTCTCGCCCCTCGCCGCCGCATCGGATCCCGTCGCGGCTGCCGAGGAGGCGGCGGAGGAGGCGGCTGAAGTTCTGGCCGTTGCCGACGCGGAGGAGACGTCCGCCGAGCCGGTCGCCGATGAGGCTCCGTTTGCTGATTCCTCCGAAGAGGAGGCGCCGCAGATCGAATCCCTGGCCGAGGACGACGTGCTGCCGGATGCCGTGTCCGTGGAGCCGGCTCCCCTCGAGGCCGAAGCCGAAATTGAAATCGAGACCGACGTCGCAGTCGCGGCGGCGGACGAGAGCGTCGATGCCGTCGCGGAGACTCCTGTCGCCATGGAGGCCCTTGCGGTCGCCCCCGCTGCGTCTGTCTCCACGTCTCCGGAGCCCATGCCGGCCTATTTCGGCTGGGGCATGACCATCGGCGCCGCCTTGGGCTGGCCCGCGTCGCCGGCGGTGACTGCGCCCCCGGCCGTGCCCGAGGCCCCGGCGCCGCAGGCCGTGGCGCCCGCCATGCCTGAGGCCGCCGCGCAGGGGCCGGCCGCGCCGGCCGTCTCCGAGGCGCTCGGGTATCCGCCCCTGCCGCCCGACGCGCCGTACGGCGCCTATGAACTGCCCCCGCTGGACCTGCTCACCGAACCGCCGGAGATGGAGCCGGACTTCGCCCTCTCCGAGGAGGCGCTCGACCGCAATTCGGCGGTGCTCCAGCAGACCCTGCGGGATTTCGGCGTGCGCGGCGAGGTGATCGACGCCAATCCCGGCCCCGTGGTCACGCTCTACGAGTTCGAGCCCGCGCCGGGCACCAAGTCCAGCCGCGTCATCGGCCTGTCCGCCGACATCGCCCGCTCCATGAGCGCGGTGTCCACCCGCGTGGCGGTGGTGGAAGGGCGCAACGTCATCGGCATCGAGCTGCCCAATGCGCGGCGCGACACGGTGTGGCTGCGCGAGCTTCTGGCGGACCAGAGCTTCGCGGATGCCCGCGGGCGCCTCGGCATCGCGCTCGGCAAGACCATCGGCGGCGAGCCTGTCATCGCGGACCTCGCCCGCATGCCCCATCTTCTGGTGGCGGGCACCACGGGCTCGGGCAAGTCGGTGGCCATCAACACCATGATCCTGTCGCTGCTCTACCGCCTCACGCCGGAGCAGTGCCGCCTCATCATGATCGACCCCAAGATGCTGGAATTGTCGGTCTATGAGGGCATCCCGCACCTGCTGACGCCTGTCGTGACGGACCCGAAGAAGGCGATCATCGCCCTGCAATGGGCGGTGCGCGAGATGGAGGATCGCTACCGCAAGATGGCGCGCCTGAAGGTGCGCAACATCGAGGGCTTCAACGCCCGCGTGGCGGAGGCGCGCGAGAAAGGCGAGGTCATCACCTTCACCGTGGACAAGGGCTTCGACAAGGAGACCGGCGAGACCCTGGTGGAAGAGGCGACCCTCGACCTTACCGCGCTGCCCTATATCGTCATCATCGTGGACGAGATGGCCGACCTGATGATGGTGGCGGGCAAGGACATCGAGGGCGCCATCCAGCGCCTTGCCCAGATGGCCCGCGCCGCCGGCATCCACCTGGTGATGGCGACGCAGCGGCCCTCCGTGGACGTGATCACCGGCACCATCAAGGCCAATTTCCCCACCCGCATTTCCTTCCAGGTCACCTCCAAGATCGACAGCCGCACCATCCTCGGCGAGATGGGCGCGGAGACGCTGCTGGGCCAGGGCGATATGCTCTACATGGCCAATGGCGGGCGCATCACCCGCGTGCACGGCCCGTTCGTCTCGGACGGCGAGGTGGAGCATGTGGTCGCGCACCTGAAGGCCCAGGGACGGCCGGAATATCTCGACGCCGTCACCGCCGCCGACGAGGAGGAGGAGGCGGACGAGGACGGCGCCGTGTTCGACCGCACGGCGCTCGGGGAGGACGGGGCGGACCATTACGAGCAGGCGGTGGCCCTGGTGCTGCGGGACCGGAAGGCGTCCACCTCCTACATCCAGCGGCGGCTCCAGATCGGCTACAACAAGGCCGCCAGCCTCATGGAGCGCATGGAGCAGGAAGGGATCGTGGGCCCCGCCAACCATGCGGGCAAGCGCGAGATCCTGGCGGCGGCCCGCCCGGCCTGACGGGCGGGCGGGTGCCCTCGCGCCGCTTTGCCGGAAGCCGAAGGAAGAGCGGATGCGCCGTCACCCCGCATTGCCGGGTGACGGCCCTGCGGCTTATGGGGTTGCCGTAGCGTCACCTGCTAATATTATACCGTCGATACGGCGCCCCGTGCGATCACCGCGACCTCGGCACAGATGGTGTGTTTCAGATAGTCGCCAAGTGTAAGCGAGAGGTATTCTAAAGTAATTGCAGCCTGTATTGGTTGACAATGCAGGTCGTTTCCCCTGTTGTTCCCCGTGCATTTGTTGTTCGTGCGGGGGTGCGGAATGTCGGATAAAACTCATTCTCAGGTATCAGGGGCGAGTGAGCCTGTGCGCCTCGTTCGCAGGTCCTCCATGGTGGCTTATCTTGCCGTCATGGGGCCTGGCCTTGTTGTTATGCTGGCCGATACCGACGCCGGAAGCCTGATCACCGCTGCGCAGAGCGGCGCGCAGTGGGGCTATACGCTGCTCTCGGCCCAGATCATCCTCATCCCCATCGTCTTCATGGTGCAGGAACTGACGATCCGTCTCGGCGTGGTGACCGGGAAGGGGCACGGGGAACTGATCGAGTCCCATTTCGGCCGGGGCTGGGCCTGGCTGTCCGTCACGACGCTGGTGGTCGCCTGTACCGGGGCGATCATCTGCGAGATGAGCGGCATCGCGGGCGTCGGCTTGATGTGGGGCATTCCCATGTGGGCTTCCACCGGCGCGGTGACGCTGTTCCTCGTCATCATGGTGCTGACCGGCTCCTACCTGCGGGTGGAGCGCATCGCCATCGGGATCGGACTGTTCGAACTGGTGTTCCTGGTCACCATGGTCATGTCCAACCCGCAGCCGGACCAAGTCATCGCGGGTCTCGGGAATTTCCCGATCTCCAATTCCAATTACCTGTTCCTGGTGGCGGCGAATATCGGCGCGGTGGTGATGCCGTGGATGGTGTTCTACCAGCAGTCCGCCGTGGTGGATAAGGGCCTCACCGTGGACCATCTGCGCCATTCGCGCATCGATACGGCCATCGGCTCGGTGGTGACCCAGCTCGTCATGATCGCCATGCTGGTGACCACCGCCGCGACGCTCTGGGCGAACAAGGAAGGCGGGGTCGATCTCAACACCGTGGAGCAGATCAGCGACGCCATCACGCCGCATCTCGGCTACGATGCCGGGCGCATCCTGTTCTCCCTCGGCATCGTCGGCGCCTCGCTGGTGGCGGCCATCGTGGTCAGCCTCACGGCGGCCTGGGGCATGGGCGAGGTCACCGGGTATCGCCGCAGCCTGGGCGACGGCGTGAAGCAGGCGCCGTGGTTCTATGTGGTCTACGGCGTGGTGCTGGTGGTGGGCGTGTCCGTCGTCCTGTCGGGCGCCAACCTCATCGACATCAACATCTTCATTCAGGTCCTGAACGCGCTCCTGCTGCCGGTGGTGCTGGGCTTCCTGGTGCTGCTCTCCCAGCGCGCCCTGCCGGAGCCCTACCGCCTGAAGGGGCGCTACGCGGTGGTGGTGTGGACCGTGACGGTCGTGATGTGCGCGCTCGGCGTCTATTCCGGCATCGCGGGCATCTTCCAGTCCTAGCCCATCGGGCGCGGCGCCGGTCGCGCCCGAAAAGCTCTTCTCCGGCGGGGGGTATCGGCGGGGCTTGTTACCGGTGGGGCTTGGCCCCGCCGCATGCGTTTGAAGGACGGCCGGTCGCTTCAGTCCGCCGGGCTCTGCGCGGGCTCGGTCGCGTTGGGGTCGCCGGGCTCGGTCTCCCAGGCAAGGCCGGGAATGGCGACGATGCGGCGCCCGCGCCCGTCCAGGCGGCACACGATCACCTGCCGCTCCTCCATATAGGCCAGCAGCCGACGGGCGCGGCCGGGCGAGCGGCTGCCATAGGCGCGCGCCACGTCCGCATCGGACGGGCAGGGGCGGCGGTCGAAGGCGGCGCGGGCCAGCGACAGGAACACGCCCTGCATGTCCTCGGGCAGGGCGCCCGCCATGCCCAGAACCTCGTTCCAGGGCGAATCCTCCGCCTCGGCCTCGGCGAGGTCGATGCCCGCATGGGCCACCGCCAGCCGGCGGCGGAAGGCGGAGAGGCTCAGCGGCTGGCCGCCCACCCGGTGAATGCGGCAGCGGACGAGGAAGTCCTGGTACAGAACGGAGATGGTGCGGAACCCCGCCTCGCTCTCGGCCAGGATGTCCCGCAGCGCCGCGTCGATGGCCGCCTGCCGCTGTTCGGGCGAAAGGGTGGGGGCGGACACTTCGGGCGTCGAGGCCGGGCTGGGCGGCGTCGAGCGGGCAAGCTGCGCCATCACGTCCGCCGTGGAGGGCACGGCGGGTGCGATCGGGCGCCGGGCCACGAAGGGGCGGACCTCCTCCGCGCCGGGGGTGAAGATGAGGTCGTGGGCGTCCTCGGCGGCTGCGGGCTCGGGCAGGGGCATGAGGCGGGGGCTGGTGGACCGCGCGCCGGTCTCCACGGTGCCGATGCGCACCGGCAGGGGGCGGCGCGACAGGGCCGGGCCGAGCGCGATGAAATTGCCGCTCTGCAGGTCCCGGAACATCTCCGCCTGCCGCCGCTCCATGCCCAGAAGGTCGGCGGCGCGGGCCATGTCGATGTCGAGGAAGGTGCGGCCCATGAGGAAGTTGGAGGCTTCCGCCGCCACGTTCTTGGCGAGCTTGGCGAGCCGCTGGGTGGCGATGACGCCCGCAAGGCCGCGCTTGCGCCCCCGGCACATGAGGTTGGTCATGGCGCCCAGCGACACGCGCCGCGCCTCGTCGGACACCTCGCCCGCGGCGGCGGGGGCGAAGAGCTGCGCTTCGTCCACCACCACGAGCATGGGATACCAGAGGTCGCGCTCCGCATCGAACAGGCCGCCCAGGAAGGCGGCGGCGGCGCGCATCTGCTGCTCGCTGTCCAGCCCTTCGAGATTGAGCACCACGGACACCCGGTGCTGGCGCACGCGGGCGGCGATGGATTGCAGGTCGTTCTCGCCCCGCTGGGCATCCACCACCACATGGCCGTAGCGCTCAGCCAGGGAGACGAAGTCGCCTTCCGGGTCGATCACCGCCTGCTGCACCCAGGGCGCGCTCTGCTCCAGCAGGCGGCGCAGCAGATGCGACTTGCCGGACCCGGAATTGCCCTGCACCAGCAGGCGGGTCGCGAGCAATTCCTCAAGGTCGAGCGCGGCCATATCCCCGCCCGTGCGGGTGCCGAGATCGATGGACACCTTGCCCGGCGCGCTCATCGGGGCGCGGGTCCAAAGGCGGGGAGGGAGGAGGTCATGGGGCGACTCATATCGATTCCTGGCGGGTGTTCAACTGCGCAGGGACGGGTGCCCTGGTGTCTAAATACCCAGGGGCTTGATGCCCCTCGCGGATTTTCTCCGGCCTGCCCTGCGGCGCACGCGCTTCCCCCGGGGCCGGAAATGGCCTAATCGCGGGCCGTCATTGTCTCAGAGTGTCTCCCGCGCATGATCCGGCTCGATTCCATCGGCAAGCAGAACGGCAAGCAGATCGTCTTCATCGAGGCGTCCGCCACGCTCCTGAAGGGCGAGAAGATCGGCCTCGTCGGCCCCAACGGCGCGGGCAAGACCACGCTGTTCCGCCTCATCACCGGGCAGGAGGCGCCGGACGAGGGGCAGGTCTCCGTCGATCGCGGCACCACCATCGGCTATTTCAGCCAGGACGTGGGCGAGATGGCGGGCCAGCCGGTACTCAACGAGGTGATGGACGGGGCGGGCCCCGTCAGTTCCATCGCCCGCGAACTGCGGGAACTGGAGGCGGCCATGGTCGATCCCGACCGGGCCGACGAGATGGACGCCATCATTGAGCGCTACGGCGAGGTGCAGGGCCGCTTCGAGGAGCTGGACGGCTATTCGCTGGAGGGCCGCGCCGCCGAGGTGCTGGCGGGCCTCGGCTTCAGCCAGGAGATGATCGACGGCGACGTGGGCAAGCTCTCCGGCGGCTGGAAGATGCGCGTGGCGCTGGCCCGCATCCTGCTCCAGCGTCCGGACGTGATGCTGCTGGACGAGCCGAGCAACCATCTGGATATCGAGAGCATCATCTGGCTGGAGGACTTCCTGAAGGGCTTCGACGGCGCCCTCATGATGACCTCCCACGACCGCGCCTTCATGAACCGCGTGGTGGGCAAGGTGGTGGAGATCGACGGCGGCACGCTCACCACCTATTCCGGCAATTACGAATTCTATGCCGAACAGCGCGCGCTGGCGGAAAAGCAGCAGCAGGCGCAGTTCGAGCGCCAGCAGGCCATGCTGGCGAAGGAGATCGCCTTCATCGAGCGCTTCAAGGCCCGCGCCTCCCATGCCGCCCAGGTGCAGAGCCGGGTGAAGAAGCTGGACAAGATCGACCGGGTGGAGCCGCCCCGCCGCCGCCAGACCGTGGCGTTCGAGTTCCAGCCCGCGCCACGCTCCGGCGAGGACGTGGCGAGCCTCAAGAACGTTTCCAAGCGCTACGGCGCCAAGACCGTCTATGACGGGCTGGACTTCCATGTGCGCCGCCGCGAGCGCTGGGCCATCATGGGCGTGAACGGGGCGGGCAAGTCCACCCTGCTGAAGCTCGTGACCGGGGCCACCGCGCCGGATTCGGGCACGGTCACCGTGGGCGGCAGCGTGAAGCTGGGCTATTTCGCCCAGCACGCCATGGACCTTCTGGAAGGCGAGCGCACCGTGTTCGAGACCCTGGAGGATTCCTTCCCCCAGGCGGGGCAGGGCTCCTTGCGCTCGCTGGCGGGCTGCTTCGGCTTCTCCGGCGATGACGTGGAGAAGCGCTGCCGCGTGCTCTCGGGCGGCGAGAAGGCGCGCCTCGTCATGGCCAAGATGCTCTACGATCCGCCGAACTTCCTGGTGCTGGACGAGCCCACCAACCATCTGGACATCGCCACCAAGGAAATGCTCGTGGCGGCGCTGGAGAATTACGAGGGGACCATGCTGTTCGTCTCGCACGACCGGCACTTCCTCGCCGCCCTCTCGAACCGTGTGCTGGAGCTGACGCCCGAGGGCGTCCACCAATATGGCGGCGGCTACACGGAATATGTGGCGCGCACCGGCCAGGAGGCGCCGGGCCTGCGCCACTAGGCTCGATCGACATTCAGATCGATGAATGGAGGCCGGCCCCTCGGAGCCGACATGCCCGGGCGCGTCCCGGGCATCCACGCCTCCCTGTCGAGCGTGGACGCAGCCGAACCCCGTGCAGGGCCGGGACGCTCCCGGCCATGACGCCGCTTTCTGAAAAGAACAGTCTTGCCTGCCTGAAGGCCGATCCGCCCTAGGGTTGTGCGCCCGGTTCAGGATGGCACGCGGTGCGTGTGCCGGCGGCAAATATTGCCATTCGTTTCCCGCAAGCTTCGGCGGTTACCATGACGGAAACCCGATTCCTGCCCGAGGGATTTCCCGTGCGCCTGCCGCGATCCGTTCCGTCCCGCCATTCCCCTTCCGCGTCTTGGATCCAGGCCGCGGCGCCGCGGAGCGTGGGCGGTACGCGCCGGGCGCTCCTGGCGACGGTCGCCTCCGGGCTCCTGGTGCTGGCCATGGCCGGGGCGGCACGGGCGGACGGCGGCGCGGGCGGCAGTCCCGAGGGCGGGCGCGGCGGCCTCGACAGCCTGACGGGCACCGGCGGGGCAGGGGCCAACGGCACGTCCGGGCAGGGCGCGGGCGGCGGCGGCGGCGCGGGCGTCACCGGCGGGGCCGGCGGCGCGGGCGCGGGCGGCGGCAGCGCCATCGGCGGCACGGGCGGGTCGAGCCCCGGCGCCACGGGCGGCAACGGCAGCTTCGGCACCGGATACGGCGCGGGCGCGGGCGGCGGCGGCGCCCACGGCTATGTGGGCTTGGCTGCGCCCTCGGGCAATGTCTGGGGCGGCAATGGCGGCTATGGCGGCAGCGACGGCGGCAGCAATGGCGGCGGCGGCGGCGCGGGCGGTTTCGGCGCCGTGCTCACGGGCAATTCCTACACGCTGACCACCTCCTTCACCGGCGGCGCCGGCGGAAACGGCGGCTACGGCAATTGGGGCGGTACCGGCTATGGCGGCGATGCGGGCAGCGCCGGCATCGGCCTCGCCTTCTCGGCCACCAATGGTGTCTCCGCGATCCTGTCCGGCACCGTCACCGGCGGCACGGGCGGGGAGGCGGGCGCGGGCTCGCCCGGCGGCACGGAGGGCGGCACGCCCGGTACCGACAGCGCAGGGGCGGTCGGCATTGCCGGCCGGAACCTCGCTCTGGTCCTCACCGCCACCGCGCAGGTCTCCGGCGGCTTCACCTGGAACGGCACCGCCCAATCCGCCGCCATCGCCTTCACCGGCGGGACCAATGTGCTGGAACTCCAGCCGCTCGCCACCATCTCCGGCGCCGTCATCGGCGCGGATGCCGACGACACGCTGCGCTTCGGCGGGCCGTCCGGCATCGGCCAGAGCTTCGACCTCTCCCAGCTCAATGCGGGCGGCCAGTTCGCCGGGTTCGGTACCCTGGAGCAGGCGGGCGCCTCGGGCCTCGTCATCGTCGGGTCCACGAGCGCGGCCTTCAACCTGCTGGTCTCGCAGGGGCAGGCGGAACTGTCCTACGGGGTGGCCCTGTCCGGACCGGTCACCATCGGCTCGGGCGGGTTTCTCGTTCTGAAGGGCAACGACCTCTCCGGGCCGGTGCAATTGAGCGGCACCCTCGCGTCCTGGATGAGCACCAGCCAGATCGGCAGCCTGACGCTCACGGGCGCGGGCACCATCGACACGGGGTACAACACGGCGATCATCGTCTCCGGCCCCGTGACCGGTTCCGGCTCGCTCACCAAGGCGGGCACCGGCAACCTCACCTTGTCCGCCGGAAGCACGGCCTCCGGGCTCATCGAGGTGGCGGCGGGCGCCCTGACCCTGGGCGCCGGGTCTGCCGTCTCCGGACCGCTCCAGGTGGATACGGGCGCCGTGCTCGCCTTGTCGGGCGGGAACACGCTGAACGGCCCGCTCGCCCTGGCGGGCATGGTCAGCGCGGGCGGCACGGCGGTGAACACCTTGTCCGGCGGCCTCGGCCTCACGGGTGCCGCGACAATCCTCGCCCAGGACGGCGCGTCGCTCGTGGTCACGGGCGCCGTCTCCGGTTCGGGTTCGCTCATCAAGGAGGGCACGGGCAGCCTCACCCTCGCGGGCGGAAGCACTGCGTCCGGCCTTATCGAAGTGGCCTACGGCACCCTCACCCTTGGCGCCGGATCCAGTGTCGCCGGGCCGATGCAGGTGGACGCAGGCGGCACGCTGGCGCTCTCCGGCAGCAATGCCATCGGCGGCGGCCTCGGCCTGTCCGGCGCGCTCACGGCGGCCGGCACGAACACGCTCGCGGGGCTCGCCCTTGACGGGGCCGCGACCCTCGCCACCCAGACCGGCGCCACGGTGACGGTCACGGGTGGAACCTCCGGGGCGGGATCGCTGGTCCTGTCCGGCGGGGGCGCGCTGGTCCTGTCCGGCGGCAGCACCGCCACCGGGCTGTTGAACGTGACGTCGGGAACGCTCGCGGTGGGCGCGGGCGCGAGCGTCGCGGGCCCCGTCCAGGTGGATGCGGGCGGCACCCTCGCTTTGGCCGGCGGCAGCACGCTCGGCGGCGCGCTCGCCCTGTCCGGAACCCTGGCGGCGTTGGGCGACGCCTCGCTGTCCGGCGATGTGTCCGTGAGCGGCACCGCGACGGTCTCCGCCGCGCCGGGCGCGACCCTGGTGATCGTCGGGCCGGTCTCCGGCTCCGGCGCGCTGGAGAAGACCGGCGCGGGCACCCTCCTTCTCTCTGACGGCGCCAACGCGCCCGCCTCTGTCGTGGTGACGGGCGGCGCCCTGGTCCTGGGCGCGGGCGCGGGCCTGGTCGCGCCGGTCTCGGTGGCGTCCGGCACCGTGCTCGGCCTCTCGGGCGGCAGCACGGTCTCCGGGCCGGTGACGCTCGGAGGCACCATCCTGTCCGAGGCGCTGGCGCCGGGCGCCAACGTCATCACCGGCGGCATCGTTCTGGCGGGCACCGGCGTCATCGACACGCGCGGCACCTCCACGCTGGTGGTGGAGGACGGGATTTCCGGCACGGGCGGGCTGGTGAAGGTGGGGCAGGGCACGCTGATCCTCACCGATCCCTCCAGCTATACGGGCGCCACCGACATCCTGGCGGGCACCCTGGCGCTCTCCGGCGCGGGCGCCATCGCGTCGTCCAGCAGCGTGAACCTTGCCGGCGCGACGGCGGTGCTGGACATTTCCGGCGCCACGGGCGGCGCCACCGTCACCACCCTTCTGGGCACAGGCACCGTGGCGCTGGGCGGCGAGACGCTGACCATCTCCAACGGCTCCAGCACCTTCTCCGGCGCCATCACGGGCACCGGCGGCGTGACGCTGGCGGGCGGCACGCAGGGGCTCGGCGGCACCATGACCCATTCCGGGCCGACCACGGTCGCGGGCGGCACGCTGGTTCTCAACGGCACGCTTACCGCTTCGACCGTGGTGGTGGAGGCGGGCGGCACGCTCGCGGGCGCGGGCACCATGGCGGGCCTCCAGGTGGGGG
>JACESF010000071.1 GCA_013911975.1 Hyphomicrobiales bacterium | reverse complement strand
GGAGCGCGGGGAGGAGGAAGTCGCGGTCATGGGGTTCACCGAATGTTTTCGCAATAACATTTATCGCGATATGCAATGAGGTAGACCACCTTCCTCAGGCTGTCCAGCGAAAATTTATCGCGATAATCATTTTTGCGGTAATATGCCGGCCAACAAACCGCGACCGGAAGAGAAGCGCCCGTGCCCGACAGCCCCTATCCCCTGGAGCAGCAGATCTGCTTCACGCTCTATCGCACCAGCTTGGCCATCAACCGCACCTACAAGCCCATGCTGGACGAGATGGGCATCACCTATCCGCAATATCTGGTGCTGAACGTGCTGGGAGAGGAGGACGGGCGCACCATCGGCGCCATCGCCGCGCGCCTGTCGCTGGAATCCAGCACCGTCACGCCGGCGGTGAAGCGCATGGAGGCGGCCGGGCTTCTCACGCGCCGCCGGGGCGCGGCGGACGAGCGGCAGGTGCAGGTGTGGCTGACGCCCGAGGGACGGGCCCTCCTGGAGAAAAGCGCGTGCCTCGGCCAGACCTTGATCCAGCGCTCCGGGCTCACGCCGGAGGGATTGCAGGCGCTCAACCGGCAGGTCCAGGCGCTGAACGCGGCGCTTCAGGCGCCGTTCGAGGATTAGCGGAGACGGGAAGGGGCGGGCGCGCTACTGGCGCTGGCCCACCACGGTATACTCCCCCGCGCGGATGCGGCGGGCGAGCCCTTCCACATAGACGGCGCAGGGCTCCTCGCCATAGATGTCCACCAGGGTCCGCAGCGCCGTGAACAGGGCCGCCTGCACGAGGCAGTCCTCGTCCAGCCCGTCCCGCATCGCCTCGGTCCAGGCGTCGTCCAGATAGGACAACGCGGCATGCCGCTCGTCGGAGGCGGCTTCGGCGATGTCTGGGACGCGGGGGGCGTAGCCGGTGCTCGACACGTCGGTTGTTCTCTTTCGTGGTGCGGGCGGGCCGTGCGGCAAGCGCCCGGCCGCCGCTCAAGGGCGACGCCCGCATGAGTAGCATGGCGCCCCGGGCGGGTGCGCACGTTCTGAACGAAAGGTTAACGCCGGACCCTGGGCTGCGACGGGCGAAGGCGGGTCAGTTGCCGCCGTAGCGCACCACGATCTCGTGGGCGAGCTTGGCGCCTTCGTCGAGCTGGCGCGCCACCGCCTGGGCGGCGGCGGGGGTGCAGCTGCGATAGACCTGCGCATAGCTGCCATAGCCCTGGTTGAAGGCGGCGATGAGCTTGCCGCGCCGCGCCTCGGAGGGCTGCTCGGCGTCGATCAACGCCTGCATCTCGTTCCGCCAGCTTTGGCTTTCCGCGCTGAGGCCGCACAGCGGGCGCAAATAATGCAGCCCGCCCAGAAGCTCGGCGAGGCGCAGCAGGTCGGTCTCGTAGGGCGGGGTGGAGCCTTCCACGGCGGCGGCCGGCCCGGCGAGGACCACGGCCAGGGCCACGGCGGAAGCGAGGGCGGGAAGGGCGCGCGTCATGCCTCTGTGGTGGCGCCCCACGCCCGGAAGGTCAAGGGGGCTCAGGCGCCGAGCACCTTGCCGGCCTCCCATCCCAGTATGGCCCGCTTGCGGGTGAGGCCCCAGTGATAGCCCGTGAGATCGCCGCTCTTGCCGAGGACGCGGTGGCACGGCACCACGAAGGAGATGGGGTTCTTGCCCACCGCCGCGCCCACCGCCCGCGCCGCCAGGGGGCGGCCCACATGGCCGGCGATGGTGGAATAGGTGGTGGCCCGGCCCATGGGGATGCGCAGCAGCGTCTCCCACACCCGCACCTCGAAGTCGGTGCCGATGAACACGATGCGCAGCGGCTGGTCCTCACGCCAGGCTTCGGGATCGAATATGCGCCGCACCAGGGGGGCGGTGGCGGTGGGGTCCTCCACGAAGCTGGCATTGGGCCAGCGCCGCCGCATGTCCGCCAGCGCGGCCACGTCCTCCCCCGCATCGGCGAAGGCGAGCCCGCACAAGCCCCGCTTCGTGCCCATGGCGAGGGCGACGCCGAACGGGGAGGGGTGGAAGCCGTAGCGGATTTCCAGGCCCGCGCCGCCCGTCTTCCATTCGCCCGGCGACATGGCCTCGTGCACCACGAACAGGTCGTGCAGGCGGCCGGGACCGGACAGGCCCAGTTCCAGGGCGGCATCGAGCACGTTGGTGCTCTCGGCCAGCACGCTGCGGGCGCGGTCGAGGGTCACGGCCTGGAGGAAGGCCTTGGGGGTGAGCCCGCACCAGCGGCGGAACAGGTCGGTGAGGGCGCGGGCGGGCACGCCCACGGCGGCCGCGATCTCCTCCACCTCCGGCTGGCGCCGCACATGCTGGGTCACATAGGCCACGGCCCGGCGTACCAGGTCATAGTCGCAGGCGGCGATCTCCAATTGGGTCGCGGGGGTGGGGACGGCGAGGCCGAGGGACTTTGGCATGTCGAGCACGAGCGCTTCCTGCATGAGCGTCTTCTGGGCGAGCACGAGCGTAGCTCCTGAATGATCCTCGCCCATTCCACTCCCGGGCGCGAGCGTCATCCACCCGATTTCGCGGAACGGCCTAGAACACCGTGCGCGTGACCCCGCGCTTCACCTCGCCCAGTGCCGCGCCCAGTTCGTCCGCGAGGTCCGCCTTCTGCCAGGGGCCGAGATGAATGCCCACCGCCACCTGCCGGTCGCGGGAGACGAGGGCGAGGTCCAGCGTGCCGATCTCCTCCATGTCGCGCCGCTTCACGCGGGTGAAGAAGGGGTTCATGCGCGCCTCGCGCGCCTCGCCGCGCGCCGACACCTGCCGCACCTGGACGAGGCTCGGCGTGATGCGGATGAATTCCCGCGCCGCCGCCGAGCGGAAGCTGGCGCGGAAGGCGAAATAGAGCAGCGCCACGTCCAGCCCGAAAAAGCCGAAGATGGGCCAGGCGCCCAGGGACAGGAAATAAAAGCCGCTGAGGAAGCTGACCCCGCCGATGGCCAGCATGACGATGAGGAAGCCGCGCGGCGACAGCGAACGGTGCGGCGCCATGGTGGCGGCGAACACCGTCGGCTCCCCGTCGTCCGGGAAGGGCAGGCCCGCCTCCAGGTCGGCCTTTGTGTCATTGGCCTTCGTCATGGCGCCCACTATAGGAAGAAAATGGCCCGCAAGACCACCGATTCACACCCGCGCGGCACCTCCGCCCCGCGTGCCGCCAAGGCGGCGGCGAAAGCGCCTGCCAAGGGGCGGGGCAAGGCCGCGCCCGCCGCGGCACGCTTGAAAGCCGAGGCATCGGACGCCCCGGGCCCGGTGCGCCGCCGGGCGGTGGCCAATGCCGCCGCCGCCCTGCACGGGCGCACCGCGGAGGCGTGGAGCGACGCGGAGATCGCGGAAGCCTTCACCCGCTTCGAGCGGCGCGATCCCGAGCCCCAGGGCGAGCTGGACCATTCGGACGCCTATACGCTGCTGGTGGCCGTGGTCCTCTCCGCCCAGGCGACCGACGTGGGCGTGAACAAGGCGACGCGCGGCCTGTTCGCCGCCGCCGCCACCCCGGCCGCCATGGTGGCGCTGGGGGAAGAGGGCGTGGCGCAATACATCCGCACCCTCGGCCTCTACAAGGGCAAGGCGAAGAACGTGGTGGAGCTCTCCCGCCTGCTGCTGGAGCGGCATGGCGGGCAGGTGCCTGCCGACCGGGCGGCGCTGGAGGCGCTGCCGGGGGTGGGCCGCAAGACCGCCAACGTGGTGCTGAACATCGCCTTCGGCGTGCCCACCATCGCCGTGGACACCCATCTGTTCCGGGTGGCGAACCGCACCGGCCTCGCGCCGGGCGCGACGCCCCTGGATGTGGAGCTGGGCCTTGAGGCGCGCATCCCGGACCGCTTCAAGCTGCACGCCCACCACTGGCTGATCCTGCACGGGCGCTATGTGTGCAAGGCCCGCCTGCCGGACTGTCCCGCCTGCATCATCAACGACCTGTGCCGCTGGACCGGAAAGACGACGCTCTGACCCGTCAGGCGCGGGCCAGCCGCGCGCGCCCTTCGCGGGCGGCGATGCGCTTGTGGAGATGCACCATGAAGGCCGTGCCGTAGACCGGCGTGATGAGGTTCAGCACCGGCACCATGAGGACCGGGGCGATGAGGAAGCCCGCCAGGAACACCGTGACCGCGTTGCGCTGGCGCAGCGCCCGCGCCTCGGCCGGGGAGGCGAAGCGCATGGCGGCCAGCTCGAAATATTCCCGCGAGAGCAGATAGGCGTTCACCAGGAAGAAGATGACGAGGTTCACGCCCGGCACCAGCAGCAGGATGAGCGCCAGGAGGTTCACCGCCAGGACCAGCAGGAAGAAGCGCAGCGAATAGGCGAGCGCGCGGCCCACCGGCTGGGCGATGCCCGGCGCATCGGCGGGGTAGCTGGCGCCCTCCACCGTTTCCGCCACGTCGTCCAGGAACAGGCCCGCCACCAGCGAGGACACGGCGGGCACCAGATAGAGCATGCCGAAGACGATGCCGAGCCCGGCCATGACGGCGATGGTGGTCTCCAGCCAGGGATGGGTGGGCAGGTCCACCAGCCAGCCGAGAACCAGGTTCAGGGCGATGCCGAGCACCACCAGCAGCGCCAAAGCGAGCCCCACGGACTTCCAGAGCAGGCCCCGCAGCAGGGGCGAGAAGACCTGGCCGAGGGCAGTGAGGGCATCGGAGAACATGAAGGCGCCTTCGTGATGAACCGTGCCCCAAGGTGGGGGCGGCGGGCCCCTTCCTCAAGGGGATTTCCGCGCCGGGGCATTTCCGCCGCGCCCGTCATCGGGGCGTCACCGCCCCGCTTCATCCATGGGTTCCGGTAACAAGATGCCATCGGAGCCGCCATGCGCCGCCGCGACCTCATCACTGCCGCCCTCGCGGCACCCATCGCTGCGCCGCTGGCGCTCCCCGCGCTCCTGCGTCAGGCCCGGGCCGAGCCGGTCGAGCCGCTGGACAGCCTCCTGTCCCCCACGCTGCCGCCGCTGAAGATCAACCCGGCCCTGCGCACCCGGCTCCTCACGCTGATGCGCGCCCATGGCCGGGGCAATGCGGATTTCGATCCCGCGCGCCGCCCCTATGCGGTGTTCGACTGGGACAACACCTCCATCATGAATGATTGCGAGGAGACGCTGTTCCTCACCCTGATAGACCGCTTCGCCTTCCGCCTGCCCCCGGTGGAACTGGCGCAGGCGCTGCGGTCCGGCGCGCCGGAGGGGCCGTTCGCGGCGGCCTACAGGAATGCGGCGGGCGCGCCCGTGAGCTTTGCGGATCTGGCGGCCGACATCGAGGCGGACTACGCGGCGCTCGCCGCCGCCTATGGCCTCCCCGCCCCGCCGGAGAAGAGGGCCGACCTCGCCAAGGACGAGCGGCTCCAGAGCCTGCGCGCCAAGCTGTTCTTCCTCTACAACGCCCTCACCGACACGTTCGGCGACCGGGTGGGCGATGCCTGGATGGTGGGGCTGCTGGCGGGCGGCACCGTCGAGGAGCTCCAGGCCCTGGCGCGGCTGAACAATGACGAGACGCTGGGCCGCGCCATGGCGGAACTGACCTTCACCTCGCCCCGCGCGCGGCCGGGCAAGGCGGGCGTGGTGAGCCAGACGCACCTGGACGGCCTGCGCCTCACGCCCGAGATCGCCTGCATCCAGCACGCGCTGATGGCGGCGGGCATCGACGTGTTCGTGGTCAGTGCCTCCTGCGAGGAGGTGGTGAAGGTCTTCGCCTGCGATCCGCGCTACGGCTACAATTTGCCCGAGGCGAATGTGTACGGCATCCGCATGCAGCGCCGCGACGGCCGGATGGACTGGCGCCCCGCCCAGAACTGGCCCATCACCTGGGGCCCCGGCAAGGTGGACGCCATCCGCCGCACCTTCGTGGATGCGCGGGGCTTCGGGCCGCTGGCGGTGTTCGGCGACAGCGACGGCGACTTCAACATGCTGTCCGAATTCCCGGACACGGAACTGGGCGTCATCGTCAACCGGGTGAAGGGCGGGGGCATCGGCGAGCTGAGCCGGAAGGCGGCGGCGCAGATGGGATCGCCCGCGCCCCGCTTCATGCTCCAGGGGCGCAACGAGGCCACGGGCGAATGGCGCCCCTCCGCTGCCACGCTCAAGCTCGGCGAGGAAGCCGAGATGCTGGTGCGCGCGTGACGCTCGGCCTCAGGGGGTGACGCGCACGGGATAGTCGAGCCGCGCCACCTTCGCCCCGCCGAAGCGGCGGGCATAGTCGGCGGCGATCTCGCTCACCTTGGTGAGCGCGTCCGGCGTATTGGGATGGAGGATGAGCAGCACGCGGATATCGGCGGTTCCGGTCGCCGTCAGGGTCGTGCCCTCCAGCACCGTCACGCCGTCCGGGAAGCGCGGGCGCACCGTCTCGGTGGCGAAGCTCTTCCATTGCTGGGCGCTCACGCCCTTGCCGTCGCCGCTCTCCAGCTCGAAGCGCAGTTCGCTCTGCACCATGACGCTGTCTGCCCAGGGGCTGGCCTGCCAGCTGGGGGAGGGCGCCGGCTGTTGCGCGCTGGCGAGGCCGGGCGCGAGCACAGCGAGGGCGGCGGCGAAGGCGAGGCGGATGGTGGCGGGACGAGACATGGCAGGCTCCGGCAGGGCCGTGCCCGCTGCATAGAGCAGCCGGTCGCGCTTGCCTATCCCGTCGCGCTGCGAACCGCCTTGATCCGGCCCAGGTGCCGGGATATGAGAGCGAACGTTCATTCGCATGTGGTGCCGCCATGGGCATGGAAGGCCCCCAGACGGGGCAGCAGGAGCATCGCGCCGAGCAGCGGCGGCGGATCATCGCGGCGGCGGCCGTGTGCTTCAGCCGCGACGGCTTCCACGGCACGTCCATGCAGCAGATCTGCGCCGAGGCGGGCATGAGCCCGGGCGCCCTCTACCGCTATTTCCCCTCCAAGGAATCCCTCATCGGCGCCATCGTGGAGGGGGAGCGGGCCGACCGCGCCCGCATCCTCGATGCCCTCGACGGCGCCCCGAGCCTCGTGGACGGCCTGCGGGACTGCCTCGACATCATGCTCGCGCCCGAGCCGCTCCTGCCCTGCAAGGCGCTGGGGCCGGAAGTCATGGCGGAAGCCATCCGCAACGAGAAGCTGCGCGACGCCCTGGAGCCGGTGGAGGAGGAGACGCGCGGGCGTCTTGCCGCCTCGCTGGAGGCGGCGCGGGCCCGCGGCGAGATCGCGCCCGAGATCGATCTGGAAACACTGACCATGCTGTTCAGCATGATCGGGGACGGTCTCATCCTCCACAATCTGCTGCACCCGGAATGGCATCTCGCCGGCCGGGCCGACGCGCTCTCCGACCTCATCCGGCGCATGATCGCCCCGCCGGCGCGAGAGGTTGGGACATAAAACTCGCAATTACCGCCTGAAAACCGTCGCAACCCGCTTTTACGGCAATGCCTGCAGCTAACTGGAACCCGGCCCCCATGGACCGTTTCGCCCGCTTCGCGGCCCTCGTGCTTCTTGCCCTCGCCGCCGTCCCGGCCCCGGCCTTCGCCGCCGATCCCGCTCCCGCCGAGCAGAAGGGGCTGGCGGTGAGCGTCACCCATCCCCAGCGCCGGGAATTGTCGGACACCCTGCTGGTGACCGGCTCGCTGCTGCCGCGCGAGGAAATCCAGGTGGGGCCGGAAATCGAGGGCTACCGGCTGGTGGAGCTTCTGGCCGAGGTGGGCGACAAGGTGGCGAAGGGCCAGGTGCTGGCGCGCCTGTCGCGCGACATGCTGGACGTGCAGCTCGCCCAGAACACGGCCAACGGCGCCAAGGCCAAGGCGGCCATCGCCCAGCAGAAGGCCCAGCTCGACCAGACGCTGGCCCAGGAGGCCGAGGCCCTCACCGCCGTGGACCGCACCCGGCAGCTCCGCAAGAGCGGCGTCTCCTCCCAGGAGCAGCTCGACGAGCGCGAGCGCGCCGTGAAGGTGGCCACCGCCCAGGTGGCGGCCGCCCGCGAGGCGCTGACCGCCGCCGAGGCGGACGCGGCCCTGGTGGCGGCCCAGCGCGCCGAGATCGACCTGCGGCTCGCCCGCACCGAGATCCGCGCGCCCGAGGCGGGGGTGGTGCTGGCGCGCAATGCCCGCATCGGCGCCATCGTGCTCTCCACCCGCACCGACCCGCTCTTCACCATCGCCCGCGACGGGGCCGTGGATTTGGACGCCGAGGTGCCCGAGGCCAGCATGGCGCGCCTGAAGGTGGGCCAGACCGTGAAGGTCACGCCCGCCGGCTTCACGCACCCCGTGGACGGCACGGTGCGGCTCATCGCGGCCCAGGTGGACAAGGCCACGCGCCTCGGCGAGGTGAAGGTGGCGCTCGCCGACGATCCCGACCTGCGGCCCGGCACCTATGGGCGCGGCCTCGTGGAGCTGGGGCGGCGCGATGCGCTCACCGTTCCGCTCTCCGCGGTCATGTTCGACGGCGAGGGCGCCTATGTGATGGTGGTGGAGGACGGCGCGGTGCGCGAGCGCCGGGTCGGCGCCGGGCTGAAGGGCCAGGGCGTGGTGGAGATCACCGGCGGCCTCAAGCCGCAGGACGTGGTGGTGGTGCGCGCGGGCGGCTTCCTGCGCGACGGCGACCGGGTGCGCACCGTCATGACCACGGGCGTCAGCGCCAGCCGCGAGCCGGCGGGGACCCGCTGATGGCCCTCAACATCTCCGCCTGGGCGATCCGCAAGCCCATCCCCTCCCTGGTCCTGTTCGTGGTGCTGACCGCGCTCGGCATCGTGCATTTCCGCGCCATGCCGGTGACGCAGATGCCGAACATCGACGTGCCCATCGTCATGGTCTCCGTCACCCAGCCGGGCGCCGCGCCCAGCGAGCTGGAGACGCAGGTGACGAAGAAGGTGGAGAACGCGGTGGCCGGCGTCGCCGGGGTGAAGCACATCACCTCGTCGGTCTCCGAGGGCGCCTCCGTCACCACGGTGGAATTCCACCTGGAAACCCAGGTGGACCGCGCGGTGAACGACGTGCGCGACGCGGTGACGAAGATCCGCACCGACCTGCCCCAGTCCATCGACGAGCCGCAGATCCAGCGCGTGGACATCGAAGGCGCGGCCATCGTCACCTATGCTTTGTCCTCGGCGAGCCTCTCCACCGAGGAATTGTCCTGGTTCGTGGACGACACGGTGGCGCGCGCGCTCCAGGGCGTGCGGGGCGTGGCGCAGGTGAAGCGCCAGGGTGGCCTCGCGCGCGAGATCCGCGTGTCGCTCGATCCCGACCGGCTGATGGCGTTGGGCATCACGGCGGCGGAAGTCAGCCGCCAGCTCCGGGCCACCAATCTCGACGTGTCCGGCGGGCGCGGCGAGGTGGGCACGCAGGAGCAGTCCATCCGCACGCTCGCGGGCGCCGCCACGGTGGACGATCTGGCCGATACCCGCATCGTGCTTTCCAACGGGCGGCATGTGCGCCTGAAGGATCTCGGCACGGTCTATGACGGCGCCGAGGAGGCGCGCAGCTTCGCCCGGCTCGACGGGCGCTCGGTGGTGGCGTTCGGCGTCTACCGCGCCAAGGGCTTCTCCGACGTGGTGGTCTATGACCGCGTGGCGGAGGAGGTGAAGAAGCTGGAGGCGGCCAATCCGGACATCTCCATCTCCATGATCGACACCACGGTTCGCTACACCAAGTCGGACTATGAATCCGCCATGCACACCCTCATCGAGGGCGCGATCCTGGCGGTGATCGTGGTGTTCCTGTTCCTGCGCGACTGGCGCGCGACGCTGATCACCACCCTCGCCATCCCGCTGTCCATCCTCCCCACCTTCTGGATCATGGACGCGCTCGGCTTCTCGCTGAACGCGGTGAGCCTGCTCGCCATCACGCTGGTGACGGGCATCCTGGTGGACGATGCCATCGTGGAGATCGAGAACATCGTGCGCCACATGCGGCAGGGGAAATCCCCCTATCGCGCGGCCATCGAGGCGGCGGACGAGATCGGGCTCGCGGTGGTGGCCACCACGCTCACCATCGCCGCCGTGTTCGTGCCGGTCTCCTTCATGGGCGGCATCGCGGGCCAGTATTTCAAGCAGTTCGGCATCACGGTGGCCATCGCGGTGCTGTTCTCCCTGGCGGTCGCGCGGCTCATCACGCCGCTGTTCGCGGCCTATTTCCTGCGCGACACGGGCCATCGCGAGGAGAGCGACGGGCCGGTCATGCGCTCCTATGTGCGCCTGCTGGCCTGGTCCATCCGCCACCGCTTCCTGACCATCCTCATGGGCCTCGGCGTGTTCGCGGGCACCATCTTCCTGTCCACGCTGCTGCCCTCCGGCTTCCTGCCGGAGAATGACATCTCGCGCACCATGCTCTCGGTGGAGCTGCCGCCCGGCACGACCCTCGCCGAGACCCAGAAGGTGTCCGACCGCATCACCTCCATGATGCTGGCTCAGCCGGAGGTGGCGAGCGTCTATTCCACCGCCGGCGAGGGCGGCGAGGGGGGCATGTCGCTCTCGGCGGGCGAGGTGCGCAAGGCGACCATCATCATCAACCTCAAGCCGCGCGCTGAGCGCACCGTCACCCAGTCCGACTTCGAGGACCGGCTCGACGTGGACCTGCGCCAGTTGCCGGACATGCGCTTCTCCTGGAGCGCCAACGGCCAGAACACCCAGCGCGGCTTCACCGTGATCCTTTCCGGCAATGACGGGGAGGCGGTGGAGAAGGCGGCGCTGAAGCTGGAGACGGAGACCCGCGACCAGGTGGGCGTGCTCAGCAACGTGGTGTCGTCCGCCTCCCTCGACCGGCCCGAGATCCGCATCGTGCCCAAGCTCGACCAGGCGGCGGAGCTGGGCGTCTCGGTGGACACCATCGCCGAGACGGTGCGCATCGCCACCATCGGCGACATCAATGCCAACCTCGCCAAGTTCTCGGCCAAGGACCGGCAGATCGACATCCGGGTGAAGATGGACGAGAAGGCCCGCGCCCAGCTCGCCACCTTTGACGCCATCCGCGTGCCCACCTCGACGCCGGGCGTCTCGGTGCCGCTCTCCTCCGTCGCCACCATCTCCTTCGGCAAGGGCCCGACCGCCATCGACCGCTACGACCGCGCGCGGCGCATCGCAGTGGAGGCGGACCTGGTGGGCGACACGCCGCTCGGCACCGCGCTCGAGGCGGTGAAGGCGCTGCCCGCCGCCCGCGCCCTGCCGCCCGGCGTGACGCTGAAGGAATCCGGCGACGCGGAGATCATGGCGGAGGTGTTCTCCGGCTTCGCCATGGCCATCGCGGCGGGCATCATGCTGGTGCTGGCGGTGCTGGTCCTGCTGTTCCACGACGTGCTCCAGCCCGTCACCATCCTGGTGTCGCTGCCGCTCTCCGTGGGCGGGGCCTTCGTCGCCCTGCTGCTCACCGGCAATTCCGTGTCCCTGCCGGTGGTGATCGGCTTCCTCATGCTCATGGGCATCGTGACGAAGAACGCCATCCTGCTGGTGGATTTCGCCATCGTCGCCATGGCCGAGGGGCACGACCGCTTCACCGCGCTCATCGAGGCGGGCCGCAAGCGCGCCCAGCCCATCGTCATGACCACCATCGCCATGGCGGCGGGCATGGTGCCCTCGGCGCTGGGGCTCGGGGAGGGCGGCGCGTTCCGCGCGCCCATGGCCATCGCGGTGATCGGCGGCCTCCTGGCCTCCACGGTCCTGTCGCTGGTGTTCGTCCCGGCGGTGTTCACCGTCATGGACGACCTCGACCACTGGCTGAGCCGCATCTTCGGCCGCTTCGTGGGCGCCCGCGACGAGCCGGAAGATGATGCGGCCGCCGGGCCGCGGGCCTCCCACCCCGCCGAGTGAGGCCCCGGCTTGCGCAAGACAGCCATGCTGCCGCACTGCAGCATGGCTGCTTGACACGTTCGATAAAACGAACGATACATCGGTTCCAGGATCTCTCTGGCGAACGGGTGCGGCCATGACGTGCTGCTTGTGTCGGCGAATGTGACTGCGGCCCTGACGCCGCGCCTGCCGCTTGCCCGCCTTCCTTCCTGACACCGGCCTTGATGTCCGCTGCCCCGCAATCCAGGGCAGCGCCGGGCCGGCGTGACGGAGATGACCGTGAACGCTCCCTTCTCTATCCTGTCTCCCCCGCCCGAGGCGGCCAGGGGACCTGACGTGACGCCATCCACCATCCGTTTCGAGCATGTGGGCAAATCCTATCCCGCGCGGCGCGGCACGCCCGAAGTGGCGGCGCTGACCGACGTGGACCTCGCTGTGCCCGAGGGCGCCATCCTGGGCGTCATCGGCCGCTCGGGGGCGGGCAAGTCCACCCTCATCCGACTGGTGAACGGCCTGGAGCGGGCGACCTCCGGCCGCATCGTGGTGGACGGCACCGACATCACCGCCCTCAACGAGGCGGGCCTGCGCGCCGCGCGGCGGTCCATCGGCATGATCTTCCAGCATTTCAACCTGCTGGCCCGCCGCACCGCGTTCGAGAATGTGGCCCTGCCGCTGGAGATCGCCGGGGTCTCGTCCAGCCAGATCAAGGCGCGGGTCGAGCCGCTGCTGGACCTTGTGGGCCTCACCGACAAGCGCGACCGCTATCCGGCGGAACTGTCCGGCGGGCAGAAGCAGCGCGTGGGCATCGCCCGGGCGCTCGCCACCCGCCCCCGCGTCCTGCTCTCGGACGAGGCGACGTCCGCCCTCGACCCGGAGACCACGAACCAGATCCTCGCCTTGCTGCGCAAGGTGAACGCGGAACTGAACCTCACCGTCCTGCTCATCACCCATGAAATGTCGGTCATCAAGGCGGTGGCGGACCGGGTTGCGGTGCTGGACGGCGGGCGCATCGTGGAGGAGGGGCCGACCTACGATCTGTTCGCCCGGCCGCAGCATCCCACCACCCGCTCCTTCATCGCTGCGGTGGCGGGTTCGGCCCTTCCGCCCTACGTGGCGGCGCGGCTGAAGGAGGCACCCACGCCCGGCGGCGAGGCGCTGGTGCGCATCGTCTTCACCGGCGCGCACGCCACCGACCCTGTGCTCTCCCGCGTCTCGCGGCTGCTGGGCGTGGACGTGAACATCATCCAGGCCCAGGTGGACGAGATCGCCGGGCGGCCGTTCGGCGTGATCGTGGTCGGAATACCGAACGCGCCCGCCACGGTGGCCGCCGTGCTCCGCTCGGTGGAGGAACTCAACCTGTCGGCGGAGGTGCTGGGCTATGTTTGATTTCCTCACGCCCGCCATGGTGGACCTGCTCGTCGAGGCAACCCGGGCGACGCTCTACATGGTGGCGGTAGCGGGCCTCATCGGCACGGCCATCGGCCTGCCGCTGGGCGTGTTCCTGGCCACCAGCCGCTCCGGCGAGCTGTTCGCCGCGCCCTGGCTCAACAATGCGCTCGGGCTCGTGGTGAATGCGGCACGCTCCACGCCCTTCATCATCCTGGTGGTGGCCATCATCCCCTTCACCCGGCTCATCGCGGGCACGTCCATCGGCACCAGCGCGGCCATCGTGCCGCTCACGGTGGCGGCGGCGCCCTTCATCGCCCGCCTCATCGAGGCGGCCATCCGCGAGGTGGACCAGGGCCTGGTGGAAGCCGCCCGCGCCATGGGAGCGAGCCCGCTTCAGATCGTCTGGAAGGTGCTGCTGCCGGAAGCGCTGCCGGCCATCACGCTGGCCCTCACCCTCGCGGTGGTCAGCCTCATCGGCTACTCGGCCATGGTGGGCGCGGTGGGCGGCGGCGGCCTCGGTGACCTAGGCATCCGCTTCGGCTACCAGCGCTTCATGCCCGAGGTGATGGCCGCCGTGGTCATCGTGCTGATCCTGCTGGTGCAGGCGGTGCAGAGCGCGGGCGATCTCCTCGCCCGGCGCCTCGACAAGCGCAACCGGCGCGGCTGACGGCGGAGGGAGGCGTTCACTCTCCCTCACCCCTTTCCCCCTCCCAGCCCTCCCCCGCAAGCGGGAGAGGGCTTTGAAAACCCGCCCTCGGCGCATCACGTCAGGGCTTAGACCTTCAGGAGCCTATCCCATGACCCTCAAGTCCCTCATCGCGGGAGCGGCCATCGCCCTTCTCGCCACCGGCGCCTCGGCGCAGACCATCAAGATCGGCGTCACCCCCGGTCCCCATGCCCAGATCCTGGAAGCGGTGAAGCCCATCGCCGCCAAGAAGGGCCTGGACATCCAGATCGTCGAATTCTCCGACTATGTGGTGCCCAACACGGCGCTGGAGGCGGGCGAGATCCAGGCCAATTCCTTCCAGCACCAGCCCTATCTGGACAATCAGGTGAAGGACCGGGGCTATAAGATCGTCTCCGTGGGCACCACGGTGAACTTCCCCATCGGCATCTATTCCAAGAAGTACAAGAGCCTGGACGACCTGCCCGTGGGCGCCACGGTGGCCATTCCCAATGACCCCACCAATGGCGGGCGCGTGCTGCTGCTGCTGAAGGATAAGGGCTACATCAAGCTGCGCGACGGCGTCGGCTTCAAGCCGTCGGTGGCGGACATCACCGAGAACCCGAAGAAGCTGAAGATCGTCGAGATCGACGCCGCCCAGCTTCCCCGCTCGCTGCCCGACGTGGACGCCGCCGGCATCAACACCAATTATGCCAAGGAAGCGGGCCTCGACCCGGTGAAGGACCCGATCCTGCGCGAGGATCCCAAGGGGCCGTATGTGAACGTCATCGCCGTGCGCACGCAGGACAAGGACAAGCCCTGGGTGGCGACCCTGGTGGAGAGCTATCACTCCCCCGAGGTGAAGACCTTCATCGACCAGACCTTCAAGGGCGCGGTGCTCTCCTCCTGGTGAGCGAGCCATCCCGGCCCTCTTGCATCTGTCATGCCCGGGCTTGTCCCGGGCATCCACGCCTCTCCATTCGCCCCCGTCCGGTGGACCCCCCCCGTGGATGGCCGGGACGAGCCCGGCCATGGCGGTCGCTCCGGGTGGAGACGCGAGGTTGGACGGCGCCGGGCTTCCCGGCGCCGTTCGCGTTTTAAGGCTATTTGCCTTCGAGCTGGGCGAGCAGGCGGGCGCGGGCGGTCTCAAGCGCGCCGTCATAATCGGCCGCCAGGTCCTCGCCCACGGCCGCTTCCAGTTCCGCCTGGAGGGTCCAGAGCGCGCCGCGCTCGGCGGGATGTTCGACGGGTTCGGTGATCGGCTCCACGTTCGGGTCGTCCATGCGCCCGATCAGGTCCAGCAGCAGCACCGCCACCGAATGGTCGAGGACGAGGGTCACCTTCCCGCCGGGATGGGCGGAATGCTCTTCGATGGGGGTGGTCATGCCGCGTTCCTCTCAAGCGGTTCGGGGCGAAGCGCGACGCCGTTCGACCGGACCGCGCTCTGGCCGTGCCGCCCTCTATAGGCCAAGCCTGCGGCGGCCGCGAGGCGTCAGCCCTGCGCTTCGATGAAACGCACCAAGGCGGGCAGGACGCCGGGATGGAGCGGCGCGCCAGGGTCCTTGTAGAGCGCGAAATTGCCCGCGCGCTCGGCGGGCGCGAACTTGAACACATGGTTGGCGCCGGAGAGCTGGACCACTTCCGCGTCCGGCCGCCCGCTGCGCAGGGCGTCGAGGTCGGTGGCGCCCACCTGGAGGTCGCGCGTCCCCTGCACCAGCAAGGTCGGGGTGGTGAGCCGCGCCAGTTCCCCGGCCGGGTCCACCGCGCATTCGGAGGCGAGGAAGGGCTGCACCGAGGGACGGAACGCCATGTGCAGCGCCTTGGGCACCTCGGGCACCCGCCCGCCCCGCGCGATCACGGAGAGGATGGCCAGCGCCCGCCGCAGCACCGGCTCCGGCAGGTTCATGGCCTCGAACTGCTCGGACAGGATGGTGTCCAGCCGCCGGCCGGGACCGGCCAGGAGCATGAGCCCGTCCACCGGCCCACGGGTGGCGGCGCGGATGGCGACGGTGGAGCCCTCGCTGTGCCCGGCGAGGAAGACGGCGCTGGTGTCGGGCCGCGCCCGCAGGCTGGCCAGCGCCAGGGCGGCGTCGTCCACATATTGGTCGAAGCGCAGATCCTCCTCGCGCCGCACGAGGCCGGACGAGCCGCCGACGCCGCGCTTGTCGTAGCGCAGCACCCGGTAGCCCGCGCCCGCGAGGCCGAAGGCGATCTGGCGGTACATGTCGGTGGCGATGGCCGGACCGTTGCCGTTCCGGTCCGTGGGGCCGGAGCCGGCGATCAGCAGCACGGCCGGGCCGTTGCGCGGGCCGTTGCGCGCCTGGGTGAGGGAGCCGGACAGGCCGCCCGCGCTCCAGGGCGCCTCCTCCACCGCGTAGAGCGGGGCGGCGCCGAGGCGCTTGGATGCAGTGAGCAGCAGGGCACAGGTGCCCGCCGCCAGGAAGGCGCGGCGCGTCGTCACGGCGACAGGTTCAGCTGTTCAGCTCGGCGTCTTCGAGGCGGCGCGCCTCGTCCGCCAGCATGATCGGGATGCCGTCCCGGATGGGGAAGGCGAGCCGTGCGGCGCGCGAGACCAGCTCCTGCCGGGAGCTGTCATAGACCAGCGGTCCCTTTGTGATAGGGCAGACGAGGAGTTCCAGGAACTTCGGATCGACCTCGTATCCGGGCCGGTGCGGCTGCGTCATCGATAATCCCCTCCGGCACCGCCCTCCGAACCGTGGTGCGGCCCCCCGGAGGTTGCATGCCTTGATAGGCGGGCGAGTGTATCTGTTGCAGCGCAAACGTCCACGATAAATTTTTCCGCGCCTGGAACCGGAAGGCACGGCAGAGATCAAGATCAGTCACGCGCGCTGATGGCGTCCATTACATTCTTTTATTTCCCGCGCGCCCCCGTGCGGGCTAGATCAGGCAAGGCTGCGCTTGCGATCGCTGCGATTCGCTCCCGTCTCCTCTTTCGTTCTTGCCCGAACGGTACATCCGTCCGGATATTTGAAGACTTTCCCGCCATGACCCGACACCTGAACCGCCGCGCGGGCACGCCATGAACCGGCGCACCCTTGTGGGCATCGGCCTGGGGCTCCTGGGCGTCACCCTGTTCGGCGCCACCGTGCCCGCGACCCGCTATGCGGTGCGGTTCGTGGACCCCACCTTCTTCACCTTCGCCCGCGCCACGCTGGCGGGGCTGCTGGCCGCCGGGGCTCTGGTGGCGCGCGGGTCGCTGCCGCCCTGGAAGCGGGGCCTGCCCATGGGCGACTTCCTTATCATCGCCCTGTGCCTCGTGGTGGGTTTCCCGCTGCTCATGGCCTATGGCAGCGTCACCGTCCCGTCCTCCCATGCGGGCGTGGTGCTGGGCATCATGCCCTTGACCACGACGCTCGCCGCCACCTTGCTGGCGGGGGAGCGGCCGAGCCTCGGCTTCGTGGCGCTCTCGGTGCTGGGCTGCGTGCTCGTGGTGGCCTTCGCCCTGCGCAATGGCGGGGCCGGGGAGTTCGGCTCGGGCGACCTGCTGCTGGGCCTCGCCGCCATCACCTGCTCCGTGGGCTATGCGGTGAGCGGGCGCCTGTCGCGCCGGGTGGCGGGATGGGAAGTGATCTGCTGGACGCTGGTGCTGAGCCTGCCGGTGGCGATCCCCGCCGCCGTTCTGCTCGCCCCGCCGGACCTGTCCAACGCTCCCGTGGGGGCATGGGTGGCGCTCGCCTATGTGGCGGCCATCAGCCAGCTCGTCGCCTTCTTTTTCTGGAACCAGGGTCTCGCCATGGGCGGCATCGCCCGTGTGGGGCAGCTTCAGCTGCTCCAGACCTTCCTGATCGTCGTGCTCTCCTGGCCCATCAACGGCGAGGCGCCCGACGCGGAGACCTATGCCTTCATGGCCGCCGTCATGGTGGTGGTGGCCCTCGGCCAGGGCATGAAGGTGCGGACGGCGCAGCCCGCGGAATAGGCGCGCCGCCGTGGCTTCAGTCCGCGAGGCCCAGCGTCGGGGCCGCGCGGCGCTCCAGGATCTCGCGGATCGTGTCCACGAGGTCCGCTTCCTTCACGGCAAGCTGGGCGGGGCGGGCGGCGCGGTATTCCGCATTGTCGGCGATACCCGCCGCGATGCGCGCGCCCTCCACCAGGTCCTTCACCTGGACCATGCCCTCGGCCTTTTCGTTGGAGCCCTGGATGACCACGGCCGGGGCGTTGCGCTTGTCGGCATATTTCATCTGGGCCTTCATGCCCGAGCCGCCCAGATACATTTCCGCGCGGATGCCGTTGGCGCGCAGCGCCGACACCATCTTCATATAGTCGGCGATGCGCTCCGGCTCCTTGTCCATCACCAGCACCACCACGGGGCCGATCTCCGCGTCCGCGTCCAGCTTGCCCAGATGGGCAAGGGCATGGAGCAGGCGCGAGACGCCGATGGAGAAGCCGGTGGCCGGAACCGCCTCGCCCCGGAAGCGCGCCACCAGCCCGTCATAGCGCCCGCCGCCCGCCACCGAGCCGAAGCGCACGGGACGGCCCTTCTCGTCCTTCACCTGGAAGGTCAGCTCGGCCTCGTAGACGGGGCCGGTATAATATTCGAGGCCGCGCACCACGGAGGGGTCGATGAGGACGCGGCCGTCGTCATAGCCGGCGGCGGCCAGCAGTCCCGCGATCTCGCGCAGCTCCGCGATGCCGGCAAGGCCGGTCTCGCTCGATCCCACCACGTCCACCAGCTTGGCGAGGCCCTGCGTGCCGGTGCCGGCATTGACGAAGGCGAGCACCCGGTCGATGGCGGCATCATCCAGGCCGGCGCCCTTGGTAAAGTCGCCGCTCTTGGCCTCCGGATTTTCCCAGCGGCCGGGGCCGAGCAGGTCGCGCACGCCTGCGGGGCCGATCTTGTCCAGCTTGTCGATGGCGCGCAGCACGGTGAGGCGCCGCCCGGCATTGTCCGCGCCGCCGAGGCCGATGGCCTCCAGAACCCCGTCGAGCACCTTGCGGTTGTTCACCTTGATCACATAGTCGCCGCGCGCGATGCCCACCGCCTCCAGCGTGTCGGCGGCCATCATGCAGATCTCGGCATCGGCCGAGACGGACGGCGCACCAACAGTGTCGGCGTCGAACTGCATGAACTGGCGGAAGCGGCCCGGTCCCGGCTTCTCGTTGCGGAACACATACCCCGAGCGATAGGAGCGGTAGGGCTTGGGCAGCGCGTCGAAATGCTCGGCCACGTAGCGGGCGAGGGGCGCGGTGAGGTCATAGCGCAGCGAGAGCCACTGCTCGTCGTCGTCCTGGAAGGAGAAGACGCCCTCGTTCGGCCGGTCCTGGTCGGGCAGGAACTTGCCCAGCGCGTCGGTATATTCGATGGCCGGGGTCTCCAGCGCCTCGAAGCCGTACAATTCATAGACGCCGCGGATCTTCTCCAGCATGGCGCGGGTGGCCGAAAGCTCGCCGCCGTGCCGGTCCGCGAGACCGCGCGGGAGACGTGCCTTGGGTTTCGTGTCGCTGGCCATGGGATCTTCTTCTTCCGTCGGTTTGGCCGCGTCTTAGATGAGCCGGGGCGGATAGGGAAGGTCGGCGGCGCAATTCCTGGGCGGCGCTGCGCACATGGGCTGCGCCGGACGGGCCGCTACGCCGCCACGTGCACGGCGTCGCCCGGCGCGATGCGGCCGCCCTCCACCACCTTGGCATAGATGCCGCAATCGGTGTGGCCATAGCTCTTGTAGAGGCCCTTCACCACGTTGAGGTCACGCACGCCGGTGGCGGGATCCACATTGGTGGCCGCGCACCGCTCGGTGCGCTTGAGCACCTTCAGGCGCACCGGGCCCACGCTGATCTCGCGCCCCGCCATGTCCAGCTCGGCGCCCGGCGCCCAGCCGTCCAGGTGCAAATTCATGCGGAAGCGCAGCGGGTCCACCGGCGCTTCCATGTGCGCGGCGAGGTCGCGCACGCTGGCGAGGTTCAGCAGCGAGACGAAGCCCGAGCGCAGGCTGTCGGTGAAGCGGTGGCCCCCGGGCGCCTCCAGCACCTTCAGCGGCCCGCGCAGCTCCTTCTCCATATAAGTGGTGAGGAAGGCTTCGATGGCGGCCCGCCCCTCGGGCGTGGACAGGTCGCCGCGCGCCACCTCCGCGCCGTCCTTGGCGAGGGTGAAGAGGGCGGTGGCGGGGTCGAAGCGGGTCTTCAGGGCCGCGAGGCGGGCATTGCGCATGAGGACCAGGAACTCGGTCTTCTCGATATAAGCGGGCGCCGCCGGATCGAAGCCGCTCGGCCCGTTCTCCACCGCATAGAGCCGGTCGCCGGGAAAGAAGCGGCCCGCCTCCAGGGTGACGGAATCCATGGGCTCGGGCGAGAAGCCCTTCACCGGGTAGCGATGGATGGCGACGAGGCGGGCGGCGTCCATGGGCGATCCTCCGGGCGGCGGCTCGCTCCGTGTTAGCGGCGGGCGGAGGCCGGGGCAATGGCGGGGC
>JACESF010000070.1 GCA_013911975.1 Hyphomicrobiales bacterium | reverse complement strand
GCTCCCAAGGAGCCCGCCCCGGCCCCGGTCGAGACGAAGCCCGATTCGGATGCGGACGCGGACATCCCGCTGGACGAATCCACCGTTACCCGCCCCACCCTCGGCCGCGCCCGCGTGGCCGAGCGCCAGGAGCGGCCCGACCGCAATGAGCGCCCGCGCCTTCCTGCCGAGAAGGATACGGCCGGAAAGCCCCGCTGGCAGCGCACGGTGCTCATGGTGGGCCTCATCGGCATCCTCATCGCGGGCGGCGCCTATGCGGTGGTGAACCGCGAGACCCTGTTCGGCGGCACCGAGCGGCCCGCCGCGTCGGCACCCGCCACGCCCGCGCCCGAGGCGCAGCGCCAGGACCAGCCCAAGAGTTCGGACCGCGTGAGCCAGTCCGGCGCGGCGCCCGCGCAGCGTCCCTCCGCGCCCGGCCCCCGCCAGGGCGTGACCGCGCAGCGCGCCTATCTGTTCGAGGAAGCCGCCGGCGGCGCCCAGGGCCTCCAGACCTATGAGGGCACGGTCACCTGGAAGACCGAGACCTTCAATGCCGGCCCCGGCCTTCCCCCGGACGTGGGCATCCGCGCCGACGTGCAGATCCCCGGTCGCCTGGGGGCCACCTTCACGCTGCGCCGGAACGCGGACGCGGCTCTGCCGGCTTCGCACACCATCGAGATCAGCTTCACGCTTCCGCCGGACTTCGCCTATGGCGGCATCTCCAACGTGCCCGGCATTCGCATGAAGCAGACCGAGAGCGCGCAGGGCGCGCCGCTGGCGGGCCTGTCGGTGCGGGTGAACCCCACCTATTTCCTCGTGGGCCTCTCCGCCGTGTCGGTGGACAAGGACCGCAACCTCCAGCTCCTCCAGAGCCGTCCCTGGATCGACGTTCCCATCGTCTATACCAACAACAAGCGGGCGATCCTGGCCTTCGAGAAGGGCCCGGCGGGCGAGCAGGCGTTCCAGGATGCCTTCACGGCCTGGGGCGAATGGATCCCGCAGGTACCCCCGCCCATGTCGGCGACGCCCGGCCCTTCCGCGAACTGATCCGGTCTGCGCGCCCTACGCCCTGCGGCGTGGCGGCATCCCCAGAGGTCCGCGCGAGCGGAAATGCCCCCTCACCCCAGCCCTCTCCCGCGAGGGGAGAGGGGGCTGTCGCGCAGATACAAGACGTCGCCCCACCACTCCTGCGGGAGAGGGTGCCGAGCGAAGCGAGGCGGGTGAGGGGTTCGGTGCCGCCGGACGACATCCCCAAAGGCCCGCGCGCGCGGAAAAGCCCTCTCACCCCAGCCCACTCCCGCGAGGGGAGAGGGGGACTGTCGCGTGGGGTGATGCGCGGCCGGGTTCTCCGTAGGGCCTTTGAAAGCGCGAGGGGCCCCGCGCGTCTATCCCGGCGTCTTGCGCAGGGCCTTCAAGGCGTAGAGCGCGTCCAGGGCGGCGCGGGGGGTCATCTCGTCGGGATGGAGGTCGTCCAGGGCGATGCCGATCCGGTCGTCCGCCGGGCTCGCCTCGGCGGGCGCGGGGCCGCGGCGCAGGGAGGCGAACAGGGGCAGGTCGTCCACCAGCTTCTGGGCGGGCGAAGCGCGTTCCGCCGCCTCCAGTTCCGCCAGCACCGCCTTGGCGCGGGCGATGACCGCCGGGGGAAGGCCCGCGAGGCGCGCCACCTGGATGCCGTAGGAGCGATCCGCCGCCCCCAGCACCACCTCGTGGAGGAACACCACGTCGCCCTGCCATTCCGTCACCTTCACGGTGGCGTTGGTGAGCCGCACGCACCGCTGGGACAAGGCGGTCAGCTCGTGGAAATGGGTGGCGAACAAGGCCCGGCAGCGGTTCACCTCGTGCAGGTGCTCAAGGCTCGCCCAGGCGATGGACATGCCGTCGAACGTGGCGGTGCCGCGCCCGATCTCGTCCAGGATCACCAGGGAGCGGGGCGTCGCCTGGTTCAGGATGGCGGCGGTCTCCACCATCTCCACCATGAAGGTGGAGCGGCCCCGCGCCAGGTCGTCGGCCGCGCCCACGCGGGAGAACAGGCGGTCCACCACGCCGAGCCGGGCGGCGCGGGCGGGCACGAAGCAGCCGGCCTGGGCCAGCACGGCGATAAGCGCGTTCTGGCGCAGGAAAGTGGACTTGCCCGCCATGTTGGGGCCGGTGAGCAGCCAGACCCGCCCGCCGTCCGCCCCCTCGGGCGCGGAGAGATCGCAATCATTGGCGACGAACGGGTCCTTGGCGCGGGCCAGGGCCTGCTCCACCACCGGGTGGCGCCCGCCCTCGATGGCGAAGTCCAGCCCCTCGGTCATGTGCGGGCGCACATGGCGCTCGTCCACGGCGAGGCGGGCGAGGCCGGCATGCACGTCCAGTTCCGCCAGCGCCTCGGCGGCGGCGCGGATGGGCTCGGCCTGCGCCACCACCTCGCCCGCCAGCCGGTCGAACAGGGCCTGCTCGATGGCGAGCGCCCGCTCGCCCGCCGAGGCGATGCGGCTTTCCAGGTCCGCCAGTTCCTGGCTGGTGAAGCGCACCGCGCCCGCCAGCGTCTGGCGATGGGTGAAGGTGGCGAGATGCGGCGGCTCGCGCAGCCGCTCGGCATTCTGGGCGGTCACTTCCACGAAATAGCCCAGCACCGCATTGTGCCGGATCTTCAGGGACTTGATGCCCGTCTCCTCGGCATAGCGACGCTCCAGCGCCGCCACCACGCGCCGGCTCTCGTCGCGCAAAGCGCGGGTGGCGTCGAGGTCGGGATCGTAGCCGGAACGGATGAAGCCGCCGTCGCGGCGCAGATGCGGGGGCTCGTCCACCAAGCCCGCGAGAAGTTCGCCCGCAAGGCGCGGTTCGGGCGCGGCGAGCGCGCGGGCGCAGGCGGCGAGGCGCTCCGGCGCATCGGGCGGGAAGTCGGCGGCCAGCGCCGTGCCCTCCTCCAGCCCCTGGCCGATGGCGAGAAGGTCGCGCGGCGAGCCGCGCTGGAGGGACAGGCGCGAGAGCGCGCGGGCAAGGTCCGGCGCGCCCGAAAGGCGGCGTCGGATGGTGGAGGTGCGCTCGGGATCCTCCGTGAGGAACGCCACAGCGTCGTGCCGGTCGCGGATGGCGGCAAGGTCGGTGAGCGGCTCGGAGAGCCGCCGGGCGAGCAGCCGCGCGCCTGCGGCGGTGACGGTGCGGTCCACGCTGGCGAGAAGCGAGCCGCGCCGGTCGCCGGAGGTGGTGCGCACCAGTTCCAGGTTCGCGCGGGTGCCCGCGTCGATGAGCATGGCGCCGCCCTCGGCCTCGCGGCTGGGCGGGGCCAGCGCCGGGCGGGCGCCGAGCTGGGTGCGCTCCACATAGGCGACGATGGCGGCGGCGGCGATCAGTTCCGCCCGCGTGAAGCTGCCGAAGGAATCCAGCGTGGCGACGCGGAAGAACTGGGCGAGCCGCTGCTCGGCGCCCGCCCCCTCGAAGCCCTGACGCGGCAGGGGCGTGACGGCGGGCAGCGCGCGCCAGATGTCCTTCAGCTCCGGATCGTCATAGAGCGCGTCGGAGATGAGCACCTCGGCGGGGTCGATGCGCGCGAGGTCCGCCGCCAGGGTCTCGACGCCCGATGCGGCCACGCGGAAGCTGCCGGTGGAGACGTCCGCGAAGGCGAGGCCATAGGCGTGGCTGTCCTCGCCCGCGCGCACCCGCGCCACCGCCATCAGCACGTTCTCGCGCTTGGCGTCCAGCAGCGCGTCCTCGGTGAGGGTGCCGGGCGTGACGAGGCGGGTGACGTCGCGGCGCACCACCGCCTTGGAGCCGCGCTTGCGGGCCTCGGCGGGGTCTTCCAACTGCTCGCACACCGCCACCCGGAAGCCCAGCGCGATGAGCTTGTGAAGATATTCCTCGGCCCGCGACACCGGCACCCCGCACATGGGGATGTCCTCGCCCAGATGCTTGCCGCGCTTGGTGAGCACGATCCCCAGCGCCTGGGACGCCTGTTCGGCGTCCTCGAAGAACAGCTCGTAGAAATCCCCCATGCGGTAGAAGAGCAGGCAGTCCGGATTGGCGGCCTTGATCTCCACATATTGCGCCATGGAGGGCGTGACGTAGCCGGCGGGACGGGCCTCGGCCGGGGTCGGGTCTGTATTCGTATCGGGGGGCGTGTCGGGGAGCGTCGAGGACATGGCGGCACGCTAGAGTGCGAACGGCCCGGATGGAAGCGCACCGGCGCCCCCATCCGGGCCGTGGATCGCCCGCTATCAACAATTTAGGCGAGGCCGCCGGGCAAGCCGGCGGCCTCGTGCGTCACATGATCTGCCGCAGCAGCACATAGAGGCCCGCCGACAGGGCGATGGCGGCCGGCAGGGTGAGGATCCAGGCCATGGCGAGGTTACGCACCGTGGACATCTGGAGCCCGGACTTGTTGGCCGCCATGGTGCCCGCCACGCCCGAGGACAGGACATGGGTGGTGGAGACCGGCAACCCGAACTCGTCCGCCGCCAGGATGGTGCCCATGGCCACCAGTTCCGCCGCCCCGCCCTGGGCATAGGTGAGGTGGGTCTTGCCGATCTTCTCGCCCACCGTCACCACGATGCGCTTCCAGCCCACCATGGTGCCGAGCCCCAGCGCGATAGCCACCGCCACCTTCACCCAGAGCGGGATGAACTTGGTGGCCTCGTCCAGCGAGCGCTTGAAGGCGAGGAGGTTTTCCCGCGTCTCCGGAGCGAAGGCCGGCTGGCCGCTCTTCAGCATGATGCGGATGGTCTCGGAGGCGAGATACATGTCGTTGCGCATGTTGGGCACGGACGCCGCCGGCACCTGCGCGAGCGTGGAGGTGGTGGCGACCATGGCCCCCATCTCCCGCGCGATCTGCGCCAAGGCGGGCACCGTTTCCGGCGTCACGGTGTGGTCGCGCACATAGGCGGTGAGCACCGCCCGCGCATTGGTGGAGGCCGCGCCCTGGATATCGTCCGCGGCCGGTGCCGCCGGTGCCGCGCCCTTGGTGAGCGAGGCGGCGGTGGCGAGGGTGAGGGCGCGGAACTGGGCCACGTCCTCCGGCGCCACGGCCCGGTTCAGCGCATAGGCGGTGGGTACGATGCCGATGAGGATCAGCATGATGAGGCCCATGCCCTTCTGCCCGTCATTGGAGCCGTGGGCGAACGAGACGCCGGTGCAGGTGAGCACCAGGAGGCCGCGGATCCACCACGGCGGCGCCTTGTGGGCCTTGGGCTCGCGATAGAGGGCGGGGTTCTTCACCAGCACCTTCATGGTGAGCAGCAGCAGGCCGGCGGCGAAGAAGCCGACGATGGGCGACAGAAGCAGCGAATAGCCCACATTGGCCGCCTGCCCCCAATCCACGCCCGACGTGCCGCTCTGGCCCTGGATGAGCTGGTTGGCGATGCCCACCCCGATGATGGAGCCGATGAGCGTGTGGGAGGAGGAGGCCGGAAGGCCCAGATACCAGGTGCCGAGATTCCAGATGATGGCCGCGATGAGCAGCGCGAACACCATGGCCATGCCCGCCCCCGAGCCCACATTCAGGATCAGCTCCACGGGCAGAAGCGAGATGATGCCGAAGGCCACGGCGCCGGAGGACACCAGCACGCCGATGAAGTTCCAGCAGCCGGACCAGACCACCGCGAAATGGGCGGGCAGGGAATTGGTGTAGATGACGGTGGCCACCGCGTTGGCGGTGTCGTGGAAGCCGTTCACGAACTCGAAGGCGAGGGCGATGAGCAGCGCCAGGAACAGGAGCAGGAACGGCAGCAGGGCCAGGGAGCTGATGCCCGCGGCCTGCATGTCGCCCCAGATGGACCACACCACATAGCCGAGCCCGCCCAGCAGGACGGCGAAGAAGGCGAACACCTCCAGCGTGCCGTTCTTACGGTCCAGCGTCGCGCTCGGTGCCTTGTGCTTGTGGTGCGCGTGCCCGCCGACCGGACTTGCCGCCTCTGCCATCCCCTACCCCCATGCCTATCCAGCGGGCCGTGGATGCGCCCGGCGCGTGACGGACAAATGACCATTGCCGGCAAGGGATTAGCGGCGCGGCGGTGGACACGCAGGGCGGCGTTCGCAGCCCATCGGCGGGGTCCGATCAGGGCCGATGCAGAGCGGCAAGGATGGGAAAGACGGCGTCAGTCCCATGGGCGGCCGGGCCCGTCCCGTCTGATCCGGAAAGGCCCAGGGCGCATGCCCCGGAGACGCGGCGAACCCTTTGCCGCGACCGGATCGGGAGAGCGCTTCATGTCTTGATGGAAACGCCCGGCGGTCTTTCCCTCTCCCCTTGCGGGAGAGGGTGCCGAGCGACAGCGAGGCGGGTGAGGGGTTGGGCACCGCTTGGCGTGCCCAGTCCGGCAATCGTTCGGCCCCCTCCCTAACCCTCTCCCGCACCGAAGTCAGAACCCTCCGACTTCGGCACATGATCGAACCGAACGCGCCCACAGCCGCGTTCGGATGGGAGAGGGAGGACCGATGCGCCCGCAACGATGGGCCCGTTCGATTCCACCAGACAATGCTGCGCTTTAGTCCAGGCCCAGCTTCCGGCAGAGATGGTCGAGCTGGTCGAGGTCGGAATAGCGGATGCGCAATTCCCCCGCCTCGCCCTTGGACTGGAGCGAGACGCCGAGGCCCAGCAGGTCCGACAGGCGCCGTTCCAGGGCGCGGGTGTCGGCGTCCTTTTCCGGCGGGGCGGGGCGGGTGAGCGCCGCCTTGGTCTTCGCCAGCGCCTCCACGTCGCGCACGGTCAGGCCCTTTTCCAGGATCTGACGGGCGAGGCGCTCGGGATCGTCATGGGCCAGCAGCGCGCGCGCGGCGCCCGCCGAGAGGCGTCCGTCGGCGAGATAGGCCTTCACCGTGTCGGGCAGCTTCAAGAGGCGCAGGGTGTTGGCGATATGCGGCCGGCTCTTGCCGATGACCCGCGCGAGGTCCGATTGGGAATAGGAGAACTGGGCCATCAGCGCCTCGTAGCCCATGGCCTCTTCCAGCGCGTTGAGGTCCGCCCGCTGGACATTCTCGATGATGGCGATCTCCAGCGCCTCCCGCTCGGAGAGCTGGAGGACCACCACCGGCACCTCGTGCAGCCCGGCGCGCTGGGCCGCGCGCCAGCGGCGCTCGCCGGCCACGATCTCATAGGCATCGGGCCCGGCGGCGCGCACCACGATGGGCTGGATGATGCCCTTCTCGCGGATGGAGGCGGCCAGTTCCTCCAGCCCCTCTTCCTTGAAGCTGCGGCGCGGATTGCGCGGGCTGGGGCGCACCTGGGCGATGGGCACGGGCGCGCCCGCCCGGCCTTTCTGGCTGGGCGCGGGGCGCGCATCCTCCGCCCCCATCTCCCCCATCAGCGCCGCGAGCCCGCGACCGAGCCGCGACCGGCCTTCTTCCGCCATCTGTCCCGTCCTCGTTTCGGCGCCCCGCCCCTTCGCTCCCGCGCGGGAGATCGGGCCTGGCGCCAGTCCAGCAGGGCCACGTCCGGGGTGGCCCGTCCCGCCCGCTTCCGGGGACGGGGTGAAATCCGAAAGGCCCGCCGAGCCGCCCTCAGGCCGCCACGGCGCGCGCCGCGCGCTCGCGCTGGATCACCTCGGAGGCGAGCCGCAGATAGGCCTGGGACCCCGCGCATTTCAGGTCGTAGAGCAGCACGGGCTTGCCGTAGGACGGCGCCTCCGACACCCGCACGTTGCGGGGGATCACGGTCTCGTAGACCTTCTCGCCCATGAAGGCGCGCACGTCCGCCATCACCTGGTCGGAGAGATTGTTGCGCGCGTCATACATGGTGAGCACGATGCCGTGGATGGTGAGGTCCGGGTTCAGCGCCCCGCGCACCTGCTCCACGGTCTTCAGCAATTGCGACAGGCCCTCCAGGGCGAAGAACTCGCACTGGAGCGGCACCAGGATGGCATGGGCCGCCGCCATGGCGTTCACCGTGATGAGCGACAGCGAGGGCGGGCAGTCCACCAGCACATAAGTGAAGCGCGGCGCTGCGGGCGCCTCCGCCAGCGCCCGCAGCGCGTTGCGCAGGCGGAAGGAGCGGTCGCGCTCGCCGGAAATCTCCAGTTCCAGGCCCGAGAGGTCGAGGCTGGAGGGGGCCACATAGAGGCCCGGCACATCGCTCGCCTGCACCGCCTCCAGCATGGAGGCGTCGCCATAGAGCACGTCATAGGTGGTGATCTTGCGCCGGGGCCGGTCGATGCCGAGCCCGGTGGAGGCGTTGCCCTGGGGGTCCAGGTCCACCACCAGCACCGTCTCGCCGATGGCGGCGAGCGCGGTGCCGAGATTGATGGCGGTGGTGGTCTTGCCCACCCCGCCCTTCTGGTTGGCCAGCGCCAGGATGCGCGGCGCGCCCGCGCCGGAGAGCGGGGCGGTGAAGCTGTGGTCGGTCATGTGCCGCATGTCCGCATTGGCCTGCCGTCCCGTCCGCCCTCAGGGGCCTCGGGGCGCGGGAGAGGATGCCGCAGGGGTCGCCCGCCGCACCAGCAGGATCCGGGCGTCGGGATCGCTGCGGCTCGGGCGAAGTTCGGCGTCGAGTGTCCAGCCTTTGCGGGCGGCGGTCAATTCGCTCTCAGCATCCTTTCCCTTGGGAAATATCCCGAGCGCCCCCTCTGCGAGAAACGGCGCGGCAAGGTCGAGGAGCTTCGGCAGCGGGGCGAGCGCCCGGGCGGAGACCACCTGCGTCCCCGCCGCGAGGGCGGGCGCCGCCTGCTCGATGCGTTGAGGATGCACGCGAACCGGCAACCCGGCCTTGCGCGCCGCCTCCCGCAGGAAGGCCGCCTTGCGGGTGTCGCTCTCCACCAGATGCACCTGCGACCCCTCGCGCTCGACCAGAGCGGCCGCGACCACAAGTCCGGGAAATCCACCGCCGGACCCAAGGTCCACCCAGTGGAGGGATGTTTGCGGAACAAGCTCCAGAAGTTGGAGCGAATCGTCGATATGGCGCGTCCAGAGATGCGGGAGCGTGGCGGGCGCGACGAGGTTTATCGTTTTTTGCCAATGGGTTAGAAGATCAGCGATCGTATCGAGGCGGGCCATGGTTTCACGTGAAACATGCCGTTCCACCGCGCTTCGGCCCTGAAAATGTCCGCTCATGCGCCGCCTGTTCCTGCCCGTTTCGCGCTGTTCCGCCGTTTGTTCGCACTCATCCCCAGAATTCACACCACCGCTCGCTCGGGCCGTCCCTTGCGCCGCGCGTGGGTGACGAGCAAGGCGAGCGCTGCCGGGGTCATCCCCTCCATGCGCCCCGCCTGCCCCACCGTGCGGGGCCGGACCCGCGCGAGGCGGGCCTTCAGCTCGTTGGAGAGGCCCGGCAGGTCGGCATAGGCGAGGTCTTCGGGGAGCGCCAAGTCCTCATCCCGGCGCAAGGTGGCGATGTCCGCCGCCTGGCGGTCCAGATAGACCGCATATTTGGCGTCGATCTCCACCTGCTCGGCAATAGCCGGCAAAAGGTCTGCGAACTCGGGCCAGATGCGGCGGATGACGCCCATGTCGATCTCGGGATAGGCTAGCAGATCGAAGGCCGTGCGGCGCTGGCCGTCGCGGTTGAGCTGAAGGCCATGGGCGGCGGCGGCGTTGGGGGTGAGGCTGACCGCCCGGGCGCGGGCGCGCGCCTCTTCCAGGGCGGCGGATTTCTCCGCGAAGGCGCGCGCGCGCTCCGTCCCCACGAGGCCCAGCGAGAGGCCGAGCGGTGTGAGGCGCTGGTCCGCATTGTCGGCCCGCAGCGTCAGGCGATATTCCGCCCGCGAGGTGAACATGCGGTAGGGCTCGGTGACGCCGCGCGTGACGAGGTCGTCCACCATCACGCCCAGATAGCCGTCCGCCCGGTCGATGACGGCGCCCTCCCCGCCCCCCGCGCGGCGGGCGGCGTTGAGCCCGGCGAGCAGGCCCTGGGCGGCGGCTTCCTCATAGCCGGTGGTGCCGTTGATCTGCCCGGCCAGGAACAGGCCGGGCGCGCGCTTCACCTCCAAAGTGGGGGCAAGCTCGCGCGGGTCCACATGGTCATATTCGATGGCATAGCCCGGCCGCAGCATCACCACCTTCTCCAGCCCCGGAATGGTGGCCAGCACGGATTGCTGCACATCCTCCGGCAGGGAGGTGGAAATGCCGTTGGGATAGATGGTGGGATCGTCCAGCCCCTCCGGCTCCAGGAAGATCTGGTGGCCCTCGCGATCACCGAACCGCACCACCTTGTCCTCGATGGAGGGACAATAGCGCGGCCCGCTGCTCTCGATGCGGCCGGAATACATGGCCGAGCGGGAGAGGTTGGCGCGGATCACGTCATGGGTGGCGTTGGTGGTGCGGGTGATGCCGCACTCCACCTGGGGATTGAGCAAATGGGTGGTGAGGGTGGAGAAGGCCTCCGGCTCCTCGTCGCCCGGCTGCATCTCCAGGCTCGCCCAGTCGATGGTGCGCCCGTCGAGGCGCGGCGGCGTGCCGGTCTTGAGGCGGCCCAGCGACAGCCCCAGCCGGGCCAGCGCGCCGGACAGGCCGAGCGAGGGCTTCTCGCCGATGCGCCCGGCGGGGATCTGCACCTCGCCCATATGGATGAGGCCGTTGAGGAAGGTGCCGGTGGTGAGCACCACGGCGCCGCAGGCGAAGACGCGTCCGTCAGAAAGGACGAGGCCGGTGACGCGCCCGTCCTGCATCACGAGGTCCGCCGCCTCCCCTTCCACGATGGTGAGATTGGGCTGGGCCGCCAGTGCGTCCTGCATGGCGCGGGCATAGAGCTTGCGATCCGCCTGGGCGCGCGGGCCGCGCACGGCGGGGCCCTTGCGGCGGTTCAGCAGGCGGAACTGGATGCCGCCCTGGTCCGCCACCCGGCCCATGAGCCCGTCCAGCGCATCCACCTCGCGCACCAGATGGCCCTTGCCGAGCCCACCGATGGCCGGATTGCATGACATGGCGCCCAGGGTCGCCGCGCTCATGGTGACGAGGGCGGTGCGTGCGCCGAGGCGCGCCGCGGCGGCCGCCGCCTCGCAGCCCGCATGGCCCCCGCCCACCACCATCACGTCGAATGTCGCCTGGCCCATGCCGGCCTCCTCCGGCGCCGCGCGCCGCCTTCCGCGCCGGGCGCGGAGATCCGTTTCGGCCTCTTGGAAACGCGACTTTCCGGGCGGCGTCAAGGCAAGAGGCCGTGGGCCTGTTTCACGTGAAACAGGAGGCACCCCGTCGGCGTCCGCCCCGCGCCTGTTTCACGTGAAACAGGGAGCGCGCGTAAAGGGTCACTTGCCGATGCAGAACGTCCGGAACAGTGCGTCCAGGACGTCCTCCACGTCCACGCGCCCCACCACCGCGTCCAGCGACCGCGCGGCGAGGCGCAGGTCTTCCGCGAACAATTCCTCGGCGGTGGCGTCCAGCGCGCGGGCCAGATGACTGCGCGCTTCGGCGAGCGCGGTGCGCTGGCGGGCGCGGGTGACAAGGGCAGGCTCGCGCCCGGAAAGGGCCTCGGCCCGGGCGGTGAGCCGCGCCACCAGCGCATCCAGCCCCGCGCCGGTGCGGGCGGACACGGCAAGCGCGCCGCCCGACGTCCCGCTGTCGTCCGATGCCAGAAGGTCCGCCTTGGTGCGCACCGGCAAAGCGTGGGGCAGATCGGCGGGCGGCGGCGCGCCCTCGGGCGACAGCCATAGGACGAGGTCCGCCGACGCGGCGCGGGCGCGGGCGCGGCGAATGCCCTCCGCCTCGATCTCGTCGTCGGTCTCGCGCAAGCCCGCCGTGTCAATGAGGGTCACCGCCTGCCCGGCCAGATCCAGATGGACCTCCAGAATGTCGCGCGTGGTGCCCGGAATATGGGAAACGATGGCCGCCTCGCGCCCCGCGAGCCGGTTCAGAAGGGTGGACTTGCCCGCATTGGGCGGCCCCGCGATGGCCACCGCCAGCCCGTCGCGCACCCGCTCGCCGCGCTCGGCGTCCGCCAGCGCGGCGTCCAGCTCGGCCAGCAGCAGGCCCGCTTCCGTCCGGGCGGGGGCGAGGAGGGCGTCCGGCACGTCGCCCTCGTCCGCGAAATCCACCCCAGCTTCCACCAGCATGAGGGAGCGCACCAGCCGCCCGCGCCAGCCCTCCACCCGGCGCGAGAGGGCGCCCGAGGCCAGCGCCAGCGCCTGGCGCCGCTGGCCTTCCGTCTCGGCGGCGATGAGGTCGGCGAGGCCCTCCACCTCGGCAAGGTCCATCTTTCCGGCCGCGTGGGCGCGGCGGGTGAATTCCCCGGGCGCGGCGAGACGCAGCCTCTCCATCGCACCCAGGGCCCCCAGAACGGCGGACACCACCGCCCGCCCGCCATGGAGATGCAGCTCCACCACGTCCTCGCCCGTGGCGCTGGCGGGGCCGGGAAAAAAGAGCATCATGGCACGGTCGAGCGGCTGCCCGTCCGCCGCCCGCAGCAGCGCCAGCGAGGCGCGGCGGGGTGGGGGAAGCCGTCCGGCGAGGGCGCAGGCCGCATCCTGGGCGCGCGGACCCGAAATCCGCAGAACGGCGATGCCGGCGGGCGGATGCCCGCTGGACAGAGCATAGATGGTTTCATAACACGCCATGGCGCGCGCACCTTATCTCGGGAGCAGGACTTGAGCGAGAATCGCCTATGGGCTGAGACAAGCCCCTATCTGCTCCAGCACAAGGACAATCCGGTCCATTGGTGGGCCTGGGGGCCGGAGGCGTTCGCCGAGGCCCGGCGCACGGGCAAGCCGGTGCTGCTCAGCGTGGGCTATGCCGCGTGCCATTGGTGCCACGTCATGGCCCATGAAAGCTTCGAGGATCCGTTCGTCGCCGGGCTCATGAACGAGCTGTTCGTGAACATCAAGGTGGACCGCGAGGAGCGGCCCGACGTGGACCAGATCTATATGGGCGCGCTCTATCATTTGGGCGAGGCGGGCGGCTGGCCGCTCACCATGTTCCTGGACGGGGAGGGCGCGCCCTTCTGGGGCGGCACCTATTTCCCCAAGACCTCCCGCTATGGCCGCCCCGGCTTCACCGACGTGCTCCAGCAGGTGGCGCAGGTCTATGCGGAGACCCCCGACAAGGTGCGCCAGAACCGCGAGGCGCTGCTGACGCGCCTCGCCGAGGCCGCCCGGCCCCAGGGCGCGGTCGCCATCGGCCTGACGGAGCTGGACCGGGCCGCCGACCAGATCGCGGGCCTGTTCGACCGGGTGAATGGCGGCCTGCGCGGGGCGCCGAAATTCCCCCAGTGCGGCCTGCTGGAATTCGTCTGGCGCACCGGCGCCCGCACCGGCGACGACGGCCTGCGTGCCACCGCCGCCTTCACGCTGAACCGCATGTGCGAGGGCGGCATCTACGACCATCTGGGCGGCGGCTTCTCGCGCTACAGCGTGGACGAGGTGTGGCTGGTGCCGCATTTCGAGAAGATGCTCTACGACAATGCCCAGCTCCTGGAGCTGCTGGCCCTGGCCTATCGCGACACGGGCGACCCCCTGTTCCTGGCCCGGGCGCGGGAGACGGTGGGCTGGCTAGAGCGGGAAATGCTCACCCCGGACGGCGCCTTCGCCGCCTCGCTGGATGCCGACAGCGAGGGGCATGAGGGCCGCTTCTATGTGTGGACCGCCCGCGAGATCGAGGCCGTCCTCGGCGCCGAGGACGCCGCCTATTTCGGCGGCTTCTACGACGTGACGCCCGGCGGAAACTGGGAAGGCGCCGTCATTCTCAACCGCACGAAGGTGGGAGATGTGAGCGAGGCGGACGAGGCGCGCCTCGCGCCCCTGCGCGACAAGCTGCTGGCGGCGCGGGCGAGCCGGGAGCGGCCGGGGCTCGACGACAAGATCCTGGCGGACTGGAACGGCCTGATGATCGCCGCCCTGGCGCGCGCGGGCGCCTTCCTGGGGGAGGGCGCCTGGGTGGCGCTGGCCGCCCGCGCCTTCGGGGCCGTGTGCCGGCTCATGGAGCAGGACGGACGCCTCGCCCATTCCTGGCGCGCCGGAAAGCGGGTGTTCCCGGGCCTCGCCAGCGACCATGCGGCCATGGCGCGGGCCGCCATCGCGCTGAGCGAAGCCACCGGCGACGCCGGGTATCTCGCCAAGGCGGAGGCATTCCTGGAGGCGCTGGAGCGCCATTATGCGGACCCGCAGACCGGCGCCTATTTCCTCACCGCCGACGATGCGGACGCGCTGGTGGTGCGGCCGCTCTCCACCATGGACGAGGCGCAGCCCAATTATCAGGCCGTGGCGGTGGACGCGCTGGTGCGGCTCGCGGCCCTGGCCGGACGGGACGACCTGCGCGCCCGGGCGGACCGGGTGCTGGAAGCGGTGTCGGGACCGGCGGCGAAGAATGCCATCGCCCACGGCGCCACGCTGAACGCGCTCCTCACCCGGCAGTCCCTGGCCGAGATCGCGGTGGTGGGCGCGGAGCAGGACCGCTTCGCCGCCGCCGCGCTGGCGCTGCCCTTCCTGGACCGGGTGGTGATCCGCGCCGGAAGCGCCGACGGCCTGCCGACCGGCAGCCTCGCCCGTGCCCAGGCAGAGGCCGCGCCGGCCTCGGGAGCGGCCTTCATCTGCCGCGAAGGCACCTGTTCGGCCCCCGTGACGGAGCCCGAGGCCCTGAAAGCGGCGTTCCAGCGCTAAAAAGCGGGATGGGCGTCGCGACGGCGCCCAGCTCCGTTTGTGCACCGCAGCAACGCGGGGTCGCGAAGACGGAACCCCGCCAGATGGCCAGAGACGGGGCGCCAACGGCCGTTTATCCGACGACGACGTTTGGTATGGAAGCGCCCTCGATCGGCCGCCTACGGCCTCCTGAGAGGAACAACCTTTGAGCGATCTTCGGTTGTATTCGCCACTTCGGCGCGTGTCTTTCCGAGCCCCGGGGCCGGGGTGCGCACCGGCGCGCGGGGCACATCGGCCAGCAGCTCCATGCCCAGGCGGCGCGTGCCCGGGCGGCGCATCAGGTCGGTGACGGTCGCCTCGACGACGTCGGGCCAGCCATACCATTCCAGCTCGCCCTGCCGCGCGGCAATGGCGGCCCGGCGCTCCGGCGCCTCCAGGCCCTGGACGGCGGCGATGAGGGTGCGCCGGTCGGAGAAGTAGAAATCCCCCGGCCCCATCACCTCGCGCGACACGGGCATGTCGCGCACCAGGATCGGCGTGCCATGGGCGACCGCTTCCAGCAGGGGAAGGCCGAAGCCCTCCGCCTGGGAGGCGAACAGCAGCGCATGGGCGCGCCGGTAGGCCGCCGCCACCGTGGCGTCGTCCACGCCCTCGAACCAGAACAGCCGCTGGCCGAGCCAGGGCGAGGTCTTGATGGAATCGATGATGGGCTCGCTCATCCAGCCGTGCCGGCCCAGAAGGAGGAGGGGGCGCTGGTAGCCGCGCTCCCACATCTGGGTGAAGGCGGCGATGGCGTCCGCATGGCCCTTCTTGGGCTCCAGCGTTCCCACCATGAGCCACGGGGCCCGGTCCAGCACGGCCCCCACCTCGCCGCGCGGCTCGTCCGCCGGGTTGGCGGGCGGCGCCGGGGGCTGCGGATCGAAGCCGTTATAGGCGACGCTGGCGCGCACCTCCCGGCCCTGCCACGCCGCGTGGGCGGAGACCTCCGCCAGCGTGTGGCGGGAGATGCAGTAATAGTGCCCCACGAGGCCGAACGAGGCCGACAGCCGCTCGTCGAAATGGCGGCGCCAGGGATATTGATAATGGGTCGGCAGGGTGATGGGCAGGATGTCGTGGATGACGAACACCACCTCCGCCCCTTGCTCGCGCGCGTCGCGATACACCTGCGCGTCCATGTCGTGCCAGTAGCCGGGGCAGAACAGGATGTCGCCCGGGCCAAGCTTCAGCACCTCGCCCGCCGGCTGCCGCCCCGCCGCCCGCCGCCGCAGCGCGGGCACCAGTTCGAGGCTCCACTCGGCCACCGCCTCGGCGAAGCGCCGCAGCGGGCGTGCGGGAACGACCGCGGCCAGGAGCGCCGTGGCGTGGCGCAGCACCCGCGAGACATAGCGGGTGGTTTCCAGGAGAAGCTTGAAGCCCATGCCGGGCTTGCCGGCGCGGCCCGCCTGCCTTGTGGTGAAGGCATCCACGGCGCGGCGCCGGAAATGGCCGTCCACATATTGCGCGCAGAGAAGGGACACGTTCTGCCGGGCCGCCACCGGGGCGCCGAGCTGGGCATATTTCATCACCACGCGGGGAATGCCGGTGGGCGCCGGATGCGGCGTGATGTGGCTGCAATCAACAATGATGCGCCGGACGCGCGCGGGCGCCCGGCCGGCTTCCAATTCGGTCATCCACCCAATTCCCCGCCGGCCGCCGGACCTTGCGGTCCCGGACAGCCGTAATACCTTGATACCTGATCACCGGTTGATGAAGGGTGCACGCACCGGCCTCATCCGCTCTCGCCCGGACGCGCGGCGGGGCCTGTTCCCCACCCCGGCGATCGCTCCGGAATGCTGGCCTGCGCACCGCAAGGCACGGCAGGCCCATCCAAAAAGCATCGATCCTCATCCCCGGCAAGGGGCGCGCCGAAGCGGACCCCGCGGCGATGGCGACGGGAACGGCATCAGCCGCCGCTCGCCGGCGCCCAGCCATCCTCCAGCAGGCAGGCGCGCACGATGGTCTCGCGGCCCTGCGCGTTCGCGTCCTTGGTGCCGTAGACGGGCGGATGCCATTCCTGGCGGGGATTGCAGTCGTAGCTGCCGTGGGAATTCTTCACGCAATCGTGCCCGGCATTGGACGAATAGGCGGGCGCCACCTGGTAGGTGCTCGGCGCCGCCGGCAGCTGGGCCCAGGCCCGCGCCTCGCACTTGGTGCGCGCCACGTCATAGTCCGACTGGGTGGCGCCCGGCTTGGTCATCTTTTCGGGCACGCAGGCAAGAAGACTGCAAGAAATGAAAGAAACCGAAAGAATACGTAACCACATTTCTGCAACTCCAGAATAAAGACTTTCCTTTCCATACTAATCTTATGTGAAGGGCTAAAGGCAAAAGAAAAGGCGCCGTCCCCTTCCGGGAACGGCGCCCTTGTCCTGCCCGGCGGCCGTGCGGCCGTCAGGTGTTCATGGAATCGAAGAAGTCCGCGTTGGTCTTCACCTGGCGCAGCTTGTCCTGCAGGAACTCGATGGCGTCCACCGTGCCCATGGGATTGAGGATGCGCCGCAGCACGTACATCTTCTTGAGCACGTCCGGGGGAACCAGAAGCTCCTCCTTGCGGGTGCCCGAGCGGGTGATGTCGATGGCCGGGAAGACGCGCTTGTCCGCGACCTTGCGGTCGAGGATGACTTCCGAATTGCCGGTGCCCTTGAACTCTTCGAAGATCACCTCGTCCATGCGCGAACCGGTGTCGATGAGCGCGGTGGCGATGATGGTCAGCGAGCCGCCTTCCTCGATGTTGCGGGCCGCGCCGAAGAAGCGCTTGGGCCGCTGGAGGGCGTTGGCGTCCACGCCGCCGGTCAGCACCTTGCCGGAGGACGGAACCACCGTGTTGTAGGCGCGGCCGAGGCGGGTGATGGAATCCAGCAGGATCACCACGTCGCGACCATGCTCCACGAGGCGCTTGGCCTTCTCGATGACCATCTCGGCCACCTGCACGTGGCGCGAGGCCGGCTCGTCGAAGGTGGAGGAGACCACCTCGCCCTTCACCGAGCGCTGCATGTCCGTGACTTCCTCGGGCCGCTCGTCGATGAGCAGCACGATCAGGAAGCATTCCGGATGGTTGGCGGTGATGGACTTGGCGATGTTCTGGAGCAGGACCGTCTTGCCGGTGCGGGGCGGGGCGACGATGAGGCCGCGCTGGCCCTTGCCGATGGGCGAGACGATGTCGATGACGCGGGCGGAGAAATCCTTCTTGGTGGGATCCTCCAGCTCCAGCTTCAGCCGCTCATCGGGATAGAGCGGCGTGAGATTGTCGAAATTGATCTTGTGGCGGGCCTTCTCGGGGTCCTCGAAATTGATCGTGTTGACCTTGAGAAGGGCGAAATAGCGCTCGCCTTCCTTGGGCGAGCGGATCTGGCCGTTCACCGTGTCGCCGGTGCGCAGGCCGAAGCGGCGGATCTGCGAGGGGGAGACATAGATGTCGTCCGGGCCGGGCAGATAATTGGCGTCGGGGGAGCGCAGGAAGCCGAAGCCGTCCTGGAGCACCTCGACGACGCCCTCGCCGATAATCTCCGTCTCGCTCGCGGCGAGCTGCTTGAGAATGGCGAACATCAGCTCCTGCTTGCGCAGGGTGCTCGCATTCTCCACCTGGTTTTCTTCGGCGAAGGCGAGCAGTTCGACGGGGGTTTTGGACTTGAGATCCTGGAGTTTTACTTCCCGCATCGGGGAAAGCCTCAAAAGCTTGAATGGTCGTGCGACTTCCGAGGGAAGCCGGCTACCGGTCTGGGGGAGCCGCAGGTCTTCAGGAAAGCCGGGAAATCTGGCTCCGCCTCACGCGCCGACCCGAGTCCCTGATGTGACCGGAGAAGCGAAGCGCGTATCGCCTGCGTTGGGGAAAGCAGGGGAACATTAGCGGAGTTGCGCCACCTCGCGCAAGCCCCTGCCGGGCCGGCGGACGCAATTCACGCGGGCGAAGGGGAAAAGAGCGACGAAAAAGGGCCGCGCGGCAGTGCCGGCGCGGCCCTGGTCTTCAGAAAAACCCTTTGGAAATCAGCGGTCCTCAGAGGACCTGCGCGCCCTCTTCGAAGGGCAGGCGGGGCAGGCGGTCGAACACCTTGGAATGGTCGCCATGGCCCAGAGCGGCGATGAAGTTCACCTTCACCTTGCCGTCAGGGAAGAATTCCGCGTTCACCTTGGCCGGGTCGAAGCCGGACATGGGGCCGACATCCAGGCCCACCGCGCGGGCGGCGATGATGAAATAGGCGCCCTGGAGCGAGGAATTGCGGAAGGCGTGGGGCTCCACCATGCCCGGATTGTTCACGAACAGGTCGCGGAAGCCGGGATTGTGGGGAAAGAGCTGGGGGATCTTGTCGTAGAATTCCAGGTCGTAGCCGATGAGGGCGATGACCGGGGCGGCGAGCGCCTTCAGGTTGCCTTCGGACAGCGCCGGCCGCAGGCGCTCCTTGGCCTCGGGCGAGGCGAGGAAGACGAGGCGCGCCGGCTGGGTGTTGGCCGAGGTGGGGCCGTAGATCATCAGATCGTAAAGGGCGCGCAGCTCGGTCTCGGTGACGGGCTCGGAGGTCCAGCCGTTATGCGAGCGGGCCTTCAGGAACAGGGTGTCGAGGGCGGCAGGGTCAACGCGATAGGTCATGGTGCACCTGTGGAAGGATGGCCGCGCGCGCGGCCTCACCTCTCAGCTAGGCAGTTCCGGGCACAGTTTGAAGACATCGCGCTGCAAGACATCGCTTGCAACGGTGCAATGCCGCTGGGTCAGCCAAGCCCCACGTCTGGCGCAAGGGCCGGGTGGCGGCCCTGAGAAATCCACAGAGGCGCGGCCCCGCGAACCCGTCTATGGTCCGCGCGCCTCCCGACGCCGGAATTCCCATGTCCCTGCCCCCGCCCGCCATCGCCGCCATGGTCGACCAGGTCCGTGCCCATGTGCGCGACCTTCCCGAAAGCGGCATCGTCGAGGTGATGAATTACGGGCGCCGCCGGGAAGGGACCATTCCGCTCTGGGCGGGCGAGGGCGACGTGCCCACCCCGGCCTTCATCTGCGAGGCCGCCGCCCGCGCGCTCCATGCGGGCGAGACCTTCTACACCTGGCAGCGCGGCCTGCCGGAACTGCGGGCCGCGCTCGCCCGCTACCATGCCCGGCTCTACGGCATGGCCGAGGACCCGGAGCGCTTCTTCGTCACCGGCTCCGGCATGCAGGCCATCCAGACCGCCTTCGCCATGACGCTGGGGCCGGGCGAGGAGATCCTCATCCCGTCCCCGGTCTGGCCGAACGCGCCCGCGGCGGTCCAGAAGATCGGCGCGGTGCCGGTCTTCGTGCCCTTCGCCTACGGCCCCGAGGGCTTCAGCCTGGACCGGGCGCGGTTCGAGGCCGCCGTCACGCCGCGCACCCGCGCCATCTTCGTGAACACGCCCGCCAACCCCACCGGCTTCGTGGCAACGCGGGACGACCTCGTCTTCCTGCTGGATCTCGCGCGGCGCCACGGCCTGTGGATCGTGGCGGACGAGATCTACGGCCAGTTCCATTATGCGGGCGGGCGGGCGCCCTCCTTCCATGACGTGATGGAGAGCGAGGACCGCATCCTGTTCGTGCAGACCTTCTCGAAGAACTGGGCCATGACCGGCTGGCGCATCGGCTGGATCGAGGCGCATCCGGCCCTCGGCCAGATCATCGAGAACGTCATCCAATATTCCACCTCGGGCGTCGCCGCCTTCATGCAGCGCGGCGCCATCACGGCGCTGGACGACGGCGACGGCTTCGTGGCCGAGCAGGTGGCGCGCGCCCGCGCCGGGCGCGAGCTGGTGGCGGACACGCTGCTGGCCACGAACCGGGTGCGGCTCGTGAAGCCGCCGGGCGCCTTCTACCTGTTCTTCGGCATCGAGGGGGAGACGGACGTGCGCCGCCTCGGCCTCCGGCTCGTGGACGAGGCCGGCGTGGGC
>JACESF010000007.1 GCA_013911975.1 Hyphomicrobiales bacterium | reverse complement strand
TCCCGCCACGGCCCGGCCCTCCCCCGCCCTCGCGGGCACGGTGCGGGTGCCCGGCGACAAGTCGGTGTCGCACCGCGCGCTGATCCTGGGCGCGCTCTCCCGGGGTGAGACGCGCATCAGCGGCCTTCTCGAAGGCGAGGACGTGCTGAACACCGCGAAGGCCTGCGCCGCGCTCGGCGCCACGGTGGAGCGGCTGGGCGATGGGGAATGGCGGGTGGAGGGCGTCGGCGTCGGCGGCTTCCAGGCACCCGCCGAGACCCTCGATTTCGGCAATTCCGGCACCGGCGTGCGCCTCATGATGGGCGCGGTGGCGGGCAATCCCATCGCCGCCACGTTCGACGGCGACGCCAGCCTGCGCAAGCGCCCCATGCGCCGCGTGCTCGATCCGCTCGCCGCCATGGGCGTGACGCAGCTGTCCGCCGCCGAGGGCGGGCGCCTGCCGATGCGCCTCCAGGGTCTCGCCGACCTTTCGGCCTTCACCTACGAGACCCCGGTTCCCTCCGCGCAGGTGAAGTCCGCCGTGCTGCTGGCGGGCCTCGCCGCCTCGGGCGAGACCGTGGTGCGCGAGCGCGAGGCGACGCGCGACCACACGGAGCGCATGCTCGCGCATTTCGGCGCCGACGTGCGCGTGGAGCCGTTCGGCGTGCATGGCCGCACCATCACGCTCAAGGGCCGTCCCGCGCTGACGGGCGCGCCCGTCGTGGTGCCGTCCGACCCCTCTTCCGCCGCCTTCCCCCTGGTGGCGGCGATCCTGGTGCCGGGATCCGACATCGTCATCACCGACATGATGATGAACCCGCTGCGCATCGGCCTCGTTACCACCCTGCGCGAGATGGGCGCCGACATCACGATTCTCGCTGAGCGCACCGAGGGCGGCGAGGCGGTGGCGGACATCCGCGTGCGCCATTCCGCGCTCAAGGGCGTGGACGTGCCCGCCGAGCGCGCCCCGGCGATGATCGACGAATATCCCATCCTAGCGGTGGCGGCGGCCTTCGCCGAGGGGCCCACCGCCATGCGCGGCCTTGCCGAGCTGCGGGTGAAGGAGAGCGACCGCCTTGCCGCCGTGGCGGACGGGCTCGCGGTGTGCGGCATCGCCCACACGGTGGAAGGCGACGACCTGATCGTGGCGGGCGGCGGCACGGTGCGCGGCGGCGGGCCGGTGGCCACGCATATGGACCACCGCATCGCCATGGCCTTCCTCGTGCTGGGGCTGGCCTCGCGGGAGGGCGTCGCCATCGACGACACCACCTTCATCGCCACCTCCTTCCCCACCTTCCTTCCCATGATGCGCGGCCTCGGCGCGCGCATCGACTGAGGCGGCCATGAGCCTCGTGATCGCCATCGACGGCCCCGCCGCCTCCGGCAAGGGCACCCTCGCGCGCCGGATCGCGCAGACGCTGGGCCTGCCGCATCTCGACACCGGCCTGCTCTACCGCGCCGTGGGCGCGCGCTGCCTCAAGGACGGCGTGCTGGACGACGAGGCGGCGAGCCTCGCCGCCGCCCGCATGCTGGACCTCGCCACCCTCGACCCCGAGGCCCTGCGGGGCGCCGAGGCGGGCGCCGCCGCCTCCGTGGTGGCCGCCCGCCCCGCCGTGCGCGCGGCACTGTTCGAGCTTCAGCGCGCCTTCGCCGCCCAGCCGGGCGGCGCGGTGCTGGATGGGCGGGACATCGGCACCGTCATCTGTCCCGACGCGCCGGTGAAGCTGTTCGTCACCGCCGCGCCGGAGGTGCGCGCCCTGCGCCGCTTCAAGGAATTGTCGGCGCGCGGCTCCGGCCAGACGCTGGAGGACGTGCTCGCCGACATCCGCGAGCGGGACGCGCGCGATTCCGGCCGCGCCTCCGCCCCGCTGGCGAAGGCGGAGGATGCCGTGCTGCTGGACACGTCCGACCTCGGCATCGAGGATGCGTTCGACGCGGCCATGGCGGTGGTGCGGGTCAAATCCCCGGGAGCCTGACACACCAGGCTCAGGACAAGTGGACACGCCCCACCAACTCTGGTATGAGGGCGCTCCTTTCACGGAAGGTGATCTCTCGTGCTCTGCACGTCGCCTTGTCGTGAGCGTTCAATTCAAGTGCGAAGTTCGATCGGCGCAACAGCTCGAAGAGGCAACACGTGCAAGTTCTCGTCCGCGACAACAATGTTGATCAGGCTCTCAAGGCGCTCAAGAAGAAGATGCAGCGCGAGGGGATCTTCCGCGAGATGAAGCTGCGTGGCCACTACGAGAAGCCGTCCGAGAAGCGCGCCCGCGAGGAGGCCGAGGCCGTCCGTCGCGCCCGCAAGCTGGCTCGCAAGCGCGCCCAGCGCGAGGGCCTGCTGCCCTCCAAGCCGCGCAGCCGCTGAGTCTTTTTTCGTCGAACACTTCGCTTGAGTGATTGACCCGCGTGGCTTCGGCCGCGCGGGTTTCGACGTTTGGGCGCGTGCGTCCGCCGATCCGCCGCGATTCTCGGCCTGCGCGCCTCCGGCGGTGGGTTTCCTCCTTCCGCCGCGCCCGCGCCATGTCTCCGCCTTCAAGCGATTACATGAAATCGTAAGCGGTTTCCTGTAGATCGAACGTTCGGATCGCGCCCCTTGCCCGGCCTTCCCCGGCACCGGCGCGCAGACGGAGGCAAGGCATGGTCGCGCGGGTCATTTCGGTCGAGCCCTTCGATATCGTCGTGTTCGGGGCCACCGGCGACCTCGCCAAACGCAAGCTCATTCCCGCCTTGTACGAGCGCGCCCTCGCGGGCCAGATGCCGGCCGAGGCCCGCATCATCGGCGTCTCGCGCCGGGCCATGGCGGTGGAGGAATTCCGCGCCTTCGCCCGCGAGGCGGTGATGGAGAGCACCACCCATCCCGACCCGGAAGTGCTCGCCCGCTTCCTCGCCCAGATGTCCTACGTCATGGTGGACGCCATGTCCGACGAGGGCTGGGATGACCTGTGCCAGCGCCTCGCCCAGGCGCCGGAGCAGGTGCGGGTGTTCTACCTCGCGGTGGGGCCGGACCTGTTCGACGACATCTGCGCGCGCATCGGCGCCCACGGCCTCGTCACCAAGAAGACCCGCGTGGTGGTGGAGAAGCCGGTGGGCAAGAACCTCGCCTCGGCCCGCGCGGTGAACGCGGCGGTGGGCAAGGTCTTCCCCGAGGAGGCGGTGTTCCGCATCGACCATTATCTCGGCAAGGAGACGGTGCAGAACCTCATGGCGCTGCGCTTCGCCAACGCCCTGCTGGAGCCGGTCTGGAACCAGGCCCATGTGGACCATGTGCAGATCACCGTCGCGGAAAGCCTCGGGGTCGCCGGGCGCGCAGGCTATTACGACACCGCCGGCGCGCTGCGCGACATGGTCCAGAATCACATGCTCCAGCTCCTGTGCCTCGTCGCCATGGAGCCGCCCGTCACCATGGACGCGGACGCGGTGCGCGACGAGAAGCTGAAGGTGCTGAAAGCCCTGGAGCCCATCAACGAGACCAATGCCGAGCACCTCACCGTGCGCGGCCAGTATCGCGCCGGGGCCTCGGCGGGCGGCGCCGTGCCCGGCTATCAGGAAGAGTTGGGAGCCGCTGAGCCCAGCGAAACCGAGACCTTCGTCGCCATCAAGGCCGAGATCGGCAACTGGCGCTGGGCGGGCGTGCCCTTCTATTTGCGCACCGGCAAGCGCCTCGCCAGCCGGGTGTCGGAGATCGTGGTCGCGTTCAAGCCCATCCCCCATTCCGTCTTCGACGACAGCGCCGGTCAGATCCGCGCCAACCGCCTCGTCATCCGCCTCCAGCCGGACGAGGGCGTGAAGCTCTGGCTCATGATCAAGGATCCCGGGCCGGGCGGCATGCGCCTCCAGCACGTGCCGCTGGACATGAGCTTCGCGGAGGCGTTCGGCGTGCGCAACGTGGATGCCTATGAGCGGCTCATCATGGACGTGGTGCGCGGCAATCAGACCCTGTTCATGCGCCGCGACGAGGTGGAAGCCGCCTGGCGCTGGGTGGATCCGATCCTGGACGCGTGGCGCAATTCCCGCGAGGCGCCCAAGCCCTATACCGCCGGCACCTGGGGCCCCTCGGCCTCCATCGCCCTCATCGAGCGGGACGGGCGCACCTGGATGGACGACGCGTGACCCCCGCCATCGCCCTCTCCGCCTTCCCCGACCGCGACGCGCTGGCCCGCTCGCTGGCCGCCCATGTGGGCGAGGCGCTGCGCGCGCGCTGCGCGCGGGAAGGCGCGGCGAGCCTCGCCGTTTCCGGCGGGCGCACGCCGGCCCGATTCTTCGAGATGCTGTCCGGCGCGCCCCTGGACTGGCCGCGCGTCACCGTGACCCTGGTGGACGAGCGCTGGGTGCCGGAAAGCTCGGACCGTTCCAACGCCGCCCTCGTGAAGCGCCACCTTCTGGCGGGTCCGGCGGCGCACGCCGCCTTCGTCCCCCTCTATACGGGCACCGATGCCCCGGAGGACGGGCTCGCGGCCGCCGAGGCGGCGGTGGGGCGCCTGCCCCTGCCGCTTGCCGCCGCCGTGCTGGGCATGGGCGACGACGGCCATACGGCCTCCTTCTTCCCCCACGGCGCGGGCCTGCTCGCGGCGGTGGACCCCGCGACCCCCGCGCGGCTCGCCGTGGTGCGGGCCGAGGCAGCGGGCGAGCCGCGCATCACCTTCACCCTCCCCCCGCTCCTGGCGGCGGACCGGCTGTTCCTGCACATCGAGGGCGACGGCAAGCGTCGTGTCCTGGAGGCCGCCCTGGCGGACGGCCCCCTCGCCGACATGCCGATCCGCGCCGTGCTGCGGAACCTCGGCCGTCCCCTGGACGTCTTCTGGTGTCCCTGAACACGCGTTGGAGACGCACGCCATGACCGACCGCAGCCGCTTGCCCGACCTGTGGCGCGCCCTGTCCTCCGCCCGCGCGGCGCAGGCGGATGCGCGCATCAGCGCGCTGTTCGCGCAGGACGGGCGGTTCGCGCGGTTCTCCGCCGCCTGCGGCGACCTGCTGATGGACTTCTCCAAGACCGCGCTCACCGAGCAGACCCTGGCGCTGCTGCTGGACCTCGCCCGCGCGGCGGGGGTGGAGGAGCGGCGCGCGGCCATGTTCGCGGGCGCCCGCATCAACGGCACGGAGAACCGGGCCGTGCTCCATGTGGCGCTGCGCGACACCGGCGACGCGCCCCTTGATGTGGACGGCGCGGACGTGAAAAGCGGCGTGCGGGAGACCCTCGCCCGGCTCGCCGCGTTCGCGGACGGCGTGCGCTCCGGCGCCATCGCGGGGCATGGCGGCGCCCGCTTCACGGACGTGGTGAATATCGGCATCGGCGGCTCGGACCTCGGCCCCGCCATGGCGACGCTGGCGCTCGCGCCCTACCATGACGGGCCGCGCAGCCATTTCGTCTCCAACGTGGACGGCGCCCATATCGCCGACACGCTGAAGCCGCTCGACCCCGCCACCACCCTCTTCATCGTGGCCTCCAAGACCTTCACCACCGTGGAGACCATGACCAACGCGCGCACCGCCCGCGCCTGGATCGCGCAGGCGCTGGGCGAGGACGCCGTGGGCGCGCATTTCTGCGCCGTCTCCACCGCCCTCGACCATGTGCGCGCCTTCGGCATCGCGGCGGAGCGCACCTTCGGCTTCTGGGACTGGGTAGGCGGACGCTATTCGCTGTGGTCCGCCATCGGCCTGCCGGTGCAGATCGCGGTGGGGCCGGAGCGGTTCCGGGAAATGCTGGCGGGCGCCGCCGACATGGACGCCCATTTCCGCGCGGCCCCGCTGCGGGAAAACCTGCCGGTGCTGCTGGCTCTGGTGGGCGTCTGGCACCGGAACGTCTGCGACCTCCCGAGCCGCGCGGTCATTCCCTATGACCAGCGCCTCGCCCGCCTGCCCGCCTATCTCCAGCAACTGGACATGGAGAGCAACGGCAAGAGCGTGGCCCTGGACGGCACGCGCCCCCTCACCGCCACCGGCCCGCTGGTGTGGGGCGAGCCGGGCACCAACGCCCAGCACGCCTTCTTCCAGTTGCTCCACCAGGGCACCGACATCATCCCGGTGGAATTCCTCATCGCGGCGGAGGGGCACGAGCCGCACCTCGCCCACCACCATGCTTTGCTGAAGGCCAATTGCCTCGCCCAGTCCGAAGCCCTCATGCGGGGCCGCTCCCTGGAGGAGGCGACCGCGCAGCTCCTGGCGAAGGGCATGGCCCCGGACGATGCCGCCGCACTCGCGCCCCACAAGGTGTTCCCCGGCAACCGGCCGTCCGTCACCCTCGCCTATCCCAGCCTCGACCCCTTCACGCTGGGGCGGATCATCGCCCTCTACGAGCACCGGGTGTTCGTGGAAGCCGCCATCTGGGGCATCAATGCCTTCGACCAATGGGGCGTCGAACTGGGCAAGGAAATGGCCACCGACCTGCTTCCCGCCGTGGAAGGCGGAGCGGCACCTGCCGGTACGTCCGGCTCCACGCTGGGACTTCTCTCGCACCTGCGAGGATAGGCGCCGACCGGGTTGCACCGGGCACGTCCTGCGATTTCAGGATGTTAGACCTCTCCCGCACCGGGACGGGCCGCACATTGCTGCCATGCAGCATCCGGTGGGGTGGGTTGATTATTATGTATACCACGAGACCGGCGATCTAGGTCAGTATGCATTCCGAAATTGACGCGAGGCTCCCGCCCGCAACGGAGTTCATCATGACCTCGACCCTTCTCGACCTTTCCGCCCTCGCCCTCGCCGGGATCGCCCTCACCGGCGCGGTCCTGAGCTTCGCGCTCCCCCGCGCCCACATGGCGCCCGCGGGCGAGCCGGGCTTCGGCATCGAAATGGCGCTGGGCGGCGAGAACGCCGTGCGCACCGCCGCGACCCGGTTCGGCGGCGACAAGGGCGAGGCGAAGGCGGACCCGGCCTGGGCCTCCTTCCCCCGCGCCTTCTGAGACGGGCCGCAGGGCCAAAACGCAACGAGCCCTCCCGGTCCTCCGGGAGGGCTCGTGCCATTTCAGGCGATGAGGACGAGGCTAGTGCGCCGCCTCCACGGCTCCGGCCGTGCGCTCTTCCTCCACCCGCGCCTCCGCGACGAACCGCGCCCGCATGGGCTTCAGCACGAACAGCGCCATGAGCGCCGCGATGGCGTTCACGGCGGCGGTCACCAGGAACACCAGGTCCCAGTTGCCATATTGGGCCACCACGATGCTCGCCACCGGCACCACCAGGGAGGCGGTGCCCTTCGCGGTGTAGAGCAGGCCGGCATTGGTGGTGGCGTAGGTGGAGCCGAACGTGTCGCCGCACGTGGCGGGGAAGAGCGAGTAGATCTCGCCCCAGGCGAAGAAAACGAGGCCGGTGAGGATCACGAACAGGATCGGGTTGGTGCCGAAATGCGCCAGCGCCAGCACGCCCACGGCTTCCAGGGCGAAGGCGATGAACATGGTGTTCTCACGGCCGATATTGTCCGACACCCAGCCGAAGAAGGGCCGGCACACGCCGTTCAGCACCCGGTCGATGGAGAGTGCGAAGGTGAGGGCCGGCATGGTGAGGCCCAGCATGGAGACCGGCACGCCCGCGATCTTGAAGTCCTTGGCGATAGAGCCGAGCTGCGCGGTCGCCATGAGGCCGCCGCCCGCCACCAGGACGAACATGAGGTACATCACCCAGAAGACCGGGGACTTCAGCATGGCGACGGGCGCGTAGTCCCGGCGCGACTGCTTCACGGCCTTGCTGGCGGAGGCGGCAAGCTGCCCGGCCTTCGGGGCCTGGAGGAAGAAGGCCATCACCAGCACCACGCCGCCCTGGAGCAGGCCGAAGAACAGGAAGGTGGCCTGGTAGCCGGACCGCTCGATCATGGCCGCCACGGGGATGATGGTGAAGGCCGACCCCGCGCCGAAGCCGGCGGCGGTGAGGCCGGCGGCGAGGCCGCGCCGGTCGGGGAACCATTTCAGCGCCGCACCGACGCAGGTGCCATAGACCGCGCCCGCGCCCGTCCCGCCGATAGCCGCGGCCACATAGAGCATGGCGAGCGAATCGGCGACGGAGTTCAGAGCCCAGGAGGCCGCGCACAGCAGGCCGCCGATGAAGACCACGATCCGCGGGCCGAACTTGTCCACGAACCAGCCCTCGATGGGCACGAGCCAGGTCTCGGTGAGCACGAAGATGGTGAAGGCCACCTGGATGGCGGCGCGGCCCCATTGGTGCTTGTCGTTGATGGGCTCCACGAACAGGGTCCAGCCATATTGCATGTTGGCGATCATCGACATGCACACGATGCCGATGACGAGCTGGAGCCAGCGGCCGCCCACGGGCCCGGCCTTTGGCGTTTGAAGCTGAGACATTTCCTACCCTTCCTCTGACGGGTCATCGTTTCTGCGACGATGAACGGCCCGTGACGGCGCCATTCCTTGTGTTCGCGCGGGAGGGCACCGACGCCTCGCCGCGCTTTTGAGGAGGGCAGGATGAATGTCGTATACGGTATTCATAATGCAAATTTCGGCTATGTAACGGTTAGGTTACGCCGCCGCGCGAAGTAAAATTTCAATAAATGACGCAATTTGAAATCATATACAGAATGTAATTTTGCATTTTTACTTTTATTTACGTGATTTATGTCGAGTTATTATTTTCAGATGATGCGCATACTGCTGGATCAGGCAGAAATTATACATGTCGCCCCAATGCCAACGACGCGGCAGACGCCGACTTGGCCCCGGGAAACAAAAAAAGCCCCGGCTTGCGCCGGGGCTCTAGGAGCCGCCCGGAGGCGGCTGGAGGGACCGTTGTCGATGCGGGCCGAGGCCCGCGTCGGAATATCAAACCCCGGCCGGCGCCTGGACGGATGCGCGAGCCGCCGCTTCGTTGTTGATCCGGTGATGCCGGGCCAAAAGCGGCTTGAGGATGAAGAGGGCGGAGAAGGCGGCGGTCAGATCCATGGCCGCGACGATATAGAGAACCGTCGCCCAGGAGCCGGTCGCTTCCATGATCAGGTTGGCCACGGGCACCAGCAGCGCGGCGAAGCCTTTCGCCGTGTAGAGGACGCCGTAGATCTTACCCACATGGGCGCTGCCGAACGTGTCCGCCGCGGTGGCCGAGAACAGCGAGTAGACCTCGCCCCAGGCCAGGAAGACGATGCCCGACAGGATGATGAACGCCCACGGATTGTGGCCGAACGTGCCGAGCGCGACGATGCCGATGCCTTCCATGGCGAAGGCGAAGAACATGGTCTTCTCACGGCCGATATGGTCCGAGATCCAGCCGAACAGGGGCCGCGAGATGCCGTTCAGGATGCGGTCCAGCATCAGGGCGAAGGGCAGCGCGGCCATGGCGAAGAAGTAGAGGTTCACCTCGACCTTCTTGACCCCGAGGTCTTCCGCGATGACGCCGAGCTGGGCCACGGCCATGAGGCCGCCCGTCACGGTGCAGATGAACATGAACAGCATGACCCAGAAGACCGGGGTCCGCAGCGCCTCGCCCAGCGTGTAGTCGCGCCGGCTCTGGGCGACCGTGCTGGAGAACACCACTTCGCCCTTCTGCGGCGCGCGCAGGAAGCCGGCGGCGAGCAGGATGATGATGCCCTGGATGCAGCCGAACAGGAAGAACACCTCGCTGTAGGGCGTCGTCTTCAGCATGTTGGCGATCGGCATGATGGTGAGCACCGTGCCCGAGCCGTAGCCGGCGGCGGTGAGACCCACCGCGAGACCGCGCTTGTCCGGGAACCACCGCAGCGCGCTGTTGACGCAGGTGGAATACACGCAGCCGACGCCGATGCCGCCGATAGCCGCGCCCACATAGAAGCCGGTGAGCGAGGTGGCATAGGAATTCACGATCCAGGACAGGCCGGTGAAGAGGCCACCCACCAGCACCACAGCGCGCGGGCCGTACTTGTCGATGAAGTAGCCCTGGACCGGCGAGAGCCAGGTCTGCACCACCACGAAGACGGTGAAGGCCACCTGGATGGAGGCGCGGCTCCAGCCATTGGCGTTCTGGATCTCCGGGACGAACAGCGTCCAGGAATATTGGATGTTCGCCGCCGCCACCATGCAGACGACGCCGGCGATCAATTGCAGCCAGCGATTGGCGGACACTTGCGCCACGCCACCACTTTCAGAAGAAGCCATGTTTCCTACCCTTTGAGACTATTTTATTTTTTGAAGCGTGAAGCCGGCGCGCCCTGTTTTTCTTCCCTCCGTGCGCCAGCCGATTTGGACCTCAGACGGCGCCGTTGGCGCGCATGCTCGCAATGTCGTCCGCGCCATAGCCGAGGCGGGCGAGGACATCCTCCGTATGCTCGCCGAGCAGGGGCGCCCGCTCCACCGGGACGTCGCTGTCGGAGAGGCGGATGGGAGAGGCGACGGTCACATAGGTGCCGCGCTCGGGATGGGGCACTTCGACGAGGAAGCCGCGCTCATAGAGCGAGCGGTCGTCGATGATGTCCTTGGTGGACAGGATCGGGCCGCACGGCACGTCGATGGCGTTCAGCGCCTTCATCACCTCGAACTTGGTGCGGTTGCGCGTCCAGCCCTCGATGAGGCCGAAGCAGGTCTCAAGCCGCTGGGCCCGGGCCTCGTGGGTGGCGAAGCGCTGGTCCTCGATCAGGTCGCGCCGCCCGATCAGCCGCATGAGCGGCGCCCAGCCCTGGGGCTGGATGATGACGTAGCAATAGTCGTTCTCGCCGCCCGGCGCGCAGCGCAGCGCGGCGCCCGGCTGGCCGCCACCCGAGGCATTGCCCGCGCGCGGCACGCAATCGCCCGTGGGGGCGCTGGGATATTCGGTGAGCGCCCCGGAGCCGAGGCGCTGCTGGTCGCGCAGCTTCACGCGCAGCAGGTTCATCACGCAATCCTGCATGGCGACCTCCACCCGCTGGCCGCGGCCCGTGACCGTGCGCTGGAAGAGCGCCGCCAGGATGCCCGCCACGCAATGGATTCCCGTGCCCGTGTCGCCGATCTGCGCGCTGGTGGCGGTGGGCGGGCCGGAACGCCAGCCGGTGGTGCTCATGGCCCCGCCCATGGCCTGGGCGATGGTCTCATAGGCCTTCGCCTCCACCCCGCTCTCGTCCGCGAACCCCTTGATGGAGGCGTAGATGAGGCGCGGGTTGAGCGCGGACATGCGCTCCCAGGTGAGGCCTTGGCGGTCCAGCACGCCGGCGCCGAAATTCTCCACCATCACGTCGCTCTGCTCCACGAGGCGCAGCAGCGCCTCCTGGCCCTGGGTCGACTTGATGTTGAGCGTGACGCTCCGCTTGTTGGCGTTGAGCATCGTGAAATACAGGCTGTCCACGTTGGACTTGTCGCGCAGCTGGGAGCGCGTGATGTCGCCCCGGCGCGGCATCTCCACTTTGACCACGTCCGCGCCCATCCAGGCGAGCAATTGCGTCGCGGACGGTCCGGACTGCACGTGCGTCATGTCGAGCACGCGGACACCATCAAGTGCCTTGCCCATGCCTCTACCCCTGGAACCTGCCCTGGTGGCGCCGGTCTTTGCCGGCTTTTCTCAAGGTGCGCGCCGCCGAGGCGGCCTCTGGACCCAGAGGGTCGCCCCTCTGGAATTACGTCTATTGGATTACGTATGCCAGACGAAAAGGGATAACACGGCCCCTCTTCGCCAGCAAACGGATTTGCGCCGAAAGTCTAAGCTCAGCGCAGCGCGGAGAGGGCGGCGCCCACGGCGCCCACCTGGCCCGGCTGAAGCTCGGCCTCTTCCTCATGGAGGTAATGGCGGATCAGGTCGGTGGCGCTGATCACGCCCACCAGCCCATGCTCCTCGATCACCGGCAGGTGGCGCACCTCATGCTCGTTCATCAGCCGCAGCACCGTGCCGATGCTGTCCGACAGGCGGCAGGAGATGACGGCGCGGCGGATAAAGCTCGCCACCGGCAGGCTGGAGGTGCTGGAGCCGTGGTCCACCAAAGCGCGGGTCACGTCGCGCTCGGAGAACACGCCCACCACCGTATTGCCCTCGGTCCGGCACACGTCCTTCACCACCACGGAGGAGATGTTCTCGCGCTTCATGATGAGCGCGGCAGTTCCGACGGTTTCGTTCATCCGCACCGTGATGATGCGGGCATGGCGCTTCTCGCGCAGGATGTCATCGACCGTGATCATGTGGCGTTCCCTCTCGTCTAACGCCCGCGGTTGAACCCGGGTCGGCTACCATTCTCCATATGCTGGTATACGTAATACCCCGTGTCAAGAGATGGAATTTCTCCAGGACGAATGTTGCACTGCGGGAGATTGCGCGAAGTGCTCGCCTCCACATGGGGTTACTTGCCGAACCCTGGAGAAGATGCGATCTACGTATGATGTATTTCGCTTCTTCAGGAAGCGGGTCCGCAAGGATGGCGCTGAGCGCCATCGGGCAAGGGTGAGATGACGTACCAAGATATCAACGTGAAGCCGATCGAGACGGAATCGAGCTTCCGGATGAAAGCGTACAAGGCCCTTAAGGCGGCCATCATGGAGATGGACATCTACAGCCACTCCGAAGAGATCCGGCTGGAGGAGCGTCAGCTCTCCGAGAAGCTCGGCGTCTCCCGCACCCCCATTCGTGAGGCCATGACCTTGCTGGAGCAGGAGGGCTTCGTGCGCTCCGTGCCGCGCCGCGGCATCTTCGTGGTGCGCAAGACGAAGCAGGAAATCCTGGAAATGATCACCGTCTGGGCGGCGCTGGAGGCCATGGCTGCCCGCCTCGCCTGCGAGGTGGCCACCGACACCGAGATTCGCAAGCTGCGGGAGAACGTCCAGGCTTTCGCGAACCGCGACCCGGAGGAATTCGTCAGCGAATATTCCGAGGCCAACCTCGCCTTCCACAAGCAGATCATCCGCATGTCCGGCTGCGACCTCATCGCCGAGACCACGGAAAGCCTGTTCCCCCACATGCGCGGCGTGCGCAAGCTGACCATCGGCCAGGACCATCGCGCCCAGCGCTCCATCCTCGACCACACCCGCATCGTGGAGGCGATCGAGAAGCGCGACGCCGACCTCGCGGAGCGGCTGGTGCGTGAGCACACGCTGGGCCTCGCCCGGCATGTGGAGGAGCACGGCGAGTTCCTGAACTGAGCGGCACGGCGGCGCTTTCGCGCCGCACCATCTTACAACCCCACGCAGACTTGCTACCCTGACGCCACCAAGAGGCGTCAGGTGGGCGGGCAATGGGCATCTACGAGATCGTTCTCGTCATCCATGTGCTCGCGGGCACCACGGCCCTCATCGCGGGCCCCGTGCCCATGTTCTCCGCCAAGGGCGGGCGCATCCACCGCCGGTGGGGGATGGCCTATTTCGCGGCCATGATCGTCACCACCGTCGCGGCCTTCGCGCTGGCCGTCATGCGGCACGACGTCCTGCTTCTGGCGATCGCGGTCTTCAGCTTCTTCCTGGTGTATCGGGGCTACCGGGCGGTGCTGCGCCTGCGCGGCGGGGCGCTGGACGCGCGCGACATGCTCGCCGCCGTCGGCTGCCTCGCCTTCAGCGCCGGGCTGTTCGCCTATGGCCTGCCCCCCGTGGGCGGGGACTGGAACGTGCCGGCCATGTTCTTCGGCTTCATCGGTTTCCGCGTGGCCGGCCAGCAGGTGCGCGCCCTGCTGGCGCCGGATGAGGTGGACTGGCTCAACGTCCACCTCACCTCCATGGGCGGAGGCTATGTGGCGACCGTCACGGCCGCGCTGCTGGTGAATGTGCACGGCGTGTCGAGCACGCTGGTCTTCATCGCGCCGACCCTGGTGGGCGTGCTGCTGATCCTGCGGGCGAGCCGGAAATATGCGCGCCGCCCGGTGACATGACCGGCGGCGCGCGTCAGGCGCTTGTCCCTTTGCGGGACGGGTGCGTCAGGCGGCGGGGTTCTTGAACACCCACTTCCAGGGCAGGACCTCGACGCTCTCGAACAGGCCCGCCTTGGCGAACGGGTCATTCTCCAGCAACGCCTTCGCCTCGGCGGCGCTCTCGGCCTCCACGGCGATCATGGAGCCGACCATCCTGGAGCCGTCCTCGCTCACGAGGGGACCGCCGAGCGCCACCTTATCCTTGTTGGCGTTCAGGAATTCGAGATGCGCCGGGCGCACTTCGGCGCGCACATGCTCGTGGTTCGGCTTGTCCTTCTTGAGCACGACGAACAGCATGGATGGGTCCTCCCCTTTTGTTATGGAGATTGCCGGCGGCGCACGGCCGCCGGAAGCCGCGTCAGGCGACGGCCTTCTTCTTCGCCATCAGCTCGACGAAGCGGTCGAACAGGTAATGGCTGTCCTGCGGGCCGGGCGAGGCCTCGGGATGGTATTGCACCGAGAAGACCGGCTTGTCGGCGAGCGCGATGCCCGCATTCGAGCCGTCGAACAGGGAGACGTGGGTCTCCTTCGCATTGCCCGGCAGGCTGTCCCGGTCCACGGCGAAGCCGTGATTCATGGAGGTGATCTCCACCTTGCCGGTGGTGAGGTCCTTCACGGGATGGTTCGCGCCGTGGTGGCCCTGGTGCATCTTCACGGTGCGCCCGCCCACCGCGAGGCCGATCATCTGGTGGCCGAGGCAGATACCGAAGGTGGGGATGTCCTGGGCGATCAGCTCGCGGATCACCGGCACCGCATATTCCCCCGTCGCCGCCGGATCGCCGGGGCCGTTGGAGAGGAACACGCCGTCCGGCTGGAGGGCGAGGATGTCGGCCGCCGGGGTGGTGGCGGGCACCACCGTCACCTTGCAGCCCGCGCGGGCGAGAAGGCGCAGGATGTTGCGCTTCACGCCATAGTCGATGGCCACCACATGGAGCGCGCCATTGCCCTCGTGCCCGTAGCCTTCCGGCCACTGCCAGGGGGTCTCGTCCCAGTTGAAGCGCTGGACGGAGGTGACGCCGGGCACCAGGTCCATGCCTTCCAGGCCGGGCCATTCGCGCGCCTTGGCCTGGAGCGCCTCCACGTCGAACACGCCGTCCGGATTGTGGGCGATGACCGCGTTGGGCATGCCGCCCTCGCGGATCAGGGCGGTGAGCGCGCGGGTGTCGATGCCGGAAATGCCCGCGATGCCGCGCGCCTTCAGCCACTGGTCCAGGTGGCGCGTCGCGCGGTAATTGGACGGCTCCGTCACCGAGGTGCGCAGCACCACGCCGCGCACGCCCGAGGCCGCCGCCATGGACACCGTCTCGATGTCCTCTTCGTTCGTTCCCACATTGCCGATGTGCGGGAAGGTGAAGGTGATGATCTGTCCGCTATAGGAAGGATCGGTGAGGATCTCCTCATAGCCGGTGATGGCGGTGTTGAAGCAGACCTCGCCGACACCCTCGCCCACGGCGCCGAGGCCCACGCCCTCAAGGACGGTTCCATCGGCCAGCACGAGGAGCGCGGTCGGTTTGGGTTCGGCCCAGCCTTCGGCCGGGATCGGGGCGTGATCTTGTTCCTGGGTCATGGATCGCCTAGATAAGGCGTCACGCGCCGCGACGCCAGAGGGCCGGTGGCTGTGCCGCCGAATTCCTCACGGGCAAGGCAGCGGTCCGCACGCCGAAGTGCGGTTCCCCGGCCGGCCATGGCCGCCCCACCCGACGCGACGCTCCGACATTCAAGAGGACACCGTGCTCCGCGACGACATCAACACGGCTCTCAAAGAGAGCATGAAGGCCGGCGACAAGCTGCGCCTGTCCACGCTCCGCCTGGTGAACGCGGCCATCAAGGACCGCGACATCGAGGCGAGGGGCCTGGGCAAGGACCCGCTCGGCGACGACGAGGTGCGCGCCCTGCTCGCCAAGATGGTGAAGCAGCGCGATGAAAGCGCCCGCATCTATATGGAAGGTGGCCGCCCTGAGCTGGCGGAGCAGGAGAAGGCCGAGATCGTCGTGATCCAGCACTTCCTGCCCAAGCAACTCACCGAGGAGGAGACCCGCGCCATCATCGCCAACGTGGTGGCGGAGATCGAGGCGAAGGGCATCAAGGACATGGGCCGCACCATGGCCGTGCTGAAGGAGCGCCATGCCGGCGCCATCGACTTCGGCAAGGCCTCGGCCTGGGTGAAGGACGCCCTCACCGCCGCCTGAGCCCTGTGGACAGCGGGGAGAGCGGGGACACCGCTCTTCCCGCCTCCGTTTGCCCGCCAGGCCGGGCGATTTTCCGAGTTTCGGCCGCGATGGTAGAGTGGTGGCCCGAGGTCCGCGAGCCCCTTCGCCATGCGCTTTCCGCCCTCCTTCCTCGACGAGATCCGCACCCGGTTGCCGGTGTCGGACGTGGTGGGACGGCGGGTGAAGCTGAAGAAGCAGGGCCGCGAGTTCGCCGGCCTCTCGCCCTTCAATCCCGAGAAGACCCCGTCCTTCTTCGTCAATGACCAGAAGGGCTTCTACCACTGCTTCTCGTCCGGCAAGCACGGCGACGTGTTCGACTTCCTCATGGAGACCGAGGGCCTGCCCTTCGGCGAGGCGGTGGAGCGGCTCGCCGCCATGGCGGGGCTGTCCCTGCCCGAGGTGACGCCCGAGGCCAGCGCCCGCGAGGAGCGGCGGCGCACGCTGCATGAGATTCTCTCCCTCGCCGCCACCCATTTCGCCGAGACCCTCCAGGGCCGCTCCGGCGCCAAGGCGCGCGGCTACCTCTCCGACCGGGGCCTCGGCCCCGCCACCCAGAAGCGCTTCCGCCTGGGCTATGGCGCCCCGGAGCGCTTCCATCTGAAGGAGGCCCTGGGCAAGGCGGGCGTCGGCGTGCCGGACATGGTGGAGGCGGGCCTGCTCGTCGCCGGCGAGGGCATCGCGGTTCCCTACGACCGGTTCCGCGACCGCGTCATGTTCCCCATCACCGACCTGAAGGGCCGGGTGGTGGGGTTCGGCGGGCGGGCGCTGGAAAAGGACGTCCAGGCCAAATACCTCAACTCGCCGGAGACCCCGCTCTTCCACAAGGGTGCGCTGCTCTACAACGCCTTCGAGGCGCGCGCGGCGGTCCACAAGGGCGCCCGGCTGATCGCGGTCGAAGGCTATGTGGACGTGATCGCCATGGTGGAGGCGGGCTTCGAGGGGGCGGTGGCGCCGCTCGGCACCGCGCTCACCGAGGACCAGCTCCAATTGCTCTGGCGCATGGCGGACGAGCCCACCCTGCTGTTCGACGGCGACAAGGCCGGGCGGCGCGCCGCGTTCCGCGCCATTGACGTCGCCCTGCCCCACCTGAAGCCGGGCAAGAGCCTCGCCTTCGGCACCCTGCCGGAGGGGCAGGACCCCGACGACCTCATCCGCCGGTCCGGTCGTGAGGCCATGGAGGACGTGCTGTCCCGCGCCGAGCCGCTGGCTGCCATGCTCTGGACGCGGGAGACCGAGACCCTCAACCTCGACACACCGGAGCGCCGCGCGGCCCTGGAGGCGCGCCTCGGCGAACTGGTCGCCACCATCGCCGACGAGAGCGTGCGCCGCCATTACCGGCAGGACCTCAACGAGCGCATGCGCCGCCTCCTCTCCCCCGCCCCCGCCGCGGGGGTCTGGTCCGGCGGGCGGCGCCGGGAGGGGCGTGGACGGACGCCGCTCGCCCCGCCGCTGGCGCCGAAAGGGGACGGTCTTGCCCGCAGTTCCGCCATTGCCGGCGCTGCGTCCGTCCTGCCGCGCAACGAGGCGCTGCTGCTGTTCTGCCTCCTCAACCATCCCTGGCTGATGGACGAGAAGGGGGAGGAGGTCGCGGCCCTGCCCTTCGCCAATGCCGAGGCCGGGCGGCTATGCCGGGCGGCGCTGGAGGCGCACATGCTGGCCGAGGGGAGCAGCGAACTGCCCCCGCTTCCGGCGGATTTGGAGCCGGTGGCGGCGCGGGTGCGCGCCCTTCCGAACCCCCGGATGGACTGGCCGGCTTATCCTGATACCGGCCGAGACGATGTTCGCCTCTGGTGGCACCAGCGCTCGGCCTTGCATCTGAAGGCTTACGCGCTATCTAGAGAGCTGAGGGACGCCGAGCAGCAATTGGGTGACGATCCGAGCGAGGCGAATTTCGAATGGTTGCGGGATGTGCGCGAGCGCTTGTCCGCCGTTGAGGGAACGGAGGCCCTGGTCGAGGGGTTTGGCGCGGCATCGGGCCGTGCATCTGCGCGCTCCATATGATGAGCGCATTTCCGATGCGGATGGTGACCACGAACGGCCGCGCGATAAACGCGGGGCGGTTCAGGCTGATTTAACGGGATCGTCGTAAGCGATGATCCCGGAGCATGCACCGGCGGCTTGCATCGCAGGCTCCCCGGTCGGGCTCCGGCAGGATGAGACAGGCGGCGGACCGGCGGTCACGCCGCCATTTGGCCGTCGGCACGCGGCGACAGGTTCAGGAGAAGTCCATGGCGAAGCAGGCCACCGAGACGAGCGAGGCGCCGGAGAAGGAGAACGAGGCCCCGGACGGGCCGCTTCTCGATCTCTCGGACGCGGCCGTCCGGAAGATGATCAAGAACGCCAAGCGCCGCGGCTACGTGACCTATGAGCAGTTGAACGAGGTGATGCCCTCCGAGGAGGTGACCTCCGAGCAGATCGAGGACACCCTCGCCATGCTCAACGACATGGGCATCAACGTGATCGAGGCGGAAGAAGCCGCCGAGGAAGAGGCCAGCGAGGAAGGCGAGACGCCCGACGAGCCGGAAGAGGCCGAGGGCGGCGAGATCGCCGAGGCCGCGCCGCGCGCCGTCGCGCGTTCCGAGACCAAGTCCGAGCCCGCCGAACGCACCGACGACCCGGTGCGCATGTATCTGCGCGAGATGGGCAGCGTGGAGTTGCTCTCCCGCGAGGGCGAAATCGCCATCGCCAAGCGCATCGAGGCGGGCCGCGAGGCCATGATCGCGGGCCTGTGCGAGAGCCCCCTCACCTTCCAGGCCATCATCATCTGGCGGGACGAGCTGGTGGAGGGCAAGGTTCTCCTGCGCGATATCATCGACCTCGAAGCCACCTATGCGGGCCCGGAGGGCAAGAACCCGCCCGCCGCCGTGGGCGAGGAGGAGACGGCGCTCGCCCCCGAGGCGGGCGAGGACGGCCTGCTGGGCGACGGCGCCTCGCCGGACGGCGACGAGGACGACATGGAGAACTCCCTGTCGCTCGCCGCCATGGAAACCGAGATCAAGCCGAAGGTGCTGGAGACCTTCGACCGGGTGGCCGACAGCTACAAGAAGCTGCGCCGCCTGCAGGACCAGAACGTCGAGTCCAAGCTGAAGAACGAGACGCTCTCGCCCGCGCAGGAGCGCAAGGCGAAGAAGCTCAAGGAAGACCTCGTCCTCGACATGAAGTCGCTCTCCCTCAATCAGGCGCGCATCGACGCCTTGGTGGAGCAGCTCTACGAGATCAACAAGCGTCTCGTCGGCCTGGAAGGCCGCCTGCTGCGCCTCGCGGAGAGCTATGGCGTCGCCCGCGACGACTTCCTGCGCCAGTACCAGGGCTACGAGCTGGACCCGAAATGGGTGCTGCGCGTGTCCAAGCTGGGTTCCAAGGGCTGGAAGGGCTTCGTCGCCTCCGAGAAGGACGGCATCAAGGACCTGCGCGGCGACATCCATAATCTCGCGACCGAGACCGGCCTCGAGATCCTGGAATTCCGCAAGATCGTCCAGATGGTGCAGAAGGGCGAGAAGGAAGCCCGCCAGGCGAAGAAGGAAATGGTGGAGGCGAACCTGCGCCTCGTCATCTCCATCGCCAAGAAGTACACGAACCGCGGCCTTCAGTTCCTGGACCTGATCCAGGAAGGCAATATCGGCCTCATGAAGGCGGTGGACAAGTTCGAGTACCGGCGCGGCTACAAGTTCTCGACCTATGCCACGTGGTGGATCCGTCAGGCCATCACGCGCTCCATCGCGGACCAGGCGCGCACCATCCGCATCCCCGTGCACATGATCGAGACCATCAACAAGATCGTGCGCACCTCCCGCCAGATGCTCCACGAGATCGGCCGGGAGCCGACCCCGGAAGAGCTGGCGGAGAAGCTGGGCATGCCGCTGGAGAAGGTCCGCAAGGTCCTCAAGATCGCCAAGGAGCCCATCTCCCTCGAAACGCCTATCGGCGACGAGGAAGACAGCCACCTGGGCGACTTCATCGAGGACAAGAACGCGGTCCTGCCCATCGACGCCGCGATCCAGTCGAACCTGCGCGAGACCACGACCCGCGTGCTCGCCTCGCTCACGCCCCGCGAGGAGCGCGTGCTGCGCATGCGCTTCGGCATCGGCATGAACACCGACCACACGCTGGAAGAAGTGGGCCAGCAATTCTCCGTGACGCGCGAGCGTATCCGCCAGATCGAGGCGAAGGCGCTGCGCAAGCTCAAGCATCCGTCCCGGAGCCGCAAGCTGCGGTCCTTCTTGGACAACTGAGCGGAACCGGCGAAAGATTGACAGGGACAGCGGCGGGCCTCGGCCCGCCGTTTTCTTTTTGGCGTCCGCGTCCGGGGAACGATGGGCGGCGCCCGTCATTGTCCTTCCATACCCACCAAGATGGAGGACACCATGCCCAGTCCCCTGGACGGCAAGCGCATCGCCATTCTGGCCACCAACGGCTTCGAGCAATCCGAACTGGAAACGCCCCTGGAGCGGCTGCGGGCCGCGGGTGCGGAGGTTCATGTGGTCTCCCCGGAAAGCGGGCAGATCAAGGGATGGGACAAGAAGGACTGGGGCCGCCCGGTGAAGGTGGATCGCCTCCTGAGCGAGACGCGCGAAGGCGATTACGACGCCATCGTCCTGCCCGGCGGGCAGATCAACCCGGACGTGCTGCGCGCCAATCCCGACGCGGTGCGCCTGGTAAAGGCCTTTTACGACGCGGGGAAGACCGTCGCCGCCATCTGCCACGGCCCGTGGCTGCTGGTGGAGGCGGGTATCGCGAAGGGCCGGCGGATGACGTCTTATGCGTCCATCCGGACCGATGTGGTCAATGCGGGCGCGCATTGGGAGGATTCCCCTGTCGTCACCGACCAGGGCCTCATCACCTCCCGCAATCCCGGCGACCTGGAGGCCTTCTGCGGGAAGATCATCGAGGAAATCCGGGAAGGCCGTCACCACCGCCGGGCAGCGTGAGTCCCGGCGGCTCCGCCGGAATGGAGACGGGCGCCGCGCAGGCGCCCGTCTTGCCGTTATCGTGTTGGCGCTTCAACCACGAGCCCGACAATGCGCCGGACGAGAGGCAGGACCAGAAGCAAGGTCGGAAACGCGACCGCCCACGACAATCCCCATGCGGCAGGCCAGGTCGCGAGAAAATCCGGCCCGAGGCCGAGGCTCCGGGCCGTGGAGATGGCCGAGACCACAAAGGTCATGAGGACCGACAGCACCAGCGGCATCACCAGGGAGGCCGAGCGGGCGGGCAGCTTTCGCTTAAGGCGAGGGAATAATGAAGATGACATGGAGCCATCCTTCAAAGGATGGTCCGGCAGGTCCGGAGCGCGACGCACCCGGCCGGCCAAGACCGGTTGGATGCGTTGCCTGACGTCGGACGCTTACGGCACCCGAGGGTGCGAGAGGGTTGCACCACACAACCCCGCCAGATGTCAACTCGCCGGCACCATGTGGTAGCCCGCCCCCTCGCGCTCGATGAGGCCGCGGTCGGCAAGGTGGGAACCCATGACAGGGATGCGTTCCACCGCCATGCGGTCGAGCATGCGGGCGCGGGTTTCGGCGGCCTGGGTGCGGTTCACGTCGAACAGGACCGACCAGTCGGGGTGGGGGAACTGCAGCGCTCCCACATGCATGATGTCGGCCCACATGAGCAGGCTGTTCACCCCGTCCTGGATCATCACGCCCATATGGCCCGGCGTGTGGCCGGGTTCGGGCACGGCCTTGAGGCCGGGGAACAGGTCCACCTCGCCGGTCACCGCGCGGACCTTCTTGGGATAGGCGGCGAGCACCGCTCGCGCGGCGCCGAAATAGCCGTCCATGCCCTGCGGCGCGCGGGAGCGGATTCCGTCATCGGTCCAGAACTCGATCTCGCTGTGCTGGAGCACCAGTTCCGCATTGGGGAAGACCGGCTTGCCCGCGGCATCGATGGTGCCGCCCGCATGGTCCACATGCAGGTGGGTGAGGATGACCGCCTCCACCTTCGCGCGGTCGAGGCCCGCCGCCGCAAGCGCCCGGGCGGTCTTGCCGAGATCGGCTCCGCCGGCGGGCCCGGTGCCGGAATCGATGAGGATCAGCCGTCCGTTCCGCTCCACCGCAAAGGCATTCACCGGAATGGGCAGCGGCCCGGCTGCGGGCGCGCCCGACGCCCGAATCAGCGCCGCCCCCGCCGGGGAGGCCGCATCGGGCATCACGGCGAGAGGAAACGGAAAGAGGCCGTCGAGCAGCGGCGTCACCTTGAACCCGCCCACCGTCACGGGCCCGGCCGAGAGCGGCTGCGCGAAGGCCGGGTCGAGCCGCAGCAGCGGCGCCAGCGACACGGCGGCGGCGCCCGCCAGGATGCTGCGGCGGGTCAGGACGGGGCGCGGCGTTCCGGCAGGCATGACTGCTCCTTCGATGTCAGGCGGCCGCCACCCCGTCACGCGATCGCGATGGACGGCTCCCGGCCGATGAGCCGCGCCAGTTGCCGCAGGCGGCCATGGACGCGTTCGTTCACGAGGTCCGACAGGCGGGCGGGCACGGTGAGGACCAGCGTCTCGCCCCGCACGTCCAGCGTCGTCTGCGGCAGGATACCGGCCATGGCGGCGGAGAGGGAATAGGCCACCCGCATGGCCGCGCCGAGGATGCGGGCGCGGTCCAGCATGCCCGGCGTCACCAGCGCCAGGATGGAGGGCACCGGCTCCTCGGGGGTGAGCCCCACATGGCGGAAATAGACCGGCAGCGCCACCGAGATGCGGCCCGCATGGTCCACGCCCGCGAACGCCGCATGGGCGATCATGTTGAGGCTCTGCTCGGCCCGGTAGTCGGGATGGGCGCGCCAGCTCACATCCGCCAGCAGGCAGGCGGCATGGCGGATGCGCCGCTCGTCCGGGCTCTCGTCCAGCGAGGGCGTGGAGGCGAACAGGCGATCGGTCCAGGCCACCAATTGCTCCTGGTGGAGCGGCGAGCGCGAGCGCAGCAGGTTGAATTCCTGGGCGGAGAGGAGGAGCGGGTCCTCCTCCCGCTGGCGCTCGTCCAGCAGGGAATAGAGCAGCCCCTCGCGCACGCCGAGGGCGGAGATGACCACCTGGGCCGGGCGCCCGTGGCGCACCAGGTTCTCCAGCACCAGCGCGCCGTAGGAGAGAAGCGGGCGGCGGGCGACGGAGACCGCCTCGATATTGCCGAGCTGCTCCACATCCCCCCGGTGGACCATGCGCGCGAAGGCCAGCGCCTCCTTGGCGGGGATGGTGTAGCCGTGCATCACGTGCAGCGGGTAGCCCTGCTGGAACATGTGCAGGCGGGCGAGCGCGCGCCAGTTGCCGCCCACCGCGTAGAAGGTGCGCCCCGCCATCTTCTTGAGGACCGGCGTGCCTTCCATCGCCTCGCGGACGATCTTCTCCGCCTTGCGCATGGAGCGGGCGGAGCGGTCCTGAAGGGCGAGGCTGCCGAGCGGCAGGGTGATTCCCTCGTCGGCGATGCGCTCCGAGCGCACGTCCACCAGTTCCAGCGAGCCGCCGCCGAGGTCCCCGGCGATGCCGTCAGGCTCATGGATGCCGGAAATGACGCCCAGCGCCGCCAACTCCGCCTCGCGGCGGCCGGTCAGGATCTCGATGCGCGTGCGGCAGATGGCTTCGCACTCGGCGATGAAGGCCGGGCCGTTGGCCGCGTCGCGGGAGGCGGCGGTGGCCAGCGCATAGAGGGTATCCACCTTCATGGCGTCGCACAGGGCGCGGAATCGCTTCAGCGCCGAGAGCGCCTTGTCAATGGCATCCTGCGCGAGGCGCCCCGTCGAGAGCACCTCCCGCCCGAGGCCGCACAGCGCCTTCTCGTTGAAGATGGGCGTCGGCGCGCGCGAAAGCGCCTCGTACACCACGAGCCGCACGGAATTGGACCCGATGTCGATCACCGCGATGGGCGCGGTGACCGTCATGGGATCCGTCAGATGCGGTTCCCGGCTGCGCCCCTCATTTACGGAGGAGGAGGCTGCGCGGCGAAGAATCTTTGAGAGACTTTCCACGTCCCGACAAGCTCGGATTGGTCATGAAATAGCGATGAGCGTTGAACGGCTCCTCGCCAGGGGCCGGGACTATGCGTGCAGAGGAGCCATCGGGCAACACCTGCCAGCTCTGTTCGTTGTCGATAATGTTCGCCACCATGATCTGATCCAGCACCTGCTCATGCACGGTGGGATTGGTGATGGGGCAAAGTGTCTCGACGCGGCGGTCGAGATTGCGGGTCATCAGGTCCGCGGAGGAGATGTAGACGATGGCCTTGGCATGCGGGAGGCCGTGGCCGTTGCCGAAGCAGTAGATTCGGCTGTGCTCCAGGAAGCGCCCGACGATGGACTTGACCCGGATGTTCTCCGACAGGCCGGGGATGCCGGGACGCAGGCAGCAGATGCCGCGCACGATGCAGTCCACCTGCACGCCCGCATTGCTCGCCCGGTAGAGGGCGTCGATGATGACCGGGTCCACCAGCGAGTTGCACTTCAGCCAGATGGCCGCCGGGCGGCCGGCCCGGGCGTGGGCGATCTCGGCGTCGATATTCTCCAGGATGCGCGGCTTCAGCGTGGTGGGCGACACCGCCATCACGTCCAGCTCGCCGGGGGTGGCGTAGCCGGTGATGAAGTTGAAGATCCGCGCCACGTCCTGGGCGATCACCGGGTCGGCGGTGAAGAAGGACAGGTCGGTGTAGATGCGCGCCGTGATGGGGTGATAATTGCCGGTGCCCACATGGCAGTAGGTGGCGAGCGACCCGCCCTCGCGGCGCACCACCATGGAGAGCTTGCCGTGGGTCTTCAGATCGATGAAGCCGAACACCACCTGCACGCCGGCGCGCTCCAGGTCGCGGGCCCAGCGGATGTTCGCCTCTTCGTCGAAGCGCGCCTTCAGCTCCACCAGGGCGGTGACGGACTTGCCCGCCTCGGCCGCCTCGGCCAGCGCCTTCACGATGGGGCTGTCGGAGGAGGTTCGGTAGAGGGTCTGCTTGATGGCGACCACATTGGGATCGCGAGCAGCCTGGCGGAGAAACTGAACCACCACATCAAAGGATTCATAGGGATGGTGGACAAGGATGTCCTTCTCCCGGATGGCGAGGAAGCAGTCGCCGCCATGGTCCCGGATGCGCTCGGGAAATCGCGCGTTGTAGGCGGGAAACTTCAGGTCCGGCCGGTCCACCGACACGAGCTGCGAGAACTCGTTCAGCGCCAGCACGCCGTCCACGACGAAGATTTCCTCGTCCTGCATGTTCAATTCGCGCGCCACGAACAGGCGCAGCTCGTCCGGCATGGCGGCGTCCGCCTCCATGCGGATCACCGAGCCGTAGCGGCGCTGCTTCAGCGCGGTCTCGAACAGGCGGACGAGATCCTCGGCCTCCTCCTCGATTTCCAGGTCGCTGTCGCGGATGACGCGGAACACGCCCTGGCCCTTCACCGCATAGCCGGGGAAGAGGCGCGAGATGAACAGGCCGATCATCTGCTCCAGGGTGATGAAGCGCATGCCGTCCGCGTCCGGCAGGCGGATGAAGCGGTCCACCTTGGCCGGGATGCGGATCAGCGCGTTCATGCCCCGCCCGTCGCTCTGGCGCACCAGTTGCAGCGCCAGGGAGAAGCCGAGATTGGGGATGAAGGGGAAGGGGTGCGCCGGGTCGATGGCCAGCGGCGTCAGCACCGGGAACACATGGTGCAGGAAATGCCGCTCCAGCACCGCCAGATCCTCGGCGGAGGTGTCCGCGCCGTCCACCAGGGTGATGCCGACGCCGGACAGCACGCGGCGCAATTCCCGCCAGCGGGCCTGCTGGTCGAAGATCAGCTTGGAGGCTTCCGCCATGATGGAGTTGAGCTGCTCGGAAGGGGTGAGACCCTCGGGGCTGAGCGCGGTCATGCCCTCGCGGATCTGCTCCTTCAGGCCCGCAACACGCACCATGAAGAATTCGTCGAGATTGTTGGCCGAGATGGAGAGGAAGCGCAGCTGCTCCAGCAGCGGGTGGTTGGCGTTGGACGCCTCTTCCAGCACGCGGCGGTTGAAGTGCAGCCAGGAAATCTCACGGTTGATGAAACGGTGCGGCGACGTGGCGAGGCTCTCCTCGGCCGCAAGGTCCACTGCCGGCTCGACCAAGGACATGGCTGCGCTCTCATTCGCGTTCATCGCTTCACCCCCGATTGCCGCCGGACCATGGCCGCCTTGCATGACCACTCTATGACGATCCGGCAAACCACGCACGGCACTGGACGGACGAGGAAAAACCGGCGCGGCGCCGCGACCTGAGCCGCAGCCTCATTCCTCCTCGCCAGCGTCGGGGCCGTCCTGGCTCGCCGCGCGCAGCACCTCGGCGGCGAAGGCGCGCGTCACCGGCCGGCGCGCCGCGAGGGCCGCGCGGTCGATGGCGCCCACCAGCGCCTCGGCCCCGCTCACCGAGCGCTCCATGCGCGCCAGCAGATAATGCACGGTGGCCTCGTCCACCATGATCTGGCGGTCCGCGAACAACTTCACCAGGACAGCGGCCAGCAGCGCATCGTCGGCGGGCGCGATCTCCACCGTGGGCACGGCGCGCAGGCGCGAGGCGAGGTCGGCGGTCGAGAGCGCGAAGCCGGACGGGGCCTGCCGGGCGGTGAACAGAAGATGCGCCCCGGTCTCCTTGGCGAGGTTCAGGAGATGGAACAGGGCCGCCTCGTCGAACCCGCCCGGCGCCAGGTCCTCCACCACCAGGGCGCCGGTCGCCAGCGCCTCGGGCACGTCGGGACTGGCGAGGTCGCGGGCCTGAACGATCCGCGCGCCCGCCGCCTCCGCGAACATGGCCGCGAGATGGGACTTTCCGGCCCCGGCCGGCCCGACGAGGCAGACCACGGGCGCGGGCCAGTCGGGATAGGCATCCAGAAGGGCGAGCGCGGCGGCGTTGCCGGGCGCTTCCAGGAAGTCCTCCCGCTTGACTCCCGGCGCCGACGGCAGATCCAGGGGAAGCTGGGAGGGCGAGCGGTCGCGGCCCGCCATGGCTCAGCGCCGCTCCGCCGCGCGGCCGGTGTCCTCGTCCGTCTCCCCCTGGCCCGTATAGAGCGGGCTGCGGAAGTAGCGGTTGAACCCGAAGCGCACCAGCACCCCCGCCGCCGCCGTCAGCGGCACCGCCAGGAGGAGGCCCACGAAGCCGAACAGATAGCCGAAGGCGAACAGGGCGAACATGAGCCACACCGGATGCACGCCGATGCTGTCGCCCACCAGCTTGGGCGACAGGATGTAGCCCTCCACGGTCTGGCCGGTGATGAAGATGCCGAGCACGATGCCGATCATGGCCCAGTCCGGGAAGAACTGGACGATGGCCACCCCCATGGCGAGGACGAGGCCCGTCAGCGAGCCCACATAGGGAATGAAGGTGATGAGGCCGGAGACGATGCCGATCAGCAGGCCGAAATTCAGCCCCACCATGCTCAGCGCCACGGCGTAGAAGCTGCCGAGGAGGAGGCAGACCAGCGCCTGCCCGCGGATGAAGCCGGCCACCGCGAGGTCCATCTCACGGCCCAGCTTGCGCACCACGGGGCGCTGGTGGACCGGGATCCAGCTATCCACCGCGCGGACCATGGCCGGCCAGTCGCACAGCACGTAGAAGACCACCACCGGCGTCACCACCACCAGCGAGAACACCGAGAGCAGCGCCTGCCCGCCCGACCAGATGGAGGAGATGAGGCCGAGGAGATAGGTGACGCCCTGGGACATCAGCTCCGCCAGGGAGCGCTGGATGTCCGGCAGGCGGTCGCCGAAGAAATGGCCGATCCACTCCCGGTTCTCCTCCGTCACGAGGCCCTGGAGGCGCGTGACGTAGCTCGGCATGTTGCGGATGAATTCCGCGAGCTGGCTGCCCAGGAGCGGGAGCACCACCAGCAGGAACAGCACGATGGAGAGCAGGAACAGGCCGACGATGAGCAGCGAAGACGGGGTGCGCGAAATGCCGAGGCGCGCGAGACGCTCCACCACGGGATTGAGGAAATAGGCCAGGGCGAGGCCCGCCACGAAGGGCAGGAGGATGCCGCTCAGCAGCCACAGCACCAGCACGGTGACGGCCAGCGCCCCGATCCAGAACCGCACCTGGAGGTGAAGTGGCATCCCGCCTCCCGTTAGGCCGTCGCGGCGCGGGCCGCGGATCCGGCATGCGCTCAATGGGCCATGTGACGCATCCAAGCGGCGAGATAGGCCGCTGCGGAAAGAGCCGTCAAGAGGCCCACCGCCAGGAGCCCGATCTGCATCAGCGGCCCGAGGGAGAAGGCGAATCCGTTGGAGGCGAGCACAAGGGCCGCGAAGGCGATCTGCGCCAGGGTATTCACCTTGGAGACCACGAGGGGCTTGATGTGCACCGGCCGCCCCATGGTGACCGACAGCATCACCGCGCCGATGATCATCACGTCCCGCGCCACCACCGCGATGGCCACCCAGCGGGGGATCAGCCCCTCCACCGACAGCGCCACATAGATGGAGATGAGCAGCGCCTTGTCCGCCAGCGGGTCCAGATAGGCGCCGAGCTCCGTCTGCATGCCGAACTGCTTGGCGAGGAAGCCGTCCACGGCATCGGAGACGCCCGCCAGCACGAACAGGTAGAAGGCGAGCTGCACCTCGCCCGAGGCGATGGCCCACACCACCACCGGCACCAGCAGGAACCGGCCCAGGGTGATGATGTTGGGAAGGCTCACCGCACCCGCCTCATCCGCGCCGGATGTTGAAGCCGGAGAAGGTCTGCACGCTGGCGACGGCCTGGATGCGGGTGATGTTCACGTGGCGCGGCGTGCAGCAGGCGAAGAACACCTGCTCGGCAATGTCCTCGCCGGTCATGGGGGCGACGTCGCGATAGACGGTGCCGGCCCGGGCCTCGTCGCCCTTGAAGCGCACCACCGAGAATTCGGTCTCGGTGAGGCCCGGCTCGATATTGGTGACGCGCACGCCGGCATTGGCCACATCCGACCACAGGCCGAGGGAGAATTGCTTCACGAACGCCTTGGTGGCGCCGTAGGTGTTGCCGCCCGGATAGGGATATTCGCCCGCCACGGAGCCGGTGAAGACCACATGGCCCTGCTTGCGCTCCACCATGCCCGGCAGGGTCGCCCGCACGGTGTTGAGGACGCCGGTGACATTGGTGTCCACCATGTCGCGCCAGTCGTTCATGGCCACTTGGTGCGCGGGCTCCAGGCCCAGCGCGAGGCCGGCATTGGCGAACACGATGTTGTAGGCGGAATAGGCTTCGGGCAGCGCGGCGACGGCGGCCTGGGTGGCTTCCCAGTCGCGCACGTCAAGCACCACGGGGTGGATGAGGCCGTCGAACTCGGACGCCAGCGCCTCCAGGCGATCCGCCCGGCGCCCCATGGCGACCACGCGGGACCCTGCCGACGCGAAGCGGCGAACCGTCGCGGCGCCGATGCCCGACGTGGCTCCGGTCACGAGGAGGGTCAGGGTCTTGGGGTCCAGCATCTGATACATCGCGGCCTCACGGATCTGCCTGACTGGACATAAAGCATGACCCCGCTCAAGGGGAAGCCCACCCGCTCCGGAGGGGGCCGCAACCCGGATCGCGCCCCCGCTTGACGCGGCGGATCCCCCGTCGGATCGTCAGTATCCGGTTAAGGTTACCTCCGGCGCGAACGGGCCGGGTCATCCTCCTGCCATTTTCTGGCGGAAGTTAAACGGCTCACCGTTGTCCGCGGGGGCGGATCTTGAAGCGTCGTTAAGGCCTGAAGGGCGAGTCTCGCGCGGCCTGATTCGTGCGGACGCGGACACGGCAGGCGCAACGGCGTCAGGAGAGGTTGCGGATGAGGGTCCATGTTGTTCCGGCTGTGATGTGTGTCGGCCTCCTGTTGAGTGGGTGCAGCACCGACCTGGACGGCTTTGGAACCAAGACCAGCGCCGTGGACCAGGCGCGCATCCTGAACGCGCCCACCGGCTCCGTGGAAAGCGCGCCCATCGCGGCGCCCGGCATGGCGGCAGCGCCCCTCCCCTCCGCGACGGGCGCCAATGCCGCCTCGGCCAGCGCGGCGGTCACGCCGTCCGCCACGGCCTCGGCCGCCAGCGTTCCCTTGACCCCGCCGCCGATCAATCCCGGCGCCACCGCCTATGCCACCAGCGGCGCGCAGGAGCAGTTGTCCGGCGCCTGGACCTTCAGCTGGGACAATGGCAGCCACACCTGCCCTGTGACCCTCTCCACCGCGCGCGGCGTGAGCGGCCTGTCGGCGCAGGCGGACATTTCCTGCCCGAGCGAAATCTTCATGACCAAGGGCTGGGATATGCTGGGGCCGGATCTGGTGCTCCAGAATCACGTGGGCAAGGTGACGGCCCGCCTCTCGCCCTCCGGCCCCAACCGCTATGTCGGGGTGATCGCCGACAACAACCAGGCGGTGGTCCTCACCCGCTGACGCGGACGGCCGCCCCGGAACGGGACGGCCCCGCGCGCCTCACTGCGCCGGCTTGAGCCGCACCACGGCGGGCGCGCCGTTGGTGAAGGCGCGGGAATAGGGGCAGATGCCGTGGGCCTCTTTCACGATGGTCTCGGCCAGCTCGGGCGCGACGCCCGGCAGCTCCACCTCGATCTCGAAGCTCAGGCCGAACCCGTCGTCATTGCGGGCCAGCGTCGCCGTGCAGGTGATGAGGGCGTTCGAGGTGTCCACCTTGTGCCCCTTGCCGGCCACCGCCAGCGCGCCGCCGAAACAGGCGGAATAGCCGAGCGCCACCAGTTGCTCGGGATTGGTGCCCGCGCCCGAGCCGCCCATCTCCTTGGGATAGGACAGGTCGAGCTTCACCTTGCCGTCCGAGGTCTCGGCATGGCCCTGGCGGCCGCCGCCATTGGTGGTCGCGGTCGCGGTGTAGAGCACAGACATGGGGATCTCCTGGATCTGGAAGCCGGCGCCGGACAACCCGTGCGCCCATCAACTAACGAACGATCGTTAGCTTAAATTTGCGATCCTTGTCAACATCTGCTAACGATCGATCGTTCGTTAATTTCAGGACTGGAGTGAAATAGGTGCCGGCGCCCAAGCCCTCCCGCAGGGAGGCCCTGACCGATCTTGCCATCGCGATGATGCAGAAAAGCGGCTTCTCGGCCCTGGGTCTGCGCGACCTCGCGGAGGCCGCGCAGATGCGCCCGCCGAGCCTCTACAATTATTTCGCCTCCAAGGACGACATGGCCCGCGCCGCCCTGGCGCACTATGTGGCCCGCCACCGGGCGGAGTTGGAGGCGCTGGACGCCGTCCCCACGGGCGCGGGGCGCATCCGTCTCTACAGCCAGCGTTGCGGGGAATGCGTGCGGCGGGACGGGAGCCTGTGCCTGTTCCTCATGCTCACGGCGGACAGCCACGATTTGTCGGCGGATGCCGTCCGGGAGATGCGCGGGCTGGTGGAGGAACAGATGGGCTGGCTGGCGCGGGCCTGGGACGCCGGGCTGGCGGACGGGTCCATTCAATCCGCCCAGGCCGGCGCGGCCATGGGGCCGGTCCTGTTCGGCGCGCTGCGGGGGATGATGGTGTTCAGCATCCTCCAGCCGGACCCGGAGGCGGATTTCACGGCGCGGATGGAGAGCCTGCTGGCGGGGCTCGGCGTGGCGTGAGGCTCAGCGCGCTTCGATGCTGACTGCGGCGGAGCGGTCCGGCGGGGTCTTGGTCTCGGTGGGCCCAGCGAACAGGACCGCGCCGATGATGATGCCATAGGCCGCCAGGAACAGACCCCAATCCGACCAGGCCCAGCCGAGCAGAAGCCGGCGGCCGCCACGGGCGGAGCGGTCTCGGGAGGCGGTGATCGGAAGCGACGTGGGCATTCCCATAATTCCTACTGGATTTATGGATTAAATGACCCATGCCATGTGGATTGTCAATATAACACAAAAATTATGTGTTTATCAGAGAGTCATGCGCCTTATCACGGGGCTTTGGCGGGCCATGCAGCGCCGGCCATGGACCGGCGCCGCCCACTATCACTTGCCCTGGAAATGCGCCGGGCGCTTCTCCACGAAGGCGGCGACGCCCTCCTTGAAGTCGGCCGTACCCACGGAGGCGAGGAAGGAGGCCTGCTCGGCGACGAACTGGTCCGGCAGGCTGCGCTCGAAGGAGCCGCGCAGCAGCGCCTTCACCCGGCCAAAGGCGAGCGTGGGGCCGTCCGCGAGGCGCTTGGCCAGCCCATCCACCCGCGCGGCGAGATCCTGCGGCGGCACCACCGCATTCACCAGCCCGAGGCGCAGGGCCTCGTCCGCGCCGATCACGTCGCTCAGCAGCGCCAGTTCCATGGCCTTGCGCAGGCCCACCACGCGCGGCAGCGACCAGGAGGCGCCGCCGTCCGGCGAGGTGCCGATCTTGGTGTAGGCGAGCGTGAACTTGGCGTCCTCCGAGGCCACCGCAAGGTCCGCCGCCAGCGCCATGCTCAATCCCGCCCCCGCAACGGCGCCGTGCAGCGCCGCGATCACCGGCTGGTTCAGGCGCGTGAGAGTGGTGAGCGCGGCATGGAACGGCCCGATGATGGAGGCCACCACCTCGGCCGCCTGGTCGCCCGCCGAATGGAAGCGTGCCACGTCCCCGCCCGCCAGGAAGCCCTTGCCCTCGCCCGAGAGCACCACCACCCGCACCGATCCGTCGGCGGCCACCGTCTCCACCGCGCGCTTGAAGGCGAGGATCGCGGGCTCGTTGATGGCGTTGAGCACCTGCGGGCGGTTGAAGCGGATGCGGGCGATGCCATTTTCAATATCCAGCAGGACCGGTTCGGCCTCGGCGCTCATGTTTCCTCCAGGCTTATGTTTTCAGGCGCGGGCTGCGCCGTGGCGATCCTACCCACAGGGCGAAGGCCAATCCAGCGAGCCATTTACCGTCAAATGAATGTACAAACGACATTTGCACAAATCCCCCATTTATTTTACGATTAGACATCCTCCTAAATACGGATTACACATCCGTCGCGCGTATTTTGCGGGATTGGGAAAACGTCATGACGTCTCCGCTTCAGCAGAAGCTGAAAATCACCGGCCCCACGGCCGTCACCGCCAACCGTCTCGCCGACGGCGTGGTGGTGTGGCTGACGGCGGCGCATGACTGGTCCACCGACATCGGGGACGCGGCCGTCGCCACCACCTCGGAGGCGGCCCTCGCCCTGCTCAATGCCGCGAACGCAGACGAGAACCACGCGGTGGGCGCCTATGCGGCGCGCGTCGCCGTGGAGGACGGCCGGGCCCGCCCCGCGAACCTGCGCGAGCGGATCCGCGTGGACGGCCCCACCATCGCGTATGACGCGGCGGCCTGAGCCCGGAGGCGGACGGCACCATGTATGTCTATGACGAATTCGATCGCGCCTTCCTGAATGAGCGCGTGGCTGATTTCCGAGATCAGGTGGCCCGGCGTCTGTCGGGCGAGTTGAACGAGGAGGAGTTCAAGCCGCTGCGCCTCATGAACGGCGTCTATCTCCAGCTTCACGCCTACATGCTGCGGGTGTGCATTCCTTACGGCACGCTGGCCTCCAACCAGTTGCGCGCGCTCGCCTCCGTGGCGCGGCGCTACGACAGGGGCTACGGCCACTTCACCACGCGCCAGAACATCCAGTTCAACTGGATCAAGCTCGCCGAGTTGCCGGACGCCATGGCGGAGCTGGCGGCGGTGGGCATCCACGGCATCCAGACCTCCGGCAACTGCATCCGCAACACCACCACGGACCCGTGGGCGGGCGCGACGCCCGAAGAGATCGAGGACCCGCGCCTCTATGCGGAGGTGATCCGCCAGTGGTCCACGAACCACCCGGAATTCACCTATCTGCCCCGCAAGTTCAAGATCGCCATCACGGCGGCCAAGCACGACCGGGCGGCCATCCGCGTCCACGACATCGGCCTGCGCCTGCACCGGCGCGGCGGGGAGACCGGGTTCGAGGTGATCGTGGGCGGCGGGCTCGGCCGCACGCCGTTCGTGGGCAAGACCATCCGCGACTTCCTGCCCAAGGAAGACCTGCTCTCCTATCTGGAGGCGATCCTGCGGGTCTATAATTCCGGCGGCCGCCGGGACAACATCTACAAGGCGCGCATCAAGATCCAGGTCCACGAAGTGGGAACGGAAGAGTTCTCCCGCCGCGTGGAGGAGGAATGGGCGCAGATCCGCGAGGGCGCCCTGCGCCTGGACGCGGCCGCCTTCGACGCCATCCGCGACCGCTTCGTCAATCCCGCCTTTGAGGCCCTGGAGGACGCGCCCGCCGCTCTTGACGAGGCGCTGAAGAACCCGGACTTCGCCCGCTGGCACGCCAATTCGGTCGGCCCCCACAAGGTGGCGGGCCACGCCATCGTCACCATCTCCCTCAAGCCCGTGGGCAAGCCGCCGGGAGACGCCACCGCCGACCAGATGGACGGCGTCGCGGACCTGGCGGACGCGTTCGCCTATGGCGAGATCCGTGTCGCGCACGAGCAGAACCTCACCCTGCCCCACGTGCGCCAGAAGGATCTGCCGGAGCTGTGGCGGCGGCTGGACGCGCTCGGCCTCGCCACGCCGAACGTGGGCCTGATCTCCGACATCATCGCCTGCCCGGGCCTCGATTATTGCTCGCTGGCCAACACCCGCTCCATCCCCCTCGCCCAGCGCCTCACCGAGCGCTTCGCGGACCCGGAGCGGATCGCGGACATCGGCCGGATGCACATCAACATCTCCGGCTGCATCAATGCCTGCGGCCACCACCATGTGGGCCATATCGGCATCCTGGGGGTGGAGAAGAAGGAGCAGGAATTCTACCAGGTGACGCTGGGCGGCAAGGGCAACCACAAGACCCGCCTCGGCGAACTCATCGGCCCCGCCGTCTCCGAGGAGGAGGTGGTGGACGTGATCGAGCGCATCGTCGACACCTATCTGGACCTGCGCGAGGGCCCGAAGGAAACCTTCATCGCCGCGGTCCAGCGCCTCGGCCTCGACCCCTTCAAGGAACGCGCCTATGCCGCTCGTTAAGAACGGGGCCGTGGTGCCCGATCCCTTCACGGCCGTGGATGCCGAAGGACCGCTGCCCGAAGGGGCGGTGATCGTCCCCCTCACCCGGCTTCTGGCGGAAGGCGCGGACCTTGCCGGGCGCAACAGCCCGCTGGGCGTGCATGTGCCCAACACGGCGGACGTAACCACGCTCGCGCCGCATCTGCGGCACCTGTCGCTGGTGGTGCTGGACTTCCCGAAATTCCGCGACGGCCGCGCCTACAGCCAGGCCCGCCTGCTGCGGGAGCGGCTCGGTTTCTCCGGCGAATTGCGGGCCAGCGGCAATGTGCTGCGCGACCAGGTCCTGTTCATGGTCCGCTGCGGGTTCGATGCCTTCGCCATCGAGAAGGAGGCGGACATCACCGCTTTCTCCAAGGCGCTCTCCACCTACACGCTCTATTACCAGCCCACCGGCGACGGCCGCCCCACCGTGGCGGCCCTGCGCGCGCGGGAGGCCTGAGGGACCCGAGCCATGCTCACCGCACCCGCCGCCGCGCCCCCGACCTCCGCAACCGCCGAGCGGGACGCAGGGCGGCTCGCCGCGCGGCTGCGCGACGCCTCGCCGCTGGAGATCCTGTCCGTCGCCCGCGAGACCTATGGCGGGCGGCTGGCGGCGGTCTCGTCCTTCGGCACGGAATCGGCGGTGCTGCTGCACATGATCTCGCAAGTGGACCGCGCGCTGCCGATCCTCTTCCTGGATACCGGCCACATGTTCGCGGAGACGCTGGCCTATCGCGATACGCTGGTGGAGCGCCTCGGCCTCACCGACGTGCGCACCCTGCGCCCCGACCCCGCCGCGCGGGCCGCCCGCGATCCCGACGATTCTCTCTGGTCGGACGACCCCGACGCCTGCTGCGCGCTGCGCAAGGTGGAGCCGCTGGCCGAGGCCCTCGCGCCCTTCGCGGCCTGGATCAACGGGCGCAAGCGCTATCAGGCGGACACCCGCGCCCAGATCGAGGCGGTGGAGTTCGAGGACGGGCGCGTGAAGTTCAACCCACTGGCCGCGCTTGGCCCGGCGGAGCTGTCAGGCTGGATGCGCGCCCACGACCTGCCCGAGCACCCTCTGAAGGCCTTCGGCTTCCTGTCCATCGGCTGCATGCCCTGCACCAGCCGCGTGCGCCCCGGCGAGGATCCCCGCGCCGGCCGCTGGCGCGGGCAGGGCAAGACCGAGTGCGGCATCCATGTGCACAAGCCGGGCAATTAAACGCAGCGGATTGTGGAATATTATTTTCCACTAAATTTATAGATTAAATTATTGACGCCCCCGACGGCCGGTGCCATCGTGATTTCCACGACAGGATGACGCCCTGCATCGGAGGCACCAATGTCCGCTCCCTTTTCCCTGAAGCGCCTCGCAGGCGCCGTCGCGCTCTCGCTCTCCGCCGCCCTCGCCGCCCCGGCGATGGCCGCGGATGTGGCGCTCCTCAACGTGTCCTACGACCCCACCCGCGAGCTCTACACGGAGTTCAACAAGGCCTTCTCGGCAGAGTGGGCGAAGACCCATGCCGGCGACACGCTCACCGTCCGCCAGTCGCACGGCGGCTCCGGCAAGCAGGCCCGCTCGGTGATCGACGGCCTGGAGGCGGACGTGGTCACGCTCGCCCTCGCCTATGACATCGACGAAATCGCCGACAAGGGCCTGATCGCCCAGGACTGGCAGAAGCGCCTGCCCGACAATGCCGCCCCCTACACCTCGACCATCGTGTTCCTGGTGCGCAAGGGCAACCCGAAGGGCATCAAGGACTGGGATGACCTCGCCAAGGCCGGCATCAAGGTGGTGACGCCCAATCCGAAGACCTCCGGCGGCGCCCGCTGGAACTTCCTCGCCGCGTGGGGCTACGCGCTGAAGAAGAATGGCGGCGACGAGGCCAAGGCGAAGGAGTTCGTGAAGGCCATCTACAAGAACGCCCCGGTGCTGGACACCGGCGCGCGCGGCTCCACCGTCACCTTCGTGGAGCGCGGCATCGGCGATGTGCTGATCGCCTGGGAGAACGAAGCCTATCTGGCGGTGAACGAGCTGGGCCCGGACAAGTTCGACATCGTCACCCCCTCCATCTCCATCCTCGCCGAGCCGCCGGTGGCCGTGGTGGACAAGGTGGTGGACAAGCGCGGCACCCGCGCCATCTCCGAGGCCTACCTGAAGTATCTCTACACGCCCGCCGGCCAGGAGATTTCGGCCAAGCACTATTATCGTCCGCGCAACGAGGCCATCGCCGCCAAGTACAAGGACAAGTTCGCCGACGTGCAGCTCTTCACCATCGACCAGGTGTTCGGCGGCTGGCGCAAGGCGCAGAAGACCTTCTTCTCCGACAACGGCGTGTTCGACCAGATCTACGCCAACTGATTTCCAGGCGGGACACTCTTCCTCCCGTCCCGCCACTGCCGCCGTGTCCGCCTCGGGAGGGTGCAAGCCCGAGGCGGGCGCGGCGGTCCCCGTTCCACGACACCGGAGCCGCAGCGCGCCCCATGGTCACCGCCGCCATCCCCCGCCCGCTCAGGCGGCCGCGCAGCGTCATTCCCGGCTTCGGGATCACGCTCGGCCTCACCCTCACCTGGCTCTCGGTCATCGTCCTGCTGCCGCTGTCCGCGCTGTTCATCAAGACCAGCGAGATCAGCCTGGAGCGCTTCATCGCCATCGTCACCAGCACGCGCACGCTGCATGCGCTGCAAGTGTCGTTCGGCCTCTCCCTGGCGGCGGCGGCGGTCAATCTCGTGTTCGGCGTCATCGTGGTCTGGGCGCTGGTGCGCTACGACTTCCCGTTCCGCCGGGTGGTGGACGCGGTCATCGACATCCCCTTCGCCCTGCCCACCGCCGTCGCCGGCATCGCGCTGACCTCGCTCTATGCGGAAAACGGCTGGGTGGGCTCGCTCCTCGCCCCGCTCGGCATCAAGGTGGCCTTCACGGAGCTGGGCATCCTGGTGGCGCTCATCTTCATCGGCCTGCCCTTCGTGGTGCGCACGGTCCAGCCGGTTCTGGCGGACCTGGACGCGGAACTGGAGGAGGCGGCCGCGAGCCTTGGCGCCTCGCGCGGCCAGACGGTGTGGCGCGTGGTGCTGCCATCGGTCCTGCCCGCCTTGCTCACTGGCTTCGCCCTCGCCTTCGCGCGGGCCGTGGGCGAATACGGCTCGGTCATCTTCATCGCCGGCAATTTGCCCGGCCAGACCGAGATCGCGCCGCTGCTCATCGTCATCCGGCTGGAGGAGTTCCGCTATGCGGACGCCACCGCCATCGCCTGCGTGATGCTGCTGGCCTCCTTCGCCCTACTGCTGGTCATCAACCGCCTCCAGCGCTGGAGCGAACTGCGGGGCGCGCGCGCATGACCCTCGCCTCGGACGCCGCATCGCCCGCCCATGCCCTCGCTTCGGAAGGGCTGAACACCCACGCCGGCCCCCTGCCCGCGCAGCGGCCGGGCCCCACCAATTCCGAGCCGCGCGCGGTGCGCATCGCCATCATCACGGTGGCGCTGCTGTTCCTCGGCCTGTTCGTGGCCCTGCCTCTGGTGTCGGTCTTCTACGAGGCCTTCAAGCGCGGCTGGGCCGCCTATGCCGCTGCCCTGGTGGAGCCGGACGCGCTCGCCGCGGTCCGCCTCACCGTGCTGGTGGCGGGCATCTCGGTGGTGGCGAACGTCACGTTCGGCCTCGTGGCCGCCTGGGCCATCGCCAAGTTCGAATTCCCCGGCAAGAGCGTGCTCATCACGCTCATCGACCTGCCCTTCTCCGTCTCCCCCGTGGTGGCGGGCCTCGTCTATGTGCTGCTGTTCGGCTCGCAGGGCCTGTTCGCCGCCTGGCTCCAGGCGTGGGACATCAAGATCATCTTCGCCCTGCCCGGCATCGTGCTCGCCACCTTGTTCGTCACCTTCCCCTTCGTGGCGCGCGAGCTGATCCCGCTCATGCAGGAGCAGGGCACGGCGGAGGAGGAGGCGGCCATGTCGCTCGGCGCCTCGGGCCTCTCCACCTTCTTCCGGGTGACGCTGCCCAATGTGAAATGGGCGCTGCTCTACGGCGTCCTGCTGTGCAACGCCCGCGCCATGGGCGAGTTCGGCGCGGTGTCGGTGGTCTCCGGCCACATCAGGGGCCTCACCAACACAATGCCGCTGCATATCGAGATTCTCTACAACGAGTATCAGTTCGTCGCGTCCTTCGCCGTGGCCTCGCTGCTGGCCCTTCTGGCCCTCGTCACCCTGATCGCGAAGACGCTTCTTGAGGCCCGCCTCGCGGAGGACGCGCAATGAGCATCGACATCGTCAACGTCTCCAAGCGCTTCAAGGCGTTCACCGCGCTGGACAACGTCAACCTCCACATTCCCGGCGGCCAGCTCGTGGCGCTGCTGGGGCCGTCCGGCTCCGGCAAGACCACGCTGCTGCGCATCATCGCCGGCCTCGACTGGCCCGACGCGGGCGAGGTGCGCTTCGACGGGCAGGATGCCCTCGCCCGCTCGGTGGGCGAGCGCAACGTGGGCTTCGTGTTCCAGCACTACGCCCTGTTCCGGCACATGAGCGTGTTCGAGAACGTTGCCTTCGGCCTCAGGGTGCGCAAGGGCGCCGACAAGCTGCCGGACATCGCCATCCGCGAGAAGGTGAACCAGCTTCTCTCCCTGGTGCAGATCGACTGGCTGGCGGACCGCTACCCGGCGCAGCTTTCCGGCGGCCAGCGCCAGCGCGTGGCCCTGGCGAGGGCCCTCGCCATCTCCCCGCGCATCCTGCTGCTGGACGAGCCGTTCGGCGCGCTGGACGCCAAGGTGCGCAAGGAATTGCGGCGCTGGCTGCGCAATCTGCACGAGGAACTGCCCGTCACCTCCGTCCTCGTCACCCATGACCAGGAAGAGGCGCTGGAACTGGCGGATACCGTGGTGGTGATGGGCAAGGGGAAGATCGAGCAGGTGGGCACGCCGCAGGAGGTCTACGACACCCCCGCCACCGCCTTCGTGCACGACTTCATCGGCGAAAGCCTGTCGCTGCCCGCCCGCGTTTCGGACGGCGCGCTCTATGTGGGCACGCGGCGCACGCAGCTCGATACGCAGGGACTGGGGGAAGGACCCGCCCGCCTCCTGGCCCGCCCCCACGATGTGGAATTCGCGGAACCGGGCGAGGCGCCGGTGGCCGGCCGCGTGCTGGCCGTGCGCACGTTCGGGCCGGTGCGGCGGGCGGATATCGTGCTGCCCGGCGCCGAGGGCGAGGTGGTGGTGGAGGCGGCCGTGCCGGCGGGCGCGAGCCTGGCGGTGGGCACCGAGATCGGCCTCGTGCCGCGCCGCTACCGGGTGTTTCCGGCCGCCTGAATGCCACCCTCCGAGGCGAGGCTCAATTCCTCGATGCGGCGCTTGAGGTCGGAGGGCAGCTTGCGCGCCTCCTCCGGCGGCACGAAGGCGGATTCGGGATGGGGTCCGCTGCCGGATTTCCGCTGGAACACCCGCGCCCCTTCCGCCGTCATCACCACGTCTCCGGGCCGCAGCGTCTCGTCCTGCGATACGGGAAGGGTGGCGAGCCCGAGCGGCCCGTTGCCCGTGCAGGTGCACGCGTCATCCAGCTTGGTGCGATAGAGGAAGGCGTTGGGCAGCGCCGTATAGGGCCGCCCGTCGCTCTCCGCCGTGTCGATGGTGCCCCCGCCGCGATAGACCCGTGTCTCCGCCTTCGGGCAGAAGGACTTGCAGGTCTCTTCCGCGTCTTCCATGCGGGTAAGGGGGAAGTAGCGGCCATCGCAGGTGCGCACGCAATAAGCGACGCGGGGCGCCGACCGTTGAATTTCGGCCTCGGGCGCGGGCACGGCGAACAATTGCGGCATGGGGCGCGGGCGCACCAGCCCGCCGAACAGGGCGGCGAAGAAGTCGCCCGGTCCCTGGGCCGCGGCGGGCGGCGCGGCGAATGCGACACCCGCCAGGACGACGAGCATCCGGGCGCCCGGCCGCATGGCCGCGCCGGCAGGCCGCCCCCGGCCCATCAGGCGAACTGGCTCGGGCCGAAATAGCGGTCCGGCGTGGAGGTTGGCTGGCCCTGCTCCAGCACCGGCTGCGGGCTGGGCCCCTGCCCGCCCTGCGCGGGCGGCATGACGAAACCGGCGGAGGCCGAAGACAGGACGGCCAGGACCGATATGACGAAGAATCCGCGCGCGAGCACCATGGATCCCTCCCTCGATGCGGCGCCCCGGGCGCCTTTGGCTCGAATTGGAAACTCTTTGCTAACTCTGCCGTGCGCCCCCCGGTTCCCGCCGCGTCCGGCACACACGAAACCGTGTTCGCGCTGCTGCGGTGCAGCGAAGCCGCTGCTTGAAACGGTTGAAGAATTCGGCAAGGTGGCAGGCCGCCTTGGGGCACGCGCCGATCAGATCGCAATCCGGTTGGGTCACGCGGCCCGTATGACTGGAACGAGAGCGGCAGCGTTTCGCCTCAGGCAGAGTGACCATTCCGGATGATCGAGAAGCTGGACTACCTCATCGCCCTCGCCCGCGAGCGCCATTTCGGCCGGGCGGCGGAGGCCTGCGGCGTCACCCAGCCCACCTTGTCCGCCGGTGTGAAGCAACTGGAAGAGACGCTCGGCGTCCTGCTGGTGCAGCGCGGGTCGCGCTTCATGGGCTTCACGCCCGAGGGCGAGCGCACCTTGGAATGGGCGCGGCGGATCGTGGCCGATTCGCGCGCCATGCGGCAGGACATCGACGCGCTGAAGCGCGGCCTCTCCGGCCCGCTGCGCATCGCCGCCATCCCCACCGCCCTGCCCATGGTGGCGGCGCTCACCACCCCGTTCCGCGCCCGCCACCCCGACGTGCGCTTCACCGTCATCTCGCGCACCTCCATCGAGATCCTGAACCACCTGGAAAACCTGGAGATCGACGCGGGCCTCACCTATCTGGACAACGAGCCGCTGGGCCGGGTGAACACGGTGCCGCTCTATCGCGAGCAATATCGCCTCGTGACCTCGCCCACCGCCAAATATGGCGACCGGGACAAGGTGACGTGGGCCGAGATCGCCGAGCTTCCGCTGTGCCTGCTGACGCCGGACATGCAGAACCGGCGCATCGTGGACGGCCTGCTCTCGGCGGCGGGCGGGCCGCCCAAGCCGACGCTGGAATCCAATTCCATGATCGTGCTGTTCACCCATGTGCGCACGGGCCTGTGGGCGAGCGTGATGCCGGCCATGCTGGCGGATTCGCTGGGGCTCACTTCGAACGTGCGGTCGATTCCCATCGTGGAGCCCGAGATCACCCATCTCATCGGCCTCGTGGTGCCCCACCGCGAGCCCACGACCCCCATCACCGCCGCCCTCGTTTCCGAGGCGCGCCGCATCGCGCCGCGCCTGGAGACGCTCACGGTGAAGGACCCGGCGCTGGCCGTCCTCGGCACCTGACCGACCCCCGCCAAGCATAGAGATTGCCGATCACGGACCCGTGCGCGCGGCCCGCCTTCCCCACGGGCGCCCGCATCGGAGCACCGTGAGCGCACTGTTATGGAGGTATTATAAAACGATAACGATAGAGATGTTCTATCGCAGCATCCGACGGCTGGCTTGATTGGTGCACTTGGTATGCCACACTCCTTGTAACGATCACAAAGAGTGGGCCTGAGGCCCACCCCCTGGGGACCTGAAGGATGCATGCGGCAGGCTACGAACCGTGGAGCGCGGAACGCGCATCCCAAATCATCGCGACGCACCGCCATATGGACGGCGCGACCATGCCGATCCTGCACGCCATCCAGGAGACGTTCGGCTTCGTGCCCGAGCCCGTGGTGCCCATGATCGCCGAGAGCCTGAACCTCTCGCGCGCCGAGGTGCACGGCGTTGTCACCTTCTACCATGATTTCCGGCGCGAGCCGCCGGGCCGCCACGTCATCAAGCTGTGCGCCGCCGAGGCGTGCCAGTCCATGGGCTCGGAGGCCCTCGCCGCCTATGCCGAGCAGAAGCTCGGCCTGGAGATGGGCGAGACCTCGGCCGACGGGCGGGTGACGCTGGAGCCCATCTATTGCCTCGGCCTGTGCGCCTGCGCGCCCTCGGCCATGATCGACGGGCGGCTCGTGGGCCGCCTCGACCGCGACACCATCGACGAACTGGCGGCGGAGGCCAACCGATGAGCACCCCCCGCATCTACGTTCCCAACGACGCCACCGCGCTCGCCTGCGGCGCGGACCGGGTCGCCCGCACGCTCGCCGAGGCGCTCGCCGCGCGCGGCGTCACCGCGCAGATCGTGCGCAACGGCTCGCGCGGCCTGTTCTGGCTGGAGCCCTTGGTGGAGGTGGAGACCCCCGCCGGCCGCGTGGGCTACGGGCCGGTGAAGCCGTCCGACATTGCCGGCCTGCTGGATGCCGGGATGCTGGAGGGCAAGGACCATCCGCTGGGCCTCGGCCTCGTGGAGGAGATCCCCTACCTCAAGAAGCAGACCCGCCTCACCTTCGCCCGCTGCGGCATCATCGATCCGCTCTCCCTGGACGACTACAAGGCCCATGGCGGCTACAAGGGCCTCGCCAAGGCCATCGAGATCGGCCCGGCCGCCACCGTCGAGGAGGTGTTCCAGAGCGGGCTGCGCGGGCGCGGCGGCGCGGGCTTTCCCACCGGCATCAAGTGGCGCACCGTGGCGGCCACGGCGGCGGACCAGAAATACATCGTCTGCAACGCCGACGAGGGCGACAGCGGCACCTTCGCCGACCGCCTCATCATGGAGGCGGACCCCTTCTGCCTCATCGAGGGCATGACCATCGCCGGCCTCGCCGTGGGCGCGACCAAGGGCTACGTCTATTGCCGCTCGGAATATCCCCTCTCCCTGGAGGTGATGGAGAAGGCCATCGCCATCGCCCGCAAGGCCGGGCTCCTGGGCGACAACGTGCTCGGGTCCGGGCTCTCCTTCGACATGGACATGCGCATGGGCGCCGGCGCCTATGTGTGCGGCGAGGAGACCGCGCTGCTGGAGAGCCTGGAAGGCAAGCGCGGCGTGGTGCGCGCCAAGCCCCCGCTGCCCGCCATCAAGGGCCTGTTCCAGAAGCCCACCGTCATCAACAACCTCATCTCGCTGGCCACCGTCCCTGTCATCCTGGAGAAGGGCGGCGCCTTCTATCGCGACTTCGGCATGGGCCGCTCGCGCGGCACCATGCCCATTCAGCTCGCGGGCAACATCAAGCATGGCGGCCTGTTCGAGACCGCCTTCGGCATCTCGCTGGGCGAGCTGGTGAACGACATCGGCGGGGGCACCGCCTCCGGCCGCCCGGTGAAGGCGGTGCAGGCGGGCGGGCCGCTCGGCGCCTACCTGCCCGTGCACCAGTTCGACACGCCGTTCGACTACGAGGCGTTCGCGACCAAGGACGCGCTGATCGGCCATGGCGGCATCGTCGTGTTCGACGACACGGCGGACATGGCCCACATGGCGCGCTTCGCCATGGAATTCTGCGCCCACGAGAGCTGCGGCAAGTGCACCCCCTGCCGCATCGGCTCGACGCGCGGCAAGGAAACGCTGGACAAGATCATCGCCGGCGAGCGGCGCGAGGCGAACCTCGCCATTCTCACCGACCTTTGCCACACCATGAAGCTGGGCTCGCTCTGCGCCCTGGGCGGCTTCACGCCCTACCCGGTCATGAGCGCCCTCACCCATTTCCCGGAAGACTTCGGCGCCGCCCCGAAGCTGCCGATGGCGGCGGAGTGAGATGATGGACACGCTCCACGCTCGCCCCGCGCCCTTCCCCTCTCCCCTTGCGGGAGAGGGTGCCGCGCGCAGCGCGGTGGGTGAGGGGTGCGGCACCGCTTGGTCCGCTCTCGAAAGTTCCGCGCAGTTGGCGATGCCCCCTCACCCCATCCCTCTCCCGCGAGGGGAGAGGGAGCCCGTCGCCCTCGGCTTTTCCCGTCTTCCGCGCCCCGCGCGCCTTCGCCTTTCCTGAGGACCGCCGCCATGTCCCTCATCCATGAAATCGACTACGGCACCCCGGCCTCCAAGTCGGAAAAGATCGTCACCCTCGTCATCGACGGCATGAAGGTGGAGGTGCCGGAGGGCACGTCCATCATGCGGGCCGCCATGGAGGTGGGGAACCAGATCCCCAAGCTCTGCGCCTCCGACATGCTGGAGGCGTTCGGCTCCTGCCGCCTCTGCCTCGTGGAGATCGAAGGCCGCGCGGGAACCCCCGCCTCCTGCACCACGCCCGTCATGGACGGCATGGTGGTGAAGACCCAGACCGAGCGCCTGAAGCAGATCCGTAAGGGCGTGATGGAGCTGTACATCTCCGACCACCCGCTGGACTGCCTGACCTGCTCCGCCAACGGCGATTGCGAGCTTCAGGACATGGCCGGCGTCGTCGGCCTGCGCGAGGTGCGCTACGGCTATGAGGGCGAGAACCACATCAAGATGGGGAAGGACGAGTCCAACCCCTATTTCACCTATGAAAAGTCCAAGTGCATCGTCTGCAATCGCTGCGTCCGCGCATGCGAGGAAGTGCAGGGCACCTTCGCGCTGACCATTTCCGGGCGCGGCTTCGGCTCGCGCGTGTCGCCCGGCATGGACGAGGACTTCCTGTCCTCCGAGTGCGTCTCCTGCGGCGCCTGCGTGCAGGCCTGCCCCACGGCGACGCTCAACGAGAAGGCCATGTTCGACATCGGCACGCCCGAGCATTCGCTGGTGACCACCTGCGCCTATTGCGGCGTGGGCTGCACCTTCAAGGCGGAGATGCGCGGCGACGAGCTGGTGCGCATGGTGCCCTACAAGGACGGCAAGGCGAACCGCGGCCATAGCTGCGTGAAAGGCCGCTTCGCCTATGGCTACGCCACCCACAAGGACCGCATCCTCAAGCCCATGATCCGCTCTTCCATCCACGAGCCGTGGCAGGAAGTGAGCTACGAGGAGGCGATCGCTTACGCCGCCTCCGAGTTCAAGCGCATCCAGGAGAAGTATGGCCGCCGCTCGGTGGGCGGCATCACGTCCTCCCGCTGCACCAACGAGGAGACCTACCTCGTCCAGAAGCTGATCCGCGGCGCGTTCGGCAACAACAACGTGGACACCTGCGCCCGCGTCTGCCACTCGCCCACCGGCTACGGCCTCTCCCAGACCTACGGCACCTCGGCGGGCACGCAGGACTTCGACAGCGTCGAGGAGAGCGACGTCATCCTCGTCATCGGCGCCAACCCCACGGACGGCCACCCGGTGTTCGGCTCGCGCATGAAGAAGCGCCTGCGCCAGGGCGCGAAGCTCATCGTGGTGGACCCGCGCAAGATCGACATCGTGCGCACGCCCCATGTGACGGCGGACTACCACCTGCCGCTGCGCCCCGGCACCAACGTCGCCATCGTCACGGCGCTGGCCCACGTCATCGTCACCGAGGGCCTGGTGAACGAAGCCTTCGTGCGCGAGCGGTGCGACTGGGACGAGTTCCAGGACTGGGCCGCCTTCGTCGCCGACGAGCGCCACAGCCCCGAGGCCATTCAAAAATATACCGGCGTCGATCCCGCCTTGGTGCGCGGCGCGGCGCGGCTCTATGCGACCGGCGGCAACGGGGCCATCTATTACGGCCTCGGCGTCACCGAGCATTCGCAGGGCTCCACCACTGTCATGGCCATCGCCAACCTCGCCATGGCCACCGGCAATATCGGCCGCAAGGGCGTGGGCGTGAACCCGCTGCGCGGCCAGAACAACGTGCAGGGTTCGTGCGACATGGGCTCGTTCCCGCACGAACTGCCGGGCTACCGCCACATCTCCGACGACGCCACCCGCGCCTCCTTCGAGGCCCTGTGGGGCGTGACGCTGGACGACGAGCCGGGCCTGCGCATCCCCAACATGTTCGATGCCGCCGTGGATGGCACCTTCAAGGGCATGTATGTGCAGGGCGAGGACATCCTCCAGTCCGATCCCGACACCAAGCATGTGTCGGCGGGCCTCGGCGCGCTGGAATGCCTCGTGGTGCAGGACCTGTTCCTGAACGAGACCGCCAACTACGCCCACGTCTTCCTGCCCGGCTGCTCCTTCCTGGAGAAGGACGGCACCTTCACCAATGCCGAGCGCCGCATCCAGCGCGTGCGCAAGGTGATGGCGCCGAAGAACGGCTATGCGGACTGGGAAGTCACCCTGATGCTCGCCAAGGCGCTGGGCTATGAGATGGACTATGCCCATCCCGGCGAGATTATGGACGAGATCGCCCGCCTCACCCCCTCCTTCGCCGGCGTCTCCTACAAGAAGCTGGACGAGATGGGCTCCGTGCAGTGGCCGTGCAACGACAAGGCGCCGGAAGGCACTCCCATCATGCATATCGGCGGCTTCGTGCGCGGCAAGGGCAAGTTCGTCCTCACCGAATACGTGCCCACCGACGAGCGCACCGGCCCGCGCTTCCCGCTGCTGCTTACCACCGGCCGCATCCTCTCCCAGTACAATGTGGGCGCCCAGACCCGGCGCACCGAGAATGTCGCCTGGCATGCCGAGGACGTGCTGGAGATCCACCCGCACGATGCGGAGAACCGGGGCATCCGCGAGGGCGACTTCGTGCGCCTCGACAGCCGCGCCGGTTCCACCTCGCTGCGCGCGGTCATCAGCGAGCGCATGCAGCCGGGCGTGGTCTACACCACCTTCCACCATCCGGTGACCCAGGCGAACGTTGTGACCACCGACTTCTCGGACTGGGCCACCAATTGCCCGGAATACAAGGTGACCGCCGTTCAGGTGGCCCCCTCCAACGGTCCCACGGACTGGCAGGAGGAATATGAGCGCCTGTCCCGCGAGAGCCGCCGCATCGCCGAAGCGGCGGAGTGAGAGGGGAGCAGGTGATGCCCGCCCTGCCGAGCCCGCGCGCCGCCGCCTCCCCTCTCCCCTCGCGGGAGAGGGTGCCGAGCGACAGCGAGGCGGGTGAGGGGGTGGGCGCCGCGCGGTGCGACATGCGAGGCCTACGCGGGCGACGACGCCCCCTCACCCCACCCCTCTCCCTCGAGGGGAGAGGGAGCCGGTCCCGCTGCAACGATCGGCAACCGCTTGAACTCTGCCTCCGCCCGCACGACCTTGAAGGGATTATCCCTCTGCGGTACGCGCCATGACTGACGATCCCGCCATCCCGGACTTTCCCCCGCCGGTCCGCCGCCTCCCCCGCGAGGCGTGGAAGGACGGTGCGGCGGGGCGCGGCGAGCGGGCGGTGCCCGAGGAAACGCCCGTCGCCCTCACCTATAACGGCACCACCCATGCCGTGATGATGGCGACGCCACTGGACATCGCCGACTTCGCGCTGGGCTTCTCCCTCACCGAAGGCATCATCGCTGATGCCGCCGACATTCTCTCCCTCGACGTGATCGCAGTGGAGGACGGCATCGAGGCGCGCATGTGGATCGCCGAGGAGAAGATGAAGGTCCTCTCCGCCCGGCGCCGGTATCTCGCCGGGCCCACGGGCTGCGGCCTGTGCGGCGTGGAAAGCCTCGCGGAAGCTGTGAAGCCCGCCGCCCTGGTGACGTCGCGGGCGCGCCTCTCGCCGGAAGACCTGCTCGCCGCCATGGCGCTGCTGGGGCCCGCCCAGGTGCTGAACCATGAGACACGGGCGGTGCATGCCGCCGGCTATTTCGAGCCCGGGCGCGGGCTCCTGGCGGTGTGCGAGGATGTGGGCCGCCACAATGCCCTCGACAAGCTGGTGGGCAAGGTGGCGACGCTCGACGCGGACCCGGCGCGGGGCGTGCTGCTGCTCACCAGCCGCGTCTCCATCGAGATGGTGCAGAAGGCGGCGGTGCTGGGCGTCGGCCTCATCGCGGCGGTCTCGGCGCCCACCTCGCTCGCCGTGCGCACGGCGGACGCCGCGGGCATCACGCTCGCCGCCATCGTGCGGCCGGACGGATTTGAACTCTTCACCCATCCCGGCCGCGTCGCGCCGGGCGAACCCTCACGGCAGAGCCATGTCGCATAAGACCACCAACGACCGCCTCGTCTACATGGCGAACCAGATCGCCACCTTCTTTGCGAGCCAGCCCCAGGCGACCGCCGTGGCGGGCACGCGCGATCACATCCAGAAATTCTGGGATCCGCGCATGCGCGCCGGCATCGCCGAACACATCGCCCATGGGGGCGAGGGCCTCTCCCCCATCGCGCTCGAGGCGCTGAAGGGCCTGGCGCCCGTGAAGGCAGCCTGACACGGGACTCCATATCGACCGGGCGGGACTGACACTCGGATCGATGGATGGCTTCAAGCCTCTTGCGGCCCGTCATGCCCGGGCTTGTCCCGGGCATCCACGCCTCTGCGTGGAGCGGGCCCCCAGCGGAGCCCCGTGGATGGCCGGGACAAGCCCGGCCATGACGCCCCCTTGCTGAGACACCCTGTTCCTAAGGCGCTCTTTGCCTAAAGACGCTGTCCAGACCGCTTAAACGCTCGGACCGCCCTCACACCACGTGCGCGGCCGCGAAGCGGCAGGGCATGGTGCCCGCCTCCACCTGGATGGCCGCGTGGCCGATGCGGAACTTCTCCTTCAGCGCGTCCGCCGTTTCCATCAGGAAGGCGTCGTCCAGCACCGCGCCCGGGCGCACCAGATGCACGGTCATGGCATTCTCCGTGGTGGAGAGTGCCCAGATGTGCAGATCGTGCACCTCGCTGACGCCGGGGCGGGCGGCGAGGAACGCCTTCACAGCGGCCGCGTCGATGCCCGAGGGCACCGCGTCCATGGCCATGTCCACGCTGTCGCGGAACAGGCCCCAGGTGCCCAGGATGATGGCGGCGGCGATGGCGAGGCTGACCACCGGGTCGAGCCAGAGCCAGCCGGTGAGCGCGATGACGCCCGCCGCGATGACCACGCCCAGCGAGATGGCCGCATCCGCCATCATGTGAATGAAGGCGCCGCTCACGTTCAGGTCTTCCTTCCGGTCCGCCATGAACAGCATGGCCGTGCCGAAATTCACGCCGATGCCAATGAGGGCGACGATCATCACGGTGCCGGTATGGATGGGCTCGGGATCGTCGAAGCGGGAGACCGCCTCCACGATGATGCCGCCGGTGCCCACCAGCAGGATGATGGCGTTCGCCAACGCCGCCAGGATGGAGGAACGGCCGAGGCCGAAGGTGCGCTTTTCCGTGGGCGGGCGCTGCGCGAGCCAGGCGGCGGCCCAGGCCAGCAGCAAGCCCAGCACGTCCGAGAGATTGTGCCCCGCGTCCGCCAGCAGGGCGAGCGAACCTGAGAAGAAGCCGAACAGCGCCTCGACGATGACGAAGGCGAAATTGACCGACGCGCCGATGGCGAAGGCGCGCAGCGACTTGGGCATGGCATGGGCATGGTCGTGCCCGCCATGGCCGTGGGAATGGCCGTGCCCATGCCCATGGGAATGCCCGTGGCCGTGATGGTCGTGACCGGCATGGTCATGGTCGTCGTGCGAGGCGTGATCGTGGGCGGAGTGATCATGACCCTTGTGGTCATGGTCCTTGTGATCGTGATCTGTGTGGGCCTGCGCAGTGGCGGGCTGGCCGTCCTTGGGGGCGCCGTGGTCATGGTCCTTATGATCGTGACCCGCATGATCGTGCGCGCCGTGTTTCGTCTCGTCTCCGGCCATGTCCCGCCCGCCTGTTCCCGCCGCTTGCGCTGGTGCAGCGCAATACAACGCATTCAGCGTCAATCGCGTGTCGGTTTCAATGCGTCCGGCTCACTTGAGAAAGTCTTCAACCAAGCCCGCGAACGCCTCCGGCATTTCGATCACCGACATATGGGCACAATCCAGCACCTCGCGGCGGGCGCCGGGCAGGTGAGCGGCGATCAACTCGCCCCAGGCGGGCGGGGTGGACCGGTCGCGGGCGCCGATGATCACCAGCGCCGGCACGCCCACGTCCTTGAGAGCCTCGCGGAAGTCCATGTCGCGCATGGCGCAGCTCGTGCCCATGTAGCCGCCTGCCGGGGTGTCCAGGATCATCTGCCGCACCCGCGCCACGGCGGCGGGGTCGGCGGCGCGGAATTCGGGGGTGAACCAGCTTTCGATCACCGCATCCGCCACGGAGGCGATCCCCGCCTTGCGGATATGGCGGATGCGCCCTTCCCACAGGCGGGGCGGGCCCGCATGGGCGGTGGAATTGGCGATCACCAGCCGGCGCAGGCGACCCGGCGCGTTCACCGCCATCCACTGCCCCACCATGCCGCCCAGCGACAGGCCGCACAGATGGGCGGCGGGGATCTCCAGCGCATCGAGGATGTTGAGGAGATCGCGCCCGAGGTCGCCCATGGAATAGACCGCATCCGGCGCCACGCTCTCCCCATGCCCCCGCGCATCGTAGCGGATCACCCGGAAACGCCGGGCGAGGCGCGGGACGATGGGGTCCCACAATTCCAGCCGGGTTCCCAGGGAATGGGCGAGCACCAGGGGCGGGGCCGCCTGCGGCCCGTCGATGGCGATGCGGAAGCGCTCGCCGGAAAAGGTGAGGAAGGACACGGCGCACCTTCAGGTATTCGGTATACCCGGTCTAGCGCCTCATCCGGCGGGAGGAAAGAGGCAGCGCGGGCTGCTCCTGCTCCCGGCGCACGTCCCCCTCCCCGGCCCTCCCCCGCAAGCGGGAGAGGGGGGCCGACGCGCGGCGAAGGGTGGCAAAGAAAAACCCTCCCGCCGGGGGCGAGAGGGCTTGGGTGTTCCAGGTACCGGCCTTGCCCGCGCGGGGAAGGTCCGGAGAGGGGATGGGCCGGGAAGGAGATGGAACGGACCAGGGTCCGCCCCGCCGTCCTCACTCGAGATCCGTGTCCAGGATCGCCATCTGGAAATTGTAGGAGAGGTCGCCGTCCTCGTCGTCCTTGAACAGGACGCCGATGAACTCGTCCCCGAGATAGACCTCGGCGGAATCCTTCTTCTTCGGCCGCGCCGTCACCTTGATCTGGGGGTTCCCGAACAGGGTGCGAAGATAGCGCTGCACGCGCTCCAGCTCGGTCTTATCCAAACGTCAGTCCTCCAAGGGTCGAAACAAGCGGCGTCAGATATCGGCGCCGGCGAAGATGTTGTCGTCGAACATCTGGTCCATGGCGCGCGCGGGCTCGGCGCAGCCGGCCTCGCCCACCACCTTCGCGGGCACGCCCGCCACCGTGGTGTTGTTGGGCACGGGCTTCAGCACCACGGAGCCAGCGGCGATGCGGGCGCAGCGCCCCACCTCGATATTGCCCAGGATGCTCGCGCCCGCGCCGATGAGGACGCCGCGCCGGATCTTGGGATGGCGGTCGCCGGTCTCCTTGCCGGTGCCCCCCAGGGTCACGCCCTGGAGGATGGACACGTCGTCCTCGATGACGGCGGTGGCGCCCACCACGATGCCGGTCGCATGGTCGAGGAAGATGCCCCGGCCCACGGGAACGCCGGGATGGATGTCCACGCCCAGCACGGCCGAGACGCGGCTCTGGAGATAGAGGGCGAAGTCCTTCTGCCCCTGGAGCCAGAGCCAATGGGCGAGGCGATGGGTCTGGAGCGCGTGGAAGCCCTTGAAATAGAGCACCGGCTCCAGGGTCCGGGTGGTGGCCGGGTCGCGGTCCACCACGGCCATGATGTCGGCGCGCAGCGCCTGGGGAATGGAGCGGTCCGCCGCCACCGCCTCGCGATAGGCGGCGCGGAGCAGGGAGGCGGGCACCTCGGCATGGTCGAGGCGCGCGGCGATCCGCGCGCCCACCACCGCCTCCAGGCTGTCATGGCCGAGCACGCTCGCCACCATGAAGCCCGCCAGCAGCGGCTCGCGTTCCGCGGCCTCGTCCGCCTCGTTGCGCAGCCGGGCCCACACCGGGTCCACCACGTCTTGCCAGCGTTCGCCTGCGGATTTCGCCACCGCAGGTACCTGCGTCTGGAACAGGGACTGTGCCATGGCAGCCTCCCGATTGATCAGTTCGCCCTCTTCTAGCACAGCTATCGCCACGGGCGCATCCCGCCGCCCATCACGCTCTCTTGGCGAGGAATTCCAGGGCCGCCTGCTTGAACACCTTGTCGCCCACGGCCGGGTTGTGGTCGCGGTTGGGAATGTCCAGCGCCTCGCCATTGGGCAGAATCTCGGCGAGCTTGCGCGCGTCGCCGGCAATGGCGTCCCGCGTGCCCACCGCCACCATCACCGGCTGGCGGATGCCCGCCACCTCCTCGCGCGTCAGCGTCTGGCGCGAGCCCCGGATGCAGGCGGCGAGCGCCTTGAGGTCCGCCTTGTTGGCATCGCCGAACGCCCGGAACATGCGGCCCATGGGGTCGGTCACGTCGTCGAGGCTCGGCGCCTCCAGGGCGTCGGCGATGGACTGGGGCAGGCCCACCCCGTCGATGAGGTGATAGCCAAGGCCGCCCATGATGAGGGAGCGCACATGCTCGGGATAGAGCGTCGCCATGGTGGCGCCCACCCGCGCGCCCATGGAATAGCCAATGACGTCGGCGCGGGCGATGCCGAGATGCTCCAGCAGGCGCAGCGCGTCCTTGGCCATGAGGCGGGTGTTGTAGTCCTGCGGCGCATAGAGCTTCGCCGAGGCGCCGTGGCCGCGATGGTCGAAGGCGATGGCCCGGTAGCCGGCGCCGGTCAGCGTCTTGAACCAGGACGTGTTGACCCAGTTCACCTCCTTGGTGGAGCCGAAGCCGTGGATGAGCAGGACCGGATCGCCGGTGCCTTCCTCCACATAAGCGAGTTCCAGTCCGTCGGAGGAGAAGGTGGGCATGGGGAACCTCGATGACGCAGGCGCGCGGCGGGACGCGGATCGCCCGTCTCTACTGCCGCCCGGCGCGCGAGGGAAGGCGCCGCCAGCATAGCCGGGCTGCGGAAACGCACAGCCCGTTGAGGCTCGCCACCAGCATCACCAGCCAGACCAGCGCGCCCACGCCCCACCACAGGAAGGAGAGCAGCGCCGAGGTGATCACCAGCGCCCCGCGCCCCGCGCTCTTCAGGATGAACAGCGTCTTGCCGCCGCTCTTCTCCGCGAGCTTCGCGAGGCGCGTCACGTCCCCGGTGTTTTCCGCGAGCGCGAGGCCGTCCAGCGCGGCGCGGGTGCCCGCCTTGGCCTGCACGGTGCCGAGATCATCCAGCACCTGCGTCAGCCGCGCGGCGCCCTTTGGGCGGATGGCGGCCTTCAGCGCGCCCGCATCCAGCGCCCCCGCGCCCTTGCGCAGGGCGGCGAAATCCACGCTCTCGCGAACCAGGCGGGTGAGGTCCGCGCCCAGCGACGCGGTGAGGCGCCCCGTGCGCCGCGCCACCTTTACGAGGGTCAGCCCCGCGCGGGCGGGCGCGCTCGCCCCGAGGGTCGCATAGGTGCCGGCGGTGAGCGCGAGGCCCGCCGCCGAGAGGCCGAGCACCAGCGTGTCCGTGGGCGCGCCCTGGGCGTAGTTCCAGCCCTCACGAGAGGCGTCCCGCAAATCGCCCCACACGGTGAGGTCGCCCGCCGCCGCGCCCGCGAGGCCGGCGAGGTCATCGGGCGTGCCGGTGAGGAAGCCCGCGCCGAACTTGCGCGCGGCCCGCAGCGCCTGGGCGGCGTCGGTATTGGCCTGCGCCACCCGCGCCCGCAGGTCCGCGGCGACGGGAAGGGCATGGGCGTCCGCCCATTGCAGCGCGGAGGCGGCGAGGTCGGGATCGTCGGCGGCGAGCGCCGCCTCGATCTTCGCGGACATGGCGGCGGGGGTGAGCCCTGCCAGGGCCAGCTCGGCGAGCTGGGCGGGATCGTCGTGCCCGCGCACCAGCTTCACGCCCGCCTTCGCGGCCGGCAGCGCCCAGGGCGCGAGCCCGCCCAGGACGCTGCACAGAAGGAGGAAGGCGAGGATCCGTCTCATGGATCCCATACATATGGGAGGCGGCGGAGCCCCCCGCCACCCCGCGCCCACCCTCGGGGCGGGCGCGGGGCCGCGTCAGTGCCTGTTGGCGCGTTTGGCGTGGCCGCGCCGCGCCAGCATGTTGAGGGCCTCCACGCCGGCCGAGAAGGCCATGGCGGCATAGACGTAGCCCTTGGGAACATGGGCGCCGAAGCCCTCGGCGATCAGCGTCATGCCGATCATGATGAGGAAGCCCAGGGCCAGCATGACCACCGTCGGGTTGGCCTCGATGAACTTGGCGAGCGGGTCCGCCGCCAGCAGCATCACCGTGACCGCCGCGAGCACGGCGATGACCATGATCGGGATGTGCTCGGTCATGCCCACAGCGGTGATGATGCTGTCGATGGAGAAGACCAGGTCCAGCATGATGATCTGGGCGATGGCCGAGGCGAAGCCGATGCCCACCTTCGACGCCGCGCCCTCGAACATGTCGCCCTCGGCCGGATGCTCCACATTGTGGTGGATCTCCTTGGTGGCCTTCCACACCAGGAACAGGCCGCCCGCGATGAGGATCATGTCGCGCCAGGAGAAGGCGTGGCCGAACACGGAGAAGACCGGCTCGGTGAGCGTGACGATGATGGCCACCGTGCCCAGCAGCGCGAGGCGCATGATGAGCGCGAGCCCGATGCCGATGCGCCGCGCCCGGGAGCGGAACTGCTCCGGCAGCTTGTTGGTGAGGATGGAGATGAAGATCAGGTTGTCGATGCCGAGCACCACTTCCATGGCGACCAGCGTGACGAGGGCGACCCAGGCGGCGGGGTCGGCGGCGAGTTGCAGCAGATAGTCCATCTTTCGCTCTTTAGCTCACGGATGAAAGGGCGCGGCGCGGGGAAAAGCGGCGCGAGGATTGGACGGAATTCGGCGCGCTCGCGGGGGCATAGACCCGCAGGGCGGCCGGGTGGATGGTGAAATGGGCGGGGGTCCAGGTGGTCAGCTCGCCGTCCGTGTTCACGGCGCGCGGCTTGCGGGTGCGGATCACCACGTCCGTGGTGCGGAAGGCGCGCACGTCGTCCCACTGGCCATGGGTACCCTCGCGCAGGCTCGGCAGCAGCACCAGCAGCTTCCACCAATGGTCCACTTCCAGGCTGTAGAAATCGAGGGTGCCGTCGTCGGCCGTGGCGTCCTGCGCCACGGTCATGCCGCCCCCGTAATGGCGCCCGTTGCCCACGGAGGCCTGGAGGGTGCGCACCGTCTCGATGGTGCCGTCATGCTCGATATAGGCGGTGAAGAGCCGCGACTGGGCGAGCAGCCGCGCGGCCGTGATGGCATAGCCCAGCTTGCCCCATTTCTTCTTGGCGGCGCCGGTCAGCTCGCGGGCGAGATCGGCGGAGAAGCCGATGGACGCCACGTTGAGGAAGGGATGGCCGTTCACCATGCCGAGGTCCACCGGGCGCGGCGCGCCCTCCACGATCAGGCGGGCGGCGGCCAGCGGATCGGCCGGGATGCCCAGGGTGCGGGCGAAATCGTTGGCGGTGCCGAGCGGAATGACGCCCAGCGGCAGGCCGGTGTCGAACAGGCCCTGCGCGGCGCCGTTCAGCGTGCCGTCGCCCCCGCCCACAATGGCGAGGTCGCAGGAGCCCGCGCGGCGGCGGACCAGGTCGGAGAGGCTCTCGCCCTCGTGAAGGGGCGCGTCCAGAAGCTCAAGCCCGCCGTCCTCCAGGGCGCAGCGCACCTCGGCGACGCAGGCATCGCCCTGGCGCGCCTTGCCGTTCACGACGAACAGGGCACGTCGCGGACGCAACGAACTGGGGCTGGCGGACGATAGGCTCACGGGATCCCTCACCGGCAAAAATTGTCGGAGCTTCACGACATCACGCGCCAACAGAATGGACGCGCCAGAGGGGCCCGGAAAGCTGACGCTTACGTAGGCCGAGCAACGCGGTCCGCCCACTCCCCGATCCTGAGGCGGATTGTCGCATCACCTGGCGAAGCGCCGGAAACAAAAAAGCCCGGCGCTCATGCGCCGGGCCAGTGCGCCGGTCGGAAGGTCGATCGACCGGCCTCAGGCCGAGCCGCCCCCCTTCCGGCGCGGACGCCGGAAGGGGGGCGGGCCTCAGGTCTCTGGTGTCGGTCAGGTGTCCTGGATCGCCGAGAGCACCCATTCCCCGCCGCGCGGACGCATGAAGGTCCACACTTCCGTCACCGGCTCGACGGCATCGGTAGAGCCCGCCGCGAGCGCGCCTGTGGCGCGGTCCCGCATCACGTCGCGCATCTCGTAGCGCATGGCCACGGTGGCGTATTCCACGCCGCCTTCGCGCCAGGCTTCCGCAAGGTCGCCCTGGAGCAGCTTCACGTCCTTCACCTCGTTGCGAAGACCGTTCTGCGCATTGGTGGCCAGTTCCTCGGAGAGGAAATTGAACACTTCCGGCGTCGCGAGCTGGGAGAGGGCCGCGTGATCCTCGCGGGAGAACGCGTCCTGTACCGCCACGAGGCGCTTCTCGAAGGCGTCAAAATCCTCGCCTTTGATGCCGATCTCGTCGCGAACCTTGCGGTTGGGCGCCGGCTGGTAGACCGGCTGCTGCGGCGCCGCCTGGGCGGGGCCGGCCGGCGGCTGCGACGTGCCGCCGAAGCCGCCGAGGCCACCCAGGGCCGAACGAGGCGCGCCCTGCGGCTGGTCGCCGCCGAACATGCTCCGGTTCGCGCCGAAGGGCGCGCCGGCGCCCGCCGGGGCGGGACCCTGCTGGCGACGGCCCGCGAAGAAGCGCAGCGCCAGGAAGATGAGGCCGCCGATCAGGGCCACCTGGAGGATCAGGCCGAGGAAGCCGGCCATGCCGCCGAGGCCGCCGCCCATCAGCATGCCCACGAGGCCGCCGAGGGCGAGGCCGGTGAGAAGTCCGCCGGCCATGCCGCCGAACAGGCCGCCGCGCGCGGGCGCGGCCGCCGTGCTCTGCGGGCCGGGCGCGGGCGTCGCCGAGCGCTGGATGGGCTGCGCCGTGGAAGGCGCGGTATTGGTGGTGGGAGGCGCCGTATAGGTGCGCGACCCGCGGCTGCCGACGCTGCCGCCCTTGCGCGCGTCAGCGGTGTCCACCGCCGCGAGCGTCATGGCCGCACCCAGCAGAAGCACGCCCAAGGCGGCCGATAAACGCTTGAAAATGCTCATATCTCCTCGACGAAGCAAAGCGCTTCCTCCCAAGCTGCCCTAACGGCAACCACTCACATATAGGATGCGCTCGGAGGCAATGTAAGGGGGCCGGGCGACGGACTTTGTGTTGCGGCGCGACACGCCTTCCGCCGCGCGGCGGGAGGGAGTAAAGTCCGCGCGATTTCCAGCGGCCAACGCGCGACGAGGCAGACATGGCAGCCACCGGTATCCCGCACTTCTGCAACGATCAGGGCGTCCCGGTGATCGAGGTGGGTGCGCACGAATTCATGTGCATCGGTGCCACCCCGCCCTTCGACCATCCCCATATTTTCCTCGACATGGGCGACGACCACGAGATCGTCTGCTCCTATTGCTCGACGCTCTATCGCTACAATCCCGCCCTGAAATCCTCCGAGGCCAAGCCCGAGGGATGCGTGTGGCAGGAGCGGCCGGTCGCGGCCTGAGCCGTGGTCCGGCCCGATCATCGCCCGGTCTCGCGCGCCCTCATCGTGGGCGGCGGCATCGGCGGTCTGGCCTGCGCGATCGCGCTGCGCCGGGCGGGCGTCGCGGTGAGCCTGCTGGAGCAGGCTCCCGCCTTCGAGGAAGTGGGCGCCGGGCTCCAGCTCAGCCCCAATGCGACGCGCGTGCTGCGCGATCTCGGCGTGCTGCCCGCCTTGGAAGCGGTGGCGGTGGCGCCGGAGGCATTGGAGATTCGCGACGGGCAGAGCGGGCGCATGATCGCCACCTGCCCCTATGCGCCCGCCACCCAGCGCTATCGCGCGCCCTTCCTGGTGGCCCACCGGGCCGACCTGCTGCGCGTGCTGGCCGACGCCGCCACGGCGCTCGGCTGCGATTTCGAGATGGGCGCCCGCATCGAGGGGGTCGAGGTCTCGGAGGATGCGGCCGTGGCGGTGGCGAACCGCGACGGGCAGGCGCTGGTGCTGGAAGGCGACATCCTGGTGGGCGCGGACGGCGTGCGCTCCGTGGTACGGGCGCAGCTTGGCGGCTCGGCGTCGCCGGTTTTCGCGGGGCGCATCGCCTATCGCGCCACCGTTCCCGCACGCCCCGGCCCCCGTCCGGCCGTGAAGCTCCATCTCGGCCCCGACGCCCATCTCGTCACCTATCCGGTGCGCGGGGGCGAGGCGGTGAACATCGTCGCCGTGGTGAAGGCCGACCGCCCCGTGGCGCGCTGGAGCGAGCCCGGCGACGCCTCCACCGTCCATGCCGCCTTCGCGGGCTGGGCGGACGAGGTGCGCGCGCTGCTCGCCGCCGTGCGGGAGTTCCGCTGCTGGGGGCTCTATGATCTCGATCCCCTGCCCCGCTGGGGCGCCGGGCGCGGCACGCTTCTGGGCGATGCGGCCCATGCCATGCTGCCCTTCCTCGCTCAAGGCGCGGCCCAGGCCATCGAGGATGCCGCAGAACTGGCGAGCGCGGTGACCCGCGAGGCGAGCGCCGAGGCGGCGCTTCGGGCCTACGAGACCGCCCGCCGCCCGCGCACCGCGCGGATCCAGCGCGAGGCCCGCACCTCGGGCGCCATCTATCATCTGTCCGGCCCCCCGCGCCTCGCCCGCGACGCCTTCATCGGCCTCACCGGCAACCGGCTGCTGGAGCGCTACGACTGGCTTTACGGCGTCTAGTCCGGACGGACCGTCACTTTCCGTCATGCCCGGGCTTGACCCGGGCATCCACGCCTTTCCATTCATCGCCACCCGGCGGAGCCGCGTGGATGGCCGGGACAAGCCCGGCCATGACGGTGGTTCGAGGGGGGCGGGACCGGGCGTGAATCTCATCCGGCTTATGGTGGATCGACATTCAAGCGGGCGAGACTGTTCTCTTCAGAAAGCGGCGTCATGGCCGGGCTTGTCCCGGCCATCCACGGGGTTCGGCTGGGTCCACGCTCGACAAGGAGGCGTGGATGCCCGGGACAAGCCCGGGCATGACGGCCCCGAGGGGCTGGCAACCATCCATCGACTGAATGTCGATCCAGCCTAAAGCATCCAGCGCACGCTCCAGGGCATGGCGCGGGTGCCCTCGAAGCGGCCTTCGGTCCAGATGACCTCTCCCGGCGGAAGCGAAAAAGCCTCCGCCGGCGCGGTGCCCAGATTGGCCTGCACCGCCACCGCCGGCCCGTCCGGCCCCTGCCATTCCACCTCGAACCCCGCCTCCCCCACGCGCCGCCAGGTGCCGCCTTGCGCGAGAGTGGCGGCGAGCGGCCAGATGTGGCGGCGGCGCGCGCGCAGGATGCGCCGGGTCCAGTCGAGCCAGCCCGCGTGCTCCGGCGCCTCGCGGGCCGACCAGTCCAGCTTGGCCGACAGGAAGGTGGCGGGGGCGCACGGATCCGGGATGCGCGCGCGCCGGGCGGGGTCGGCAAAGGCGGAGAAGCGGGCGAATTCCGCCCGGCGCCCCTCCCGCACCGCGTCGCCCAGGTCCCCGGCGAAATCGCAGAAGAAGGGGAAGGGCTGACCGCAGCCCCATTCCTCGCCCATGAACAGCATGGGGATCTGCGGCGCCAGGAGATAGAGGCAGGCCGCCGCCCGCACCGCCTCCGGCGGCGCCAAGGCGGTGATGCGCTCGCCGAAGGCGCGGTTTCCCACTTGGTCATGATTCTGGAGGAAGGCGACGAACGCCTGAGGCGGCAGGTGTGCGCTCGGCTCCCCGCGCGGATGCGCGCGAACCGACATCGGCTCGCCCTGGAAGGCGAAGCCCTCCGCGAGCGCGCGCGGCAGCAAGGCGGGGTCGGCCCGATAGTCCGCATAATAGCCCTCCCCCTCCCCCGTAAGCGCCACGTGCAGGCCGTGATGCACGTCGTCGTTCCATTGGGCGGTGAAGCCGTCGGGGCGCCCGCGCACGAGGCGGCTCGCCATGTTGTCCTCGTTCTCCAGGATCAGGTGGACGTGCCGCCCGCGTACTGCCTCCCGGACACGCCGCGCCAGTTCGCCGAGCACATGGTCCGACCCCTCGTCGCGGATGGCGTGGACGGCGTCAAGGCGCAGGCCGTCCATGTGGAATTCCTCGATCCAATACAGGGCGTTATGGATGAAGAAGTCGCGCACGGGGTGGCTGTCCGGGCCATCGAAATTCACCGCCGCGCCCCAGGGCGTGCGGTATCGATCCGTGAAGAAGGAGGGGGCATAGGCGCCGAGATAATTCCCGTCCGGCCCGAAATGATTGTAGACGGCGTCGAGGATGACCATGAGCCCGCGACGGTGCGCCTCGTCCACCAGCGCCTTGAGATCCTCCGGTGGGCCGTAGGACGAATCCGGCGCGAACGGCAGGACGCCGTCATAGCCCCAGTTCCGCGAGCCCGGGAAATCCGCCACCGGCATGAGCGAGACGGCGGTGATGCCCAGCGCCACGAGATCGTCCAGCCGGTCGATGGCGGAGCGGAACGTGCCCTCGGGCGTGAAGGCGCCCACATGCAGCTCATAGAGCACCGCCTCGTGCCAGGGGCGGCCGCGCCAGTCGCCGTCGCGCCAATGGTAGCGGGCGGGGTCCACCACCTCGGAGGGGCCGTGGCAATCCTCCGGCTGGTAGCGCGAGGCGGGATCGGGCACGCGCAGCCCGTCCTCCAGCTCGAAACTGTAGCGCTCGCCCGGCCCCACGGGCAGGGTCAGGCGATGCCAGCCGCCCGGCAGCGCCTCCATCTCCCGGCTCATCCCGTCCACATGCAGGATGATCCGGCGCTGCGCGGGCGCGTAGAGGACGAAGCGGACGCCCTCCGGCGTCAATTCGGCGCCGTAGGGCATGGCGTGGCGGCGCGTGCCGCCAGTGTCCGGGTGGGGGGCGGAGCGATGCGGGTCGGATGCGGTCACGTGAAGACGATCCCCGGCGACGATGCTGCTTGAACCCGCCGTGCGGCGCGCCGGTTCCCGGCGGCCCGCCGTTGCGACGCGGCGGTCCGAATGCTTAAGGTCGCGATGGCAGGAGGGGGCGATGGCGGGGATGGAAGATCGGGCAAAAGGCGGCACGGCGTCGGCGGGGCGCGTCACCTGCCTCGATGGCCTGCGCGGCGTGGCGGCGAGCACCGTGGTGGTCTTCCACTTCTTCTATGCCTTCTATCCCGCCCCCTTCTCCTCCTATGGCCGCACCGGCTTCAGCCTGCTGGACACGCCGCTCGCGGTGCTATGGAACGGCCACTTCTCCGTGGCGGTCTTCTTCGCCATGAGCGGCTTCGTGCTGGCCGCCTCCGCGCCCCGCACGCCGGGCGGCGCGCCGCTGGCGGTGGTGCTGCGCTATGGTCGGCTCGCCATTCCCGCGCTGGTCTCCTCGCTCATCGCCTGGGCGTGGCTCACGGGCTTTCCCGAGGCGGGGCGCGAGGCCCAGGCCCTCGGCGGCAGTTCCTGGTTTCGCTGGACCTACCAGGCGCCCATTCCCCCCATCTGGCAGGCCGCCTGGGAGGGGGCCGTGGGTGCCTTCGTGGACGGCACCACCCGCTTCAACAATCCGCTCTGGACCATGCGCACCGAGTTCCTCGGCTCGCTCCTCATCTATGCCGCCTACGCCCTGGTGCCCGTGGGATGGCGCGTGCCCGCTCTGGCTGCGGGGCTCGGCGGTCTTGCGGCGGCGGGACAGTTCGGCCTCGCGGCCTTCTGCGGCGGCGCGCTGGTATTCGAAGGGCGCGGCCATCTCGCGCCCCGCCCGCGCCTCGGCGCCCTGCTGGCGCTCGCGGGCGTGGTGCTGGGCGGCACCTATCCCGGCCATGCGGCGGGGCCGGGACTCGGCGACCTCGTCTTGTCCTGGCTGGGCGCGCCCGGCGCGCGGGAGGCCGGGGCGCTGCTCCTAGTGCTCGGCCTGCTGATGACGCCCGCCCTGCAGCGCCAGTTCGACCGCCCCCTGATCCAGCGCCTCGGGGAATTGTCCTTCCCGCTCTATCTGGTGCACGTGCCGCTCATCTGCGGCCCGGCGGCGGCGTTGTTCGTCGCGCTCGCGCCGCTCTCCCCGCTGGGGCTCGGGCTCCTGTTCGTGGGGCTCGCGGCAGCCTCCCTCGCCTGCGCCATCCTGTTCCTGCTGCTGGTGGAACGGCCGGTTCTGGCGGCGCTGCGCGCGGCGCGCACCCGCGCGAAGGCGCGCCTCGCCGCCTCCTGAGGCTGACGCCCACGCACCGCCTCAACACTTGCCCTGCGCCCTCGCGCCTGCGAGAAGGCGCCATCATGATCGTTCTCGACGACATCTCCCTGCGCATCGCGGGCCGCCTGCTTTTGGACCATGCCTCGGTTTCCATCCCGGACGGCGCCCATGTCGGCGTCGTGGGGCGGAACGGGGCGGGCAAGACCACGCTGTTCAAGGCCATCATGGGCGAGCTGGAGCTGGAGAGCGGCAGCGTGCGCCTGCCGAACCGCGCCCGCATCGGCCGGGTGGCGCAGGAAGCCCCCGCCGGCCCCGACAGCCTGATCGAGCGCGTGCTCGCCGCCGACGTGGAGCGCGCGGCGCTCCTGACGGAGCGCGAGACCACGGGCGACCCCATGCGCATCGCCGAGATCGAGATGCGGCTCGTGGACATCGACGCCCATTCCGCCCCGGCGCGCGCCGCGCGCATCCTGGCGGGCCTCGGCTTCGACGAGGCGGCGCAGGCCCGCGCCTGCTCGGAATTCTCCGGCGGCTGGCGCATGCGCGTCGCGCTCGCGGCCCTGCTGTTCACCGGGCCGGACCTCCTGATGCTGGACGAGCCGACCAATTATCTCGACCTCGAAGGCACGCTCTGGCTCCAGGACTATCTGTCCACCTATCCGGGCACGGTCATCCTCATCAGCCATGACCGCGACCTGCTGGACGAGTCCGTCGATCACATCCTGCATTTCTTCAACGGCAAGCTGACCCTCTATCGCGGCACCTTCACCTCCTTCGACCGCCAGCGGCGCGAGAAGCTGATGCTGGACCAGAAGCACCGCAAGAAGCAGGAGGCCCAGCGCGCCCACATGGAGGCCTTCATCGCCCGCTTCCGGGCGAAGGCCACCAAGGCCAAGCAAGCGCAGTCGCGCATGAAGGCGCTGGCCCGCATGGAGCCGGTCGCGCCCGAGGTGGGCGAGCAGGAAGCCTCCATCTCCATCCGCCATCCCGAGAAGCTGCTGTCACCGCCCATCGTGGTTCTGGACGGGGTGGACGTGGGCTACACCGACGGCCAGCCCATCCTGCGCAAGCTCAATCTGCGCATCGACGAGGACGACCGCGTCGCCCTTCTGGGGCCCAACGGCAACGGCAAGTCCACCTTCGCGAAGCTCATCGCCGAGCGCCTCGCCCCCCAGCGGGGCAACATGGTGCGGGCGGACAAGCTGGAAGTGGCCTATCTCGCCCAGCACCAGCTGGACGAACTGCGGCCCGGAGAGAGCCCCGTGGAGCATGTGCGCCGCCTGATGCCCGACGCGCCCGAGGCGCGGGTGCGCGCGCGGGCGGCGGAAATGGGCTTTTCCGGCGGGGCCGGCGACACCAAGGTCTCGTCCCTGTCGGGCGGCGAGAAGGCGCGGCTCCTGCTGGGCCTCGCGGCCTTCCACGGGCCGCACCTGCTCATCCTCGACGAGCCCACGAACCATCTGGACATCCAGTCCCGCGAGGCGCTCATCGCCGCCATCAACGACTTTCCCGGCGCCGTCATCCTGGTGTCCCACGACCGGCACCTTCTGGAAGCGACCGTGGACCGGCTGTGGCTGGTGGGGAACGGCACGGTGACGCCCTATGAGGGCGACCTCGACCAATATCGCAAGGACGTGCTCAGCCGCACCGGCCGCATGACCGGCGACGCGCGCAAGGAGAAGGACACGGCCCCGGCGGACGCCTCCGCCGACGTCGCCCTGCGCAAGCGCGTACGGGACGCGGAGGCCCAGATGGCGAAGCTGGAAAAGGACATCGCCGCCATCGACAAGCGGCTCGCCGATCCCAAGCTCGCCAAATTCCCCGCCGACGCGGCCCGGCTCAACCGCCAGCGCGCGGAGGCCGTTGAGGCCCAGGCGGCGGCGGAGGAGGAATGGCTGGAAGCCAGCAGCGCGGCGGAAGCCGTGCTCACATGACCCGCCCCGGGGCGACCGTCTGAGGCGCCATGCCTTCAGCGCATTCCGCTGGCCCGGGCCATCCATGCCCGTTTCGCTCATCCCGCTCGGCGGAGCCGCGTGGATGGCCGGGACAAGCCCGGCCATGACGGCGGTTGCTGGTGGCGATACGGAGCTTGAATGCCGATCGACACTGGCACCGATCGGCATTCACCATAGGCAGGCTCTTCCCACGTTGGCGCTGGTGTGCGCGCACGCTCGCCGGGTCATGGCCGGGCTTGTCCCCGCCATCCACGCCGCGCAGACGGTGCACACCTCAAGCGGTTTTGCCCGACACAGCTCCGTCATGCCCCGGCCGAGCCCGGGCAGGGGGTTGCGCGTCCGGGACTCAGTCCAACCGCACCACCAGCCCCTCATGGGCCCGTAGCGCGATGTCGCCGTCCACCGCCTCCTCCTCCCGGTCGCAGAAGGTGGAGAGCAGAACCCGGCCCCGCGCGTCCGGCACCGACGCCACGAGCGGGTCGCCGCCGAGATTGAGCGCCACCAGGATGAACTCCCCCGCCCCTTCGCGGCGGTAGAGCAGCAGGTCGCCGTCCGCCGCCACGGGCGCATAGGCCCCCTCCGACAGGGCCGGATGGAACCGCCGCAACGAAATGAGGCGGCGGTGGAGGGTCAGGATGGAATCCGGGTCGCCCATCTCGGAGGCGACATTCACCTCCGTATAGTCCGGCGCCAAAGGCAGCCAGGGCTCCACCTTGGAGAAGCCCGCGAACGGCCCGCCGTCCCACTGCATGGGCGTGCGCACCCCGTCGCGGCCCATGCCGATGCCGGGGACGTTCTTCTCATAGGGGTCCTGCACGCGCTCGGGCGGGATCTCCACCTGCGCCATGCCGATCTCGTCGCCGTAATAGAGCGTGGGCGTGCCGCGCAGGGTGAGAAGTAGCATGGCCGCCACCCGCGCCTGATCCGGCCCGACCCGCCTGTGGATGCGCGGCCGGTCATGGTTGCCCAGCACCCAATTGGGCCATCCGCCCTCCGGCAGGGCGGCCTCATAGCGCGCCACCAGATCCTCGATGGCCCGCGCCTCCCAGGGCGTCTCCAGCAGCGCGAAATTGAACGGCAGGTGGGCACCGTCCAGCGCCGAACCGTAATAGGCCACCAGCTTCTCCACCGGCAGGTAGATCTCGCCGATCAGCAGCCGGTCGGGGAATTCGTCCACCACCCGCCGCAGCCCGGCCACCACGTCCTGCACCTCGGCAAGGTCTGTCGTGTGGACTGGGCGCAAGCGGAAATAGGGATTGGTGCCCTCCCGATAATCGGGATTAAGCGGGTTGTCGCGGAAGGCGGCGTCCTTCATCAGGTGCCAGATCACGTCCACCCGGAACCCGTCCACCCCGCGCGCCAGCCAGAAGCGCATCACGTCGTGGATTGCCTCCACCACATGCGGGTTGCGCCAGTTGAGGTCGGGCTGCCGGTCCAGGAAGGCATGGTAGTAATATTGGCCGCTGGCCTCGTCGAAGGCCCAGGCGCTGCCGCCAAATTCCGAGAGCCAATTGTTGGGCGGGCCGCCGTCCGCCGCGGGATCGCGCCAGATGTACCAGTCGCGCTTCGGATTGTCGCGCGAGGCGCGGGCCTCAACGAACCAGGGATGGGCGTCCGACGTATGGTTGGGCACGAGGTCGATGACGACCCGAATGCCGCGTGCGTGCGCCTCGGCAACCAGGGCGTCGAAATCGGCGAGCGTGCCGAACAGGGGGTCCACGTCGGTGTAATCGGCCACGTCATAGCCGAAATCGGCCATGGGCGAGGGATAGAAGGGCGAGAGCCAGACGGCGTCCACGCCGAGCCCGGCGAGATAATCCAGCCGCCCGGTGACGCCGCGCAGGTCGCCGACGCCGTCCCCGTCCGTGTCCTGGAACGAGCGGGGATAGACTTGGTAGATCACCCCGGTCCGCCACCAGGAAGCGCCGTCCCCGTCAGGGGCGAGATCCTGCCGCACGTCGTTCCTCCACCTTGCTGAGCCAGGGCATCAACCGGGCGTGAGCGTCCCTGTTCCCCGCGACGGCCGTGCGACAAGAAATGGCGCGCGCCGGGGGAACCGGAAGCTCGGCCACGCGTTGGCGAACCAAGGAGGGGACGTTCCGGCAGCCAGCCGGACCGCTTTCCGTCGCTCCGTCAGTCCGCCCGGCGAGGACGATGCCGACACACGCTCGCTTCCGCTTTCCCCACCCATCGCCCCGCGTCCCGTCCCGCCAGCCCGGAGCCGTGCAATGACCGACCCCGTGATCGCGGGCGACGATCCGCTCTGGTACAAGGATGCCATCATCTACCAGCTTCACGTGAAGTCCTTCTTCGATTCCAACAATGACGGGATCGGCGACTTCGCGGGCCTTCTCTCCAAGCTGGACTATATCGCCGAGCTGGGGGCCACCGCCATCTGGCTCCTGCCCTTCTATCCCTCCCCGCGCCGGGACGACGGCTACGACATCGCGCTCTATGAGGGCGTGTCGCCGGACTACGGCACCATGGAGGATGCTCGCCGCTTCATCGAGGCCGCCCATGCGCGGGGCCTGCGGGTCATCACCGAGCTGGTGGTGAACCATACATCGGACCAGCATCCCTGGTTCCAGGCGGCCCGCAACGCCCCCAAGGGCTCGCCCGAGCGCAATTTCTATGTCTGGGCGGACGACGACCAGGGATACCAGGGCACACGCATCATCTTCCTGGACACCGAGAAGTCCAACTGGACCTTCGATCCGGTGGCCGGCCAGTATTTCTGGCACCGCTTCTATTCCCACCAGCCGGACCTGAACTTCGACAATCCCGTGGTTCTGGAGCGCATCCTTTCGGTGATGCGCTTCTGGCTGGATATCGGCGTGGACGGCCTGCGGCTCGACGCGGTGCCCTATCTCATCGAGCGCGACGGCACCTCCAACGAGAACCTCGTCGAGACCCACGTCATCCTGAAGCAGATCCGCGCCCATCTCGATGCGCGCTATTCCGGCCGCATGCTGCTGGCCGAGGCCAATATGTGGCCCGAGGACACCCAGCAATATTTCGGCGAGGCGGGGGACGAATGCCACATGGCGTTCCACTTCCCGCTCATGCCGCGCATGTACATGGCCATCGCCAAGGAAGACCGCTTCCCCATCACCGACATCCTGCGCCAGACGCCCGCCATTCCTGACGCCTGCCAATGGGCCATCTTCCTGCGCAACCATGACGAGCTGACGCTGGAAATGGTGACGGACAGCGAGCGCGACTATCTCTGGAGCGTCTATGCCTCCGACCGGCGCGCGCGCCTGAATCTCGGCATCCGCCGTCGCCTCGCGCCCCTGCTGGAGCGGGACCGACGGCGCGTGGAACTGATGAACGCGCTGCTGCTCACCATGCCGGGCACGCCGGTCATCTATTACGGCGACGAGATCGGCATGGGCGACAACATCCACCTGGGTGACCGGGACGGGGTGCGCACGCCCATGCAATGGTCGCCGGACCGCAATGGCGGCTTCTCCAAGGCCGACCCGGAGCAACTGGTCCTGCCGCCCATCCAGGACCCGCTCTACGGCTTCAACGCCCTCAACGTGGAAGCCCAGCAGCGCGACCCCCATTCCCTGCTCAACTGGATGCGGCGGGCGCTGGCGGTGCGCAAGCGCCACCTCGCCTTCGGGCGCGGCGCCTTCCGCCTGCTCTATCCCGGAAACCGGAAGATCCTCGCCTATCTGCGCGTGCACGGGACCGAGACCATCCTGTGCGTGGCCAACCTCTCGCAGACGCTCCAGGCGGTGGAGCTGGACCTGTCGGAGTTCGAGGGGCGCGTGCCGGTGGAGATGGCGGGGTCCACCCCCTTCCCGCCGGTGGGCCGCCTGCCCTATCTGCTCACCATCCCGCCCTACGGCTTCTATGCCTTCAACCTGTCCAGCCATGTGGCGGAACCCTCCTGGCACGCGCCCGCGCCGGAACAGCTTCCCGAATTCCTGACCCTGGTGCTGCGCGGCGGCCTGTCGGACCTGCTGTCCGCGCGGCACCGGCCGAGCCTCGAAGGGGAGGCCCTGCCCGCCTATGTGGGCCGCCGCCGCTGGCTGTCGGCGCGGCATGAGGCCGTGTCGGCGGTGCGGCTCGCCTGGGCCATGCCGCTGCCCAAGGCGGGGGAGGACGTGTTCCTCGCCGAGATCGCCGTGGAGCGGGCCTCGGGCACCGAGCATTATGCCATGCCGCTCGCTATCGCCTGGGAGGACCAGAACCCCTCCAACCTCGCGGTGCAGCTCGCCCTGTCGCGGGTGCGCCAGGGGCGGCGGGTGGGCTACCTCACCGATGCGCTCGCCCTGGACCTCCTGCCCCATGCGGTGATCCGCGCGCTGCGCGGAGCGGTGACGCTCGACCTGCCGGACGGCGGGGCGCTGCGCTTCGTCGCCACGGAGGGGCTCGGCGCCCTGGAAATCCCGCCCGACGCGCCGGTCCAGCGCAGCGGCGTGGACGAGGCGGTCTCCGCCCTCGATATCGAGGAGTTCGCCACCTTCAAGGTCATCCGGCGCGCCCACGCGGGCGCCCATCCGGTCTCGGAGATGGCGCGCCACCTGACCGCCCAGGGCTATGCCCGCACCGCCCCCCTGCTGGGCGAGGTGCAGCGCGTCGATCCCGAGGGCAACACGGCGGTGCTCGCGGTGCTGCTGGGCTATGTGCGCAGCCAGGGCGATGCCTGGAACTGGATCATCGACCAGCTGCGCCGCGCCCTCACCTCGGCGTCCCAAAGCGGAGGGGACATCGAGCAGGTGTTCGAGGAACAGTCCTCGGGCCTCATCCCCTTCGCCCGCGCGGCGGGCCGGAGCCTGGGCGAGTTGCATGCCGTCCTCGCGCGCCCCGTGGAGGACCCCGCCTTCCATCCCGAGGTCGCCGGGCCGCCGGACGTGGAGCGCTGGATCCGGGCCACGGCGGACGCCCTGGAGCGGGCCTTCACCGCGCTGGAGGCGGTGCCTGGCGATGCGCCGGAGCGTGCGCCTGCCGATGCCGTCCTCGCGGTGCGCCAGCGCCTTCTCGACGGGGTCGCCGCGCTTGCGACCATGGGCGCCGGGACGACGCTCACCCGCGTCCACGGCGACTTCCAGCTCCCCCGCATCCTGGTGGCGGGCGGCGATGCCTTCGTGGCGGACTTCGAGGGCCCGGCCCACCTGCCGGTGGAGGAGCGCCGCCGCAAGGACAGCCCGTGGCTCGACGTGGCGGCGCTGCTCTCCAGCCTCGTCATGGCCGCCGCCCATGTGGATGCCTCGGGCATCGAACTGCACGGCCTCACCGAGCCCCACCGGCGCCGCGCGCTCATGGAAGCCTTCACGGCCCGCGCCCAGCGGGCGGTGCTGGGCGGCTATGCGGAGGCGACGCAATCGCCCGCGGCCTCCGACCGCGCACTCATGGACCTGTTCCTGATCCGCGCGGCGGCGGAGCGAGTGGCGGCCGCAGTCCCGGGGGGCGGCATCGCCTCCGATTATGCGGTGCGCAGCCTGTACACCCTCGCGGCCCGCCACGGGGGCGCGGCCGAACTGGAGACCGAGGACGCGCCGGACGAGGTGCCCGCGTGAGGCCCGCGCGCCGCGCGAGCCGCCGGATGTCGCCGGCACCCGCACCGAGACAGGGAGGCCGCCATGACAGGCCGTGACACGTTCGCAGACACCGGCCTCGACGGCGAGGTGGTCCGACGGCTCGTGGAGGGTCGCCATGACGACCCGTTCGCGGTGCTCGGCCCCCATGCGACGGGGGGCGGCATCGTCCTGCGCACCTTCCAGCCCGGCGCCGAGAGCGTCGCGGCCATCGATGCCGAAGGGACGGTCATCGCGCCGCTCTCCCGCATCCACCCGGCGGGCCTGTTCGCCGCCACCCTCGATGTCGCGCCGCAATCCTACCGGCTGCGCATCCGCTGGCCCGGCGGCGCGGTGCAGGAGACGGCGGACCCCTACGCCCTTCCCTCCCTGCTCGGCCCGCTGGACCTGTACCTGCTGGGCGAGGGCACCCACCTTTCCCTCGCCGACGCGCTGGGCGCGCGCGTGATGGAGGCATCGGGGATCGCCGGCACGCGCTTCGCCGTCTGGGCACCCAATGCGGCGCGAGTGTCCGTCGTAGGCGACTTCAACGCCTGGGACGGGCGGCGCCATCCCATGCGGCGCCATCCCGGCATCGGCGTCTGGGAGATCTTCGTTCCGGGCGTCGAAGCGGGCGCGCGCTACAAGTATGAGATCCTCGCCGCCGACGGGCGCCTCCTGCCCCAGAAGGCGGACCCGGTGGCCCGTGCCAGCGAGATGCCGCCCGCCACCGCCTCCTTGGTACCCGATCCCGCCCCCTTCGCCTGGAGCGACGAGGCGTGGATGGCCGAGCGCGCCGACCGGCAGGCGCCGGACGCGCCGCTCTCCATCTACGAGGTCCACGCCCCCTCCTGGCGGCGCGTGGCGGACGGGCGCGCCCCGAGCTGGGAGGAACTGGGCGACCGGCTGATCCCCTACGCGACGGGGATGGGCTTCACCCATCTGGAATTGCTGCCGGTGATGGAGCATCCGTTCGGCGGCTCCTGGGGCTACCAGCCCCTCGGGCTGTTCGCGCCCACCGCCCGCCATGGATCGCCCGCGGACTTCGCGCGCTTCGTGGACCGCTGCCACGGCGCGGGGCTCGGCGTGATCCTGGACTGGGTGCCCGCCCATTTCCCCAACGACGCCCACGGCCTCGCCCAGTTCGACGGCACCTCCCTCTACGAGCATGCGGACCCGCGCGAGGGTTTCCACCAGGACTGGAACACTCTCATCTACAATTTCGGGCGAACCGAGGTGGCGGCCTTCCTCATCGCCAGCGCCCTGGAATGGGTGCGGCGCTATCACGTGGACGGGCTGCGCGTGGATGCGGTGGCCTCCATGCTCTACCGCGACTATTCCCGCAAGTCGGGCGAATGGGTGCCCAACGTCCATGGCGGGCGGGAAAACCTGGAGGCTGTGGCGTTCGTCAGGCGGCTCAACGAGACGCTCCATCGCGAGGTGCCCGGCGCCATCACCATCGCGGAGGAATCCACCGCCTGGCCCGGCGTGACCGCGCCCGTGGCGGAAGGCGGGCTCGGCTTTTCCTACAAGTGGAACATGGGCTGGATGCACGACACCTTGCGCTATATGGGCAAGGATCCCGTCCACCGCCGCCATCACCATGACGACCTGACCTTCGGGCTCGTCTACGCCTTCTCCGAGCGCTACGTGCTGCCCCTGTCCCATGACGAGGTGGTGCACGGGAAGGGATCGCTGCTCGGCCGCATGCCGGGGGACCGCTGGCAGGCGCTGGCCAACCTTCGGGCCTATCTCGGCTTCATGTTCGGCCATCCCGGCAAGAAGCTGCTGTTCATGGGCGTGGAGCTGGCCCAGCCCCACGAGTGGAACCACGACGCGCAACTGCCCTGGGGTCTCGCGGACGATCCCGCCCATGGCGGGGTGCGCGCGCTGGTGGGAGACCTCAATGCCCTGTACCGGCGCGCGCCGGCGCTCCATGCGCTGGACTGCGAGCCCGAGGGGTTCCGCTGGATCATCGGCGACGACAGCACGAACTCGGTCTTCGCCTTCCTGCGGCTGGGTGCCGGGGCGCCGGTGCTGGTGGTGTGCAACATGACCCCGGTGCCCCGGCACGATTACCGCATCGGCCTGCCCGAGGGCGGCGTCTGGGAGGAGGCGCTCAACACCGACGCGCACGCCTATGGCGGGTCGGGCCTCGGGAATGGCGGGCAGGTGACGGCGGAAGCCGTGCCGAGCCACGGGATGGAACATTCCGCCCGGCTCACGCTTCCTCCCCTCGCCACCCTCTTCCTGCGTCCGAGGCAAGCTTCATGACCCTGCCGCCGCTCCCCGAGCGCCTGGAGCCCGGACATCCCTATCCCCTCGGCGCGACGCCGGACGGCCTCGGCACCAATTTCGCGGTCTTCTCCGCCAATGCGGAGAAGGTGGAACTGTGCCTGTTCGATCCGCGCGGGCGGCGGGAAGTGGCCCGGCTCGCCTTGCCCGAATGCACCGACGAGGTGTGGCATGGCTACCTGCCCGGCGCCTATGAGGGGCTGCTCTACGGCTATCGCGCCCACGGCCCCTACGATCCCGCGCGCGGCCACCGCTTCAACCCCCACAAGCTGCTGCTGGACCCCTATGCCCGCCAGATCACCGGCCCGCCGCGCTGGTCGGACGTGCTGTTCGGCTACCGCATGGGGTCCGGGCGGGGCGACCTCGCCATGGACCGGCGCGACAGCGCCCCCGCCATGCCCAAATGCGTGGTGGTGCCCAATGCCGCCGAATGGGGCGAGGACCGCCCGCCGCTGCGCCCCTGGGCCGACACGTTCGTCTACGAGACCCATGTGCGCGGCATCTCCATGCGCCGCGAGGACGTGCGCCCCCACGAGCGCGGCACCTTCGCCGCCCTCGCCCATCCCCGCTTCATCGACCATCTGCTGCGCATCGGCGTGACAGCGGTGGAGCTGATGCCGGTGCATGCCTTCCTCCAGGACCATTTCCTCGTGGAGAAGGGGCTGCGGAACTACTGGGGCTATTCCACCCTCGCCTTCTTCGCGCCGGAGCCCGCCTATCTCTCCACCGGCTCGCTCCAGGAGATGCGCGCGGCCATCCGGCGCCTGCACGCGGCGGGCATCGAGGTGATCCTCGACGTGGTCTACAACCACACCTGCGAGGGCAACGAACTGGGCCCGACCTTCTCTTTCAAGGGCCTGGACAATGCCAGCTACTACCGGCTCGTGCCGGGGGACGAGCGCTACTACATCAACGACACCGGCTGCGGGAACACGGTGAACCTCTCGCACCCGCGCGTGCTCCAGATGGTCATCGACAGCCTGCGCTACTGGGTGGAGGCGTTCCATGTGGACGGCTTCCGCTTCGATCTCGGCGTGACGCTGGGGCGCGAGGGCACCGGGTTCGATCCCGGCTCCGGCTTCTTCGACGTGATCCGCCAGGATCCGCTCCTGTCGCGCTGCAAGCTCATGGCGGAGCCGTGGGACATCGGGCCGGACGGCTACCAGCTCGGCCGCCTGCCGCCGGGCTTCGCCGAATGGAACGACCGCTTCCGCGACAGCGTGCGCCGCTTCTGGAAGCGCGATCCCGGCCTTCGGGGCGAGATGGCGGGGCGGCTCGCGGGCTCCGCGGACCTGTTCGACCGGCGCTGGCGCAAGCCCTGGGCCTCGGTGAACTATGTCGCCTCCCATGACGGCTTCACCCTCGCCGACCTCGTCTCCTTCAACGATAAGCATAACGAGGCCAATGGCGAGGACGGCCGCGACGGCCATGACGGCAACCATTCCTTCAACTGGGGGGCGGAGGGCCCCACCGACGACGAGGCCATCCTCGCCCAGCGCGCCCGCGTCACACGCGCCATGCTGGCCACCGTCATGTTCGCCCAGGGCACGCCCATGCTTCTGGCGGGCGACGAGTTCGGCCGCACCCAGAAGGGCAACAACAACGCCTATTGCCAGGACAACGACATCTCCTGGGTGGACTGGGAGCTGGCCCGCTCGCCCGAGGGGCGCTCGCTGACCGCCTTCGTGGCCCGCCTCTCGGAGCTGCGAAACCGCTACCCCATCCTGCGCGCGCCGCGCTTCCTCCATGCCCAGGAGGAACTGGGGCCGGGGCTGAAGGACATCGGATGGTTCGACGAGCACGGCGTCGAGATCCCGCCCGAGGGCTGGCACCTGGACGGCGCGCTGACCCTCGGCCTGCGCCGCGCCGGGCCGACGCGCCAGGGCGGCATCGAGGTGCTGTTGCTCCTGCTCAACGCCTCCGACCACGCCGTCACCTTCCGCCTGCCGGAACCGGCGCTCACCTGGCGCCTGCTGGTGGACAGCGCCGCCGGGCTGGTCTCGGAGGAGCGCGCCATCCTGGGAGAGACCCATCTGGGCGCCTCCAGCGTGCGCCTCCTGGCGGCGCATCTCGACGCCCCGTGAGGCGCCCCTCCGCCTCCCGCTCAACGGTCTAGACCCGGAAGGGCCCGATCATGGACGAACAGCTTCTCGACCTCGCCCGCCGCGCGGGCCTCTCGCCCCATTGGCACGACGCGTTCGGACGGCCCCGCACGGTGCCGCCGGACAGCCTCCGTGCCATTCTCGCCGCCCTCGACCTGCCCGCCGCAACCCCGGCCGAGATGGCGCAGAGCGCCGCCCGCCTGACCATCGAGGCCCGCGCCGAGACCCCGCCCCTCGTGACCGCCGATGCCGGTGCGCCCGTCGCGATCCCGCTGGCTGGGCCGGACGGCGAGGTGCGCTACCGCCTGACCCTGGACGGCGGCGGCGTGGTGGAGGGTCTGGCGCCCCGCGAAGGCGGCGTGCTCACCATTCCCGGCATGGAGCCGCCCGGCTATCACCATCTGGAGGCGGGCGGCGTCGAGACCCTGCTCGCCGTTGCCCCCGATCGCTGCTTCTCGGTGGCGGACGCCGCCGGGCGGGACCCGGCCCGGCTCTGGGCGCTCGCCGTGCAGCTCTATGGGCTGCGTCGCGCGGGAGACGGCGGCATCGGTGATTTCTCCGCCTTGTCCCAACTTGCCGTGAAGGCGGCGGACGCAGGCGCCGACGCGCTGGTGCTCAGCCCCATCCATGCGGGCTTCGCCGCCGACCCGCACCATTTCAGCCCCTATGCGCCGTCGAGCCGCCAGTTCCTGAACCCGCTCCATGCCGACCCCCGCGTGGTGTTCGGCGGCCCGGCGGTGGACGCGGCGGAGGCGGGCGCGGGCGCACCGCCGCAGGATGGCGCCTTCGTGGACTGGCCCTCGGCCGGGCCGCGCAGGCTCGCGGTGCTGCGGCGCCTGTTCGAGGATTCCCTGCCCCGCAGGAGCGACCTCCAGGCGGACTTCCACGCCTTCCGCGCGGCGGGCGGGGCCGCGCTGGAGGGCCATGCGCGCTTCGAGGCCATCCACGGCACCCTGTTCCGCGCCGACCCCGCCCGCTGGAATTGGCGGCATTGGGGCGCGGGCCTCGACGATCCCGAGAGCGCGGCGGTGGAGGCGTTCGCCCGCCAGCACGCGGCCGAGGTGGCGTTCCACGCCTTCCTGCAATGGGTGGCGGACCGCAGCCTCGCCCAGGCCCAGGACGCGGCGCGTTCGGCAGGCATGGCCATCGGCCTCGTGAGCGACCTCGCAGTGGGCACGGACGGCGGCGGCAGCCAGGCCTGGAGCCGGCAGGCGGACATGCTGATCGGCCTCAGCGTCGGCGCCCCGCCGGACCTGATGAACGCGCTCGGCCAGAACTGGGGCCTCTCGGCCTTCTCGCCCCTCGCTTTGGCGCGCTCCGGCTTCGCCGCGTTTCGCGACATGCTCGGCTCCGTCATGGCCCATGCGGGCGGGGTGCGCATCGACCACATCATGGGCCTGAGGCGGCTGTGGCTGGTGCCGGACGGCTTTCCCGCCACCGCCGGGGCCTATCTCGCCTATCCGTTCGAGGACCTGGTGCGCCTCGTGGCGCTGGAATCCCACCGCCGCCGCGCCATCGTCATCGGCGAGGACCTGGGCACCGTGCCGGAAGGTTTCCGCGAGGTTCTGGCGGCGCGCGGCATCCTCGGCATGAAGGTGCTGTGGTTCGAGCGGCACGCGGACGGCGGCTATACCGGCGCCGAGCATTATTCGGCGGACGCCATCGCCGTCACCGGCACCCACGACCTGCCCACGGTGGCGGGCTGGTGGAGGGGCCGCGACATCGACTGGCGGGTGCCGCTGGGCATCGTCGGCGAGGGCCAGGACGAAGCGAGCGAGCGCGCCGCCCGCGCCGAGGACCGCCGCGCCATGTGGCGCACCATCGCCCCAGAGGGCATGGACCGGCATGCGCCCCCCGAAGGGGGAGAGGCGGTGATCGAGGCCGCGCTGGACTTCATTGGCCGCACGCCGGCCCCGCTCGCCGTCATCCCCATCGAGGACGTGCTGGCGCTCGACGAGCAGCCCAATTTGCCGGGCACCGTGGACGAGCACCCCAACTGGCGCCGCCGCCTCGGGCCGGAGGCGGCGCACCTGCTGGAGGACGAAGCGGTGCAGCACCGCCTGAAGGTGCTCGACAACGCGCGGAGGCGCGGATGAGCGCGCCCCGCGCCACGGCCCGCCTCCAGTTCCACGAGGGCTTCACGCTGGACGATGCCGTTCCGCTGGTCGACTATCTCGGCGCGCTCGGCATCAGCCATGTCTATGCCTCGCCGCTCCTCACCTCGCGCGCGGGCTCGCGCCACGGCTACGACACCGTGGACACCGGCACCCTCGACCCGGAAGTGGGCGGGGAAGCCGCGCTGCGGCGGCTCGTAAGTGCCCTGCGTGCCCGGGACATGGGGCTGATCCTCGACATCGTGCCGAACCATATGGGCGTCGGCGGCGCGGACAATCGGGTGTGGCTCGACGTGCTGGAATGGGGCCGGGAGAGCGCCCATGCGGACGTGTTCGACATCAACTGGACCGCGGACGATCCCGCCCTGGCGGGCAAGGTCCTCGCGCCCTTCCTCGGCACGCCCTATGGCGAGGCGCTGCGCGAGGGCACGGTGGCGCTGGCCTATGATGCCGCGCGTGGTGCCTTCGAGGCGCGCCACTACGAGCACGCCTTCCCCATCTGCCCGCGCCGCTATGGCGACATCCTCGCCGCCGCCGACACGCCGGACCTGGCGGAACAGGCCCGCGCCTTCGCGGACATCGCGCCCGGCCCGGAGGGGAAGGCCCAGGCGGTGGCGCTGAAGGAGCGTCTCGCCATGACGGTCGCGACGCAGGGCGCGGACCTCCTCGCGCCCGCGCTCGCCGCCTTCGACGCCACCGGCGCGGAGGGCTGCCGCCGGCTGCACGCCCTGCTGGAGCGGCAGAATTTCCGCCTCGCCTGGTGGCGCACCGCCAATGACGACCTCAACTGGCGCCGCTTCTTCGACATTACCGGCCTCGCCGGAGTGCAGGTGGAGCGCCAGGACGTGTTCGAGCAGGCCCACGCCTTGCTGTTCCGCCTCTATGGGGAAGGGCTCGTGGACGGGTTCCGCGTGGACCATGTGGACGGGCTCGCGGACCCGGCCGGCTATTGCCGCCGCCTGCGCCGCCGCATGGAGCAGTTGGACGCGCGCCGCCCCGCCGAGGCGCCGCCGGGCGGCTATCTGGTGGTGGAGAAGATCCTCCATCCCGGCGAGCGGCTGCCGGAAAGCTGGCCGGTGGACGGCACCACCGGCTACGACTTCATGGACGAGGTGGCGGCGCTGCTCCATGACGGGGGAGCGGCGGACGCGCTGGAGCATGTGTGGAGCCGCGCGGCGGGCGACGGAACGGCCTATGCCGCTCATCGCGAGGCGGCCCGGCGGCAGGTGCTGCGCGAAGGGTTCGGCGCCGAGATGCAGGCCGCGACCCGCGCCCTCCACCGGGTGGCACGCACCGACCTCGACACGCGGGACATCACCTTCGCCGCCATCCGGCGCGCGCTGAACGAACTGGTGGTGGCCTTCCCGGTCTACCGCACCTATGCGGACGCTTCGGGCCGCAGCGACCAGGACTGGGCCTTCATGTCCGAGGCGCTGGAGCGCGCGCGGGCGCATCTCGCCCCCATCGACCATCCCGTGCTCGATCTCCTGGACGGGTGGCTGGGCGGGGCGGCGGCGGCCGGGCTCGGCGACATCCTTGAGGCCGGGACCCGCGCCTATGCCATCGCCCGGTTCCAGCAGCTCACCTCCCCCATCGCCGCCAAGTCCATGGAGGACACGCTGTTCTACCGCTACGGGCGCCTCCTCTCGCGCAACGAGGTGGGCTCGGACCCGGACCGGCTGGCCCTGTCCCCGGCCGCCTTCCACGCAGCCGCCACGGCCCGCCGGTCGCGCCTGCCCCGGGCGATGCTTGCCACCGCCACCCATGACCACAAGCGCGGCGAGGACGCCCGCATGCGCCTCGCGGTGCTGAGCGAGATCCCCCGCGAATGGTCGCTGGAGCTGGAAGCCCTCATGGCCGGCGCCGCGCCGCTGCGGACCGAGCTTCCGGACGGCCCCGCCCCCGCGCCCCCGGACGAGGTGATGCTGTACCAGACCCTCATCGGCCACTGGCCGAACGACCTCGCCCCCGACGACGCGGCGGGCATCGCCGCCTATTTCGAGCGGGTGGCGGGCTGGCAGGAGAAGGCGCTGCGCGAAGCCAAGCGGCGCACGAACTGGGTGTTCCCGAACGGTGCCTATGAGACCGCGTGCCGGGCCTTCCTGGATGGGATCGCCAACCGCCCGGAGGGCGCGGAGGTGCGGGCACGGCTAGCGGCCTTCGCCCGGCGGCTCGCCCCGGCGGGGGCGATGAACAGCCTCGCCCAGACCGTGCTGAAGCTCACCGTCCCCGGCGTGCCGGACCTCTACCAGGGCACGGACTTCTGGGACTTCTCGCTGGTGGACCCCGACAATCGCCGCCCGGTGGACTTCCCCGCCCGCATGCGCGCCCTGGCGGAGGGCGCGGACTCGGCGGTGCTCCTGGCCGACTGGCGCGACGGGCGGGTGAAGCAGGCCATCATCGCCCGCATCCTCGCCGCGCGCGCCACCGACCCGGACCTGTTCGCCCAAGGCAGCTACGAGCCGCTGGAGGCCGAGGGCCCGGCGGCTGAGCGGGTGGTGGCCTTCCTGCGGCGCGCGGGCGGGGCCGTGCTTCTGGTGGTGGCGGCGCGCCTGTGCGCGGGGGCCCTCGGGCCGGAGGCCGCCATGCCCTTGCCCCCGGCGGACAGCTTCTCGGGGACCACGCTGCGCCTGCCGGACGGCCTGCCGCCGCTCACGGACCTGTTGACCGGCGCCCCCCTGGCGGGCGAGGCTTCCGAAATCGACGTGCCGGCGCTCCTGAGCCGCCTTCCCGTGGCCGTCCTGGCCGGCGGGACGGGGAACCGGGAGCCGGCCCCGGAGCGTTCCCGGCCCATGAACGAAGCGAGGACAGGATGAGCGCAGGACCCACCGCGAACACCCCCTCCAAGGCCCAGCAGGACCGCGCGCTGGACGAGGCCCTTGAGGAGACCTTTCCGGCCAGCGATCCGCCGGCCCAGACCAACCCGACCAGCTTCACGGGCGCCGAGATGCCGCCCGACGTGGCTCAGGCGCGCGAGAAGGAGGCTGAGGACCGGAAGCTGGACGAGGAGCTGGAAGACAGCTTCCCGGCGAGCGATCCGCCCGCTTTGACCAACCCGTCCAGCTTCACCGGCGCCGAGACGCCGGCCGACGACCGCACGCGGGACGACCGCAAGCTGGACGAGGAGCTGAAGCAGACCTTCCCGGCGAGCGACCCGCCCACCGTGGTGCGCAAGCACCGTTCGGGCGACGTGTGAGGGTCTTCAGGGGATGCTGAGGCGCCCGAGCGGCGCGTGCCCTCCCCTCCCCCGCACGCGGGAGAGGGGGCATTTCCTGCCCAGAGAGCGCCAAGCTCACGCCGCGACGGGGCGGGCGCTCATGGTGAGCAGGTCGTAGCGGGCCACCGTCTCGCCGTCCTGGTTGAACACCTCGGCATCCCAGCGCACCTCGCCGTATTCCGGCTTGCGGGCCGCCTGCTTCTGCTTGACCGTCAGCCGCACGCGGATGGCGTCGCCGGGCGAGACCGGCTTCAGGAAGCGCAGGGTGTCGAGGCCATAATTGGCCAGCAGCGGGCCCGGAGCCGGGTCCACGAACAGGCCCGCCGCGAAGGACAGGATGAGGTAGCCGTGCGCCACCCGGCCCGGGAAGAAGGGGTTCGCCTTGGCGGCCTCCTCGTCCATGTGGGCATAGAAGGTGTCGCCGGTGAACTCGGCGAAATGCTCGATGTCCTTCAGCGAGATGACGCGGGACGGCGTCTCCACCGTGTCGCCCACCTTGATGGTGTCGAAGTCGAGCTTGAAGGGATGGCTCGCCGGGGACGGCGCCGGGGCGCCCTTGATCCAGCTCTTGGTGAGCGCGGACAGGCGGCCGGGCGAGCCCTGGAGCGCGGTACGCTGCATGTAGTGGAACACGCCGCGCAGGCCGCCCATCTCCTCGCCGCCGCCCGCGCGGCCGGGGCCGCCATGGACGAGGCCGGGGAGCGGCGAGCCGTGGCCGGTGGATTCCTTCGCGCAGTCGCGGTCGATCAGAACCACGCGGCCGTTATAGGCGGCGATGCCGAACACCAGCGCCTCGGCCACCGCCTCGTCATAGGTGTAGACGGAGGCCACGAGGCTACCCTCGCCCTTGGCCACCAGGGCCACGGCGTCGGCGAGCCCGTCATAGGGCATGAGGGTGGCGACCGGGCCGAAGGCTTCGGTCACATGGGGCGCGCGGGCCTCGCGCGGGGTCGGGCAGACCAGCAGAACGGGCGCCATGAAGGCGCCGGCCTCCCCGTCGCCGCCCACCGGGGCGACGCTGGCGGGATCGCCGAACACGATCTCGGCCTCGGCGGCGATCTCCTCCACCGCCTCGCGCACGCTGGCGCGCTGGGCGAGGCTGGCGAGCGGGCCCATGCGCACGTCGTCGCGGCGTGGATCCCCCACCGCCACGGCGGCGAGCTGGGCCGAGAGCGCGGCGGCGACCGCGTCCTTCAGGGCGCGGGGCACGAAGACGCGGCGGATGGCGGTGCACTTCTGGCCCGCCTTCACGGTCATCTCGCGCACCACTTCCTTCACGAACAGGTCGAATTCCGGCGTGCCCTCCACCGCATCCGGGCCCAGCACGGCGGCGTTGAGGCTGTCACGCTCGGCGATGAAGCGCACCGCGTTCACCGAAACCGCCGGATGGTTGCGCAGCGCCTCGGAGGTGGCCGCCGAGCCGGTGAAGGAGAGCACGTCCTGGCCGGTGAGCTGGTCCAGGAGGTTGCCCGTGGAGCCGCAGACGAATTGCAGCGCGCCGGGGGGCAGCAGGCCGGAACCGATGATGAGCTTCACCACCGCCTCGGCCACATAGGAGGTGGCGGTGGCGGGCTTGGTGATGACCGGGACGCCCGCGAGGAAGGCCGGGGCGAACTTCTCCAGCATGCCCCAGCAGGGGAAGTTGAAGGCGTTGATATGCACCGCCACGCCGTTCAGCGGGGTGAGGATGTGGGTGCCGACGAAAGTGCCGTTCTTGGACAGGCCCTCGGTGGGGCCTTCCACCACGAAGCGCTCACTGGGCAGCTCCTTCCGCCCGCGCGAGGCATAGGCGTAGAGGGTGCCGAAGCCGCCGTCGATGTCGAAGAAATTGTCGCGCTTGGTGGCGCCCGTGTCGGCGGAGAGCGCATAGAGCGCCTCCTTCTGCTCGCCCAGATACTTGGCGAGCGCCCGCAGGATGTCGGCGCGCTGGTGGAAGGTGAGCGCGCGCAGCGTCGGCCCGCCCACCTCGCGGGCATGGCGCACCATGGCGGCGAAGTCGAGCCCCTTGGTGGAGGCGCGCGCCACCACGCGCCCGTCAACGGCGCTCGGAATGTCCACGAACCCCTCGGTGGGCGCGAACCAGCGGTCGAGGGCGTAGCTTTCGAGGATCTTGGTCATGACGTGTCTTTCGCGGATTCCTTGGGGCGGTCCGATGGGGCGCGGCCTCAGGCGTTGGTCTTGCGCCAGGCGGCAAAGCTGCCGCCCGAGCGGGCGAGGTCGATGAGAAGCCGGGCGGGCGCCGAGCCGGCCCCGCCGGCGGCATGGGCCGCCTCCACTTCCGCGAGCACGGCGGAAAGGCCCATCTGGTCGGCGGCGAACATGGGGCCGCCCTTCAGGCGCGGGAAGCCGTAGCCGTTGACGAAGGCGAGATCGATGTCGGAGGCGCGCAGCGCGATGCCCTCCTCCAACTCCTTCGCCCCCTCGTTGGCCATCACGCAGACGAGGCGGCGCTGGATCTCCTCGGCCGTGAACGCGCGCGGCGCGAGGCCCCGCCCGGCGCGCACGCCGTCGATGATCTCGGCGGTCCTGGGGTCGAGCGTCTTCTTGCCCGCCGCGTCATAGGCATACCAGCCCGCGCCCGTCTTGCGGCCGAGGCGCCCGGCCTCGCACAGAAGGTCGGGGATGGTCACGTAGCGCTCGTTGGGATCGCGCGTCGCCGCGCGGCGCTTGCGCATGGCGAAGGCGATGTCGAGGCCCGACATGTCCGACACCGCGAAGATACCCATGGCGAAGCCATAGGCCTCCAGGGCCGCGTCGACATCCTGCGGGGTCGCGCCGTCCTCCACCAGATATTCCGCGTGGCGGCGATAGACCGCGTAGATGCGGTTGCCGATGAAGCCGTCGCAATTGCCCGCCACCACCGGCTGCTTGCCGATCTTCTTCGCGAGGGCGAGGGCCGTGGCGAGCACGTCCGGCGCCGTCTTGGCGCCGCGCACCACTTCCAGCAGCTTCATGAGGTTGGCAGGGGCGAAGAAGTGCAGCCCCACCACGTCCTGCGGCCGGGCGGTCAACGCGGCGATGGCGTCGAGGTCCAGATAGGAGGTGTTGGAGGCCAGCACCGCGCCGGGGCGGGCGACGGCGTCCAGGCGGCGGAAGATGTCCGCCTTCACGTCCATGTCCTCGAACGCCGCCTCGATGACGAGATCGACAGTCGAGAGTGTGTCCCAATCGGCGGTGGGGATGAGCCGCGCGAGGCGCTCGTCCACCTGCGCCGGGCTCACTCGCCCGCTCTTGAGCGGCCGGTCATAGAGGCCGCGCACGCGCGCCGCTCCGGCCTGCGCGGCGTCTTCGTCGCGCTCCACCAGGGTCACGGTGAGGCCGGCATCCAGAAGCGCCGAGGCGATTCCCGCGCCCATGGTGCCCGCGCCGATCACCGCCACCTGGGCGAAGGGCCGCGCCGCCGCGCCTTCCAGGCCCGGCACCTTGCCCGCCTCGCGCTCGGCGAAGAAGAGATGGCGCAGCGCCTTCGCCTCGGGGCTTTCGCGCAGGGCGAGGAAGGCCGCGCGCTCGCGGGCGAGCCCGTCCGCGAAGCTGCCCTCGCGGGCGGCGCGGATGACGTGGACCGCCTCGCCGATGGCGGGCTGGCCCTTGGCGCCCTTGAGCGCCGCGTCGGCCGCCGCCTGCTCCGCCGCGGCGTCGCCCTCGGGCACGGGAAGGTCGGAGATGCGGCGCTTCTGCGCGCTCTGCGCGTAGTCCAAGGCTGCCGCCAGCGGGTCGTCCGCGACGGCGTCCAGTAGGCCGAGGGCGTGCGCGTCCTTGGCCTTCAGGATGCGGGCCTCGCAGATGAGCGGAATGGCCCCCGCGATACCCACGATGCGCGGCAGGCGCTGGGTGCCGCCCGCGCCGGGAATGATGCCGAGCCGCGTCTCGGTGAGGCCCAGCACCGCCTTGGGCGAGCCGATGCGGGCATCGCAGCCCAGCGCCACTTCCAGGCCGCCCCCCAGAGTCGCGCCGTCGATGGCGGCGATGACAGGCTTGTCCAGGTCCGCGATGGCGGCGATCACGTCCGGCAGGAAGGGCTCGTCCGGCGGCGCGTTCATCTCGCGGATGTCCGCGCCGGCGATGAAGCGCCCCGGCCCGCCGCTCAGCACCACCGCCGTCACGTCGGGATCGGCGCGCAGCGTGTCCATGGCCTCCACGAGCCCCGTGCGCACGCCCTTGGAGAGGGCGTTGACGGGGGCATAGGCGATCTCCACCACCGCCACGGAACCGTGGCGGCGCAGGGTGACGGGCGCGGCGGTCATGTCAGACCCGCTCGATGAGGGCGGCGATGCCCTGGCCGACGCCGATGCACATGGTGGCCACCGCACGCTTGCCGCCGCGCGCTTCCAGCGCGCTCACCGCCGTCATGGCGAGGCGGGCGCCGGACATGCCCAGCGGATGGCCGAGCGCGATGGCGCCGCCATGGGGGTTCACATGGGCCGCATCGTCCGGCAGGCCGAGCTGGCGCAGCACGGCCAGCGCCTGGGAGGCGAACGCCTCGTTCAATTCGATGAGGTCGATATCGTCCAGCGCCAGCTTGTTCTTCTCCAGCAGCTTCAGCGTCGCCGGGGCCGGGCCGATGCCCATGATGCGCGGCGGCACGCCCGCCTGCACCACGGACACGACGCGGGCGCGGGGCGTGAGGCCGTAGCGCTTCACCGCCGCCTCGGAGGCGAGGATGAGCGCGCCCGCTCCGTCATTGACGCCCGACGCATTGCCGGCGGTCACGCTGCCGCCCTCCTTGCGGAACGGGGTCTTCAGCGCGGCGAGCTGCTCCAGCGTGGTGTCGCCGCGCGGATGCTCGTCCTTGTCCACGACGACGACGGCCCCCTTCTTGCCCTTGATCTCGATGGGCGCGATCTCACGGGCGAAGAAGCCCGCCTCCTGGGCGGCCTTGGTGCGCTGCTGGGAGCGGTAGGCGAACAGGTCCTGGTCGGCGCGGGAGATGCCGAAGTCGGCGGCCACGTTCTCGCCGGTCTCGGGCATGGAATCCACGCCGTACTGCGCCTTCATGAGTGGGTTCACGAAGCGCCAGCCGATGGTGGTGTCGTAGATTTCCGCCTGGCGGGAGAAGGCTTCCGTGGCCTTGCCCTGGACGAAGGGCGCGCGGGTCATGCTTTCCACCCCGCCCGCGATGATGAGATCGGCATCACCGGTCATGATGGCGCGCGCGCCCATGCCCACCGCATCGAGGCCGGAGCCGCACAGGCGGTTGATGGTGGTGCCGGGCGCGCTCACCGGCAGGCCCGCCAGAAGCACGGCCATGCGGGCCACGTCGCGATTGTCCTCGCCCGCCTGGTTGGCGCAGCCCAGGATCACATCGTCCACGGCGTCCCAGTCGATGCCGGGATTGCGGTCCTTCAGCACGCGGATGGGATGGGCGGCGAGATCGTCCGCCCGCACATCCTTCAGCGCGCCCGCATAGCGGCCGATGGGCGTGCGCGCGAAATCGCAGATATAAGCGTGCGTCATGACGATCTCCGGGAAAAGGAAACAAGGCGGCGGAGCGCCGGGGAGGACGATGTATAGCCTGAGCCCGCGCGGGCGCCATTCCGGCAGCCGCCGCGCAGCGACGCGGCTCGCCGAGCCTGCCGTGCCTCGCCCATCCTCACCTCCCTGCGCGGAGCGTTCTCGCTCGTGTTGACAAGCGTGCCCCTTGAGCTAAAGATTAACCGATCGATCGGTTAATTCAAGAGCCCATGCCACGGGCCATATGGGAGGAAAGAGTGGATAGCGTCCTCATGGTGGACCGCCGCGACGGCTGGGTCATGCTGACCCTCAACCGGCCCGACCGCCTCAATTCCTTCAACGAAGAGCTTCACCTCGCCCTGCGCGCCGCGCTCGATGACGCGGCGGCCGACGAGAGCTGCCGCGCCGTGCTGCTGACCGGCGCGGGACGCGGCTTCTGCGCGGGCCAGGATCTTTCCGCCCGCGTCGGCCTCACCGAGGCGCCGGACCTCGGCGCCACCATCGAGACCTTCTACAACCCGCTGGTTCGCCGCATCCGCGCACTGAACAAGCCGGTCATCTGCGCCGTGAACGGCGTGGCGGCGGGCGCGGGCGCGAACCTCGCCTTCGCGTGCGACATCGTGCTGGCGGCCAAGTCCGCCAAGTTCATCCAGGCCTTCTCCAAGATCGGCCTCGTCCCCGATTCGGGCGGCACCTTCTTCCTGCCGCGCGTCGTGGGCGATGCCCGCGCCCGCGCGCTGATGCTGCTGGCCGAGCCGGTCTCCGCCACCCAGGCGGCCGACTGGGGCATGGTCTGGAAGGCGGTGGAGGATGCCGACCTGATGGCCGAGGCGGAGAAGCTCGCCGCCCACTTCGCCACCCAGCCCACCTACGGCCTCGCGCTCACCAAGCAGGCGCTGAACGCCAGCGCGGGCAACACGCTGGACGAACAGCTCGACCTTGAGCGCGACCTCCAGCGCCTCGCGGGCCGCTCGCCGGACTATGCCGAGGGCACCAAGGCCTTCATGGAGAAGCGCACCCCCGCCTTCACGGGCCGCGAGAAATGAGCGGGACCGAAACGCTGCGCTCGCCCGACGAGATCGCGCGCCTGTGCGCCGAGACCATGTGGAAGACCGACGGCGCGAGCCAGGGCCTGGGCGTCGAGATCCGCGAGATCGCGGCCGGGCGCGCCGTACTCTCCATGCGCCTCGCCGACCACATGGTGAACGGCCACGGCTCCGCCCATGGCGGCTACATCTTCGCCCTGGCGGACAGCGCCTTCGCGTTCGCCTGCAACACCTATGACGAGCGCACCGTGGCGGCGCACTGCTCCATCAGCTTCCTGCGGCCCGGCAAGCGCGGCCACGAGCTGGTGGCCACCGCCCGCGAAGTGACCCGCGCCGGGCGCTCGGGCATCTACGACATCAGCGTGACCCAGGACGGGGTGCTGATCGCCGAATTCCGCGGCCATTCGCGGTCCATCGGCGGCGCGATCATCCCGCAGGACGACAAGACAAGCGGTTGAGCGGAGGAGACGATGAACATGGTGCCCGCAGCCAAGAGCTTTGAAGGCGATGTGCGGGGCGGCCTCGACGCCGCCGAGCGCGCCTCCCGCGACGAGATCATGGCGCTTCAGCGCCAGCGCCTCGCCTGGTCCCTGAAGCACGCCTACGAGAACGTGCCGCACTATCGCGCCCAGTTCGACGCGGCGGGCGTGCACCCGGACGACTTCAAGGAGCTGTCCGACCTCGCGAAGTTCCCCTTCACCGTGAAGAAGGACCTGCGCGACAATTATCCCTTCGGCCTGTTCGCCGTGCCGCGCGAGAAGCTGGCGCGCATCCACGGCTCGTCGGGCACCACGGGCAAGCCCATCGTGGTGGGCTATACGGCGAACGACATCGACATGTGGGCCAATGTGATGGCCCGCTCCATCCGCGCGGCGGGCGCGCGCCCCGGCATGATGGTGCACGTGGCCTATGGCTACGGCCTGTTCACCGGCGGCCTCGGCGCTCATTACGGCGCGGAGCGGCTGGGCTGCACGGTCATCCCCATGTCCGGCGGCATGACCGAGCGCCAGGTGCAGCTCATCGACGACTTCAAGCCCGAGGTCATCATGGTGACGCCGAGCTACATGCTCGCCATCCAGGACGGCTTCGCCAAGGCCGGGCTCGACCCGCGCGAAAGCTCGCTGAAATACGGCATCTTCGGCGCCGAGCCCTGGACCAATTCCATGCGCCAGGAGATCGAGAAGGCGTTCGCCATGGACGCCACGGACATTTACGGCCTTTCCGAGGTGATCGGCCCCGGCGTCGCGCAGGAATGCGTGGAGACCAAGGACGGCCTGCACATCTGGGAAGACCATTTCTATCCCGAGATCATCGATCCCGAGACCGGCGAGGTGCTGCCCGAAGGGTCGGAGGGCGAATTGGTCTTCACCTCCCTCACCAAGGAGGCGTTCCCGGTCATCCGCTATCGCACCCGCGACCTCACCCGCCTTCTGCCCGGCACGGCGCGTCCCGGCATGCGGCGCATGCAGAAGGTCACGGGCCGTTCGGACGACATGATGATCCTGCGCGGGGTCAACGTGTTCCCGACCCAGATCGAAGAGGCGCTGCTCGCCACCGAATGGTGCGCCGGCCACTTCCAGATCGAGCTGACCCGGCGCGGCCGCATGGACGAGATGACCATCCACGCGGAGGCCCGCGAGGAGCATTGGGACGGCGAGGGCCTCACCGCCCATGCCGAGCGGCTCATCCACCGCATCAAGGCGACCGTGGGCGTCAGCACCCGCGTCAACATCCAGGGCCCCGGCTCCATCGAGCGCTCCGCCGGCAAGGCCAAGCGCGTGGTGGACAACCGCCCGAAGGAGTGAGGGCACCGCCCTCCCCTCAAAATGCGACGGCCGGCCCCAGGGGCCGGCCGTTTCGCGTCTGGGGTCCGCCACGGCCTCAGTCCGCGACGAATTCCTTCCGCATGGGCGTGAACACGTCCACCAGAACGCCCGGCTCGATGCAGATGGACCCGTGCCAGAGGCCGGAGGGGACGTAGAAGCTGTCACCCGCCTTCAGGCGCGCGCTCTTCCCGTCCACCGTGATGTCGAACACCCCGCTCTCCACGGACGTGATCTGGACGTGGGGGTGGTCATGGAACACGCCGCACGGCCCCGCCTCGGTGCACACCACCCGCACCAGCATGATCTCGTCATTGTAGGTGAGGATCTGGCGATCCACGTTGGGCGTTATCTTCTCCACGGCGATGGTGTCGGCGAAGCCGAAATACTGGCCCTTCTGGGACATGTCGAAGACCTCCGAGATGCTGTTCATGAGACGGCGTCGGGCCGGGCGTGCGCCCGGCATGCGCGTCTCTCGTTAGAATGCCCGCCTGCAAAGCTCCGTCATGCCGGGACACGTCCGGCCATGACGGGACCTGAGAGCGCGCGGGGCAGGTCAGCGGGCCAGCCAGCCGCCGTCCACCGGCAGCACCACGCCGTGCACATAGCTCGCGGCCGGAGAGGCGAGGAACACCGCCGCCCCGCCCAGTTCCGAGGGATCGCCCCAATGGCCCGCCGGAATGCGCGCAAGGATGTCGGCGGAGCGCTTCTCGTCGGCGCGCAGGGCCTGCGTGTTGTTGGTGACGAAATAGCCGGGCGCGATGGCGTTCACGTTGATGCCGCGCCCCGCCCATTCGCAGGCCAGCAGGCGCGTGAGGCCCGCAAGGCCGCTCTTGCTCGCCGTGTAGGAGGGAATGCGGATGCCCCCCTGGAAGGAGAGCAGCGAGGCGATGTTGATGACCTTCGCCCCCTTCCCGTCCGCGATCCAGCCGCGCGCGAACGCCTGGGTGAGGAAGAAGGCGGACTTCAGGTTCACGTCCATCACCGCGTCCCAGTCGGCTTCCGTGAAGTCGATGGCGTCGGCGCGGCGGATGATGCCCGCATTGTTCACCAGGATGTCCACCCGCCCGCCGGCGGTGGCCTCCGCGACGATGCGCTCGATGGGTTCGAGGGAGGAGAGGTCCGCCTCGACCTCCACGAGCCCGTTCCCGATATCCCGCCCGCTCCACACCGCCGGATCAACCGGCGTTCGGCCCACCGCGACGATCTGCGCGCCCGCGTCGGCCAGCGCCAAGGCGACCGCCTGCCCGAGGCCGGTATTGGCCCCGGTGACGAGCGCCCTTTTGCCGGTAAGGTCGAACGGGTTCATCGCAGGGTGTCCATGGCCACCATGTCCATGTCCGTATAGTCGATATTGTCGCCGCCCATGCCCCAGATGAAAGTGTAGGCGCGGGTGCCGACGCCCGAATGGATCGACCAGGGCGGGGAGAGCACCGCCTGCCCGTCCGCCACCACCAGGTGGCGCGTCTCGGTGGGCTCGCCCATGAGGTGGATGACCCGCGCGTCGGGCGCCACGTCGAAATAGAGATACACTTCCGAGCGCCGGTCATGGACGTGGCACGGCATGGTGTTCCAGGTGTTGCCCTCGGCGAGCTGGGTCATGCCCATGACAAGCTGGCAGGAGGTCACCACGTCCGGGTGGATCATCTGGTAGATGGTGCGCTTGTTGCAGGTGGCCTGGTCGCCCAGCTCCATGCGCTTGGCCTCGGCGATCTTCACCACCTTGGTCTCGTGCCGGGCATGGGCCGGGGTGGAGAGCAGGTAGAAGCGGGCCGGGTTCTGCGGGTCGTCGGAGGTGAAGATCACGTCCTTCGTGCCCATGGCCACATAGAGCGCGTCGCGGTGGCCGAGGGCGAAGGTCTCGCCGTCCGCCTGCACCTTGCCGGGGCCGCCGATGTTGAACACGCCCAGCTCGCGCCGGTCGAGGAAGTGGGGCGAGCCGATGGTGGCCTTGTCGCTCTCCAGCTTCAGCGGCGAGGCGACGGGCGTCGCGCCGCCCACCACGAAGCGCTCGATATGGGAATAGGCGAGCTGCACGGTCGCGGGCTGGAACAGGCCCTCGATGAGGAAGTTGGCGCGCAAATCGTCGGTGTCGAAGAAGCGCACGGCTTCCGGGTGATGCACGTGGCGCACGTCGGTGATCATGGACAATCCTCGGATGGAAAGGGGCACCCGCTCAGCGGAACAAAGCGGGCAGCCAGAGGGAAACGGCGGGCACGTAGGTGACGATCATGAGGACCGCCACGGAGGCGCCGAAGAAGGGCCAGATGGTCTTCATGGCCTCGCCGATGGTGATCTTGCCCACCGCGCAGCCCACGAACAGCACCGAGCCCACGGGCGGGGTGTTGAGGCCGATGCCGGCATTCAGGATCAGGATCACTCCGAACTGCACCGGATCGATCCCGAACGCCTTGATGAGCGGCAGAAAGATGGGGGTGCAGATGATGATCATCGGCGCCATGTCCATGAAGGTGCCGAGCACCAGCAGGATGATGTTGATGAGCAGCAGGATGACGTACTTGTTGTCCGACACCGACTGCATCAGCTCGATGGTGGCCTTGGGCACCTGGAGGAAAGCCATGAGCCAGCCGAACGCCCCGGCGGTGCCGATCACCAGCAGCACCATGGCCGTGGTGCGCACCGCGCCGAGCGTCGCCTCCCAGAAGGCGGGCAGGTCCAGTTCGCGATAGACCAGCACCGTCACCAGCAGCGCATAGACCACGGCGATGCAGGAGGATTCCGTCGCGGTGAAGATGCCCGAGCGCACGCCGCCGAAGATGATGCCGATGAGCATGATGCCCGGCACCGCCGCCACCACCGCCCTTGCCACGCCCGGCCAGCCGGGGAAGGTGCCGGCCGGATAGCCGCGCCGGCGCGCCACCACATAAGCCGTGATCATCATGGCCGCCGCCAGCAGGAGGCCGGGCACGATGCCCGCCGTGAACAGGTCGGCGATGGAGATGTTCCCGCCCGCCGACAGCGAATAGATGATCATGTTGTGGGAGGGCGGGATGAGCAGCGCGATGATGGCCGAGTTCACGGTGACGTTCACCGCGTAATCCTTGGCGTAGCCACGCTTGTCCATCTGCGGGATCATGATGCCGCCGATGGCGGAGGCGTCCGCCACCGCCGAGCCGGAGATGCCGCCGAACAGGGTGGAGGCCACCACGTTCACCTGGCCGAGCCCGCCCCGCAGATGGCCGATCATGGCTGCCGCCATGCCGATGAGGCGGTCGGCGATGCCGCCGCGCATCATCAGGTCGCCGGCGAAGATGAAGAAGGGGATCGCCAGCATGGAGAAGGCGTTCATCCCGGAATTGATCTGCTGGAACACCACCACGGGCGGCAGGCCCATGTAGAGGACGGTAGCGAGCGAGGCGAGGCCCAGGCAGAAGGCCACCGGCATGCCGATGAGCAGCAGCAGCGTGAAGGCGCCGAAGAGAATGGTAATGGCCATGGCGCGTCACTCCACCGTGTGGGTGCCGTGGAGGGGAACGTCCTCCACTTTTCGGGCGGTCAGGTGGTCCAGCAGCTTCTCGAACGAGAACAGCGCGATGAGGACGCCGCCGCCGGACAGCGGCAGGTAGTCGAAGCCCTGGGGGATATCGATGCCCGCCATCTTGGCGGACCAGGTGCCCATGGCCAGGAACCAGCCGTACCAGGCCATGGCGACGCCGAAGGCCATGACCAGCAGGTCCGTCACCACCTCCATGAGGCGGCGGATGGGCGGGGAGGCGAAATGCAGGCCGATCTCGAAGCCGAGATGGTTGCCCTCGCGCACGCCGACCGCCGCGCCCAGCAGGATGAACCAGCTCATGAGCAGCAGCGAGAACGGCTCCGTCCAGCTGGGGGAATCATTGAGGATGTAGCGGCCGATCACCTGCCACATCACGCAGCCCGTCATCACGAGCAGGCCCGCGCCGGAGATCCACAGGGCGATGGTGGACAGCCAGCGCACGAGGCGCCGCAGATGGAGGAGCACGGGAAGCGAACCCATGGCGGAAGGCCTCTGGAGGGTGGTGTGGCTCATGCGCGGCCGCTCGAAAAAGGGGGCGTGAATGCGGCGGCCCGGCGCGTGGCCGGGCCGCCGCGAAGGCTCACTGCACTGCGCGGATGCGCTCCACGAGGCTCTTCATCTCGGGGGTGGTGACGAACTTGTCGTAGACCGGCTTCATCGCGTCGATGAAGGGCTGCTTGTCCACCTCGTTGATCTGGGCGCCGCCCTTGATCACGATCGCCTTGGCGTCCGCGTCGCGCTTGGCCCACAGCTCGCGCATCTTGATGGTCGCGGCCTTGCCCGCTTCCTTGAACAGCTTCTGGTCGGCGGGAGAGAGCTTGTCCCAGCTCATCTTCGACATGACGAAGACTTCCGGCGCCATGGAATGCTCGGTGAGCGAGAAATACTTCGCCACCTCGTAATGCTTCACGGATTCATAGGACGGGAAGTTGTTCTCCGCCCCGTCCACGAGGCCGGTCTGCAGCGCGGAATAGAGCTCGCCGAACGGCATGGGGGTCGCGTTGGCGCCCAGCGCGTTGATCATGGCGATGAACAGGTCCGACTGCTGGACGCGGATCTTCATGCCCTTCATGTCGGCCAGCGTCTTGATGGGGCGCTTGGAATTGTACATGGAGCGCGCGCCGGAATCGAAGAAGCCCAGCACCACGAGGCCGTGCGGCTCGAACGCCTTGGCGATCTCCTCGCCCAGCGGGCCGTCCACCACCTTGTACATGTGGTCCACGTTGCGGAACAGGAACGGCAGGCCGAGCACGGCGGTCTGGGGAATGAGGTTGTTGAACGGCGCGGTGTTCACGCGGTTGAGGTCGATGACGCCGAAGCGGGTCTGCTCGATGGTCTCCTTCTCGCCGCCGAGCTGGCCGGCGAAGAACACCTGGACCTTGTACTTGCCGTTGGTCTTCTTCTCCAGCTCCTGGCCGAAATACTTCACCGCCTCCACGGTGGGGTATCCGTCCGGATGGATGTCGGCGGAGCGCAGCGTCACGCTCTGGGCCTGGGCCGAGGCGATCGGCGCGAGGGTGAGGGCGGCAGCCAGCGCGATCGCGCGGCGACGGGTCAGCATGGGCGTTTCTCCCTGAATGAGCTGCTTGGTCTTTTTCACAGGCGGCCTGTCGGCCTTGTTCTTGTTGGGATCGCATCCGCGATCCAGAATGCCGGTTTCGACACCGTCACTTGTGCCGGACGGGCGTCTTTGTATGGTAGTATAAAATCACACGCAATGGGGAGTGATCCTTTGGACGCCATCCGGGTTCCGACGAGCGGGTCGGCCGCGCAGAAGGTTGAAGCGGAGCTGCGCCGCGCGATCGTGACGCTGGCGCTGCCGCCGGGCACGCGCCTGTCGGAGGCCGAGATCGCGGAACGTCACGGCGTGTCCCGCCAGCCGGTGCGCGAGGCGCTCATCGGCCTTGCCCGCACCCGCCTCGTGGAGATCCTGCCCCAGCGCGGCACCATCGTGGTGCGCATCTCGGTGAAGAAGATGATGGAGGCGCGCTTCGTGCGCGAAGCCATCGAGACCGCCGTGGCGCGCCGCGCCGCCGAGCGGTTCGACGTCAATGCCCGCGCCCGCATCGACGACCTGCTGGACCTCCAGGCGAAGGCCGCCGCGCGCGGCGCGCACGAGACCTTCCAGCAGTATGACGAGATGTTCCATGTGGCGCTGGCGGAGGGCGCGGGCTGCGCCCTCGCCTGGGAGGCGGTGGCGGACATCAAGGCCCATATGGACCGCGCCTGCCACCTCACCCTCAAGGGCTCCATGATGCCCCTGGTGGACCAGCACCGTGCCATCGTGGAGGCCATCGACGCCGGCGACCCGGACGCCGCCGGGGCGGCCATGCAGGCCCACCTGTGCGAGATCCTGCGCGCCCTGCCCAAGGTGGAGGCCGAGCACCCGGACCTGTTCGAGTAGGCGGGGCGCCTGCGGCGCGGGCGATTTGCGAGCAGGCGCGACCGGCCCCCTCTCCCGCTTGCGGGGGAGGGCTGGGGAGGGGGCCGAGCCCCAAGGCGGGCAACCGGCACCGATACGGAGCGCCCTTTCCCCCTCCCAACCCTCCCCCGCAAGCGGGAGAGGGCTCTTGGCCGATGCGCAGAGCAGAGGTCGCCCCATCACATCACCGCGCCGATCTGCCAGGGCACGAATTCTGCGTCCCCGTAGCCCAGTTCCTCCGACTTGGTGGACGCGCCGGAGGCCACGTCCACCACGAGGTCGAAGATCTCGCGGCCCTTCGCCTCCAGCGACACGCCCTCCAGCACGTCGCCGCAATTGATGTCCATGTCCTCGGCCATGCGGGCGGCGATGTCGGAATTGGTGGCGAGCTTGATGGAAGGGGTGGGCTTGCAGCCGAAGGCCGAGCCGCGCCCGGTGGTGAAGCAGATGACGTTCGCCCCGCCCGCCACCTGTCCCGTGGCCGCCACGGGGTCGTAGCCGGGCGTGTCCATGAAGACGAAGCCCGGGGTCGTCACCGGCTCGGCATATTCGTAGACGGCGGCAAGGTTCGCGCTGCCGCCCTTGGCCGCCGCGCCCAGCGACTTCTCCAGGATGGTGGTGAGCCCGCCCGCCTTGTTGCCCGGCGAGGGATTGTTGTTCATCTCCCCGCCGTTGCGCTCGGTATAGGCCTCCCACCACTTGATGCGGGAGACCAGCTTCTCGCCCACGGCACGGTTCACGGCGCGACGGGTCAGCAGGTGCTCGGCGCCATAGATTTCCGGCGTCTCGGAGAGGATGGAGGTGCCGCCGTTGCGCACCAGCAGGTCCGAAGCGACACCCAGGGCCGGATTGGCGGTGAGCGCCGAATAGCCGTCCGACCCGCCGCACTGGAGCGCCAGAACCAGTTCCGACAAGGGCCGCGCCTCGCGCCGCCACGCCCCGGCGGCGGGCAGCATCTCGGTGAGCGCGCCCACCACATGCTCCACGGTGCGGCGCGTGCCGCCCTCGTCCTGGATGGTGAGGGTACGGAAGCCGTCGCTTTCCTCCACCCCGTATTCCGACTTGAAGCGGGCGATCTGGAACATCTCGCAGCCGAGGCCCACCATCACCACCGCCGCGAAATTGGGATGGGTGGCATAGCCCCACAGCGTGCGGGAGAGCACGTCGAACCCCTCCCCCTTCGAGGCCATGCCGCAGCCCGTGCCGTGCACGATGGGCACCACGCCGTCCACGCCGGGAAACGCGTCCAGCACGCCCGAGCGCTCCAGTTCCCGCGCGGCGAACCGCGCCACCGAGGCCGAGCAGTTCACCGAGGTGAGGATGCCGAGATAATTGCGCGTGCCGGTGCGCCCGTTGGAGCGGCGGAAGCCCATGAAATGGCCGCGCTCGGCCGCCGGCAGCAGCAGCTCCTCCCGCGCGTCGGCGGAGAAGGCGTAGTCGCGGGCGAAATCGTGCAGCACCACGTTGTGGACATGCACATGGGCGCCCGGCGCGATGTCGCCGGAGGCGAAGCCGATGATCTGCCCGAACTTCAGGATGGGCGCGCCGTCCGGGATGGCGGCGAGGGCGAACTTGTGGCCGCGCGGCACGCGGGCCGAAACGCTCACGCCCGCGGCGCGCGCGCCCTCGGGCAGCGTCTCCAGCGCCACCGCCACATTGTCCTGCGGCGAAAGCCGCAGGATGCGCGGGGCATCCTTCAGGTCCGACATGTCCGTCCTCCCCGCGCCCCGGTTGGCCCAGGGCTGCGTTCCGTCGCGGGTGCCGTGGGGGCAGGCCGCATTGACGCTTCTGATATGCTAATATATCAGTGTTCGAAGCAAAACAAGAATTGTTCGGAGGAAAGCGTGGCGCGCGGCGCAAGGGGACCGGCATCCCCGGCCGGAGGGTCGGGCGTGCCGCGCATCGAGAAAGTGCGCGGGGTCACGGCCTCCCAGCGCATCTACGAGGCGCTGCGCGGCCAGATCATCGGCATGGAGATCGCGCCCGGCACCGCCCTCCAGGAGAAGCAGATCGCGCTCGCCTGCGGGGTGAGCCGCACCCCGGTGCGCGAGGCCATCCTGAAGCTCGCCGACGAGCGGCTCGTGGACATCTTTCCCCAGTACGGCACCTTCGTCTCGCGCATCTCCCGCCCCGCCGTGCGCGACGCCATGGTGATCCGCCAGGCCCTGGAGCGCACCGCCGTGCGCGAGGCGGCGCGCCATGCGGGCAAGGCCGACATCGCCCGGCTGAAGGCGGGCCTCGCCGCCCAGGCGGCCGCCCACGAGAGCGGGCGGCTCGCCGATTTCCACAAGGCGGACGAGGACTTCCACCAATTGGTGGCCGAGATCGCGGGCCATCCCAATCTCTGGCGCGTGGTGCGGGCGGAGAAGGCACAGGTGGACCGCTGCCGCATCCTCACCCTGCCCGCCGCCGACCGCCGCGCCTCCGTCATGGCCGAGCATGCGGGCATCGTGAAGGCCATCGCCGCCCATGACCGCGAGGCCGCCGAGGCGGCCATGGCGCGCCATCTCGACCGCGTCCTGCCCAGCGTGGACGCGCTGGCCGACGCCCATCCCGATTTCTTCGACGTGCCGGACGCGGAGGGGCTCGCGATGCCGCTCGCCGCGTCGTCCTGCCCGAGGTGATGTCCATGAGCCTGAACGCCATGCCCCTGTCCGCCCCGCCGCTGCTCCATCCCGACCGGCTGTTTCCCGCCGACCCGACCGTGCGCGCCATCGCCCGGCGGCTCTATGAGCGGGTGGCGCACCTGCCGATCGTCTCGCCCCACGGCCACACCGACCCGCGCTGGTACGCGGAGAACGCGCCCTTCCCCGACCCTGCCCGCCTGTTCGTGGTGCCGGACCATTACGTGTTCCGCATGCTCTACAGCCAGGGCGTGGCGCTGGAGGATCTGGGCGTGCCGCGCCGCGACGGCGGACCGGTGGAGCGCGATCCGCGCGCCATCTGGCGGCTGTTCGCGCGCCATTACCCCCTGTTCCGGGGCACCCCGACCCGGCTGTGGCTGGACCATGCCTTCTCCACCCTGTTCGGCATCGAGGAGCGGCTGTGCGCGGAGAATGCGGACTTCACCTATGACGTGATCGCGCAGGCGCTACACACCGAAGCCTTCCGCCCGCGCGCCCTGTTCGAGCGCTTCAACATCGAGGTGATCGCCACCACCGAGAGCCCGCTGGACGATTTGAAATGGCACCGGATGATCCGCGACAGCGGCTGGACCGGGCGCGTCGTCACCGCCTACCGACCCGACCCCGTGGTGGACCCCGATTTCGAGGGCTTCCGCGCCAATCTCGTGAAGCTGGGCGAGATGACGGGGGAGGACACGCTCTCCTGGACCGGCTACCTCGCCGCCCACCGGGCGCGGCGCGCCTATTTCCGCAGCTACGGCGCCACCTCCACGGACCACGGCCACCCCTCCGCCGCCACCGCCGACCTCTCGCCCGCCGAGGCGCAGGCGCTGTTCGACCGGGTGAAGGCCAGCCATGCCTCGCCCGAGGACGCCGAGCTGTTCCGCGCCCAGATGCTCACCGAGATGGCGCGCATGTCGCTGGAAGACGGCATGGTGATGCAGATCCATCCCGGCGCGGTGCGCAACCACAATGAGGGCATCTTCGCCCGGCACGGCCGGGACATGGGCGCCGACATTCCCAGCCGCACCGATTATGTGCGCGCCCTGAAGCCCCTGCTGGACCGGTTCGGCAACGAGAAGGACCTGACCGTCATCCTCTTCACCCTGGACGAGACCAGCTATTCCCGCGAGCTGGCGCCGCTGGCCGGGCATTACCCGGCCCTGCGCCTCGGACCGGCCTGGTGGTTCTTCGACAGCCCGGAGGGCATGCGCCGGTTCCGCGAACTGACCACGGAGACCGCCGGCTTCTACAACACGGTGGGCTTCAACGACGACACCCGCGCCTTCCCCTCCATCCCCGCCCGCCACGACGTCTCGCGGCGCGTGGACTGCGCGTTTCTCGCCACCCTCGTCTCCCAGCACCGGCTGGACGAGGACGAGGCGCACGACCTCGCCCACGACCTCGCCTACCGCCTCGCGAAATCCGCCTACAAGCTGTGAGGGAGCGCACCGTGCGCCTGTCCGACGCCACCCTGTCCCGCCTGCCCGCCGCCATCGCCCGCCCGCGCTATGACCGGAGCGCCGCCAAGGTGGGCATGGTGCATCTGGGGGTGGGCGCGTTCCACCGGGTCCACCAGGCGGTCTATGCGGACGACCTGCTGGCCGCCGGGCACATGGACTGGGCCATCTGCGGGGCGAGCCTGCGCTCCCCCGACACGTCCGAGGCGCTCGACCCGCAGGACGGGCTCTATACGCTGTGCGTGCGCTCCGGCGCGGGCGATGACCTCAGGGTGATCGGTTCCCTGACGCGCACCCTCGTCGCCCCGCGCGACCCCGCCGCGCTGCTGGCCGCCATGGCGGACCCGGCGGTGCGCATCGTCTCGCTTACCGTCACAGAGAAGGGCTATTGCCACGACCCCGCCTCCGGGGAGCTGGACGAGGCGCATCCGGACATCATCGCCGACCTCGCCACGCCTGAGCGGCCGCGCAGCGCGCCGGGCCTGCTGGCGGAAGCGCTGCGGCTGCGCCGGGCGACGGGGCTCCAGCCCTTCACCGTCCTGTGCTGCGACAACCTTCCCGCCAATGGCGAGACGGTGGCGCGCGTCACCCGCCGGTTCGCGGCGCTGCGCGATGCCGATCTCGGCGCCTATGTGGCGGGCGAGGTGGCCTTCCCCTCCACCATGGTGGACCGCATCGCCCCCGCCACCACCGACGCCGACCGCGCGTTCGTCGCCGAACGGCTCGGCCTGGAGGACGCCTGGCCGGTCATGGCCGAGCCCTTCAGCCAATGGGTGGTGGAGGACCATTTCCCCGCCGGGCGCCCGCCCTTCGAGGCGGTGGGCGTGGAGATGGTGCGCGACGTCGCCCCGTTCGAGCACATGAAGCTGCGCCTGCTCAACGGCGCTCATTCCAGCCTCGCCTATCTCGGCTATCTCGCGGGCTGCGAGACCATTTCCGACACCATGGCGCTGCCTCCCTTCGCGCGCCTCGTGGAGCGCCTGCAGGCCGAGGAGATGACGCCGACGCTGCATGTGCCGCCGGGCACCGACATCGGCGCCTACAAGCGCGCCCTGCGGGAGCGCTTCCGCAACCCCGCGCTGCGCCACCGCACCTGGCAGATCGCCATGGACGGCTCGCAGAAGCTGCCCCAGCGCCTGCTCGCCGCCGCCCGAGAACGGCTCGCGGCGGGCGCCGACATCCGCTTCATCGCCCTCGGCGTCGCGGGCTGGATGCGCTACGTGACCGGCCGCGACGAAAAGGGCGCGCCCATCGATGTGCGCGATCCCCTGGCCGCCCGCCTGCGCGCGGCGGCGGACGGAGCGGGCGGAGACGCCGCGCGGCTCGCCGCCGCCCTGCTCCAGATAAGGGAGGTGTTCGGCACGGACCTGCCCGCCGATCCGCGCTTCGTGGCGGCCGTCACCGCGCCCCTGTCCGCGCTCCTGGCGCGCGGCGCGGCCGCAACCGTGGCGGAAGCCGTAGCATAAAGGCCTATTTCAACCCCGGCGGGCGAATGGCACTCTCAACGCAAGGTTGGTGATCCAGGCTTCTGGACCAAACAATGCCGACCATAAGATCCGCGGAGGAACAGGCCATGTGGGGACGCACCCGACAAAGCAGCACGCCCGCCCCTGCGCCGGCATCGCCCCAGATGTCCCCCGCCACCGAAGAGACCGTCGCCCCGCCCGGGCCCGTGGCCCATGCGACGGACCAAGCCCACATCATGGACCTCATCGAGTCCGACATCCTGCGCTCCCGGGCGCGGCTCGGCGAGACGGCCGACACCATGCGCGCCGCCTCCGCCGCCGGTGTCCGGGACATCGCCGCCATCCGCGAGGATTGCGACAACCTCGCGGGGCAGACCCAGCAGGCCCGCGCCAGCGCCAAGACCCTCGCCGATACCCTGACCGCCTTCGCGGGCACCAATGAGGAGATCGACCAGCAGGCCCGCGCCTCCGACCGGCTCGCGGCCTCCGCCGGGGACGCCGCCACCGAGGCGAGCAACGCCATCGTGGAGCTGCGCGGCGCCATCACCGAGATCCGCGCGGTGGTCTCGCTCATCTCCGACATTGCCGGGCAGACCAACCTTCTGGCGCTGAACGCCACCATCGAGGCGGCGCGGGCGGGCGAACTGGGCAAGGGCTTCGCGGTGGTGGCGAGCGAGGTGAAGACCCTCGCCACCCAGACCCGCAACGCCACGGGCGAGATTTCCGGCAAGATCGAGCGCCTCATGCGCGCCGCCGACACCAGCACCAGCGCGGTGAACCGCATCATCGGCACCATCGGCGAGATCCGCCCCGTGGCGGAGGCCGTGGCCGCCGCCGTGGCCGGGCAGACCCAGTCCATTTCCGAGATCGGCCTCGCCGCCGGCGAGGTGATGACCTTCGCCGAGACCGTGGACCACGGCGCGCGCAGCATGCGCGAGGCCACCATCACCGCCGAGGCCACCCAGGCCACCATCGAGGCCAGCGCCGGCGAGATGGGCACCGGCACGGACGAGATGGCGCGCCACCTCCTCACCGTGTTGCGCCAGACCCCCATGGGCAACCGCCGCCGCCATCCCCGCTGGCCGGTGGAAATCGCCGGGCGGGTGCGCAAGGGCGGCCAGAGCTTCGATGTGCGCACCTCCGACCTCTCGCTGGGCGGCGCCCTGGTGAAGCTGAAGGACGGCATGCTCGCCACCGGCGAGCGCTGCACCCTGGAACTGACCGGCCTCGACCCGCTGCCCGTGCGGGTGGTGGGCCTGAGCGCGCTCGGCTGCCACCTCGCCTTCGACGCGCCGGGCGCGGCGAGCGTCGTGGCGCGCCTCGCGGAGGTGGAGCGCGGCTACGAGGCCATCACGAGCCGCGCCCGCAAGGGCGCCGCGTCCATCGGCCAATTGTTCGAGGCGGCCCTGGCGCGGGGCGAGATCACGGAAGCGGCCCTGTTCGACACCGATTACCGCCCCCTGCCCGGCACCGATCCCATCCAGTACGAGACCCGCGCCCTCGCCTTCCTGGAACGCCACCTGCCGGCCATCCAGGAGGCCATCGTCACCGAGGACCGCCAGTTGGCATTCGCGGCAGCGGTGGACTTGAACGGCTACCTGCCGGTGCACAATGCCGCCTATTCCAAGCCGCAGCGGCCGGGCGAGCGCACCTGGAACCTCGCCCATTGCCGCAACCGGCGCATCTTCGACGACCGCGCCGGCCTCCTGGCCGCCCGCAACCTGGATCCGCATTTGATCCAGGTCTATGCGCGCGACCTCGGCGACCGCGTCATCTTCATGCGCGAGGTGGATGCCCCCATCATCGTGAAGGGCCGCCACTGGGGCGGCTTCCGCTCGGCCTATACGCTGTAGGGCGGTTCCTGGGGCGCACGGGGAATCGCGCCCTCTCCCTCAATTGCCCCCGACCCTGTCTTGAG
>JACESF010000069.1 GCA_013911975.1 Hyphomicrobiales bacterium | reverse complement strand
GGCTGAAATCGGGAATCGGCCCCAGGGACTGGGCGCCGCTGCGGCCCGCGCCCGAACGCAGGCCGAGGTCGCTGCGGTCCCGGTCCCGCTTGCCGATCCCGAGGTCCTTGAACGGATTGTCGCTCTCCTGGAGCGTGTCCTCCCCGTCCAGGGCCGCCAGCGGATCGAGCGGCGCCCGGGGATTGGGATCGGACAGGGACGAGGCCGCAAATCCTCCCGCTCCCGGACGCGGTACGGCCGACAGGGACGGCGCGGGGCGGGGCGCGGCGGGCGGAGGCACCTGGTCCGGCACGCGGACGATGTCCACGGAGATCACATAGGGCCCGAGATAGACGAAGTCGCCGGACACCAGCAGCGCGCTGTTTCCGCGCCCGAGCGGGGCGTCCGTCACGTTCACGTAGACGCCGTTGGTGGACAGGTCCGCGACGGTGAAGCCCTGTCCGGTGAAGCGGATTTCCGCATGGCGGGCCGAAAGCGTGTTGGTCGGGTCGGGGAGGCGCCAGTCACAGGCCGCGGACCGGCCGATGATGCCGCCCGCCGCGCCGAATTCGTATGAGCCAAGTGGCCCAAGGCCCTGCCCCTGTTCTCCGGTGACAGTCAGCCTCGCTTTCAAAGCCACGTCTTCCGCCCCCACGGTGGACCACTGCGCCGAAATCTCGGCGACGACAGGAAACACGTCTCATCTCGATTCCAGGCCCTGCCGACCCGATGGAGATGCACGCCTGCCGGGACGTCCGGCGGCGGGGCCGGCGGACAGGAGGCAGCATGAGGCATGCCCCAGCGACCGATCCGGCGCGGCTCGTGGCGCTACCTTCGTGATGAACGGTGACAGATGGATAACGGTGCGTGCGTAACGTTAACGGCAGCTTGGGACGAGGTCCGGTCACATGGCCTGCGCGAAGCGATCCGCCGCGAAGTCGGCAAAGGCCGTGACCTCGCTGTCCGGGTCGTCCGAGGGCGCGAGCCAGGTGTTCCATCCGAGCCGCCCCTCGCCGAGCGAGAAAGCGGGGGCCGCGCCCGGCTCCAGTTCCAGATGGATGTCGAAGGCCAGCGGATCCCGCATGGCCAGTTCCACCAGTTCCACCACCTTGGCGAACAGGGGCTGGTCCGGCAGCGCCTGGAGGAATGTCGCCTGGTCCAGCGGGCCGAGCACCACCCGGAACTTGCCGAGCGTGTCGCGCACCTGCGCGCCGACGATGAAATCCACGCCCAGTTCCGGAGCGTCTTCGCCGAGCCGCGACTGGCGATTCTCCGGAATGAGGACAGTGCGCGGGACGAATTCCTCGATTCGCGCGGGCAGGCCGGTGCAATGGGAGATGACGGTGCCGATGATGGAGGCCGACAGGCTGTAGCAGCTCAAGAGCCCCGCATAGGGCATCAGCGCCACCCGGTCCTCCTCCCCGCCCATGGGGAGCAGGCCCATGAGCGCCCCCACGGCCCGCGAGATGGGGTCCGCCGCGCCGGCCCGGTAGCGCAGGAAATGCCGCTGATGCTTGTGGATGCGCACCAGCAGCGAGACGAGGCGGTGGTTGAAGAAGTCGAGGAACGCCGCGAAGCCCCCGCCCGTGTCCAGGTCCTGGATGACCGCCTCGGTATAGAAGGGCGGCAAGGGCGAGGACGGGCCGAACAGGCCGAGGAAGTTCACATAGACGTCGAGCCGCTCCGCCGCCGCGTTCCAGTCGAGGGTCTGCACGTCGCGCGCGGGGTAGCCGAGGCTCGGATTGGCGCGGAACCGGACGTGTTCGAGATTGGGATCGGCGGTGCCGCCGAGATCGGCGACGCCGGGAAACTGCGCTTCCAGGCGCTCCATGAGGGCGAAGAACGCCCAGGTCTCCATCCCCTTCAGGTCGCCGAACGCGGACGCGCCTTCGCCTTGCGGGGCGGCATGCGCCGTCCCGTCCTCGGCGCCGGGATCGGCGGCCGTCACAGCAATTGGTTGACGCCGCGCCTCGGTTTCCATTCGTAGGTCACATTGGTTTCGCTGCCCCTGAGGGCGAACTGGTGCATGCTGTTCACGGTGGCGAAGGCGCTCAGCACCTTGTCGAGCACGGTGCCGAACAGGAACATTTCCGCCTCGCCGCCGAGCTTGCTCTCCTGGCACACCAGCGTGAAATGCCGGATGCGCACCGGCACGCCCCGCACCAGGATGTCGCCCGACGAATTCTCGAACCGCTCCAGCCCCGAGAGCAGCAGGTCCAGGCGCCGCCGGCTCTGCTCGTCCTGTACGGAGCGGAAGTCGAAGGTGGCGATGAGCTGGCGCAGCGCCGTCACGTCGGCGATGGAATTGAAGGAGCAGGCGAGCGCCGCCACCAGCCGCCACAGCAGGCCGTCCGCGAGCGGCGGCGGCACTTCAGAGGTGACACGGGCGATGTTCTCGAACTGCACGCCGTTGGGCGTGTTGTTACCCGGCTGGCTGATGCTGCCCACCGCCAGGCGCTCGGCGAGGCGGCCGTTGGAGCAGGTGAGGGCCACCGACACCGTCTCCGCCTTGGGCGTCTGGCGGCGGTCCAGCCGGTCCACGAAGGAGAGGTAATGGTCGATCCGCCGCCCCGACACTGAGGGCCGGGCGCGCACGCGCACATAGGAGGCGGCGCGGGTGTCACCGGGCAGATCGTGGCGGAAGGATTCGAACGGCTCGTAGACGATGCGCTCGGACGAGCCCTGGATGTAGCCGGTGACGCTGTCCACCGTATGGATGGTGGATCCCTCGCCCTGAAGCGGGGCGAGGCGGTATTCGGTCTTGCCCCCGTCCGTGTTGAGCGGCCGGGCATCGGCGGGGAACAGGTTCACCGCGGGGGTGCAATTCAGGCGCAGGCAGTCCGGCGGCACGCGCACCTGCTGGGGGAAGGGGCGCTCGAACTGGAAATGGAGCTTCACGCTCCGTTCCGGCCGCTCCGCCAGCGGCGCGAGGCCGATCAGTTCCGCATAGAGGAACTTCTCGGGGATCAGCAGATATTCCTGGAGCAGCCGGAAGCCCTCGACGGCGTTCAGCGGCTGGGCGAGCACCGCCTCATCAGGAGTGAATCCCACGGGGCGGATGGCGTCGGGGCCCAGCGTCAAAAGCGTGGCGTCTCCGGCGCGCACGACGATGCGCCGCAAATGGGCGAACATGCCGCGATAGAGATTGCGCGCCTGCCGGGGATCGCCCAGCTCGGCGAAATGGAAGCGGAGCGGGTGGTCCTCCAGGGCGGCGAAGCTGGTCTGCGGAAGGCAGTTCAGGTCGAGCGTCAGCTCCGCCAGCGTCCCGCCGTTCTCCAGCACGACGTTGCGCACCTCGAAGGGCAGCACCTCCAGGTCGAAGGCGGTGATGAACGGGCAGCTCGTCCCGTCGATGGAGAGGGAGCGCACCTGCGTTCCACGGGGCACCGTCACCGCGCTGCCGTCGCCGCCGGGCGCCTGGCGGAAGCCGAGCGTGGTGGTGGGCGGGATCGGCTCCAGATAGGCCGGCCAGATGAGCCGCAGCAGATCGTGCACCAGCTCCGGCAGGTCGTCGTCCAGCCGCTGGCGCAACGTGGCGGTGAGGAAGGCGAAGCCCTCCAGCAGGCGCTCCACGTCGGGGTCGGCGGCCTTGCGGGAGAGGAAGCCCGCGAGCTTCGGGTTCTCGCGCGCGAACACGTCGCCGAGGTCGCGCAGGTAGGACAGCTCGTCCTGATAGTAGCGATTGAGGGCCATTTCTCAGTCGCTCACGTTCACGAAGCCGTTGTTGTTCAGCACCGTGTCGAAGGACAGGCGCTGGCCGCCATCCTCCAGGTTCAGCGTCGCATGGATGCGGAACGCGAGGCGCAGCGGATTGGAGCGGTCGGGCACGTGGCGCACGGTCACCTGGGAGAGGCGGGGCTCGAACTTCTCGATCTGCTCGCGCACTGCCGAGGCGATGATGGCGAGCGCGTCGGGAAACTTGCCGGCGAGATCGTTGAAATCGGGCATGCCGAAATCGGGGCGGGACTGGCAGCAGGCGGCGCGGGAATTCAGCACATGCCGCAGGTTGGCCAGAACGGAGGTCATGATGTCCACCGCGTCCGCCTTGCGGACGAGCTCGGGGTCGAGATGGTCGGTGGGCAGGCGATCGGGCTCGGTCAGCCGTTCCATGAGGGTGCGGTTCGCCATGCCGGAAAGCCCTGGTGGGAGAGGCGGCGGGCCGGAGCCCGCCGCCCTCGGATCACGCCTTGTCCAGCTTGCCCTTGAGGGTCAGCGTGAAGTCGGCGCCCATGTACTTGAAGTGGGGCTGCACGGCCATGGAGACGCGGTACCAGCCGGGCTCGCCTTCCACGTCCTCCACGTTGATTTGCGCCGCGCGCAGCGGACGGCGGGAGCGCACCTCGGCGGAGGGGTTCTCCTGGTCCGCCACATATTGGCGGATCCACTTGTTCAGCTCGGTCTCCAGCTCCACCCGGGTCTTCCAGCTGCCGATATTCTCGCGCTGGAGCACTTTGATGTAGTGGGCGAGGCGGTTGATGATGAACATGTAGGGCAGCTGGGTGCCGAGCTTGTAGTTCAGCTCCGCCGCCTTGCCTTCCTCGCTGTTGCCGAAGAATTTCGGCTTCTGCACCGAGTTGGCCGAGAAGAAGGACGCGTTGTCCGTGCCCTTGCGCATGGTCAGCGCGATGAAGCCCTGCTCCGCCAGCTCATATTCCCGCCGGTCCGAGATGAGGGTTTCGGTGGGGATCTTGGCCTGGAGCTGGCCCATGGACTCGAAGGTGTGCAGCGGCAGGTTCTCCACCGCGCCGCCGGACTGCGGGCCGATGATATTCGGGCACCAGCGGAAATTGGCGAAGCTCTCGGTGAGGCGGGTGGCGAAGGCGAACGCCGCGTTGCCCCACAGATAGTTCTTCGTCGCTCCGGCGGAGGATTCCGAATAGTTGAACGCCTTCACCGGGTTGCTGTCCTGGCCGTAGGGCAGGCGAAGCAGGAAGCGCGGGGCGGTGAGGCCCACATAGCGCGCGTCCTCGCTCTGGCGGAAGCTGTTCCACTTGGCGTATTTCGGCCCCTCGAAGATGGACTGAAGATCCTTGAGGTTCGGCAGCTCCTCGAAATTGTCCACCCCGAACATCTGGGTGGAGGCGGCGCCGATGACCGGGGCGTGGGACATGGCGCCGACGCTGGCCATGTATTGCAGCAGCTTCACGTCCTGCGGGCCGGGTCCGAAATCATAGTTCGTGACCACCGCGCCGAGGGGCTCGCCGCCGAACTGGCCGTATTCGGCCGTGTAGACGTGCTTGTAGAGGCCGGAGCGCACCACTTCCGGGGAATCGTCGAAATCGGCCAGCAGGTCCGACTTCGCGACGGAGAGCATCTCCACCTTGATGTTCTGGCGGAAGTCCGTGCGGTCGATCAGGAACTTCAGGCCGCGCCAGGCGGATTCCATCTGCTGGAAGCCGTCGTCGTGGAAGATGGCGTCGAGCTGGGACGACAGCTTGCTGTCGATGGCGGCGATCATCTGATCGACCACCGCGCTGTTCACCTTCTCGTCGCCCCTTGTGGGCTTCAACAGTTCCGACACGAAGGCGGCGACGCCGCGCCGGGCGACGTCATAGCCCTCGTCGGTGGGGCGCAGCTTCGTCTCCTGGAGGATCTGGTCCAGCATGGAGGCTTCGGTGGTCGCCGTGGATGCGGCCAGGGCCTCGGCGGTTTCAGGCATGCTCATGGGGTCAGCCCTTGTTCTGCGTGGCGTCGGTCACTTCGGAGAGGAAGCGCTGGCGCGCCGCATCGTCCTCGATGACGCTCTGAATCATCTTGCGGAAGGCCGGGATGTTGCCGAGCGGGCCCTTCAGGGCCACCAGCGCCTCGCGCAGCTCCAGCAGCTTCTTCAGCTCGGGAACCTGCTGCACGATGGCCTCCGGCTCGAAGTCCTTGAGGCGGTCGAACTTGAGGCTGACGGAGATCTTCTCGTCCTGGCCTTCCTCGCTCAGCTTGTCGTCCACCGACAGGTCCAGCGACAGGTCCTGACCCTTCAGGACCTCGTCGAAATTGTCCTTGTTGATGGTGACGAGGCTGCGCTCCTCCACGGGGCGGTCGTCCGGCTTCTGGGTGAAGTCGCCCACCACCAGCAGCTTCAGGGGAAGCTCCACTTCCTCCTTCGCGTTCCCCGTGGCGGGGCGGTAGCGGATGTTGACGCGTTCCTTGGGTGCGACGGAGTCAGCCATGTCCCATTCCCCCTCAAAGTGCCTCAGGCGTGAACCAGCCGGACGGCGGTGCGGATATCCAATCGGGCGATGCGCCTCTGGGCGCCCTCGATGCCGGACCTGACGGCGCGCTCGCCCATCAGCTTCTCGGCGGAGGGATGGCGATAGGCGCGCAGCGCCAGTCCCGCGAAGCGCAGGGCGAGCCCCGGCTCCCAGGCGTCCAGGTCGCGCCGGTCCGCCTCGCTCTCCAGGTGCTGCACCAGCGGCAGGGCGATAGCCGGCAAATCAAGGTCGAGGCAGGTCTGCACCTGGAGCAGGTGCACGTCGAATTCGGCCCGCCCGCCGGGCGCGGTCTCGCGGGCAGCGGACAGCCGATCGAGGGCTTCCGCTTTCTGGCCGGCGCCCACGAGGGTGTGCACGTCGGCGGCAAGCTCCGCCAATCCCTCGGACGGGGTGTCGGACGCCGCCGGGCCAGAGGCGCGGTTGTGCTGGTCGAGCCAGCCCCGCGTGGCGGAATCCGCGAACGGCGTCCCGTCCTGGAAGGTCAGGTCCACCAGGGTCGGTAGCCGGGCAACGAAAGACAGGGTGAGGTCCAGGACCGCTTCGACCGCCATGGCATAGGCGGGGCCGAGGGCGAGGAGCGCCTCGGCGGACATGCGGTGCGCGTCGATCCAGAACGGCGCGGAGCCGATCAGCCCTTCGAGGTCGCGCACGATGGCCTCGTGCTCGCCCGCCCGGCGCAGCGCCTCCACGCCCTGGCGGCGCAAGGTGGAGGGCGGCAGGAGGGGCGTGGCGCCGCCCTTGGAATCCGGCGGGGCGGTGATGTCCAGCCACGCGGCGGTGCGGGCCAGCCGGAAGCTGCGCGGGTCCGTGAGGTCGGCTTCGCGCAGCTGCGCCGCGTGCTGGCGCATGCTGTCGGCGAGGGCGCCCACCGCCCGTTCCAGGTCCGGCCCGGCTGCGCCGCCGGGCGGCGGCGGCGGCGGCGGGGGAGGCGGCGGCGCGACGGCGCGGTGCGCGGGCGCCGCATGTTCGGAGGGCACCGGCGCGGCGGCCGGCGCGGGAGCAGCTTCGGGCGCCGGGGTGGGCGCTGCGGCAGCGGCGGCCGCTGCCTCCGCCTGCGCGGCGATCGCTTGTTCCGCCTGCGCGGCAGCGCGGGCGCGCTCCTCTTCGGCGCGGGCCAGCAGGTCGCGTGCCTCCTGCGCCTTGGGGCGCACGGTGCGCACCAGTTCGCCGAGGGCGACCTGCTCCTTGACGAGTTTTTCCGGCACCACGCCGTTCAGCGTCTCCAGAATGTCCGCCGCGTGAAGAATGGCGGCGGCCTCGGCCATGGAGACCGGCAGGTTCGCCACCACCGGGGTCGCGCGGCCCACCAGCCATTCCAGCACCGCCACACGGGCGCGCTCACGCTTCGGGGGCAGGTTGTCCCACAGGTCGCGGACCATGGCGTGGAGGCCGTCCAGCCCCACGGCGAGGCCGCGCCAGCCCTCGGTCTGGGTGAGGGCGTAGGTCAGCCACGCGCCAACCAGCAGGTCGCGCCCCTGGTGGGTGAGAAGCTCCAGGGCCTCGCGGCCCACCCGGTCCCAGCGCACGGCGCCGGGCCCTTCGGTCTCGATGCGGCGAACCTCGGTCTCAAGCTCGTCGAAGCGGGGCAGGGTACGCAGGTCGATGCCGGCGGGATCGGGCGACAGCGGGGCGGCCAGCGCGACGCTGCGCGCATCCTCAAAGGCCGGGATGGAAACCTCGCTCATGTCGCCTCGACCTTGCTCCGGCACGCGAGGGGCCGGAACGGGAACCGTCTGTCGTTTTCCCCGGCTTGTTTGACGGTGTCATGAAACCTGAATTGCGTTCTTGCGACGGTGCCCGCGAAAAACCGGAGGAAAAGGCCGGTCCCGGGGGCCGCCGCGCCGCGAATGCGCCGCGCGGGCGATGGACAAAGGGGCCACCCGATGCCACATGCCAGAAGCAGTGGGGCAGGCGGCCGACACCCGGCGGGAGCGCGCGATGCGGACCTATCTCGATCTCGTCCAGCGGATCCTCGACGAGGGCGTGCGCAAGGAAGACCGGACGGGGACGGGCACCCTCTCCGTGTTCGGCCACCAGATGCGCTTTCCGCTCGACCAGGGCTTTCCCCTCGTCACCACCAAGAAGCTGCACCTGAAGTCCATCGTGCACGAGCTTCTCTGGTTCCTCGCCGGCGACACCAACATCCGCTACCTGAAGGAGAACGGCGTCTCCATCTGGGACGAGTGGGCCGATGCGCAGGGCGAGCTGGGGCCGGTCTACGGCCATCAATGGCGCTCCTGGCCGACGCCGGACGGCGGGGTGATCGACCAGATCGCCCAGCTCCTCACGGACATCCGCCGCAATCCGGATTCCCGCCGCCTCATCGTCACCGCCTGGAACCCAGCCGACGTGCCGAAGATGGCGCTGCCGCCCTGCCACTGCCTGTTCCAGTTCTACGTGGCCGAGGGGCGGCTCTCCTGCCAGCTCTACCAGCGCTCGGCCGACGTCTTCCTCGGCGTGCCGTTCAACATCGCCTCCTACGCGCTGCTCACCCATATGGTTGCGCAGGTGTGCGGTCTGAAGGCGGGCGACTTCGTCCATACGTTCGGCGATGTGCACCTCTATTTGAACCATGTGGACCAGGCCCGCGAGCAGCTTTCCCGCGCGCCCCGTGCGCTGCCCACGCTGAAGCTGAACCCGGCCGTAACGGACCTGTTCGCCTTCCGCTACGAGGACATCGCGTTCGAGGACTACACGCCCCACCCCGCCATCAAGGCGCCCGTGGCGGTCTGAGGCCCCTCACGCCATTGTGCATGGGTGCGACGCACCCGCGCCCCATCCGGCAGGGCATAAGGATGGGGCGTCCATGCGGGTGAGCCCATGCCCCTGTTCCATGAGAAATCCGGCAAGTTCTCCCCCGAGAAGACGGGGGCGCTGATCGCGTCCGTGGCGCCCGCCGCGTGGCTGGCGGCGCTGGCGCTCGGCGGCGACCTCGGCGCCCGTCCGGTCTCGGCGGCGATCCATTTCACCGGCCTGTGGGCCATCCGCTTCCTGCTGCTGAGCCTCGCGGTCACGCCCACGCGGCGCATCTTCCACTGGCCGAAGCTGGTGCTCGCCCGGCGCACCCTGGGCCTCGCGGCGCTCGCCTATGCGGTGCTCCATCTCGGCCTCTATGTGGCGGACCTGGGCTTCGATCTCGGCGCGGCAGCGAAGGAGATCGTGCTGCGCTTCTATCTCGCTATCGGCGCCGTGGCGGTGGCGCTGCTGCTGGCGCTCGGCGGCACGTCCTTCGACCGGGTGATCCGCCGCATGGGGGCGAAGCGCTGGAACGCGCTGCATGCCACCGTCTACGGCATCGCGATCCTCGCCGTGGTGCATTTCTTCATCCAGTCGAAGCTGGACGTGACGCAGGCCGTCCTCATGGGCGGTCTGCTGGTGTTCCTGTTCGCCTACCGCATCGCCCACCGGCTCACCAACAATGTGACCTTGCCGCTCCTGGCCTTCGTCGCGCTCGTCTCCGCCTTGCTCACGGCGACCATGGAGGTGGGCTGGTATGCGGCCGCCACCGGCATCGATCCCTGGCTGGTCCTGGACGCCAATATCCATCCGGAGCAGGGCGTCAGCCCGGCCCTCTGGGTTCTGGCGGTGGGCGTCGCCGTGACGCTCGCCGCTGTCCTGCGCCGGCTGATCGCTCCGCCGAAGCCGGGCAAGACGGACCGGAAGGGCGCGGGGGCAGCGAGGGTGACGCGCTCGGCGTCGTGAGTTTTAGGTCGCCGTAAACCGTTGTATTCTCTCCCAAAACAAAAGGGGAGGGGACCATGGGCGCGGCGATCAGGACGGGATTGTGGTGGGTGTGCCTGTGCGTGGCACCCCTGGTGCTGGCGGGGGTGGGACTGTTCCATCCGGCGGGCTTCAGCGCCGATCCGGGCATGTATGCCTATCTGTGCACCAGCCAGCCCTTCAACCCGCGCCATTGGGCGCTCGCCTATTTCGGGCCGGACTGGTGGTTCACCCTCCACGTCATCCAGCTTCCGCTGCTGGGCCTCATTTCCGTCGGCCTCTGGATGGCTCTGGACGGCATCGAAGATGGGTTCGCGGGGCTGCTGGCCTGGCTCTCGCGCGCCGCCACCTTCCTGTTCCTCATCACCTATACGGCCCTCGATTCCATCGGCGGCATCGGGCTCGGGCGCACCATCCTGCACATGCAGGCCCTGGAAGCAGCGGGGAAGCTCACCCGGGAGCAGATGGACGGCGCGGCGCTGCTGCTGGATACGATGTGGGCCGACGCCTGGGTGGGCGGCATGGGGTCCGTGGTGAGCCTGACGGGATCGTGGTCCGTGTTCGCCGCCTCGCTTTTCGCGGCCGGGGCGCTGTTCCTGATGCGTCGCGGCCCCTGGCCGGCCCTCCTTCTGCTCATCGGCTTCGGCTGGGAGATCCAGGTGAGCCATGCAAGCCCCCATGGGCCCATCGGCTTCACCCTGCTGGCCATCGCCGCCGCCTGGATCCGGCTCGCCGGGCCGTCCCCGGCGCCGTCGCGGGCGCCGGGCCTTCTCGCCCCGGTCCGCTGATCAGGCGAAGCGGGCCAGGAGCGCGGGGAGCGCCGTCTCCGGCGCATGGCGTTCCCAGTCCGGCATCTGGTGGCGGAACCAGGTCTGCTGCCGCTTGGCATAGCGGCGCGTGTCCGCCTGCCCTTCCGCTGCGGCGGCAGCGAGGTCCATCTCGCCGCGCAGATGGCGCATCAAGGCGGGCACGCCATGTGCCTTCAGGATGGTCCGGTCGGGCGGCAGGCCCCGGCGCAGGAGGGCCTCGACTTCGCTCAGCGCTCCCGCCTCCAGCATCTCGGCGAAGCGGCGGTCGATGCGCGCCCGCAGCGCCTCGCGATCCACCTCCAGCACGATGCGCAGGCTGGCCGCGCCCTCCAGAAGCGGCGCGCCCGCCTGCGCCTGCCATTCCGCCAGCGGCTTCCCGGTGGCCTCCACCACTTCCAGCGCGCGCAGGATGCGCTGGCGGTCCGTGGGGCGCAGCCCGAAGGCGGTGAGGGGATCGCGTGTCGCGAGCCGGGCGTGCAGAACCTGCGCGCTGTCCGCCTCCGCCTCCTGGCGGATGCGCAGGCGCACCTCTTCCGGGATGGCGGGAACCGGGGCGAGGCCCTGCGTGAGCGCGCGGAAATACAGGCCCGTGCCGCCCACGAAGATGGGCAGGCGCCCGGCGGCCCGGATGGCGGCCAGCGTCTGCGCCGCATCCTCGGTCCAGCGGCCCACGGAATAATCGGCGTCGGCATCCACATGGCCGAACAGGTGGTGGGTGCAGCGCGCTTCCTCGTCCAGGGTCGGGCGGGCGGTGATGACGCGCAGGTCCCCATAGACCTGCATGGAATCGGCGTTCACCACCACGCCACCGGTCCTTTCGGCGAGCGCAATGGCGAGCGCGGACTTGCCGCTGGCCGTCGGACCTGCGATGAGCACAGCTTCCGGTTTTGCGCTGCACACAGAGGCGGCGTGCATCAGAGCGACCTCATTCGGGTATTCCTCCATGGTCTATGTGGCGACCCTTATCTCAAATCCGTCCGAAGCGCTGGTGTCCCGCGATGTGATCGCGGCGGCCCGTGCCGTCCTGCCCGAGGCCGGCGAGGCCCATGTGCTGCACGCCGACATCGCCGTGGACGTGCCCTTCGACCCGCCGCTGGGCGCCGAGCCCCGTGAACTGGCCGCGCTGGTGCGCGCCGCGCTGGGCGGGGCGAAGGTGGACGTGGTGGTGCAGCTCGCCGCCGACCGGCGCAAGCGCCTGTTCCTGGCGGACATGGATTCCACCATGATCGGCCAGGAATGCATCGACGAGCTGGCCGACCTCGTGGGCATCAAGGAGCATGTGGCCGCCATCACCGAGCGCGCCATGCGCGGCGAGATCGACTTCGAGCCGGCGCTGCGCGAGCGCGTGGCGCTGCTGAAGGGGCTTTCGGCGGGCGTGGTGGACCAGTTGCTGGAAGAGCGCATCCACCTCACCCCCGGCGGCCCCGAACTGGTGGCCACCATGAAGGCGCACGGCGCCTATACGGTGCTGGTCTCCGGCGGCTTCACCCTGTTCACGGAGGCGGTCGCCGCGCGCATCGGCTTCGACGAGAACCGCGCCAACCGGCTGGTGGTGGAAAGCGGGCTGTTCGCCGGACGCGTGGAGGAGCCGATCCTCGGCCGCGATGCGAAGACGGCGGCCCTGGTGGCGTATCGCGACCGGCTGCGCCTGTCCCCCTCCGAGACCCTGGCGGTGGGCGACGGGGCGAACGACCTCGGCATGCTGGGGGAGGCGGGCATCGGCGTCGCCTACCATGCCAAGCCCAAGGTGGCCGAGGCCGCCCATGTGCGCATCGACCATGGCGACCTCAGCGCGCTTCTCTACATGCAGGGCTACACCCACGACGAATTCGCCCGGGCCTGAGCCTCGCGCCTTTTCGCTCCCGGTTCGCATGAAGAATGCGAACCGGCGAAGGCATCGATCAGAGGCGCCGCGCGCGGCGCCTCTCGCGTCAGTTCAGCGGGATGGCCGCGTAGCGGTTCTGGCCGTCGGAATCCGTCACCAGCAGCAGCGCATGGCTGCGGTTGGACTTCTTCAGGTCATCGATCCGCTTCTGGATGTCCTCGGGGCTCGCCACCGGCTCCTGGCCCACTTCGAGCACCACCTGGCCGGTCTTCAGCCCCTTGTCGGCGGCGGCGGAATTGCGGTCCACGTTGAGGATCACGACGCCGTTCACGCCGTCCTTGATCTTGAAGCGCTTGCGCAACTCGTCCGTCATGGGCGTCACCTCGATGCCCAGCAGGCGCTGGCTCGCGGGCTTGGCGGCGGGGGCGGGCGTGTCCTTGGTGGCGGCGGCCTGCTTCTCATCCTCGGGCATGCGGGCGATGGTGATCTTCAGGGTCTCTTCCTTGCCCTTGCGGACCACCACCAGCTCGACTTCCTTGCCCACCGGGGTGTCGGCGACGAGGCGCGGCAGGTCGCGCATTTCCTTCACGTCCTTGCCGTCGAACTTCACCACCACGTCGCCGGCCTTCAGCCCCGCCTTGGCGGCCGGGCCGTCGTCGGTGACGCCGCCTACCAGCGCGCCGCGCGCCTTGCCGAGGCCCAGGCTCTCCGCGATCTCGTCGGTGACGCCCTGGATGCGCACGCCGATCCAGCCGCGCCGCACTTCCTTGAAGTCGCGCAACTGGGTGAGGATCGGTTCGGCGGTGGCGGAGGGGACCGCGAAGCCGATGCCGATGGAGCCGCCCGAGGGAGAGATGATGGCCGTGTTGATGCCGATCACCTCGCCTTCCATATTGAAGAGCGGGCCGCCCGAATTGCCGCGATTGATGGCGGCGTCGGTCTGGATGAAATTGTCGTACGGTCCGGAATTGATGTTGCGGTTGCGCGCCGAGACGACGCCCACCGTCAGCGTGCCGCCGAGGCCGAACGGGTTGCCGATGGCCATCACCCAGTCGCCGACGCGCAGCTTGTCGGAATTGCCGAACTTCACGGCCGTGAGCGGCTTTTCCGGCTTCACGCGCAGCAAGGCGAGGTCGGTCTTCGGATCGCGGCCCACCAGCTCGGCCTTCAGCTTCGAGCCGTCGTTGAAATTCGCGTAGATCTCGTCCGCGTCGGCGATGACGTGGTTGTTGGTCACGATCAGGCCCGAGGGGTCGATCACGAAGCCGGAGCCGAGCGAGGACACGCGCCGGGAGCGCTGGCCGTTATTGTTGCCGTCGTCGTCCGGCTGCTGGCGCCGCTTGAAGAACTCCTCGAAGAAGTCCTCGAAGGGCGAGCCGGGCGGAAGCTGGGGCGTGGGGACGCTGCGGGAGGCCGCCACGTTCTGGGAGGTGGAGATGTTCACCACCGCGTCCATGACGACGGCGGCGGTGTCGGCCACCGTGTCCGGCCCCTTGGTGGCGGCGGCCGCCGCCGGCAGGGCGCCCATGGCGGTGGACAGGCAGAGGGCCAGCGCGAAGGCCGGTGCGGACCAGATGCGGCTTCCAGCGGACATGACGTCTCCTCGCAGCCCAGCCCGACCTCGCGGCCCGGCCAAGGTCAAATCAAACCGGGATATGGCGGACACCGATCCGTCCCGCCCCGTGTTCCGGTGGTGGCCGGGATTCGCGGCGGAAGATGGGCCGATGCCGCAAGCCCGGGTCCCAACGCTGAAAGAGGCGCCGGTCTACGAGGCCTAGAATGCCTCACCCGCCGCGCACCAGCCAAACCACAATCACGCCAACGGCGCCGACGATGAGGCCGGAGACCCGCAGAGGCATCTCCGGCGCCTTGAGCACCGCCTTGACGGCGTTGCGCCAGGCGCCGGGAAACGCGGCGAGGACCAGCCCCTCGATCACGAGGACCAGGCCCACCGCCGCGAGAAGGTCCCGCATGCGAGACCGAGCCTCAGCGCGCCGGCGCGGGAGCCGGAGCGGCCGAAGCGCCCGGTACCGCGGGCGGCGTGCCCATGGGATTGGCGAAGTAGCGGAAGAACGACGCCGAATCCGGGCTGATGACCAGGCGGGTGTCGTTCGGCCGCAAGCTGACCTCCAGGGCCTGCATGGAGCGGTAGAACGAGAAGAAGTCCGGATCCCGGCCATAGGCCGCGGCGAAGATCCGATTGCGCTCTGCATCGCCTTCACCGCGCACCTGCTCGCCCTTGGAATTGGCTTCCGCCACCACCACGGCCGCCTCGCGGTCGGCCCGGGCGCGGACACGCTGGGCCGCCTCGTTACCCTGGGCGCGGATTTCCGCCGCCTCGCGCTGGCGCTCGGTCTGCATGCGCTGGAAGACCGCCTGGCTGTTGGCTTCCGGCAGGTCCGCGCGACGGATGCGGACATCCACCACGGTGATGCCGAAATTGGCCGCCTCGCGGTTCACCTGCTCGTTGATCCGCGCCATGAGCGCCTCGCGCTCGTCGCGGACCACGCGGACGAAGGTGCTTTCACCCAGCACCCGCCGCAGCGACGAGTTGAGGATGGTGGCGAGCCGCGAATTGGCCGCCTCCACGGTGCCCACCGCCTGGTAGAACTTCAGCGCGTTGGTGATCCGGTAGCGCGCGAAGGCGTCCACCACGATCCGCTTCTGGTCGGAGGCGATCACCTCCTGCTGGGGGTTTTCCAGGTCCAGGATGCGGTTGTCGATATAGACCACGTTGTCGATGAAGGGCAGCTTCCAGTGCAGGCCCGGCGTGGTGATGGGCGGCTGGGGATTGCCCAGTCGCAGAACCAGCGCCTGTTGGGTCTGGTTGACGATGAAGGCCGACGAATAGAGCGCGACCACCACAAGGATCAGGACGACGACGGCAAGGCCGCCGAGGAAGGAGTTCTTCACCGGACGGCTCCTTGGTTGGAGGTACCCTGGGCCGGGGCAGCCGGCGGCTGCGTCCGGCGCCCGATCTCACCGAGCGGAAGCAGGGGGAGCACGCCCCCCGAGCCCTCGCGCCCGGCCGTTCCGGCGTCCAGCAACACCTTGTCCATCGGACCGAGGACGCGCTCCATGGTCTCCAGATACATGCGCTGGCGGGTGATTTCCTTGGCGTTCACGTACTCGTCGAAGATCTTGACGAAGCGGTCGGCCTGGCCGCGCGCTTCCACGACGGTCCGCTCGCGATAGGCCTGCGCGGCATTCTCGATGCGCGAGGCTTCGCCGCGCGCTTCCGGCAGGACGCGGTTGGCATAGGTCTGCGCCTCGTTCTGCGCGCGCTCGGCATCCGCGCGGGCGGCCTGCACGTCGCGGAAGGCGTCGATGACCTGGGACGGCGGGTCCACCTTCTGGAGCTGGACCTGGGTGACGCGCACGCCGACCTTGTACTGGTCGAGGGTCCGCTGCATCAGGTCCTGGACGCCGGTCTCGATGTTCTGGCGCGCGCCGGTGAGGATCGGCTGGATGTTGGTCCGCCCGATCACCTCGCGCATGGCGCTCTCGGCCACCGCCTTGATGGTGCCTTCCGGGTTCTGGACGTTGAACAGGAAGTTCTCGGCGCTGGAGATGACCCAGAACACCGCGAAGTCCACGTCGACGATGTTCTCGTCGCCGGTGAGCATGAGGCTCTCTTCCGGCACGTCGCGCACCACGGTGCTGCCGCGGCGCGGGTCGTCGGTGAGGCGCATGCCGATGTCGATGCGGTTCACGCGGGTGACCTTGGGGGTCACGACCGTCTCGATGGGGTAGGGGAGGTGGTAGTTCAGGCCCGGCTGGGTGAGCTGGACGAACTTGCCGAACCGCAGCACCACGCCCTGCTCGTCGGGCTCGACCCGGTAGAAGCCGGAGAGCAGCCAGCCGGCGACCACGAGGGCGACCAGGAGGATGATGCCCTTGGCGCCCATGGAGCCGGGGAGCATGTTCCGGAGCCGGTCCTGGCTGCGGCGGATCAGGTCCTCAATGTCCGGCGGCGTCGGTCCCGAGGAGGACGGCCCTGAGCCCCAGGGTCCGCGAGGCCCATTTCCCCATGGGCCTCCACTCTGATTCTTCCACGACATCCGCCGTCTCCCATCGGATCGCCGCTGCTGCGGCAGTCCAATTCACCTGCGTCTCCGCCGCCGTTCGGCGTGCCGCACGGGACGCCCGAGGGCGGTTCCGATGCGACCCGGAGGCAGCGGGTTATAGAAAGGCACGCGTCACGATTCAACGTGGCGCGTGCCCACACATCCCCTCAGATAGGGGAGCTGTCCGGCTTACGCAACGGTAGCGCTGGCGCCGCTGCGCTCATTCGCCCCGTGCGCACGGCCGCTGTTGGCAAATCCCCGATAATGGTCGAGCACGAAAAGCCGGATGGCGGAGGACAGGTTCCCCTGGGTGCGCGAGGAGTCGATGGTGGCCACGAGATCCGACAAGGTCAGGCGCCGGCTCGCGGCGATTTCCTTGAGGGCATCCCAGAACGCATCCTCCAGGCTCACGCTGGTCTTATGGCCGGCGATAACGATCGACCGTTTCACCACGGGGCTTTTCATGTTGGTTCCCTCTTCGTGAGCGTGTGGCCGTCAAGCTTGCGCCGCTGCGCGTCCCGCTCTGCGGTATCCGCTTCGCGCTCGGCTTTGGTGCGACCGAATTTGCGGCGGTTCTCCGCCGCAGTGACCTCGGCCTCGCTCCGCGCGACGGACTTGCGCACTCGGCGAAGATTGACGAGCTCGCCCACTTCAAACCTCGATAGGTGGCTTGGTTTCCCCAGAACCAGCCGGGTTCTGCCCGCGGAACGCACTTAAGGCCCTCTTCCCTGCCACGCGTGCCGCGAACCGTCGCAGTAAGCCTGCGATAGAGGGCGAAGCTATGGCAATTCTCCGCTGTGCTCGCCTTCTCAGGCTACCTCCAAGTAACTATTTTCCATTTGCCGGCCGCATTATGCCCGATCGGCTTCCCTCCGGCGGTCTGTGGCTCTAGAAGCCTCCCCGGAATATGGACCAGGCGGAGAAACGGCCCCATGACTGCCACGCGCACCGAGACCGACACGTTCGGCCCCATCGACGTCCCCGCGGACCGCTATTGGGGCGCGCAGGCGCAGCGCTCCCTGGGCAATTTCAAGATCGGCTGGGAGCGCCAGCCCGCTCCGGTGGTGCGCGCTCTCGGCATTGTGAAGCGCGCCGCCGCCGAGACCAACATGGCCCTCGGCCGGCTGGACCCGAAGATCGGCGCCGCCATCGTGCAGGCCGCCGATGAGGTGATTGCCAACACGCTCGACGATCATTTCCCCCTGGTGGTCTGGCAGACCGGCTCGGGCACCCAGTCCAACATGAATGCCAACGAGGTGATCTCGAACCGCGCCATCGAGATCCTGGGCGGGGAGATGGGCTCCAAGAAGCCGGTCCATCCCAACGACCACGTCAATATGAGCCAGTCGTCCAACGACACCTATCCCACCGCCATGCACGTGGCGTGCGCGGAGGAGATCGTCCACCGGCTGCTGCCCGCCCTGCGCACGCTTCACGGCGCGCTGGACGCCAAGGCGAAGCAGTGGGACCACATCATCAAGATCGGCCGCACCCACACCCAGGACGCGACCCCGCTCACCCTCGGCCAGGAATTCTCCGGCTATGCCACGCAGGTGGCGAACGGCATCCAGCGCATCGAGATGACCCTTCCGGCGCTGATGGCGCTGGCCCAGGGCGGCACGGCGGTGGGCACCGGCCTCAACGCGCCTGTGGGCTTCGCGGAGAAGGTGGCCGAGCAGATCGCCGCCGTCACCGGCCTGCCCTTCACTTCGGCGCCCAATAAGTTCGAGGCGCTGGCGGCTCATGACGCCATGGTGTTCTCGCACGGCGCCATCAACACGGTGGCCGCGTCGCTGTTCAAGATCGCCAACGACATCCGCCTGCTGGGCTCGGGCCCGCGCTCGGGCCTCGGCGAGCTGTCGCTGCCGGAGAACGAGCCCGGCTCGTCCATCATGCCGGGCAAGGTGAACCCCACCCAGTGCGAAGCGCTGACCCAGGTCTGCGTGCAGATCTTCGGCAACAATGCCGCGCTCACCTTCGCCGGCAGCCAGGGCCATTTCGAGCTGAACGTCTACAACCCGGTGATGGCCTACAATTTCCTCCAGTCCGTGCGGCTGATGGCGGACGCGGCCAACAGCTTCACCGAGCATTGCGTGGTGGGCATCGAACCGCGCGAGGACAACATCAAGGCGGCGCTCGAGCGCTCGCTCATGCTGGTGACGGCGCTGGCCCCCAAGATCGGCTACGATGCCGCCGCCAAGATCGCCAAGACCGCCCACAAGAACGGCACCACGCTGCGCGAGGAAGCGGTCGGCGGCGGCTATGTGACCAATGAGGAGTTCGACGCGGTCGTCCGCCCCGAGAAGATGATCTCTCCCGGCTGATCGCGCCGTTTCCGCATGAAGGTCGGGGCACCCGTCAAAGTGCCCCGACCGCACCGCATATTATTGGGACTCCACCGGCAACGAGGTCCGACATGGCTTTCGCAGCGTCTTCGCTCCGCCGCACCGCTCCCCTTCTCCTCCTGCTCGCTGCCCTCTCGCTCGGGGGATGCGGCGTGAATGCCATTCCCACCGAGGAAGAGAAGGCAAAGGCCGCCTGGAGCGAGGTGCTGAACCAGTATCAGCGCCGCTCGGACCTGATCCCGAACCTGGTGGAGACTGTGAAGGGCTACGCCCAGCAGGAAAAGGACGTGCTGACCCAGGTGGTGGAGGCGCGCGCCAAGGCCACGTCCGTGCGGGTGGACGCCTCCACCATCACGGACCCGGCCCAGTTCAAGCAGTTCCAGGACGCCCAGTCCCAGCTTTCCGGCGCCCTCGGCCGCCTGATCGCCGTGGCGGAGGCCTATCCCGACCTGAAGTCCAACCAGAACTTCCTGGCCCTCCAGTCCCAGATCGAGGGCACGGAGAACCGCATCGCCGTGGCCCGGCGCGACTATATCGAGGCGGTCCGCGTCTATAATACCGAGCTGCGCACCTTCCCGGGTGTGGTCTGGGCGTCCACCGTCTACCGCTCCGCCAAGCCCATGGAGACCTTCACCATCTCCGAGCAGCAGATGCAGGTCCCGAAGGTGAAGTTCTAGGCGGAGCCGCCGCATGGCCGCTCATCCTGCCTTGCATCGACCTGCAGGCCGCGCCCGCCTCCCGGCCCTCGGGGCGTGGCTGGCGGCGCTGGCGGTCCTGCTGCTGGCGATCGTCCCGGTGCGGGCGGACCTCACCTTCCCGCCGCTCAGCGGGCGGGTGGTGGACGCGGCCCATGTGCTCGACTGGAACACGCTGGTGGCCCTGGACCGCAAGCTGGCGGCGCAGGAGGCGAAGGCCAGCGACCAGTTCGTGGTGGCCACCATTCCCTCGCTCCAGGGCACGTCCATCGAGGATTACGCCAACCAGTTGTTCCGCCATTGGAAGCTCGGTCAGGCGAAGCAGAATAATGGCGTGCTGCTGCTGGTGGCCCCCAACGAGCGCAAGGTGCGCATCGAGGTGGGCTACGGGCTGGAAGGCGTGCTGACCGATGCCGTGGCCGGCACCATCATCCGCACCGCCATCGTGCCGTCCTTCAAGGCCGGGGACATGGCGGCGGGCGTGGTGAAGGGAGCGGACGCGGTGATCGAGATCCTGAACCTCGATCCCGAGGAGGCACGCCGCCGCGCGGAGGCGCTGGAGCAGGGCGACAGCCCGGACGAGATGATCCAGGCGATCATCTTCTTCGTCATGCTGCTGATCCTCCTCTACTTCATCTATCGCGGCGGCGGCCGCCGCTCCCGGCGGCGGGGCGGCTTCATCGCGTTTCCCACGTCCGGCGGCGGATGGAGCGGCGGGTCGTCCGGCGGCGGACACGGCGGCCTCGATACGG
>JACESF010000068.1 GCA_013911975.1 Hyphomicrobiales bacterium | reverse complement strand
CCCCAAATCCCCGCTATACTCCCCGCCAAGGGGAGGAGCGCATGCTCATTGAATTCAAGACCCGCGCAGCGGGCGCATCGCGGGTGTTCATCAATCCGGAACAGATCGTCTCGGTCTATGTGCGGGCGGATGGGTGCCACATCGTGACCACCGAGCGCACCGATGGCGGGCGCAGCGTGCACATGCTCATCGACGAGCCCATCCACCGCGTGCTGGCCAAGCTGGGGGTGGAGGCGCCTGCAAATCCGGCGCTGCCGGGCGCGCTGCCGCCCCGGCCCGCGCGGGAGGGGGACGGGCCGACCTTGCGCGGTGCGCGCGCGGGCGGTCCGATGGGGGCGTTCGGGGAAGCCCTACCGCTGCCCGGCGAGGTGCCGGCCTTCCGGGGCGGTGCGCGGGCGAGCACGCGGCTGGACTAGAGCGTTTCCGAGCGAAGTGTGAAGCGGTTCGCGTGAAGGAAACGCGTCCAAACAAAGAGATAGAGTGTTTCAGCGTTTCCATGAAAGGCTGAAACACTTCGGGCGGATCGACCGTCAAGCCGGCGACCCTGTTCTTTCCAGAAAGCGGCGTCGGGACCGGGCGCGTCCCGGCCATCCACGGGGTGCGGCTGGGTTTCCGCTCGACACGCGGGCGTGGATGCCCGGGACGCGCCCGGGCATGACGGACCTGAGGGGCTGGAAGCGATCCATCGATCGGACTGTCGATCGGACCGAGGACGGATCGGCCTGTGGGGCCTGGCAGCGCCGCGCGCCGTACATTCGCCGCCGGGTGCGAGGTTATCTCCCTGGCGGGGGCTTTTCTCCTTGGCGGCGCCTTCTTTCCCCTGGGGGGGGGCGTCTTCCTTTGGGGGGCGTCTTCCCCTGGCGGGGCCCTTTCTCCCGGCCGGCGGGAGGTCATCGCCGCCGGCGGCGCCTTCATCTCCTGGCGGAGCCTCCATCTTCCTGGCGGGGGCCTTTCTCGCCGCTGGCGCCTGGGGCCCGCGTCCGCCGCTCAGGGTTTCGCGAAGGTGAGATAGGTGCCCACGCGCCCGGCCTTCAGCGCCTTTTCCTCATAGCGCGTGCCCGGCCAGCCCGCGAAGGGGCGGCGCCAGTCGTCGGCGGCCTGGGCGGTCCAGCCGAGGGCGCCGTGGGCGCGCACCTCCCGCAGGCACCAGTCCACATAGTCCGGCACGTCGCTGGCGAAGCGGAACAGGCCGCCCGGCTTCAGCGCGCGGGTGATGAGGTCGAGATTGTCCGCGCGCACGAAGCGGCGCTTCCAGTGGCGGCGCTTGGGCCAGGGGTCGGGATAGAACAGGTCCACCCGGTCGAGGCACCCGGCGGGCAGGCGGGCGAGGACCAGCGCGGCGTCGTCGTCGAACACGCGCACGGTGTCGAGCCCGGCCGCCTCCATGTCCATGAGCGCGCGCGTCATGCCGTTGAGGAACGGCTCCACGCCGAGGAAGCCCCAGCCCGGCAGGGTGCGGGCGGCATGGACCAGATGCTCGCCGCCGCCGAAGCCGATCTCCAGCCCCAGCGCCTCCACCGGGCGGGGGAACAGGGTCGCGGGGTCGGCCAGCGCATCGAGGGACAGGCGATAGCGGGCGATGAGGCGCGCATGGGCCCCCGCCTGGAGCGGCCGCAGCGGCTTGCCCACGCGGCGGCCGTGGAATGTCGCCATCTGGCCGGTGGCCGGATCGCGGCGGGGGCCGTCCGAGGCGGGCGGGATCGCGTTCGTTATAACGTCCGCGTCGGGTTTCACGGACATGGGATCATCCGTCTGGAACAAGGGCCGGGGCGGGGCGGGACCAGCGCAGAACAAACCGGTCCATACGGAAAAAGGGCCGTCTCCGGCCCTTTTTTCGGCGCCCAGGCGCGAACAGGAAAGGCGTCTTCGTGGCGAAAGCGGGGCGCGCGGCCCCGCCTCGCGCTCAGGCCAGCGCGGACTTGAGCTTGTCCACGAGGTCGGTCTTCTCCCAGGAGAAGCCGCCGTCCGCCTCCGGCGCCCGGCCGAAATGGCCATAGGCGGAGGTGCGGGCATAGATGGGCTGGCACAGGTTCAGGTGCTCGCGGATGCCGCGCGGGCGCAAATTCACCACCTCGCGCAGCACGGTCTCGAGCCGGCCCTCGGCCACCTGCCCGGTGCCGTGCAGGTCCACATAGACCGCGAGCGGGTCCGAGACGCCGATGGCATAGGCGAGCTGGATCGTCGCGCGGTCCGCAAGTCCAGCGGCCACAACGTTTTTCGCCAGATAGCGCGCGGCATAGGCGGCCGAGCGGTCCACCTTCGTCGGGTCCTTGCCGGAGAACGCGCCGCCGCCGTGCGGGGCCGCGCCGCCGTACGTGTCCACGATGATCTTGCGGCCCGTGAGGCCGCAATCGCCGTCGGGTCCGCCGATCACGAACTTGCCCGTGGGATTGACGTGCCAGACCGTCTCCGGGGAGATCCAACCCTCCGGAAGGGCCTGGCGGATATAGGGTTCCACGATGGCGCGCACGTCGTGGGAGGAGAGATGCGCGTCCAGATGCTGGGTGGAGAGGACGAGCTGCGTCACCCCCACCGGCTTGCCGTCCTCGTACCGCACGGTGACCTGGCTCTTGGCATCGGGGCCGAGCGCCAGCGTCTCGCCGGAGCGGCGCGCTTCCGCCAGCACTTTCAGGATCTTATGGGCGTAGAAGATGGGGGCGGGCATGAGTTCGGGGGTCTCGCGGACCGCATAGCCGAACATGATGCCCTGGTCGCCCGCGCCCTCGTCCTTGTTGCCGGCGATGTCCACGCCCTGGGCGATGTCCGCCGACTGGGCATGCAGGAGCACCTCCACGTCGGCGGTCTCCCAGTGGAAGCCGTCCTGCTCGTAGCCGATGTCCCGGATCGCGAGCCGCGCGAGATGCGCCACATAATCCTTGGTGATGGTCGAGGGGCCCCGGGTCTCCCCCGCGATCACGACTCGGTTCGTGGTCGCCAGCGTCTCGCAGGCCACGCGGATCTGGGTGGGGTCGATGCCCTGCTCGGCGGCGGTGCGGAAGAAGCCGTCCACCACTTCGTCCGAGATGCGGTCGCACACCTTGTCGGGGTGTCCCTCCGAAACGGATTCACTGGTAAAAAGGTAGGAAGACCGGGCCATCGTATTCCCTCGCGCCACATTCGCGGCAGTGCGACGCTTTTCCCAAAGGCGCGCAAGCCGGTCAAGACCGGCTTGCCGAATGCGTTTTGAAAAACGAATTCTACGCCTCGACGGGCTCTTCCCCCGCGATGGCGGCCACGAGGTCCACGATGCGGCGGCGGACCTTGCTGTCGGAAATCCGCATGAAGTTGCGGGTCAGCGCCAGGCCGTCGGACGTGGCGAGGAAGTCGTTCACGAAGGTGGGCGAGGCGGCTTCGCTGAAGCCTTCCTCGTTGGACAGCAGTGTCGGGGCGCCTTCGAAGAAGAACGCCACGGGCACGCCGAGCACGATGGAGATCTGCTGGAGGCGGCTGGCGCCGATGCGGTTCGTGCCCTTTTCGTATTTCTGGATCTGCTGGAAGGTGATGCCGAGGCTCTCTCCAAGCTTCTCCTGGCTCATCCCCACCATCATCCGCCTCATACGGACGCGGCTTCCAACATGCTTGTCGATAGGATTCGGCGCCTTCTTGGCCATGGTCTCTCCGGCTGAATCGGAAAAGAGAATGTGAACTTCGCGAAGCGAAGGCTGCCCTGACGCCGGCAAGATACGCATTTGCGGATGTAGCGTCGATCAACTTTTACGTGTGATTGTGTAAATCAAGATTTCCCCCCGCCCCCATAGCGCGCCGACGAAAGTCATTAGGAACAATAGTGTAAAAGCCATGTGGGGGTGCCCGGAGGCAGGCGGGGGTGTTTCCGAAGCCGGCGGCAAACCCACGTCCAGGTTGCCTTTCTCGCCCAGGGATAGAGCTGCGACGATCCGCCCCAGAGGGTCGATCACGGCCGAAATGCCGGTATTGGCCGCCCGCACCAAGGGAAGGCCCTCCTCGATGGCCCTCAGGCGGGCCTGGAGGAAATGCTGATAGGGACCGGGGGTTGCACCGAACCATGCGTCATTGGTGACGTTCAGCAGGAAACCGGGCCGCTCTCCCTCCGGCAGGACCGCACCGGGGAAGATCGCTTCGTAGCAGATCAGCGGCGCCGCCCTGGGCAGTCCCGGCAAGGCGAGCGGCTTCAGCGTCAGGCCGGAAGCAAACCCGCCCCGCTGGCGCGTGAGTTGCTCGAAGCCCAGCGCCTCCATCATGCTCTGGAAGGGAAGATATTCTCCGAACGGTACGAGATGGACCTTGTCCGCGTTCTGAAGAACGGTCCCTTGGCCGTCGATGACGCGGATGGAATTGAAGAAGAACGAGGTCTGTCCCGGAGGCGGGGGGCCGTAGCGCGCGGCGCCGGTGACGAGGGTGACGGTGTCCGGCAGGGTCTGCGCGATGCGCTCCCGCGCCCAGGGCTCGCGCTCATAGACGAAGGGGAAGGCGGATTCCGGCCACACCAGCAGGGTCACATCCTTCAGCCCCTCGGGATAAGCGGGGCTCGGGCGGGCGCTCAGGTCGAGATAGTCGTCGAGGATGCGTCGACGCTCGCCATAGGCGAACTTCTGATCCTGCGGCAAGGCGGGCTGCATGATGCGCAGATGGATGCCCGGCAGCAGAGGCGGGGCAGGCTCGGCGAGGCGCCATGAGCCCCATCCGAAGGCGAGAAGCAGCACGAGCGCGGCGGCGCCGGGCGCCAGAAACCGGGCGCGTCCCGCGCGCTCCAGGAGCAGCACCGGCGCGGCGAACACCAGGATGGCGGCGATCGTCATGCCCCAGAGCCCGATGAGCGCGGCGCTCTGCGCCAGCGCCAGATTCTCGGCGAGGGCGTAGCCGAACGTGTTCCAGGGAAAGCCCGTGAGCACATGGCCCCGCAGCCATTCCGCCCCGCCAAGCCCGAACGCGAAGGCGAAGATGCGCCCGGCGCCCGGCGACCACAGCATGCGCGCGGCGGCGAGGCCCAGCGCGGGAAACAGCGCCAGCCCGGCGGGCAGGCTGATGACCGCGAACGGCAGCAGCCAGGCGAAGGCGTCCGCCTCCACCAGGAAGGCGTTGCCGATCCACCAGAGCGAGGCGAGGAAATAGCCGAAGCCGAACCACCAGCCCGTGGCCGCCGCCGCCCGGACGGCCCGCCAGCCGGAGGCCGGGGGGCCGTCCAGCAGAAGGACCAAAGCGGGGAAGGTGACGAACAGGATGGGCCACAGGCCGAGCGGCGCGGTGGAGAGGGCGGAGAGCGCCCCCGTGCCGAAGGCCAGCGCCCAGCGCCGCCAGCCCTGACGCTGGCGGAGGCTGTCCACGGCGCCGAACAGCGCCGCGCGGCTCACGCCCCCTCGCCGCCGGGCGCGCCGTCCGCCGTCTCCGTCTCCGGGGGCAGGATGCGCAGCAGCTTCACCCGGCGCGGATCGGCGTCCACCACCTCGATGCGGAAGGCGCCGGGCGTCGAGATGATCTCGCCGGGCCGGGGCACGCGGGCGGCCAGCGTGACCACGAGGCCGCCGAGCGAATCCACCTCTTCCGTCACCTCCGGGGGCGCGAAGTCCGGGCCCAGCGTCTTCACGATCTCGTCCACGGGCGTGCGGGCATCCACGAGGAAGGTGCCGTCCGGCTGGGCCTTGATGAGCGCCGCCTCGTCGTCGTGCTCGTCCTCGATCTCGCCGACGATCTCCTCCACCACGTCCTCGATGGAGACGAGCCCGTCCGTGCCGCCATATTCGTCGATCACCAAGGCGAGGTGCACGCGCGCGGCCTGCATGGAGACCAGGAGGTCCACGGCCGGCATGGACGGCGGCACATAGAGAAGGCGGCGCACCAGATCGGTGTCGGCCAGCGACCGCGTGAGATCGACGGCGGCGAGGTTGATGTCCTCGGTGCCGATCTCTTCCTTGGCGTTGTGGGCGCCGGTGATGAAGCCGAGCAGGTCGCGGATGTGGACCATGCCCACCGGGTCGTCGAGCGTGTCGTCATAGACCACGAGCCGGGAATGGGCCGCGTTTGCGAAGGTGGCCAGCAGCTCGGCCAGCGTCACGTCCTTCTGGACGGCGACGATCTCCGCGCGCGGAACCATGATGTCCCCGATCCCCACCTCCTTCAGGTGCAGGATGTTGCGCAGCATCTTGCGCTCGGACGGGGAGAATTCGCTTCCCTCCTCCGTCGCACCCTCGGCGTTGGCGTCCAGCACTTCCACAAGGTCGGTGCGCAGGGACGCGTGGGGCCGGAAGGTGCCGAGGAGGGCACGCAATCGGTCGATGAAACTTTGCGGCTCCGAGGCGGCGGGGTCGCTCGACGGGTCGGTGATGGACATGGTCTCCCTTCAGGATTCGGCGGGCATGGCATAGGGATCGGCGATGCCGAGCTCCGCCAGGATCTGCCGCTCGGTGTCTTCCATCTCCTCGGCCTCGGCATCGGTCTCGTGGTCGAAGCCGACGAGGTGCAGGGTGCCGTGGACGACGAGATGGGTGAAATGGTCCGCGAGGGCCTTGCCCTCGTCCTCCGCCTCCGCCCGGACGGTCTCCCAGGCGAGGATCACATCGCCCAATGGCACGGGCGTGACATCCTCCGGCACGTCGGCGGCGGGGAAGGAGAGGACGTTGGTGGGCTTGTCCTTGCCGCGCCAGTCGCGGTTCAGGACACGGATGCGGGCATCGTCGGTGAGCGTCACGGACAGCTCGAAATCGACGTCATCCTCCAGTTCCGCCGCGGTGGCGAGGGCGGCGCGCACCGCGCGCTCGGCCAGGGCCGCAGCGTCGGGCATGGCATCCCAGCCCTGCGCCTCGGCGAGGACGTCGATCTCGATGGCGGGACTTCGCGCGCCGTCCATGGATCAGCCTTCCTTCGGCGCCAGCCGCGCGGCGGCGGCGTTCTCATAGGCGGCGACGATACGGCCAACCAGTTCGTGGCGCACCACGTCCTCGGCCTTGAAGTGGCACACGCCCACCCCTTCCACGCCTTCCAGCAGCCGCACCGCCTCGAACAGGCCGGAGGTCTGCCCGGAGGGCAAGTCGATCTGGCTCGGGTCGCCGGTGACAATCATGTGCGAGTTCTCGCCCAGGCGGGTGAGGAACATCTTCATCTGCATGGAGGTGGTGTTCTGCGCCTCGTCCAGGATGACGGCGGCGTTGGAGAGCGTGCGTCCGCGCATGAAGGCGAGGGGCGCGATCTCGATCTCGCCCGATTGCAGCGCACGCTCCACGAAGGCGCGGTCCATCAGGTCGTGCAGCGCGTCGTAGATGGGGCGCAGATAGGGGTCCACCTTCTCCTTCATGTCGCCGGGCAGGAAGCCCAGGCGCTCGCCCGCTTCCACGGCAGGGCGGGAGAGGATGATGCGGTCCACCATGCGCCGCTCCAGCAGGTACACGGCATAGGCGACGGCGAGCCAGGTCTTGCCGGTGCCGGCGGGGCCGGTGCCAAAGACGAGCGTGTGGCGCTTGAGGGCGCGGATATAGGCGTCCTGCGCGGCCGTGCGCGCCCGCACGGGGCGGCGGCGAAGCTGGATCTCGTCGAAATGCTGGCGCGTCTCGGAGGGATCGAAATCGAACAGGGAGCCCTGGGCCACCGCCTCGCGGATGGCGCCTTCCACGTCGCCGGGGCCGATGTCGCGGCCGCGCTTCATGGCCTCGTACAGGTGCTCCAGCACCCGGCGCGCCTGCTCGCAGCCGTCGCGGCCGCCTTCCAGCGTCACATGGTTGCCGCGCGAATCCGCCTTCACGCCCAGCTTGCGCTCCAGCAGGGCGAGGTTGCGGCCGTAATGGCCAAAAAGCTGGGTGGCGAGGCGATTGTCGTCGAAGGCGAGCACCACCTGGGTGGGCCCGTCCTCACCCTGGGTCGCCCAGGGATCGGCGATGGCCGCCCGGGCCGGGGCCTGAGGAGCGGGGGGAGAACGGTCCTTCTCGCCGGATCTGCGCAATGCTCAAGCCTCCAGGGCGGCGAGCGGACGACCGCGCGCCGGTGCGGAAAAAACCGGGGTCCCGGCAAGGCTGTTGGGCCCCGCCTCGGTGATGGTGACGCGCAGGAACTCCCCGATGCCGGCGGGCGGATCGTTCACCACCACCGACTGGAGATAGGGGGAGCGCCCGATGAGCTGGCCCGGCTGGCGGCCGGGCTTCTCGAACAGGACGTCGAAGGTGCGCCCGACGCAGCTCGCGTCGAAGGCACGCTTGGAGGCTTCGAGCGCCGCCTGGAGGCGATGCAGGCGCTCGGTCTTCACCGGCTCGGGCACCTGCGCGGCGATGTCCGCGGCGGGCGTTCCGGGGCGGGGGGAATATTTGAAGGAGAAGGCGCTGGCGAAGCCCACCTTCTGGATCAGGTCCATGGTGTCCTCGAACTCGGCATCGGTCTCGCCGGGGAAGCCGACGATGAAGTCCGAGGAGAGGGCCATGTCCGGCCGCACGGCGCGCATGCGGTCCACGATCTCGAAGAACAGGTCGCGCCCGTGCTTGCGGTTCATGGCTTTCAGCACCCGGTCCGAGCCGGACTGAACCGGCAGGTGCAGGTATGGCATGAGGGCGGGCAGGTCGCGATGGGCGGCGATGAGGTCCTCGCCCATGTCGCGGGGATGGCTGGTGGTGTAGCGCAGCCGGCCGATGCCGGGGATTTCGGCGAGGCGATGCAGCAGGTCCGCGAGGCTCCAGGTGCGCCCGTCCGCGCCGGTGCCGTGGAAGGCGTTGACGTTCTGGCCGATGAGGGTCAGCTCGCGCACGCCCTGCTCGGCGAGGCGCTCGGCCTCCGACAGGATCTTGGCCACCGGGCGGGAGACCTCCGAGCCGCGCGTATAGGGCACCACGCAGAAGGTGCAGAACTTGTCGCAGCCTTCCTGCACGGTGAGGAACGCCGCCGGGCCGCGCTTGCGCGTGGCGGCCGGGGAGGGGGCGGGCAGGTGGTCGAACTTGTCCTCAAGGGGGAATTCGGTGTCCACCGCGCGCTCGCCCGCGCGCGCCTTGGCCAGCAGTTCCGGCAGGCGGTGATAGCTCTGGGGGCCCACCACGAGGTCCACCACGGGGGCGCGCTTGATGATCTCGGCGCCCTCGGCCTGGGCGACGCATCCGGCCACCGCCACCAGGGCGGCACGTCCGGTCTCCTCCTGGGATTTGCGCAGGCGGCCCAGCTCCGAATAGACCTTCTCGGCGGCCTTTTCCCGGATGTGGCAGGTATTGAGGATGACGAGATCGGCCTCGGCGGGCTCGCTGGTCTCCACATAGCCCTCACGCGCCAGCATGTCCGTCATACGATGGGAATCGTACACGTTCATCTGACACCCGAACGACTTCACATACAGCTTGCGGGGCGCGTCCATCTGTCCTGTTCTGCCAACCTCACCATCGCGTACCGGCGCGACGATCCCGTGACGCCGGTGCTCGTTCTCCCGTGTCGCCCGTGCCGCGCACCTCGCGCGCACGTCCTCCATGTTCGAAAAATCGTCCGAAAAATCGCCGCCCACCGGTTTTACTGACAAACCCGGCGTTTGAAAACTCACGGCCTGCGTCGGCGCGTGTCAGGGCGCGAAGCCGGGCGGTGGCGCGCGCCCCCGCAGCCGGGCGCCGAACAGGGTGCGCACCTCGCTCTCGCAGGTGCGGGTCACATGCTTGCGGTCCGCCCCGCCGTCCAGCATCCGGGCATGGCCGAAGCTCACCTCCACGTCGATGGCGCCCTGGCGGAGCACTTCCATGAGATGCGGGGCGAGTTCCAGGTCGCCGGTCCAGGCGGCCACCGGCCGATGGCCGCGGCCCATGGGGATGCCCTGGAGGCGCACATAGGAGATGGCCATGGGCTGCACCAGGACCGGCCGCTCCCCGTCGAAGGCGTCGCGCACGGCGCCCACCAGGGCGGTGCGGAAGGGGAGGATGCGGTTGCCGTCATTGGAGGTGCCCTCCGCGAACAGCACCACGGGATCGCCCTCCGCGAGGCGGGCGGCGATCTCCCGGTTCACCGCGCCGGTGGCGCTGCGCCGCTGCCGGTCCACGAACACGGTGCGCTGGAGCTTGGCGAGAAGGCCGATGACCGGCCATGTCTCCACTTCGCTCTTGGCCACGAAGAACATCGGGAAGAGCGAGCCCACCACGCAGATGTCCAGCCAGGAGGCGTGGTTGGAAAGGAGAAGGAGCGGGCGTCCCTGCGCGGGCGCGCCATGGACCGTGACCCGCACGCCGATGAGCTTCAGCACGATGCGGTGGAACCAGGCGGGAATGAAGCGGCGGGTCGGCAGGCCGAGCTTCAGGGAGAGCCATTGCAGGGGCATGCCGATGAGCGTCGCGAGCCCCACCAGCACCAGGACCGTGCCCATGCGCACCCTGGCGAGCAGGCCCGCGCCCCGCGCCGGCTCAGGGCCGAGGTCGGGCATGGGGGCGGAGCGGAAGATGGACTGAAGTTCGCTGCCGCCGTTGGGGGTGCTCATTCCTCGGTCTCGTCGGCGGGCACCACATAGAGTTCGAGCCGGTGGCCGACGATGCGGTAGCCCAGCCGCCGGGCGATCTCCTCCTGGAGGCGCTCGATCTCCTCGGAGCGGAATTCCACCACCCGGCCGGAGCGCAGGTCGATGAGATGGTCGTGATGCTCGTCGGGCACAGGCTCGTAGCGCGAGCGGCCGTCGCCGAATTCGTGGCGGGCGATGATGCCCGCATCCTCGAACATCTTCACTGTGCGATAGACGGTGGAGATGGAGATGTTGGCGTCGATGGCGCTGGCGCGGCGGTGCAGTTCCTCCACGTCCGGATGGTCCGAGGCATCCGTGAGGACCCGGGCGATGACGCGGCGCTGGTCGGTCATGCGCATGCCTTTCGCATGGCAGGCTTCCTCGATCGCGCTGATCTTCCCGCTCAAGGGTTCCGGCCTCCTTCGCCGCTGGTCGTCCGCCCGCTTATGGCCCCCCGGCCCGCCGACGGCAAGACGGGCGCCCGTTCAGAAGTCGCGCCGCATGACGAGGGCGTCGGTCGTCTTCCCGGCTTCCAGGTAATAGCCCTTGCGGCGCCCCGCCTCCACATAGCCGAGCCGCCGGTAAAGGCCGAGCGCGGCGGCGTTGGCCGCGTCCACCTCCAGGTGCGACACCCGCACGCCGGCGGCGGCGAGCCGGGCGAGATGGTGGGACAGGAGGCGTGTCGCATACCCCTTCTTGCGCGCCCCGCCTGCCGTGGCGAGGGACAGGATCTCGCCCTCCGGCACCACCACGTGGGAGAGCACGAAGGCCAGCAGCGCGCCGCGCGGGCCGTCCGTCATCACATGGGCATGGGCGGCGCGGTCGGTGAGCAGGCCCTCGAATTCCTGCGTGCTCCACCCGCGGTGGAAGCTCGCCCCGTGCAGCCGCGCGAGATCGGGGGCGTCCTCCAGCCGCGCATCCCGCACATGCGGTTCGGCGGGCGATCCGGGGAGCAGGCGGGAGAACAGGCTCATCGTCCCCTCATACCCGGGCGATTCGCGCCCCGTCCTGGGGCTTGGCGTCCGGCGCGCACAGATAGAGGGGCTTCGGCTCGGCGGTGGCGGGGTCCGCCGCCGCGCCGAGGCGGGCGATCCAGGCCACGTCGGGCGCCGCCAGCGCGTCGCAGGAGACGGGCGGCTGCTCGCCGGGCGGCCAGGCCTCGGCCACGAGCGCCGCGCCCGAGCCCACCAGCCGCACGGACCCCATGGCGGCGGCCCGCGCCGCCTCCCGCGTGGAGGCGATGCGCGGGGCGATCAGGGTGCGGCCGCCGGTGCCGAACATCTGGAGGAAGACATGACCATGCCGCGCGTCGATGGCGGCGAGGACGGGGAGCGAATCGTCATAGGCCAGGAACGGTGCCGCCAGCGCGGCCAACGTGGTGACGCCCACCGCCGGGCTGCCGGTGGCGAGCGCGAAGCCGCGCGCGGCGGAAAGGCCCACCCGCAGCCCCGTGAAGCTGCCGGGGCCCACGGTGACGGCGATGCGGCCGATCTGCTGGAAGGTCAGGCGCGCGTCCCGCAGCACCTGCTCCACCATGGGCACGAGGGCCTCCGCATGCCCGCGTTCCATGAAGACGGAATCGCCGGCAACGACGCTGTCCGCCTCAAGATCGAGGACCGCGACGGAACAAGCGGTCAATGCCGTGTCGAGAGCGAGAATATGCATGGTGCCCGCGGAAGCCCGAATCCCGCGGCCACATTCCACCGAAACGCGCGCTGACGGAAGGGGATGGCGGAAAAACGCCGTCGCCTCTCCCGGCGGTCGTCACATGGGGCGCACTTCCACCACTTCGGGAACGAAGTGGCGGAGCAGGTTCTCGATGCCGTTCTTGAGCGTGGCGGTGGAGGACGGGCAGCCCGAGCAAGAGCCCTTCATATTGAGGAACACCACGCCGTCGCGGAAGCCGCGGAAGGTGATGTCGCCGCCGTCATTGGCCACGGCGGGGCGCACCCGGGTCTCGATCAGCTCCTTGATGGTGTCCACCAGTTCCGAGTCGCTCTCCTCGAAGAACTCGTCCTCGTCCTCATTGTCCGCCGCCTCGCCCTCCGACAGGATCGGCGCGCCGGACATGAAGTGCTCCATGATGGCGCCGAGAATGGCGGGCTTCAGGTGCATCCAGTCGCCGCCAGCCTTGGTGACGGTGATGAAGTCGGAGCCGAGGAACACGCCGGTAACGCCGGGCACCTCGAACAGGCGCTGTGCCAGGGGCGAGCGGCCCGCCTCCATGGGGGAGCGCAGCTCCAGGGTGCCGTCGCCGAGAACGGTGCGCCCGGGCAGGAACTTCAGGGTCGCCGGGTTGGGGGTCGGCTCGGTCTGGATGAACATGGCGGTGCCTCACGCAGCGGGGGGCGGCCAGGGCCGCTTCGTGGCCTCAACATAGGAAGCCGGCCGCGCGCGCGAAAGGGCCGGCGAAAGGGCCCGGCGCAAAACGCGAAACGCCCCGGCGCGGCCGGGGCGTTCCGTCTTCACGTCTGGCGGTGTCGCGCGTCAGGCGGCGACCTGCGCCTCCACCTGAGCGGGCGCATTGGCGGGCTCGCCGGTGGAGATGGAAATGGTGCGGGGCTTCTTGGCCTCCGGCACGTTGCGTACGAGGTCCACGTGCAGCAGCCCGTTCTCCAGGCGCGCGCCCTTAACCTCCACATGGTCGGCGAGCTGGAAGCGCCGCTCGAAGGCGCGGGCCGCGATGCCGCGATAGAGCACCTGGCTGCGCTCGGCCGACTGCACGTCGGCTTTCTCGCCACGGATGGAGAGGCTGTTCTCCTTGGACTCGATGGCGAGCTCGGCGGGCGTGAAGCCGGCGACTGCAACGGTGATGCGGTAGTCCGTCTCACCCGTGCGCTCGATATTGTAGGGCGGATAGGTGGGGGCGGTGTCCACGCTGCTGCCGGAATCGAGCATGGAGAACAGGCGGTCGAAGCCCACCGTGTTGCGGTAGAGGGGAGCAAGATCAAAGGTTCGCATGGCATATCCTCCTTAAAGCGACATGCGGAAAGTGGATCCGCCGAAGCCGGATCCGATCACAGGCCCCGTCCGAAGACCGGCGCCTGGACCGCATGTGGGAAGAGCCTGCAAACCCGTCAAGAGCGGCTTGTCGCTTTCTGAACTCGGACTGAACGGGGCGCGCGGAAACCGTTCACAAGTGAGGCTTATAATTTCCGGTCAGCGTCAATCCTCGGCCCGGATTTGCTCGGGCGGACAGAACCTTGGCGGTCCTTCGCGTGGAAGCGAGCCGGTTCAAGCGCCGTGTCATCTTCGCCGCCGTTGCCTGTCTCGGCAGCGTCGCGACCGGCTGGATGTTCGGCGCGCAGGTGGCCGCGCAGGTGGTGGGGACCCAGGCCACCGGCGTCACGCTCGGCACTCCGTTCCGCTCCACCGAGACCGGACGGGCCATGGCGGGGCTGTCCTCCACCTACGACCTCGTTGCCGGCCCCGCATCCGATCCCGGCGCCATGACCGCGCAGGCCATGACCCCGCAGGCCCTGGAGGCGGCGCTGAAGATGCGCGGCTTCACCGGCATCAGCGCGCTCAACCTGCGGGGCGGCACCTATGTGTGCGAGGCCACCGGCCCCCGGCGCGAGCGGGTGCGGCTGGTGGTGGACGCGGTGTCCGGCGAGATCAGCGGCGTCCAAGTGATCGGCTTCGCGGAAAAGCGCTATTGAGGCGGGCGCGCGTCCTGCGCCGGCGCATTGCCCCTCCAGGCGCGAATGTGTAAGCCTGCGGGAACGCGGGCGGCATAATCCTCCAGCCAAGATCCGCATCCGAGACTCTCGTCCGAGACTCTTAGCCAAGAATTTCGCCCAATGTCCCTGGCCTCGTCCGCCACCGATCTCCCCTTGTGCGAGACACCCGACGATCCGGCGCCGCCGCGCGGCCGGGCGGGGTTCCTGCGCACCGTCGATGGCGTGAAGCTGCGCTACGCCCATTGGCCGGCGGACCCGGGCGTCCCGTCGCGGGGCACCGTGACCATCCTCTCCGGGCGCACCGAATTCATCGAAAAATACTACGAGGTGGTGCGCGACCTGACGGCGCGGGGATTTGCGGCCGCCATCTTCGACTGGCGGGGGCAGGGCGGCTCGGAACGTCTGCTGCGCCATCCGCTCAAGGGCCATGTGGGCAGCTTCCAGGACTATCAGGCCGACCTCGCCGCCTTCGTGCGGCAGGTGCTGTTTCCCGACTGCCCTGCGCCTCATTTCGTCCTGGCCCATTCCATGGGCGCGGTGGTGGCGCTCGACAGCGTGCTCCAGGGCCATCGCTGGTTCGACCGCATGGTGCTGCTCGCCCCCATGCTCGCGCTCAATCTCGGCGCGGGAACCGGCGCGGCGCGGGTCCTCTCGCGAACGCTGCGCGGGCCGTTCGGCTGGGCCTTCATCCCCGGCGGCACCCATCGCGCCATCACCGAGCGCCCCTTCGCCACCAATCCCGTCACCTCCGACGCGCGGCGCTATGAGCTGGCAGCGGCCATGGTGCGGGCGCATCCCGGGCTGGGCCTCGGCGCGCCCACCATTTCCTGGCTCGCGGCGGCCTTCGACATCATGGACAAGCTGGCCGATCCCGAGGCGGTGCGGCGCATCCGCCAGCCGCTCCTGCTGGTGGGGGCGGGGCGGGACCGCATCGTCTCCGCGCGGGCAGTGGAGCATCTGTCCGCCCGCCTCATCGCCGGCGGGCACGTGATCATCCCCGGCTCCCGGCACGAGATCCTCATGGAGGTGGATCCGATCCGGGCGCAGTTCTGGGCGGCCTTCGACGCTTTCATTCCGGGCGCCGAGACCCTGATCCCGTCCGGTTGAACCGCCTCCGCGCCTATTGGCCAGAGAAGGTGACGGCCTCCAGCTTGTTGCCGTCGGGATCGCGCACGAAGGCGCCGTAATAATGCGGGTCGTAGTGTGGGCGCAGGCCCGGGGCGCCCGCATCGGTGCCGCCATGCTCCAGGGCCAGGCGGTGGAACGCATCCACCTGCGCGCGGAACTCCGCCGCGAAGGCCACATGGCTGCCGTTGCCGGGCGTGGCGGGCGCGCCGTCCACGGGCCGCTCCAGGCTGAAGAACCAGGTGGCGGCTCCGTAGTCGAGGGATTGGTCGTCCGCATTCAGCAGCCGCAGCCCGAGCACGCCCAGCACCGCGTCGTAGAAGACGCGGGAGCGGGCGAGGTCGTTGGAGCCGAGGGACAGGTGGTGCAGGATCACGTCAAGCCTCCCGGTGGGGCGCGGCCGCCGTCTCAGGCCTTCGCGCTGCTTGCGAGCAGGTCCAGCGCGGCGGCATGCACCGCGCGGCTGCCGGCGGCAACCACCCGCCCGCCCTCGGAGGCCGAGCCGCCTTCCCAATTGGTCACGATGCCGCCGGCCCCCTCGATGATGGGCACCAGCGCGATGACGTCGTGGTCCTGGAGCCCCGTCTCGATCACCAAGTCCACCAGTCCCGCCGCCACCATGCAATAGGCGTAGCAGTCGCCGCCATAACGGGAGAGACGCACGCGGCTCTCCACCTGCTGGAAGGCGGCGCGGTCGGGCGCGTCCATGAGGAGCGGGGAGGTGGTGAAGAGGATGGCGTCCTCCAGCCCCTTGCAGTCGCGGGCATGGAGCATGCGCTCGCCCGCCGGGCCCTGGTAGCGCGCGGTGGCGCCGTCGCCGAAGAAACGCTCCCGGATGAAGGGCTGGTGCATCATGCCGTAGACGGGCGTGCCTTCCTTCAGCAGGCCGATCAGCGTGCCCCAGGCGGGCATGCCGGCGATGAAGGACTTGGTGCCGTCGATGGGGTCAAGCGCCCACACATAGGGGGCGTCGCGGCGCTCGTCGCCGAATTCCTCGCCGATGATGCCGTGCTCGGGGAAATGCTGCGTGATGAGGCGGCGCATGACCTGCTCCGCCGCCCGGTCCGCCGCCGTCACGGGATCGAAGGCGCGGCCCCGGCTCTTGTCCTCCACCCCCAGCGAGGTGCGGAAGAAGGGCAGGATCGCCTCGCCGGAGACGGTTGCGAGCGTATGGACGAAATCATCCAGGGCGACGGGGGTCATGGGCATCTCCGCATCCCCTCCCGCCTCGCGGCGGAAAGCGGGCTTTCCTCACTCCGGGTTGCGCGGCGCGTGCCGCGCGTCCCGCCGCGTCGTAACCCGGCGCGCGAGGGGAGGGAAGCGCTGCGCGCAGAAACCGTCCGTGCGGGCGAGGACCGGAGGCGAGGTGCGGCGGAGCGGCCGGATCACGGGCCCCTGTCCCCGGCGAAGGGGCGTGCATCGCCCGCCGGTCGGCGCATCTGCGGGCAAGCGGAGGCGCGTGGGCGCCCTTTGTGTGAGCGAGGGCACGGCAAGCGGTTGATTTTCAAGGCGTGATGAAAAGGCGGGCGTGCATAAAATATCAGCCGTTGCCTGCCTTGTGGCCCTCTCGCGACGCGCCCATATTGTTAGGGCGCGGCACCGCCTCGCGGTGTCGCTGCCCTCCTTGGGCGTTTCCTCCCTAGACTTGGGCCGCTCCGGTCTTACCCGAGCGGCCCCTTTCTTTTCGGGCCCTTGCTGGGCCCTTGTTCGGCGTCGAGCGCCATTCCCCCCTAAACTCAGGCCTTCGTCGGATCCCGGCCCGCGATGCATCCGCACGGGCTGCCCTGTCCTTCGCTGCGCTGCCGTCCTTGGCCTCCCCTGGAGGCGGAAACCGGACGATTCTAGCCGCGCCGCAGGAGTTTTGCGGTGCGTGCGGTGGAACGATGTGGCCGGGGGAGCCCCGCACGGCTGCGCCATGCGTTGGGGCTGAAAATAAAATTGTTATTTTTCATGGACTTAGGCGGAAAACGAAAAATGCGACAAACAACCACTTGATTTTCGGCGCCGCAATGGGCTATTGCTGCATTGCGACATGGCGATTGGCGTCGCTGTGTCGCTGCCCTCCTTGGGCGTTTCCTCCCTAGACTTGGGCCGTTCGCTTGCGGACGGCCCCTTTCTTTTTTGGGCGTCCGAAACGCTCCGACGAGGCGCTCGCTTCAGCTTCAAGCGCGCCGTCCGCAAATTCGTATATCTGCTATTCGAAAAACGCAAGGCGCGTTTTTCGTCTGATTGAGATTGTCTATTCCGCCGCAGCCTGGGGTGGCATGAGATGCTCGTCCCCCAGGGCCACGAGACGGCCCATCACGGCGGCGAGGTCGGCCCGCACCTTGTAGAAGGCGGCGGCCCGCTCATAGGTGGCCTCGTGCATGTAGAGGCCGCGATTGATCTCGATCTGCACCGCATGCAGGCCGGAGCCCGGATTGCCGTAATGCTCGGTGATGTAGCCGCCCGCATAGGGCTTGTTGCGCACCACCAGATAGCCGAGCGCGGTCAGCTCCCGCTCCAGCAGGTCGGGAATGACCGGGGAGCAGCTCGTCCCGTAGCGGTCGCCCAGCACGAAGTCCGCGCGGGCGCCGTCCTCGCGCATGGGACCTGACGGCATGGAATGGCAATCCACCAGCACAGCCATGCCGAACCGCCGCTGGGTGCGGGTGATGAGCCGCCGCAGCGCCTGGTGATAGGGCTTGTAATAGGCCTCGATCCGCTCGAGCGCCTCGGCCACCGTGAGGCGGCGCTGGTAGATCTCCTGGGAATCGCCCACCACCCGGGCGATGGTGCCGAGCCCGCCCGAGACCCGGATGGACCGGGTGTTGGCGAAGGCGGGAAGCCGCCCGTCGAACATGCGCGGGTCCAGTTCGTAAGGCTCGCGGTTCAGGTCCAGGAAGGCGCGGGGAAACAGCGCCCGCATGAGCGGCATGCCCGCGCTCACCACATCGGCGAACAGCTCGTCCACGAAGCTGTCCTCGGAGCGCCGCAGGGCACCGAAGTCGAGCCGCGCCTGCTCCACGAAGGCGCGCGGATAGATGCGCCCGGAATGGGGGGAATTGAAGATGAACGGCGCCAGGATGTCGTCCGGGGCCAGGATCTCGAAGGGCGGATCGATGGAATCTGCGAGGCAGGCGGTCACGGGAGGCGGGATCCTTCGGGCGCTGGCGCGGCAGGTTATATGATGCGCAAGGCGCACCCGCCTTGTGAAGAGGCGATTGGGTTCACTCTGAATTTACCCGTTATGGGGCAAGAAGCCTATGGATGCGCCGAGATCCCCGCACGGCCGGGCGGCGCGCATGGATATGAGGAAGACAGCGTGTCGAAGATCCTTTTGGCCGAAGATGACAACGACATGCGCCGTTTCCTGGTGAAGGCCCTTCAGAATGCCGGCTACCAGGTGGCTTCGTTCGACAATGGCCGGTCGGCCTATGAGCGCATGCGCGAGGAGCCGTTCGAGCTTCTTTTGACGGATATCGTGATGCCCGAGATGGACGGCATCGAGCTGGCGCGCCGCGCCACGGAGCTGGACCCCGACCTGAAGGTGATGTTCATCACCGGCTTCGCCGCGGTCGCGCTCAATGCGGACATGGAGGCCGCCTGCGAGGCGAAAGTGCTCTCCAAGCCCTTCCACCTGCGCGACCTCGTGCAGGAAGTCGGCAAGATGCTGGCCATCGCCGCCTGAGCGGCGCACCGGCCGCCCCCGCGGGGCGGCCCGATTTCGCGACCCGGTCCGGCGACCCCGCCGGCGGTCAGACCGCTTCGACCTCCGGCGCCTCCAGCGCCCGAACGCGGTCCACCACGGCCTTCTGAACCTTCTCGAAGGCCCGCACCTCGATCTGGCGCACGCGCTCGCGGGACACGCCGAATTCCGAGGCCAGCTCCTCCAGCGTCACCGGCTCGTCCGACAGGCGGCGCGCCTCGAAGATGCGGCGCTCGCGATCATTGAGCACCGACAGCGCCCCGGCGAGCGCGGAGCGGCGGTTCTCCAGCTCCTCGTGCTCGGCCAGCGTGCTTTCCTGGCTTTCGTGGTCGTCCACCAGCCAGTCCTGCCACTCGCCGCCGCCGTCCGCGTCCTCCCGGAGGGGGGCGTTCAGCGAGGCGTCGCCCGACAGGCGGCGGTTCATGTCCACCACGTCCTGCTCGGACACGCCCAGCTTGGTGGCGATCTGCTTCACCTGGTCGGGGCGCAGGTCGCCTTCCTCCAGGGCGGAAATCTGGCTCTTGGCCTTGCGCAGGTTGAAGAACAGCTTCTTCTGCGCCGCCGTGGTGCCCATCTTCACGAGGCTCCACGAGCGCAGGATATATTCCTGGATGGAGGCCCGGATCCACCACATGGCATAGGTGGCGAGGCGGAAGCCCTTCTCGGGCTCGAACCGCTTCACGGCCTGCATGAGGCCCACATTGCCCTCGGAGATCACTTCGGAAATGGGCAGGCCGTAGCCGCGATAGCCCATGGCGATCTTCGCCACGAGGCGCAGATGGCTCGTCACGAGGCGGTGCGCGGCATCCCGGTCGCCATGCTCGCGCCAGCTCTTGGCGAGCATGTATTCTTCCTGCGGTTCCAGCATGGGGAACCGGCGGATCTCTTCCAGATACCGGGTCAGCCCGCCTTCCGCGGAGGGCAGGGGCATATGGTTCGACTGGGCCATGAGCGGCCTCCTTCCCTCGCGGCCCCGCTCGCGGCAGCCGCATCAGCGGCCGCTAAACGCCGACCGCGATGGCGAAGCATATAGATTGCAACGGCCCTGCGATAGATTTGATCCCGTCACGTCGATGCGAGCGCGCGGCGCAGGGCCTCCAGGTCCTCCGGGAGCTTGCTGTCGAAGCTCATGACCTTCCCCGTGGACGGATGCTCGAAGCCGAGCCGCGCGGCATGCAGCGCCTGCCGGCCGAGCCGCTCCAGCGCCGCCCGGGCGTCGGGCGGGAGCTTGGCGAGCTTGGTGCGGAAGCCGGTGCCGTAGACTTCGTCCGCCAAAAGCGGGTGGCCCAGATGGGCCATGTGCACGCGGATCTGGTGGGTGCGGCCAGTCTCCAGGCGGCATTCCACCAGCGACGCCACCGGCTCCCCGGCGGCGCTCGCGAAGATCTCCAGCCGGCGCCAATGGGTGATGGCTTCCCGGCCGCTCTCGCGCACCGCCATCTTCACGCGGCTTCCCGGATGGCGGTCGATGGGCGCATCCACCGTGCCGCGCACATCCGGCACGCCCCACACGAAGGCGAGATAGGCCCGCTCCAGGTGGCCAGTGCGGCCATGGTCCGCGAACTGGGCGGCGAGTGCCTGGTGGGCGGCATCGGTCTTCGCCACCACCAGCAGGCCTGATGTGTCCTTGTCCAGGCGGTGGACGATGCCCGGCCGCCGCACGCCGCCGATGCCGGACAGGCTGTCCCCGCAATGATGCAGCAGCGCGTTGACCAGCGTGCCGGTCCAGTTTCCGGGCGCGGGATGCACCACGAGGCCCGCCGGCTTGTCCACCACCACGAGGGCCGCGTCCTCATGGGCGATGACGAGGGGGATGGCTTCCGGGCTCGGGG
>JACESF010000067.1 GCA_013911975.1 Hyphomicrobiales bacterium | reverse complement strand
CCATCACGCCGCCCCCATCACGCCGCCCCGTCGTTGCCCGGCAAAGGCTGGAGCGGCTCCGATCTAAGCGGAAAGGCTCGACTTTCCGCCCGTCCGGGGGCAAGGGGAGATCCTACCTCCCGCGCCGCGACGTGACCCATGAGCGCCGACACGACGACCCCCCTGGACCAAGCTGCCACCTACGATCCCCTGCGCCCGGTTTCCCCCGCGCGCCGGGTCTTCACCGCGCGCGACATGTTCGCGCTGTGGTTCAGCCTGGGCATCGGCCTTCTGGTGCTCCAGGCGGGCGCGCTGCTCACCCCCGCGCTCAGCCTCGGGGCGGCGCTGGGCGCCATCCTGGCGGGCTCGGTTCTGGGCGTGGTGCTCCTGGCGCTGGCGGGCGTGGTGGGGGCGGATTCGGGCCTTGCCTCCATGGCCATGCTGCGGCCGTCCCTGGGCGTGCGCGGCGCGTCCGTGCCGGCGGTCATCAACGTGGTCCAACTGGTGGGCTGGGGATCGTTCGAGATCATCGTCATGGGCGATGCGGCGGACGCGCTCGCCAAGTCCGCCTTCGGCATCTCGGCCCCGGCCGCCTGGACTCTTCTGTTCGGCGTGCTCGCCACCACCATCGCGGTGCTCGGGCCGGTCTCCTTCGTGCGGCGCTTCCTGCGGGCCTATGGCCTGTGGCTGCTGCTGGCCGCCGCCCTGTGGCTGACCTGGCGCCTGCTCGCCACCTACGATCTCGCCGACCTGTTCTCCCGCCCGGCCACGGGGGAGATGAGCTTCGGCGGCGCCGTGGACCTGGTGGTGGCCATGCCGCTCTCCTGGCTGCCGCTGATCGCCGACTACACCCGCTTCGGCCGCAGCTCCGGCGCCATGTTCCGGGGCAGCGCGCTGGGCTTCTTCGTGGCCAATGTCTGGTTCTACGCGCTGGGCGCCGCCTATGGCCTCGCGGCCGGGGAAGTGTCGCTGGTGGCGGCGCTGGCCACGGCCGGAAGCGGGCTCGCGCTTCTGCTCATCCTGCTGGACGAGACCGACAACGCCTTCGCGGACATCCACTCCGCCGCCGTCTCCGCCGCCACGCTCACGCCGGGGCGGGTGCCGCTCCTGACGGCGGGCTTCGGCATCGTCTGCACGATGATCGCGCTTGCCTTGCCGCTGGCCCAGTATGAAGGCTTCCTGCTGCTCATCGGCTCGGTCTTCGCACCGCTGTTCGGCGTGGTGCTGGCGGATCATTTCCTCGTGCGCCGCCGGGCGGTCGCCACGCAGGATATCGACCGCAAGGGCGGCGCCTATTGGTATGCGGGCGGCTGGAACCCGGCGGGCGTCGCCGCGTGGGTAGTGGGCATCGCAGTCTTCCACCTCATCGCCGCGTGGCTGCCCGGGCTCGGCTCCACGGTGCCGGCGCTGGTGGTGGCGGGGGGTGTCTATGTGGCTGTGCGGCGATTGGGCGCCGGCGCGTAGGCGCCTGCCGCGGGTCAGCCGCTGGTCTTGTCGTCCACCTTGGCGTCCGGCGCGTTCTTCTTGATGGACTCGATGGCCGCCAGCGCCGAGGCCTTGGCCTTGTAGCCTTCCGAGGCGAACATGGTCTCGCCATTGGACGCCTTGTAGCGGAACCGGAATTCGCCGGCTTTGTCCTTATAGACTTCGAACGTCGCCATGATGTGCATCCATATCCATGTGGGACGTGGCCCGCCCGGATAAGTCTGCCTCATTTAAGCGTTGAGGGTAAAGCTGAAGTTGTGCTGCGGCGCGGCAGACCCGATGGGCCCCCTCAATCGTCCATCTTCAGCGCGGCGATGAAGGCTTCCTGGGGAATCTCCACCTTGCCGAACTGGCGCATCTTCTTCTTGCCCTCCTTCTGCTTGTCCAGAAGCTTACGCTTGCGGGAGATGTCGCCGCCATAGCATTTGGCGGTCACGTCCTTGCGCAGGGCACGAATGGTCTCGCGGGCGATGATCTTGGCGCCGATGGCGGCCTGGATGGGGATCTGGAACAGATGCTGGGGGATCAGGTCCTTCAGCTTCTCGCACATGGCCCGGCCGCGGAATTCCGCGCGCGAGCGGTGCACCAGCATGGAGAGCGCATCCACCGGCTCGGCGTTCACCAGCAGCGACATCTTCACGAGGTCGCCCTCGCGATAGTCGGTGATGGTGTAGTCGAACGAGGCATAGCCCTTGGAGATGGACTTCAGCCGGTCGTAGAAGTCGAACACCACCTCGTTCAGCGGCAGGTCGTAGGTGACCATGGCGCGCGCGCCCACATAGGTCAGCTCGATCTGGTTGCCGCGCCGGTCCTGGCAGAGTTTCAGCACCGCGCCGAGATACTCGTCGGGCGTGAGGATGGTGGCGCGGATCCAGGGCTCGCGGATCTCCTTGATCTTCACCACATCCGGCATGTCCGCCGGATTGTGCAGCTCGATCACGCTGCCGTCGTTCATCTCCATCTCGTAGATGACCGAGGGGGCGGTGGCGATCAGGTCGAGGTTGAACTCGCGCTCCAGCCGCTCCTGGATGATTTCCAGGTGCAACAATCCCAGGAACCCGCAGCGGAAGCCGAAGCCGAGCGCCGCCGAGGTCTCCATCTCGAAGGAGAAGCTGGCATCGTTGAGGCGCAGCTTGCCCATGGCGGCGCGCAGGTCCTCGAACTCCGCCGCGTCCACCGGGAACAGGCCGCAGAACACCACGGGCTGCGCGGGCTTGAAGCCCGGCAGGGCCTCGGCGCAGGGGCGCTTTTCCTCGGTGATGGTGTCGCCGACGCGGGTGTCGGCTACTTCCTTGATGGAGCCGTTGAGGAAGCCGATCTCGCCGGGGCCGAGATTCTCCATGGCCACCATCTTGGGCGTGAACACGCCCACGCGGTCCACGTCATAGGCGGCGTCCGCACGCATCATCTTGATGCGCATGCCCTTCTTGAGCACGCCGTCGATGATGCGCACCAGAACCACGACGCCCAGATAGGTGTCGTACCAGCTATCCACCAGCAGCGCCTTCAGCGGCGCCTTGCGATCGCCGGTGGGGGCGGGAAGGCGGGTGACGATGGCTTCCAGCACCTGGTCCACATTGAGCCCGGTCTTGGCCGAGATGCCGACCGCCTCCGACGCGTCGAGGCCGATCACGTCCTCGATCTGCGCCTTCACCTTCTCCGGCTCGGCGGCGGGCAGGTCGATCTTGTTGAGGACCGGCACGATGTCGTGATTGTTGTCGATGGCCTGGTAGACGTTGGCGAGCGTCTGCGCCTCGACCCCCTGGGAGGCGTCCACCACCAGCAGCGAGCCCTCCACGGCGGCGAGCGAGCGGTTCACCTCATAGGCGAAGTCCACATGCCCGGGCGTGTCGATGAGGTTGAGCGTGTAGGTCTGCCCGTCCTTGGCCTTGTAGGAGAGGCGCACGGTCTGCGCCTTGATGGTGATGCCGCGCTCGCGCTCGATGTCCATGTTGTCGAGCACCTGGTCCGTCATCTCGCGTTCCGACAGCCCGCCGGTGATCTGGATCAGCCGGTCGGCGAGGGTGGACTTGCCATGGTCGATGTGCGCGACGATGGAGAAGTTGCGGATGTGGGTCTGGAGGCTCGCGGTCATCCGCGCCGCATAGCATCGGGGCGTGGCGCCCACAAGGCGCAGCAAGGCCCGGCGGGTGCCGCCGGGCGGTTCAGGCCCACAGATCCGCCACCCGCGCGGCCGCCCGCTCGCCGGTCTCGCGCTGGAGGAAGGCGGTCATGGCCTCGGCGGGCATGGGGTGGCCGTAGAGATAGCCCTGGGCGTATTCGCAGCCCCGCTCGCGCAGGAAGCGCGCCTGGGACGGCGTCTCCACCCCCTCGGCAATGACGCGCAGGCCGAGATTCTTGCCCAGCTCGATCACCGCGCAGACGATGGCGGAATCGAACGGGTCGCTGTCGATATGGGCCACGAAGCTGCGGTCGATCTTCACCGCGTCGATGGGCAATTGCTTCAGATGGGTGAGCGCGGCGTAGCCGGTGCCGAAATCGTCGAGGGCGATGCGCATGCCCGCCGCATAGAGTTCGTCGAGGATGGGGGCCACGTATTCGCTGTCCCGGCCGAGGAACACCGTCTCCGTCACCTCCACGTCGAAATGGCGCGGCTCCACTTCCGCGTCCCACACCACGCCGAGAAGCTGGGAGGCGAGGCGGGGGTGGGTGAACTGGGCCGAGGCGAGGTTGAAGGCGATGCGCCCGAAGGCGCAGCCCTCGTTCAGCCAGCCGCGCGCGTCGCTGGCGATCTGCCGCAGGATGGTGTCGCCCATCTGCACCGCCAGTTCCGGGTCCTCGAAGGCGGAGAGGAACTTGTCCGGCGGAACCACCATTCCGGCGCCCTGCTGCCAGCGCATCAGCGCCTCCAGCCCCACCACCCGGCCGGTGACGAGGGAAATCTTGGGCTGGTAATAAGGCACGATGGCCCGCTTCTGGAGGGCGGTCCCCAGTTCCCGGTTCAGCAGCACCCGCTCGGTCATGGCGCGCCGCATGGCGGGCGCATAGAGCACGGCCCGGTTGCGCCCCTGCTTCTTGGCGGCATAGAGGGCGAGGTCCGCGTCCTTCATCAGCTCGCCCGGCGCATAGTCCGCCGAGGGGCACACCGCGATGCCGATGGAGGCGCGGCAGGACAGAGTGCGCTCGCCATAGGCCAGGGGATGGCGGAAGTCGCGCAGGATGGCGTCCGCGAGGTCCAGCGCGGCCTGCACCGAGGGCTGGCGCGGCAACAGGATGACGAATTCGTCGCCGCCGAGCCGCGCTACAGCGCCGAGGTCGCCCGCCAGATGCTCCAGGCGGCGCGCGGTCTCCACCAGCAGCACGTCGCCGGCATCGTGGCCGAGCGTGTCGTTCACGTCCTTCAGCCCGTCCAGATCCACCAGCAGCAGCACCAGGAGCCCGTCCTCCGGCCGCGCCGCGCGGATCACCTCGTCCAGCTTCGTCTGGAAGGCGGCGCGGTTGATGAGGCCGGTGAGCGCGTCATGGGTGGCGGCGTGGTGCACCTTCTGCTCGGCCGCGAGGCGGTCCGTGATGTCCACGATGCCGGTGACGACGCAGGGCCGCCCGTCCACCTCCGTGAAGGCGCCCGCCAGCAGCACCGAGCGCAATTCCCCATGGCCGAGCCGGATGCGGGTCTCGAAATTGGTGACGCGCCCCTCCCGCGCCAGCCGGTCCAGGAAGTCGGTGCGGGCGGTGGGATTCTCGTAGAGCGGGCCCACCTGCTCCACGCCGAAATCCTGGGGCGGGCCGCCGAAATAGCGCACGCCCGCCTCGTTGAAGCGCACGATGCGCCCGTCCTCCACGTCGGTGATGATGAGCGGGATGGGCACGGCGGTGAAGGTGTGCTCCAGCAGGTGCTGGCTCTGGAGCAGGGTCTTGCGCGCGATCCGCTCGGCCTGGGTCGCGGCCCATTCCAGCCGCCCCTCGCGGTTGGACTGCATCACCACCAGCACCATGACGAGGTTCAGCATGAGCATGGCGAGCGCGAGGCCCACCGCCGTGTCGCCCTGGGGGGGGATGCCCATGTAGCTCACCAGCAGCGCGATGCTGCTGGCGATGCCCGTGGCGATGCGCCAGCGGAAGCGCAGCGGCACCGCGAGATAGGCGATGACCGGGTAGAAGACCGTGCCCAGAAGCGCCACGTCGCTGCGGATGGAGACCAGGAAGGCGACGCCGACGCCCGTCAGGCAGACGCCCGTGAGCAGGACCGATTCGATGCGCTCATAGGTCTGGGGGCGGCGCAGCGCCAGGAGGCAGCCCAGCGCCACCAGGATGATGCCGCCGCGCGCCCAGAGGGTGGTGACGTAGTGCGGCGTGCCCATCAGCCGCATGTCGCTGAGCAGGAACAGCAGGTTCAGGCCGAGCGACAGCGCGCCGAGAATGCGGGCATGCCGCAAGGTCTCCGCGGCCCGATGGACCCGATATGCCCGCTCCTGGTCGTGGGAAGCGAATTCCCCCGTCCAGGTCTTGAGCCCAGCCTGTTCCATAAGACGCCCGCCCCCGCCGTCTGCCTTTAGTGATAGGCGGGGAAGCGGGGGTCCGGCAATCCGCCTTTGGGGCGAATGGTTTAGAAATGCGCGAGGTATCCCCCGTCCACCGCCAGGACGTGGCCGGTCACATAGCTCGCCGCGTCCGAGGCGAGGAAGACGGCCGCGCCCGCCACCTCCTCGGGCCGCCCCCAGCGGCCCACGGACGTGCGGCGCGCGAGCCAGTCCGCCACGCCCGCGTCGGCGGCCATGGCGGCATTGGGCGCGGTGAGGAAATAGCCCGGCGCGATGGCGTTGACCGTGATGCCGCTCGGCCCGAACTCGGCGGCGAGCGCCCGCGTGAGCGCCTCCAGCCCGCCCTTGGCGGTGGCGTAGCCCGCATCCCCCTGCCGGGCGAGGGGGCCGGCGATGGAGGTCACGTTGACGATCCGCCCGAAGCCGCGCGCCATCATGCCGCGCGCGAGATGGCGACACAGGATGGCGGGGCCCATGACGGTGGCGTCCATCAGCCGCCGCAGCGCGTCGGCCTCCAGCTCCAGGAACGGCCGCCGGTCCCGCGCGCCCGCATTGTTCACCAGGATGTCGATGTCCGGCGCCCCGGCGAGCGCGCCTTCGAGCGCGTCCAGGTCCGCCACGTCGAAGGCGAGGCCCTGCGCCGTGCCGGCCGGCGCGAGCGCGGTGATGCGCGCGGCCGCCTCGCTCGCCCGGCTCGCGTCGCGCCCGTTCACCAGCACCCGCGCGCCCGCCGCCGCCAGCCCCCGGGCGATCTCGAAGCCGAGGCCCGACGTGGCGCCGGTCACGAGGGCGGTGCGGCCGGCGAGGGAGAAGGGATGGGTCATGAAACGGCTCCGGGCAAAAATCGGGCGCCATGACGCCATTCCCGCGCCCCGCGCGCAAGCGAGCCGGGCCCGGGGTGCGGCGTCCTGACCGCGAAAAAAGATGGACGAAGCTGTGCCGTAATTTTACCGCCCTCTACGCGCGCTACTGTGCACCCGCATCTGGGAGAGACGTGTGATGAAGCCGGGTTCGTGGACGTGGATGGGGGCCGTGGCGGCCGTGGTGAGCCTGCAGGTGGGCATGGAGGCGGCGCCCGCCTTCGCGGCGCAGACCGTGCGCTGCGAGAGCTACAACAATCGCCGCTCCGTGTGCCCGCTGCCCAATCCGGGGTCGGTGCGGCTGAGCCGGACCCTCTCCCAGTCCTCCTGCGTCCAGGGGCGCACCTGGAATTACGACCGCCACTACATCTGGGTGGATGACGGCTGCCGGGCCGAGTTCGCCGTGGGCTCCTCCTCGTCCGGCTCCGGCGCGGGCGAGGCCATCGCGGCGGCGGCCATCGTCGGCCTCGCCATCGCGGCAGCCGCCGCCTCGGGCGACGACGATCCGCCCCCGCCGCCGCCCCAGCGCTATGCGCAATACAACCAGGGCTACGGACAGGGCTATGGTCAGGGCTACGGCCCGCCTCCCGGCTACGGTCAGGGCTACGGCCCCGGCCCGGGCTATGGACCGCCGCCCAACCGCGGCAGCCGCGTGCCGGGCTGGATGGTGGGCAAGTTCGCGGGCTTCAACCCGCAGCAGCGCCTGCGCATCGACCTCAACATCTTTCCGGACGGCCGGGTCATCTCCTCGGTGAACGGCAATCCCGTGGACGGCTACGTGCAGGGTCAGAGGCTGTTCATCGCGGGCAACCTGTTCGACGTGACGCCGACCCAGAACGGCATCATCACCCGCCAGGTGGGCAATCCCGGCAACGAGACCCATTACGGCCGCGCCCGATAGGGCGGACCGCCGGCCGAGACCCCGCCGGCCAAGAATCCGCCATGCAAGAATCCGCCGGCCAAGACCCCGGCTGTCACGGTCCTTCGCACCCGTCATGCCCGGGCTTGTCCCGGGCATCCACGGCTCTACGTTCGCCCCCACAAGGCGGAGCCGCGTGGATGGCCGGGACAAGCCCGGCCAGGACGGTGGTTCGGGGCGCGAACCCGAGCTTGACCGCCGGCCCGTTCCCGATGCGCCGCCCTTGCTGCACCGAACGCGGCAACAGCCGGGCTCGGGCGAGAGGGCTTGGGCGAGGGGGGGCTTGGGCGAGGGGATTTGGGCGAGGGGGCTTGCGGCGTCCTCAGTCCAGCGTCTGGCGGAAGCGGGCGACGGCGATGGTCATGGCGACCAGCATCAGCCCCGTGAGGGCCGCCATGTCGGGCGCGAGGTCGGCGAACGTCGCGCCCTTCAGCAGGATGCCGCGCACCATGCGCAGATAATGGGTGAGCGGCAGGCACTGGGAGATCCACTGCGCCCAGACCGGCATGCCCGCGAACGGGAACATGAAGCCCGACAGCAGGATGTTGGGCAGGAAGAACATGAAGGTCATCTGCACCGCCTGGAGCTGGTTCTGCGCCAGGGTGGAGAAGGTGTAGCCCACCGCGAGGTTGGCGGTGATGAACAGCAGGGTGACGATCGCCAGCAGCGTCAGCGAGCCTTCCACCGGCACGCCGAACAGCACCATGCCCGCGCCCAGGATCAGCACCCCCTGCATCACCCCCACGAGCACGTAGGGCAGGATCTTGCCCAGCATGATCTCGACCGGGTTGATGGGCATGGAGAGCAGGCTCTCCATGGTGCCGCGCTCCACCTCCCGCGTCACCGAGAGGGCGGTGAAGATGAGCATGGTCATGGTGAGGATGGTGCCCAGCAGGCCGGGCACGATGTTGAGCTGGGAGGTGCCCGCCGGGTTGTAGCGCCGGTGCTGGGTGATGGAGAACGGCGCCTCGCCCGCCGTGTCCACGAAGCGCGCGCGCTTCAGGGCGCTGCGCACGATGCCGTCCAAAGCGCCCAGGGCGTTGGCGGAGGCGACCGGGTCCGTGGCGTCGGCCGCCACCAGCAAGGCGGGGGCCTCGCCGCGCCGCAGGCTGCGCTCGAAGCCCGCCGGGATCTCCACCAGGAACAGCACCTCGCCCGAGCGGATCATGTGCTCCGCGTCCGCTTCGCTCGCCGCGAGCCGGGTGAACTGGAAGAAGGCGGTGTTCTTCAGGGCGGCGACGATGGCGCGGGTGGCGTCGGTGTTCTCGTGGGCGAGGATGGCGGCGGGCAGGTTGCGCGGCGTCGTGTTGATGGCGTAGCCGAACAGCACCAGCTGCAGCAGCGGGATCATGATCGTGGTGGCGAACGTCACCCGGTCGCGCCGCAGCTGGATGAATTCCTTCACCACCATGGCGCCGACCCGCCGCAGGAATCCCCCGCCGATCACGGCCCCGGCGCTCATGTCATATTGTCCTTGGAGCGGCTCATCAGGTCGATGAACACGTCTTCGAGGGTGGGGGCGTCGGCGCGGAAGACGAGGCCGGGCCGCGCCCGGAACGGGGCGAGGGCGGCCTCAAGCGCCTGCGGGTCGCGCCCCGAAATGTGCAGCCGCGTGCCGAACGGGGCCACCATGTCGATGCCGGGCCGCGCCTCCAGCTCGCGGGTGAGCGCGGCCATGGCGGGGCCGGTATTGCCCGCGCCCGTGGCCTCCAGCGTCACCGTGGTGAGGCCCGAGGCGGCGATCACGTCCGCGACCGGACCCTGCGCCAGCAGATGGCCATAGGCGATATACGCGATCTCGTGGCAGCGCTCGGCCTCGTCCATGTAGTGGGTGGAGACCAGCACGGTGAGCCCCTCGGCGGCGAGCGCGTGGATCTCGCGCCAGAATTCCCGCCGCGCCTGCGGGTCCACGCCGGCGGTGGGCTCGTCCAGCAGCAGCAGTTCCGGCTGGGGCAGGATGCAGGCGCCGAGCGCGAGCCGCTGCTTCCAGCCGCCGGACAATTCGCCGGCTAATTGCTTGCCCCGCCCTTCCAGGCCCAGGCGGGCGATGGCGTCGGTGGCGGCGGCCTCGGGCTTCGGCACGCCGTAGAGGCGGGCGACGAATTCCAAATTCTCGCGCACCGAGAGGTCGGCATAGAGCGAGAATTTCTGGGTCATGTAGCCCACCTTCGCGCGGATGCGCCGGGCCTGCGTGCGGATGTCGTAGCCCAGGCATGTGCCGCGCCCCGCATCGGGGGTCAGCAGGCCGCACAGCATGCGGATGGTGGTGGTCTTGCCCGAGCCGTTGGGGCCGAGGAAGCCGTAGATCTGGCGCCGCCGCACCCGCATGGTGAGGTCGTCCACCACCACATGGGTGCCGAACTGCTTGCGCAGCCCCTCCACCTCGATGGCGATGTCCGCCGCGCCGTCGGTCACGGCCGGGCGTCCAGGCGCACCGTCACCGGCTGGCCGGGGCGGGCGTCGGCGGGCGTGTCGGGCTTGGCCTCCACCCGATAGACCAGCTTGGCTCGCTCCTCGCGGCTGTAGATGACGGGCGGGGTATATTCCGCCGCGTCCGCCACATAGGTGACGCGGGCCGACAGCGGCGGGCAGCCGTCGCACGAGACGGCGACGGCCGTGCCCGGCGCCACCTTGGGCACCAGCGCTTCCGGCACGAAGAACACCACCTTCACGAGCCCCGGCGGCAGGACGGAGACCACCGGCCGGCCCTCGGGCACCAGCTCGCCCACCCGGTAATAGAGCGTCTGCACGCGGCCCGCCTCGGGCGTCGCCAGGCGGCGGCGGTCGAGCCGCACCTGCGCCGCGTCGCGGCTGGCGCGGGCCTGGTCCAGCGCGGCCTGCGCGGCGGCGATGTCCTCGTCCCGCGCGGCGATGCGCGCCACGTCGATCTGGCGGCGGATTTCGTCAAGGCTCGCGCGGTTCTGGTCGTATTGGTGCTGGGCGGTGTCGAGGTTCGCCTGGGAGGAAGCGCCCTTGGGCACGAGCGATTTCTGGCGTTCCAGCTCGATGCGGGAGAGGTCGAGGGCGGTATTGGCGCGGCGCTCGCCGGCTTCCAGGATGGCCACTTCCTCGGGCCGCTGCTGGGCGGCGCGGGCCTTGTCGAGGCGCGCCTTGGCTTCGGCGAGGGCGGCTTCGGCGGCGGCGAGGTCGGCCTTCTGGACATCGTCCTCCAGCCGGGCCAGCTCCGCGCCTGACGTGACACTGCTGCCTTCGGCGACCGGCAGGCCGGTGACGCGCCCTGCTTCCTGCGGGCCGATGAACAGGAGGTCGCCCTCCACATAGCCGGTGAATTCGCCTTCGGGCGTCCGGTCGCACGCCGCCAGAAGAAGCACGGCCGCGAGCGCGGGGAGCAGCGCCCGGGACAGCCGGATTATGGGATGCCCCCTCATGTCGCGCCGCCCTTGCCCGCCGCCGCGGACCCGTCCCCCAGGCCGCGCAGCAGCACGTCCATATAGGCCGAGACGAAGGCGCGGACGTCCAGTGGCGATAAATGGCCGAACAGGGCGTTCCAGACCACGCTGGTCATGGCGGGGGCGAACACCATCTGCGGGAAGCGCACCGCCGCGTCGCTGGTGATGTCGCCGCGCGCGAGGCCCCGCTCCATCACGGCGCGCACCAGGGCGACGCCGCGCGAGACCACCTCGCGGTAATGGAAGGCGGCGAGGTCCGGGAAGCGGGGGCCCTCGGCGATCATCAGGCGCAGGATGGCCTGGCCCGGCCCCTCCACGATGCGGGTGATGAGCATGTCCGCCATGAGCCCGCACAGGGCGCGGGTGTCGCCCGGGAACGCCTGCACCAGGGCGCTCACATCCAGCAGCACAGGCGAGATGCGCTCGGTCACGATGGCTTCGAACAGGGCCTGCTTATGGGGGAAATAGAGATAGAGCGTGCCCTTCGCGACGCCGGCCGCGCGGGCCACGTCCTCCAGGCGGGTCGCTCCGTAGCCCTCGCGGGAGAAGGCGTCGAGGGCCGCGCCGAGGATCTGCGCCCGCCGCGCCGCGCGCTCCGCCTCATCCTTGGCGGGCCTTGCCCGGCGCGGCTTATCGTTCATGGCGGAACCGCCTCGTTATGAGTGACTGACGAGTCAGTCACTAACACGGAGGGTGAGGGGTGGGAAGCGCCCCGGCGGGATGGCGCGGCAAGAGCGGGGCGGCAAGGGCGGGGCGGCAAGAGAGGAGCGGCACCGCGGGACGGCAAGGGCGGGGCGGGCGGTATCCCGTGCTCGCCTTCCGGCGCGTGGTCTTTATAGTCGCGGCAGGGACGGCCCGCCGCCGGTCCCGGCGAGGAGATACGCGCGCCCATGACCCGCCTCGAAGTTCCAGGCCTGCTCACCTTCACCATCGCCATCCTGGTCTTCTTCGTGGGGACGGGCCTCAACCGGGCCATTCCGAAGCTGCGCGAATGGAACATTCCCGAGGCGGTGACGGGCGGCCTGCTGGCGGCCCTGGCGACGCTGGCGGCGTTCCGGCTGTGGGGCCTGGAAGTGGTGTTCGACCTCGACGCCCGCGACATGCTGCTGCTCTATTTCTTCACCGGCATCGGCCTCAACGCGCGGCTCGGCGATCTCATTTCCGGCGGGCGGCCGCTGGTGGTGCTGCTGGCGCTGACCTTGGTCTATCTGGTGATCCAGAACGCCATCGCGGTGGGCAGCGTCGCCGCGCTCGGCCTGCCCACGGGCATCACCGCCTTCCTGGGCTCCGCGTCCCTCATCGGCGGCCACGGCACCACCATCGCCTGGGCGCCCGTGGTGGCGGCGCGCACCGGGTTCGGCGGCGCCATGGAGGTGGGAATCGCGGTGGCGACGCTCGGCCTCGTCATCGCCAGCCTCGCGGGCGGGCCCATCGCGCGCTACCTCATCGCCCGCAACACGCTCCAGGGGCCGGTGGACACCGCGCCCGTCATGGGCCTTCCGGACGAGAAGCCGGGCGCGACCGTCACCGACGACGTGAGCCATGTGAGCCTCATGCGCACGGTGCTGGTGCTGAACGTGGTGGTGCTGATCGCCTTCCTGCTGGAAGACGTGGTGGAGCGGACCGGGGTGAAGCTGCCCCTGTTCGTGGTGTGCCTGCTGGTGGCCATCGTGCTCACCAACACCGTGCCGCGCCTTCTGCCGCGCCTCTCCTGGCCCACCCGCACCCGCGCCCTGGCGCTGGTGTCGGATTTCTCGCTCAGCGTCTTCCTCTCCATGTCGCTCATGAGCATGCAATTGTGGACCATCGGCGGGCTCGGCGTGGCGCTGGCCGTGGTGCTGGCGCTCCAGACCCTGGCAGCGGTGCTCTACATCCTGTTCGTGGTGTTCCCGGCCATGGGGCGCACCTATGAGGCGGCGGTGCTCTCCGCCGGCTTCACCGGCATCAGCCTCGGCGCTACGCCCACCGCCATCGCCAACATGACGGCGGTGACGAAGGTGCACGGCGCCGCGCCGCGCGCCTTCATCGTGCTGCCTCTGGTCTCGGCCTTCTTCATCGACATCGCCAACGCCTTCGCCATCGGCTGGCTGGTGGGGTAGGCAAGCCGCCCCGTCAGGAGGGGCTCGCCATCTTCATGATCACGATGCCCGAGACGATCAATCCCGCCGCCGCGAGGCGCAGCGGCGTCACCGCCTCGCCCAGCATCGTGATGCCCACGAGGAAGGCGCCCACCGCGCCGATGCCGGTCCAGATGGTGTAGGCCGTGCCCAGCGGCAGCGTGCGCATGGACACGGACAGCAGGCCGAAGCTGGCCGCCATGGCGACGAGCGTGAGGAGGGTGGGGAGGAGGAGGGTGAAGCCGTCCGACTTCTTCATTGAATAGGCCCACCCGATTTCGAGCAGGCCGGCGCACACCAGCAGAATCCACGCCATTTCCGGCACCTTGGCTTGAGCCAGGTCGTCCTGGGAAACGGGCGGCACCGAGGGTCGTCCCCCGGGCGGTGAGGCGGGCAGGATGGCCAGGGATTGTGGCCGGGCGATGGAGGCGAGGCCCCATCCCCCTGCGCCCCCATTGAAGGGGAAATCCCGGCCGCCGCCGGTGTGGGCGGCGGCCGGGAGGTCGGGTTCGTCAGGCGAGGTCGAAGCGGTCGAGGTTCATCACCTTGGTCCAGGCCGCCACGAAGTCCTTCAGGAACTTCTCCTGCGCATCCGCCGAGGCATAGACCTCCGCCAGCGCGCGCAGGATGGAGTTGGAGCCGAACACCAGGTCCACGCGGGTTCCAGTCCATTTCAGCGCGCCGGTCTCGCGGTCGCGGCCTTCATAGAGGTCGGTGGTGTCCGGCGCGGCCTTCCACTGGGTGCCCATGTCCAGCAGGTTGACGAACACGTCGTTCGTCAGCGTGCCGGGCTTGTCGGTGAGCACGCCGTGGGTGGCGCCGTTCACGTTGATGTTGATGGCGCGCAGGCCACCCACCAGGACGGTCAGCTCGGGGGCGGTCAGCGTGAGGAGCTGGGCCTTGTCGATGAGCGCCACTTCCGCCGGAACCGGGATGCCGGTCTTCTGGTAGTTGCGGAAGCCGTCGGCCGCCGGCTCCAGCCACTTGAAGGACTCGATGTCCGTCTCCGCCTGCGAGGCGTCGGTGCGGCCGGGGGAGAAGGGAACGGCCACGTCATGGCCGGCCGCCTTCGCCGCCTGTTCCACGCCCACATTGCCCGCCAGCACGATGACGTCCGCCAGGGACACCTTCTTGCCGCCGGTGGCGTTGAGGTTGAACTCGCCCTGCACGCGGTGGAGCGCCTTCAGCACCTTGTCGAGCTGCTCGGGCTGGTTGACCTCCCAGTCCTTCTGCGGGGCGAGGCGGATGCGCGCGCCGTTGGCGCCGCCGCGCTTGTCGCCGCCACGGAAGGTGGAGGCGGAGGCCCAGGCGGTGCCCACCAGCTCGGCCACGGACAGGCCGGTGGCGAGGATCTTCGCCTTCAGCTCCGCCTCGTCCGCCGCGTCGATCAGGGGGTGGTCCACGGCCGGGACCGGATCCTGCCAGATCAGAACTTCACGCGGCACTTCCGGGCCGAGATAGCGCGAGCGCGGGCCGAGGTCGCGGTGGGTCAGCTTGAACCAGGCGCGGGCGAACGCCTCGGCGAACGCCTGCGGGTTCTCCAGGAAGCGGCGGGAGATCTTCTCGTAGACCGGGTCGAAACGCAGCGACAGGTCGGTCGTGAGCATGGTCGGCTTGTGCTTCTTCGACGAATCGTGCGCGTCCGGGATGACGTCCGGCGCGTCCTTCGCTTCCCACTGGATGGCGCCGGCGGGGCTGCGGGTCTGCACCCATTCGTACTTGAACAGGTTCTCGAAGAAGAAGTTGCTCCACTGGGCCGGGGTCTGGGTCCAGGTGACTTCCAAGCCGGAGCCGATGGCGTCGGAGCCGAAGCCGGTGCCGTAATTGCTGGCCCAGCCGAGGCCCTGGGCCTCCAGCGGGGCGGCTTCCGGATCCGGGCCCTTGTGGGACTCGGCCGAGGCGCCGTGGGTCTTGCCGAAGGTGTGGCCGCCGGCGATGAGCGCGACGGTCTCCTCGTCGTTCATCGCCATGCGGGCGAAGGTCTCGCGGATGAAGGCGGCCGCCGAGAGCGGGTCGCCGTCGCGGTTCGGGCCTTCGGGATTCACATAGATGAGGCCCATCTCGGTGGCGCCGAGGGGGGCGGGGAACTTGTCGAGGGCGCGATGCTCCAGCCAGCCGGTCTCCGAGCCCCAGAACACGTCCTGGTCCGGCTCCCAGGTGTCCGCGCGGCCGGCGGCGAAGCCGAACGTGCGGAAGCCCATGGTCTCCAGCGCCACGTTGCCGGTGAGGATCATGAGGTCGGCCCAGGAGATCTTCTGGCCGTACTTCTTCTTGATCGGCCACAGCAGGCGGCGCGACTTGTCGATATTGACGTTGTCCGGCCAGGAATTGAGCGGGGCGAAGCGCTGCTGGCCGCGGCCGCCGCCGCCGCGCCCGTCCGCGAGGCGGTAGGTGCCCGCGCTGTGCCAGGCCATGCGGATGAACTGGGGACCGTAATTGCCGAAGTCGGCGGGCCACCAATCCTGCGAATCCGTCATCAGCTTGCGCAGGTCGTTCTTCAGCGCCTCATAATCGAGCTTCTTGAACTCGTCGCGGTAGTTGAACGCCGCGTCCAGCGGGTCGGACTTCGCGGAATGCTGGTTCAGCAGGTCCACGCGGAGCTGGTTCGGCCACCAGTCGCGATTCTGGGTTCCGCCGGTGCCGTGCGCCACAGGGCATTTCCCCGTGCTGCCTTCGGTCTTCGCGTTCATCTTCCCCTCCGATCCATGCGAGGCGTTCGCGACCGTCGATCGGCCGCGAACTCCACCCGGAGGCCTCTTAGCAAATCTCCTTCATTAGATTAATTCCGATTTACTGATTGCCGTGATAAGCTAAAATTATGAAGAACGTGACATTGCGGCAGTTCCGCTATTTCGAGGCGCTGGCCCGGCACGGGCATTTCCGGCGCGCGGCGGAGGCGTGCGGCATTTCGCAGCCGGCGCTTTCCATGCAGATCAAGGAATTGGAGCGGGAGGTCGGAACCGAGCTGTTCGAGCGCAATGCCCGGCAGGTGCGCCTCACCAGCTTCGGGGAGGATTTCGCCCCCCGCATCCGGAACATCCTGCGCTCGGTGGACGAATTGGGAGACCTGGCGCGGGCCTCGGGCGACATGCTCATGGGGCGGCTGCGCATCGGCGTCATCCCCACGGTGGCGCCCTATCTGCTGCCCACGTTGCTGGGCGGCCTGGGGCATCGCTACGAGGGCCTCGACATCCATGTGCGGGAGACGCAGACCCCGCGCCTGCTTCAGGAACTGGAGGACGGGCGGCTCGATACCGCCATCATCGCCCTGCCGGTGTCCGAGCCCGCCCTGGTGGAAATCCCCCTCTTCACGGAGAGCTTCGTCCTGGTGCGCCCCGGCGCGGACGAGGGCCTGCCCGTGCCGCCCCCCGACGCGCTGCGCGAGATGCGCCTGCTGCTGCTGGAGGAGGGGCATTGCTTCCGCGACCAGGCGCTCTCCTTCTGCAACGCGGACACGCGGGCCATGCCGCGCGACTTCCTGGAGGCCAGCTCCCTCTCCACCCTGGTGCAGATGGTGGATGCGGGCATCGGCGTGACCCTGATCCCGGAAATGGCGGTGGACCTGGAGACGCGCTCGGCCTCCGTGTCGGTGGCGCGGTTCGGGAACCCGCAGCCATCCCGCACCATCGGCATGGTCTGGCGCAAGACCAGCCCCCTCACCAAGCAGCTCATGCAGATTTCCGAGGTGGTGCGCGGCTCCGCCGACCTGCTGCGCGGCGGCCGGTGACGCCCGGGGCGCCCGGGCCGCGCCCGGCGGCCCCCGATTCCAGGCCGGCGCCTTCCGGCGTCCGCCGAGGCGGGGCGGTCGGGCCTGCCGTGCGGCGGCGTTTCCGCTTCTGCAAATGAGTTGCATCTGCATGGGCCTCATGTCATTGTTTCTTGCAACTCATTCTCAAGAGCATTCCAAGGTGCGATGCGCACCCCCCAAGGAGGCGGCATGATCGGGCGGCGGACGGTGGCGGCGGGTCTGGTGGCGATGGCGCTGGCGGCGGGCCTCGCGCCCGGGGCGGTGCTGGCTCAGGGGACCGCTGCTCCGGCGGGGGAGAAGCCGAAGCTGAAGGCCGTGACCACCTTCACCGTCATCGCCGACATGGCGCGCAACGTGGCGGGCGACGCGGCGGTGGTGGAAAGCATCACCAAGCCCGGCGCCGAGATCCACAATTACCAGCCCACCCCCGGCGACCTCGTGAAGGCGCAGGACGCCGACCTCGTCCTGTGGAACGGCCTCAATCTCGAATTGTGGTTCGAGAAGTTCTTCCGGCGGCTGAAGAACGCCCAGAGCGTCGTCGTGTCCGATGGCATCCAGCCCATGGGCATCACCCAGGGGCCGTATAACGGGAAGCCCAATCCCCACGCCTGGATGTCGCCGGACAACGCCCTGATCTACGTGGACAACATCCGCGATGCCTTCGCGAAGGCCGACCCGGCCAACGCCGCCACCTATGCCGCCAACGCGGAGGCCTACAAGGCGAAGATCAAGGCCGCCATCGGCCCGATCCGCGCGCGCATCGGGGAGGTGCCCGCCGACAAGCGCTGGCTCGTCACCAGCGAGGGGGCCTTCTCCTACCTTGCGCGGGATTTCGGCCTGAAGGAATTGTATCTCTGGCCCATCAATGCCGACCAGCAGGGCACCCCCCAGCAGGTGCGCAAGGTGATCGACGCGGTGAAGGCCGACAAGATCCCCGTGGTGTTCAGCGAGAGCACGGTCTCCGCCGACCCCGCCAAGCAGGTGGCCCGCGAGACCGGCGCGCGCTATGGCGGCGTGCTCTATGTGGACAGCCTCTCCCCGCCGGATGGCGAGGTGCCCACCTATCTGGACCTGCTCACCGTCACCACCTCCACCATCGCCGACGGCCTCACCGGCAAGGAGGCGAAGTGATGAACGCCCATGCGGTCCCGGACGACGAGACAAGCGGGGAGGGCATCCGCGCGGCCCATGTGACCGTCACCTACCGCAACGGCCACACCGCGCTCACCGACGCCTCGTTCGCCATCCCCACCGGCACCATCACGGCCCTGGTGGGGGTGAACGGCTCGGGCAAGTCCACCTTGTTCAAGGCCATCATGGGCTTTGTCCCCGCGAGCCGGGGGGAGATCTCCATCCTCGGCCTGCCCGTGCCCAAGGCCCTGAAGCGCAACCTCGTGGCCTATGTGCCCCAGAGCGAGGAAGTGGACTGGAGCTTCCCGGTCCTGGTGGAAGACGTGGTGATGATGGGCCGCTACGGCCACATGAACATGCTGCGCATGCCCCGCCCCGCCGACCATGCGGCCGTGGCGTCCGCGCTGGAGCGCGTGGGCATGGCGGACTATCGCAAGCGGCAGATCGGCGAATTGTCGGGCGGCCAGAAGAAGCGCGTCTTCCTCGCCCGCTCGCTGGCCCAGGACGCCCGGGTGATCCTGCTGGACGAGCCCTTCACCGGCGTGGACGTGAAGACCGAGGCGGCCATCATCACCCTGCTGCGGGAATTGCGCGCCGAGGGCCGGGTGATGCTGGTCTCCACCCACGATCTCGGCTCCATCCCCGATTTCTGCGACCGCACCGTGCTGCTGAAGCGCACAGTGCTCGCCTGCGGGCTTACCTCCCAGGTGTTCACCCGCGCCAATCTGGAGCGGGCCTTCGGCGGGGTGCTGCGGCACATGATCTTCGGCGAGGGCGCGGGGCAGGTGGCCCTGCTCTCCGACGAGGAGCGCCCGCTGCTGCTGGAGGCGGATGGCGAGCCGGCGAAGGGGCACCATCCGTGATGGAGCTTCTCGCCCAGCCGTTTTCCTACGGCTACATGCTGAACGCCATGTGGGTCTCCGCCCTGGTGGGGGCGGTGTGCGCCTTCCTCTCGGCCTTCCTCATGCTGAAGGGCTGGTCGCTCATCGGCGACGCGCTCTCCCATTCCATCGTGCCGGGCGTGGCGGGGGCCTACATGCTGGGCCTGCCCTTCGCGCTCGGCGCCTTCTTCTCCGGTGGCCTCGCGGCCGGGGCGATGCTGCTCCTCAACCAGCGCACCAAGCTGAAGGAGGACACCATCATCGGCCTGATCTTCACCTCCTTCTTCGGGCTCGGCCTGTTCCTGGTGTCGCTCTCGCCCACCTCGGTGAACATCCAGACCATCATCCTGGGCAACGTGCTCGCCATCACCCCCGAGGACACGCTCCAGCTCGCCATCATCGGCTTCGTCTCGCTCGCCGTGCTCACGCTGAAATGGAAGGACCTGATGGTCACCTTCTTCGACGAGAGCCATGCGCGCACCATCGGCCTCAACCCGACCCTGCTGAAGGTCGTCTTCTTCACCCTGCTCTCCGCCTGCACGGTGGCGGCGCTCCAGACGGTGGGCGCCTTCCTCGTGGTGGCCATGGTGGTGACGCCGGGCGCCACCGCCTACCTGCTCACCGACCGCTTCCCCCGCCTGATCCTTCTCTCCATCGCCATCGGCGCGGGCACGGCCTTCTTCGGCGCCTATGCCTCCTATTTCCTGGACGGTGCCACGGGCGGCATCATCGGCGTGCTCCAGACGCTGATCTTCCTCCTGGCCTTCGTGTTCGCGCCCAAGCACGGCATCCTGGCGGCCCGCCGCCGCGCCGCCGCCGCGCTGCGGGAGGAGCCCGCTTGAGCGCGCTCACCGATCCGCTCCAGTTCGACTTCATCCGCAACGCGCTGCTCATCTCGGTGCTGGTGGCGGTGCCCACGGGGCTGCTCTCCTGCTTCCTGGTGCTGAAGGGCTGGTCGCTCATGGGCGACGCCATCGCCCATGCCATCCTGCCGGGCGTGGTGCTGGCCTATATCCTCGGCGCGCCGCTGGCGGCGGGGGCGTTCACGGCGGGCATGGGCTGCGCGCTCGCCACCGGCTACCTGAAGGCCAACAGCCGGGTGAAGCAGGACACGGTGATGGGCGTGGTCTTCTCCGGCATGTTCGCGCTGGGGCTCGTCCTCTACACCGCCATCTCTTCGGACGTGCATCTCGACCACATCCTGTTCGGCGACATGCTGGGCGTGGAGGATGCGGACCTCTGGCAGAGCGGGCTGATCGCGCTGATCGCCACCGGCCTCATCCTGCTGAAATGGCGCGATCTGGTGCTGCACGCCTTCGATCCCGTGCAGGCCAAGGTCTCGGGCCTGCCGGTGAATGTGCTGCATTACGGGCTTCTGGCGCTGCTCTCGCTCACCATCGTGGGGGCGCTGAAGGCGGTGGGGCTGATCCTCGCCATCGCCCTGCTGATCGCGCCGGGCGCGGTGGCCTTCCTGCTCACCCGCAGCTTCGGCGCCATGCTGGTTGCCTCCGTCGCGGTCTCGGTGGGCGCGGGGCTGGGCGGGGTCTACCTCTCCTTCTTCCTCGACAGCGCGCCGGGCCCGACCATCGTGCTCATCATGACGGGGATGTTCCTCGCCGCCATGGCCTGGGGACGGGTGCGGCGGAGCGCCTAGCGCATTTTCGGGCGCCCCGGACTGCGCCGGCCTGCCCGAGGCGGGCGTCTGAAGCTTTCCGCCCGAAACCCTGTCCGGCGCTCGCTTTCACGGGCCGTTCCGGCGAAGAAAAACCCCCGCGCGAAAAGAAAGCCGCGGGGGCCTTCTCATCAACACAATTCCTGCCTATGTTGCGCTCGCCTGATTTTGGACGGTTGATCTTCTCCGATGTGCATGGCGCATCCGGCAATTCCTCCTTTCAATATCTAACTATCGTTTCGCTCGGTCCTCCGGGCGAGGCACCTCTATGCGACTGAAAGGAATTCGCCATGGCCACCGGAACCGTCAAATGGTTCAACACCACCAAGGGCTTCGGCTTCATCCAGCCTGACGAAGGCGGAGCGGATGTGTTCGTGCACATCTCCGCCGTCGAGCGCGCGGGGATGCAGTCCCTGAACGAAGGCCAGAAGATCCAGTTCGAACTCGTCCGTGACGCCCGGTCCGGAAAGAGCTCGGCCGGAAACCTCCAGGCCGCGTGATCCTTATCCGCCATTGACCACGGATGTACTGGCAATGGCGTGAGAAGGTCCGGAAGCAAAAGCGGAAGGCTCCGTCTCGCCGAGACGGAGCCTTTTTCTTTTCAGGCTCCTGAAAAGCCGGGCTGACCCGCGAAAAGACCGGACGAAGAGCCGGCCCACCGGCCGCCATTACGTGGTATGGTAGGCCATGACGACACCTTCCAAGACCCGAAACCCGTCCTCCAGCGGCGAGCGCCGCCGCCTGATCGAGGAATCCACGGCCCGCGCCATGGACCTGTACCGGCTGGATTTCGAAGCCACGCGCGCCAAGACCTCCCGCCTGCGGGAAGAGCGCGAGGCGCTGGAGGACGGGTTTCGGGTCTTGGAAGGTGTCGTCATGGCCTACCATACCACGTAATGGCG
>JACESF010000066.1 GCA_013911975.1 Hyphomicrobiales bacterium | reverse complement strand
CCCTGGGCCGTCGGGGCGGCGGGAACCTCGGGGCGCGGACGGGCCGGGGCGGGCCGCTCGACCGGAGGCCGCTCGACGGGCGCGCGCTCCACCGGACGTTCCACCGGCCGCTCGGGCAGGCGCTCGGCGGCGGGAGCCGCCCGTTCCACGTGACGCTCCACATGGCGCTCCACCGGGGCCGTGCGGGGCGCCTCGCGGGTCAAGATGCGACCTGGCGCGGCGGACACGTCCATCGCCTGACCCTGGCGGGCGACGATCTCGTTCAGCTCGGCCAGCGCCTTGATCTGCTCGGCCACGGCGCGGCGCATGGAGGCGGCGGTCGCCTCGGTCTCGGCGGGCAGTTCCAGGATGCCCTTCTTCATCTCCTCGCGGGCGAGTTCGATGGAGCGCTGCACGTCGCCGGCCGCGCCCTTGAACTGGCGCGACACTTCGGAGAAGCGGCGGCCGGTTTCCTCGAACAGGCGATTCACCTCGCCGAGCGAGTCCTGGTAGGAGGCGCGCAGCAGCTCGCCCATGCGCTCGCGCTCGGCCGCCGAGGCGTTGCGCACCTGCTCGAACTGGGTCTCCAGCACCTTGTTGGTGTTCGCAGCGGAATTGACCACGGTGTTGGAGATGTCCTGCGCCCGCCTCTGGGCGGCGAGGAAGGACTGTTCCAGCATGCCCTGGAAGGTGGAGAGCCGGGCCTCCAGGTCCTGCGCCTGCTGGGAGAGGTCCTGGCCGAGGGCGTCGATGGCGGCCTTGCGCTGCGCGAGGACCGATTCCACCTGGGCGTTGGTCTGGCCGAAGGCCTGCGAGCTTTCCAGCACGGCCCGGGCCTGCGCCTCGAAGCGCTGGGTCAGGGAGCCGATTTCCGCCAGCGCACCGTCGCTGAGGGCGCGCAGGTTGTCCACCTCGATGCCGAGCTGGCCCACGGTGCCAGCGGCGGAATTGTTGAGGGCCCGCGCATTCTCCTGCAGCGCCTGGACCTGATCGGCGAAGCCGGTCTCGAAATGGCCGAGCGCCGCCAGCACGCTGCCCATGGCCTGCTTGAACGAGCTGTCCGTGTCGCCCATCCGCTGGATCATGGCGTCCACGTCGCCCTTCACGGACGCATTGGCCGCCGCGATCTCGGACGCGGTGCGGGAGGCGGCCTCCTGGAGGCTGGAGAGGAACAGCGCGTTCTTGCCGTCGATGGCGTCGGTCAGTTCCTGGAGGCGGTCGGTGAGCGCCAGGGAGATGGCGTCCGCCTGCCCGCTGAGGGTCTGGCCCACATTCTGCGCGAGGCCGGAGAGGGTGGTCTCCACCTGCGCCGCATCCTGGCGCAGGCGGGTGGACACCGCTTCCACCTTGCCGATGAGGTTCTGGGTGACGGCGGTGCCGCGCACCTCCAGCGCCGCCGAGACGCCTTCCAGGCGGTTGGCGACGAGATCCTCGATGCGCGAGACGCGGTGGTCGATCTGGTCCGCAATCTCCTGGGCGCGGGCCGAGAGGGTGCCGCCCACATAGTCCGTGCGTTCGGTGAGCAGGGCGCCCACGTCCTCCGCACGGGCGGAAAGGGTGTCGCTGAGGGCCTGGGCCTGCGCGCTCAGCATGTCGCCCACGCTCTGCGCGCGATAGCCGAGGGTCGCGCCGAGCTGTTCGGCCCGGTTGTCCAGCATGGCGCTGATGGACTGCGTGCTCTGCGACAGGGTCGCGTCGAAGCGGTCCGACTGCTGGGACAGGAGGTCCGAGATGGCGCGGGTGCGGTCGGCGAAGAGGCCGTCCAGCGAGGCCAGCGCCTGATCGACGCCGAACCCGGCCGACTGCACGCCGTCGGAGAGCGAGCGGGCCAGCTCGCCGGAGCGCGCATCGAGCGCGGCGGTGAGGCTGTTGGCGCGCTCGGTGAAGAGGGTCTCCAGGTTGGACGTCGCCTGGACGAGGCTGTCGCTCGCCGTCTGGGCGCCGGAGCTGATGGACCACGCCAGGCGGCTGGACCGCTCGTCCAGATTGGCCGTGAGAGCGTCGGCGCGGGTGCTGAAGAAGGCGTCGATGGTCGCCAGCGCCTGGTCGAGGTTGTCGGTGGCCGCCTGGGCGCCCTTCGTCACCGATTCCGCGATCTGCCCGGACCGCGCATCCAGATTGGCCGTGAGAACGTCCGCACGGGTGCTGAAGAAGGTGTCGATGGTGGCGAGCGCCTGATCGACGCTTTCGCCCGTGGCCTGCACGCCGCTGGCGAGGGCCTGCGAAAGCTGGCCCGCGCGCTGGGCGAGGGTGTCGGCGAGGGCGCGGGTGCGGGTCTCGACGGTGCGCTCCACCTGGGTGAGGCGGGTGTCGATGGCGCCGGTAAAGGCTTCCGCCGTGGTGTCGAGCCGCTGGTCGAGGCCCGCCAGGGTGCCCTGGAGGCTTTCGTTGAGCACGTTGATCTGGAGCGAGAGACCATCCACCAGGGCCGGGGCATGCTGGCGCAGGCTGGAGTCGAGCGTCTCGACGCCCTGGCGCACGGCCTGGGCCATGAGCTGGCTGTCGTGCCCCAGGCGCTCCGCGAGGTTCGCGCCGTCGACGGTGACCGTCTCCTCGATGCTGCGCAGGCGCTCGGACAGCATGTCGCTGAGCGCGTCGCCCTTGGCGCCGATGGAGGCGAGCACCTCCTCGGCGGTCTCGCCGAACGCCTCGGTGATGCTGACGCCGCGGGCGCCGATGGATTCGGTGACTTCCAGGCCCACCGCGCCCAGGCGGTCGGACAGGTCCGCGCCGGCGGAGGCGAGCGCCTCGGCGATCTCGTCGCCCTTCTGGAGCAGGGAGGCGGTCACGTCCTGGCCGCTGCGGGACAGGGCCTCGGTGAGCCGCTCGCCGGTCTCGGCAAGCCGCACCTGGAGATCCTCGCCATGCACCGCGACGGCGTCGTGGATGCGGTTGCCCGCCGCCTCGATCCGGTCGGCAAGGTCGCCGCCATGCACCGCCAGCGTCTCGCCGACGCGGGTGCCGGTGGCCTCGATCTTGCGGACGAGGTCGCCGCCGCGCTGGGAGAAGTCCTGCACCATGCCTTCGCCGGCATCGCGGAACGCCGAGGTGATCTCGCTGGCGCGCACGGCGATGTCGTCCGAGAAGCGGGCGCTGTTGGCCTCGAGGGCCTCCACCACCGCCGCGCGGTTGATCTCGGCGCCCGTCGCGACTTCTTCGCTCCAACGCGAGATGAGCACCGCCACCTCGGTGGAGGAGGAGAGCAGGCTGGCGCTCAGCTCGTCCGTGCGGGTCTTCATGGTGGTGGCGAGGGTATCGGACGCGCGGGCGAGGTTCCCCTCCAGCGTCGAGCCGATGGTCTGGAGGCGATCGATGAGGTCGCTGCTCTTGGCGCTGAGGTTTTCGGCGACGGTGTCGCCCGCGCTGTTGAGCGCCGTGGTCAGTTCCGTGCCGCGCTGGGTGAGCATGTCGTTCACGCGGTCGAGGGCGGCGGACACGTTGTCCTGCACCCGGTCGGCCACGTCGCGCACCTCGGTGGAGAGCATGCTCTCGGCATCGAGAATGCCTTCGCGCAGCCGCTCGGTGTGGGCCAGAATGTTCTGGCGCTCGCCCTGAAGCTCCTCGATCAGGTGGCGGATGCGGATCTCGTTGTCCTCATACGCGCGCTCCAGGATGGAGACCTCGTTGCGGACCACGGTCTCAAGCTCGGCGGCGCGGGCGATGGCGCGGTCGAGGCCTTCGCCCATGGCGGCCACCTCGCGGCGCACCGCCTGGCCGACCGTCACCACGGCGTCGGTGCCGAGCGATTCCGGCTGGGCGAGCCGCAGCGCCACTTCCGTCATGGAGCGGCCGATGAGCTGGAGGTCTCGCGAACGGCGCACCACGGCGGCCAGGGCGAAGAAGGCGATGGGGGGAAGGATCAGCCCGGCCAGGATGGCGAGCAGGGCCGGAGAGGCGAGCAGCGCGTCCATGCCGGACACGCCGGTGAAGGCCGCCTTCTGCGTGGCAATGACGTAGGGTGCGCCGAAGCCGAGCCACAGGATGGCGAAGCCCGCCGCCCACCAATAGGGCGCGGCGGAGGAGCGGCGCTGAAGCTGGCTGAGGAGCTGGCCGACAGTCTGCCGGTCATCGTTGGGGGCGCGGCGCGCTCCTCGGCGGGAGGCGCGGAATCCGGATTGTCCATCTGGAGCGACAGAGCCTCCTGGATGGCCGACAGAGCCGCCTCGGTCGGATCCTGGATCTTACGCGGTTGCTTCATGTTCGCCTCGTCGCCCCGGTGCGGCCGTGCCGCACGGTTTCGTTCGCCGGGTTCCGCGCGCCCAGGGGCTGCGCATACAATCCGGCAAGAGTTTATTTACCTTGCCGCATCCTACCTTTGAGCGGGGACTCATTGAAACCGCCCCCTGCCGCACTTGTGAAGATATCGTTAACGGGCGAACCGTCCGCGATCTCGTCTTATCGGTGCGAAGCCGCTATAGGGACGCCCGGACCACAGGACATTCTTCCCTCATGCCTCGCATTACGTTCGTTTCCTTCGATGGCGCGGAACGCACCGTGGAGGCGCCCGCCGGCGCCACCGCCATGGAGGCGGCGGTGAAGAACCGGGTGCCGGGCATCGACGCGGAATGCGGCGGCGCCTGCGCCTGTGCCACCTGCCATGTCTATGTGGATGAAGCGTGGCAGGCGGCGGTGGGAGACCCCGCGCCCATGGAGGAGGACATGCTGGACTATGCGTTCGACGTGCGCCCGTCCTCGCGCCTGTCCTGCCAGATCACGCTGACGCCCGCGATGGACGGGCTGGTGCTCCGGGTTCCCGAACGTCAGGGATAAGTCCCGCGCTCATGTTTCCTTTACCGGGGCGGACACAATATCGCCCAGGGGACGAGGATAGATCATGACCCGTGCCATTGCTTCGGCTGAGAGACATCCCGCCGTGCCGTCCGTCGACCTACGCTCGCCTACCATCCTCGTGTTCGATTCCGGGCTCGGGGGTCTTTCCGTCTTCCGCGAGGTCGCCCGCGTCCGCCCGGACGCGCGCTTCGTCTATGCGGCGGACACCGCCGCCTTTCCCTACGGGGCCTGGAGCGAGAGCGCGCTGACCGCGCGCGTCGCCGAGGTCATGGACGGGCTCATCGCCCGCTACCGGCCGGACCTCGTGGTGATCGCCTGCAACACCGCCTCCACGCTCGCCTTGCCGGTGCTGCGGGCGCAGCATGCCATTCCCTTCGTGGGCACGGTGCCGGCCATCAAGCCGGCTTGCGCGACATCCGTCTCAAAACACATCAGCGTGCTGGCGACCCCCGGTACGGTGCGCCGCGACTATACGGCGGCGCTGATCCGCGACTTCGCCAGCACCTGCAACGTGGCCCTGGTGCCCAGCGACCGGCTCGCCGGCCTCGCCGAGGCGGTGATGAACGGCGATCCCGTGGACGATGCCGACATCCGTGCCGAGATCGCGCCCTGCTTCGTCCGGGCCGAGGGCGGCCGCACCGACACGGTGGTTCTCGCCTGCACCCATTATCCGCTGATCCTCGATCGCCTGAAGCGCCTCGCGCCCTGGCCGGTGACCTGGGTGGACCCCGCGCCCGCCATCGCCCGGCGCGTGGCCTCGCTGATCGGCCCCACCACGCGGGCCTCCAGCCCCAAGCCGGTTCTCCTGGCGGCCACCGGCGAAACGCTGGACGCCCGTCTCGTGGGCGCCTTGCTGGAGCGGTCCGTCGAAAGTTCCGAAATCCTGCCCGAGCGCCCGAGGATCGCCTCCTGATGGGGTACGGGCCGCACGCACCGAGCCGCCGCGCGTTTCTAACCGGCCTTGCCGGGGCCGGGGCGGTCGCCGCTTTCGGCGGTTCCGCGCTTGCGCAGAGTTCCAACCTCTCCTTCCAGGCCTGGGTCGCCAAGTTCAAGGCGCGGGCGACGGCGCGCGGCATCAGCGATGACGTCTATGCAGGCGTGATGCGGCAGGTGGTGCCGGACACGTCCGTCTATGCCGCCGACAAGGCGCAGCCGGAATTTCAGGAGGAGGTCTGGCAATATCTGAACCGGCGCGTGTCCGACTGGCGCATCACCACCGGCCAGCAGAAGGCGGCGCAATATGCGTCGCTGTTCGCGCGCATCGAAAACGAGTTCGGCGTCGATCGGCGCATCATGCTCGGCTATTGGGGCATGGAATCCGCCTTCGGACAGGTGGTGGAAAATCCCCAGCACATGAAGCCGGTCTTCAACTCCCTCTCGGCCCTGGCCTGGGGAGAGCCGCGCCGCCGCAAATACTGGGAAACCGAGCTTCTGAACGCCCTGGTGATCGTCCAGCGCGGCTGGGGCACGCCCGATGAGATGGTCGGCTCATGGGCCGGCGCCATGGGCCACACGCAATGGATGCCCGAAGTCTGGCTCAATATGGGCGTGGATTTCGACGGCAACGGGCGCATCTCGCCCTTCGGCCGCCCTGATGACGCCCTGGCGGGCACCGCCAATTATCTCGTGAAGCGTGGGAAGTACCGGCGCGGCGAGCCCTGGGGCTTCGAGGCGCGCCTGCCCGAGGGCTTCGACACCCAATTGGCCGACAACCGCACCTGGCGGGCGCTGGACGCCTGGGGCGCGCGGGGCGTGACCACGGTGGAGGGTGGCTCGCTATCGGGCTACGACGCCGAAGCACGCCTGTGGCTGCCCGGTGGCCCCGGCGGCCCGGCCTTGCTGCTGCTGCCGAATTTCTATGCCGTGCGGTCCTACAATCCCTCCTCCAGCTATGCCCTGGCGGTGTGCCACCTGGGCGATCGCGTGGTGGGAGAGGGCCCCTTCGTGACGCCCTGGCCCGGCGGCGAGCGGACGCTGACCCTTGCCGAGATCCAGGAAATCCAGGTGCGCCTGACCCGAGCGGGCTTTGACACGGGCGGCACGGACGGACGCGTGGGCACCGGCACCATGCGTGCGGTGCGCGCCTTCCAGGAACGGGCCGGTCTCCAGCCCGCCGACGGCTATCCCGGCCTCAAGGTGCTGGTGGCGCTGCGCGGCGGATAGGCGCCGCGTTTACGAGACGGCTGTCTTGAAATTGCTGTAGAGCAGCCGCGCCGCCGCCTGAAGCTGGGCCAGGTGGTCGGCCGCCGCGCGCTCGAACCACTCCTGCCCGCCCGGGCCGGTGACGGATTCCAGCGCGGCCCTGTATTCGGGGATGGCTCCCCAGTCGCTCACCGTGCGGTCGATGACCTCGACGTGGTATTGCGTGCCGAACGCGCGCGGTCCCATCTGGAGCGCCTGGATGGCGCAATGGTCGTTCGCGGCCAGGATTCGGGCGCCGGGTGGCGCGACGGTGACGGCGGCGCCGTGCCATTGCAGCGTGGGAAAGCGGCTGTCGAACCCGGCCAGGAGGGGGGAGGCGCGCCCCTCGCTCGTGAGATCGACCTCGCATATTCCCACTTCCGGGCGCGCCATCTTCTCCACCTTGCCGCCGAGCGCGTCCGCGAGGAGCTGGTGGCCAAGGCAGATGCCGAGATAGGGGTGGCCCGCATTCACCCAGTCGCGGATGAAAGCCTTTTCCGCGCGGAGCCAGGGAAGGATGTCGTCGTCCCACACATCCATGGGACCGCCCAGCACCATCAGCGCGTCATATCCGGCGGGGGAGGGGATGGCCTCGCCCATGTCCAGCGCCACCGTGTCCCAATGGAAGCCGTCGGCCCGCATCATGTCGCGGAAGCTGCCGGGGTGTTCGGAGGCGGCGTGCTGGAAGACGAGCAGGCGCATGGAGTGTCCTATTTGGTGGCACCGGGATAGGCTAGTGGAAGTGTCCGGCCGCCGGAAGACGCCCGGAAGCTGCCGCAAGGCCGCCGGTGCATTGACTTTGCCGGGCGGTCCCCTTAGAAGCCTGCACTTCGCTGGCCGGGACCTCCCGACCGGCGGAATGGTATTTGGCATTTGCACCCGTGGCTTTGCCGGCAGCGCGCCGGCGGGCCTGTCAGTGGTTCGGGGATTGTTGATCCCACGGGCCACAGAGGAGGGGCGCGATCCAATCCGAAGAACGTAACAACGGGATCAGCGTTACATGAGCAAGCGCATTGCGGCGAAGCATAAGCTCGACCGCCGTATGGGTGAGAATATCTGGGGCCGCCCGAAGAGCCCCGTGAATCGCCGCGAGTACGGCCCCGGCCAGCACGGCCAGCGCCGCAAGGGCAAGCTTTCCGACTTCGGCGTGCAGCTGCGCGCGAAGCAGAAGCTGAAGGGCTATTACGGCTCCATCGGCGAGAAGCAGTTCCACGCCATCTACGTGGAAGCCGGCCGCATGAAGGGCGACACGGGTGCCAACCTGATCGGCCTGCTGGAGCGCCGCCTGGACGCGGTGGTCTATCGCGCCAAGTTCGTCCCCACCATCTTCGCCGCCCGCCAGTTCGTGAGCCACGGCCACGTGAAGGTGAACGGCCGCCGCGTGAACATCGCCTCCTACCAGGTGAAGGTCGGCGACGTGATCGAGGTGAAGGACGCCTCCAAGCAGATGGCGCTGGTTCTCGAAGCCCAGCAGCTCGCCGAGCGCGACGTGCCGGACTATATCGAGGTGGACGGCAACAAGCTGGCCGCGACCTTCGTGCGCGTGCCCGAGCTGAACGAGGTTCCCTATCCGGTTCAGATGGAACCGAACCTCGTGGTCGAGTTCTATTCGCGCTGATCGCTTCGCGATCCGCCGGGACTTCGGACCGGAATTCGGAAAGGCCGCCTTCGGGCGGCCTTTTCTTTTGGGGCCTTACATATCCCAGTCCAGCTGCTCCACCCCCGGCCGCGCGCAGAAGGCGGCGACCAGAGGCGGTGCCTCGCCCGCCTTGGCCTCGCACCAGAGGGTGAAACGGTATTCCCGCCGCCCGCTCGATGGCTCGTGGCGCACGAACATGCGGCGGATCCGCGCCCGGGATTGGTGGATGATCTGCTTGATCTCCGCCTCCGTAGGCCCCTCGCGCCCCAGGGTCAGGGTCAAGGTGGCCTCTCGCCACTTGTGAAGCCACGCCTCGACGCGCTTCAGGCCCCACAGCGTGAAGAGGGCGAGCGCCCAGGCCAGCCCGCCCAGCGTCAGTTGCCCGGCGCCGAAGCACAGGCCCATGACCGTGACGAACCACAGCGTCGCCGCCGTGGTGACGCCCTGCACGACCCCGTCCGTGCGGCGCATGATGGCGCCCGCGCCGATGAAGCCCATGCCGGTGAGGATGCCCAGCGGAAGGCGGAGCACGTCCATCCGCGCGAAATCATGGGCCTGCCACCCTTCGGTCGCGAGCATCAGGTTGGCGCTGATGGAGGCGAGGCATGCGGCGAGGCCGACGAGAATCGTCGTCCGCATCCCGGCCGCCCGCTCCTGCCATTCGCGGTCGAGCCCGATGGTGAGGCAGGCAAGGACGCAGAAGGCGAGTCTCAGGCCAAGATCGGTCCATTCGGGATGAAGCGGCACGGAATCCTCCAGCGGCGGAGGAGCTTAAGCCCTCGCGCCCAAATGGAGAAATACCGAAAGGGCGCCGTCCCGGCCGCGCTGCGCTACCAGCCCCACACGCCCCAGGCGCCGTAATAGCCGGGCACCGGCCCGGGCGGGTTCACGAACACGCGGGAGGGGGGGCCGTAATAGACCGGCGGGGGCGGCACCACCGAAACGGCGGCGGTCGGCTCGGCCACCACCAGGGGCACGCCCGGGACCATGCCCGGCATCGCGGGAACCACGGGAACCGCCACGGGCGCCACGGGCACCGCCGCCACGGCGGGCACCACCAGAGGGCCCGCCACATAGGGCGCCGGGCCGTTGAAGCCGAGATAGGCAGCGGAGACGAAGGCGGCATTCGTCCATGCGATGCTGCACCAGGCGGGCGTGCAGCCCACCACTTCGATATTGGTGCCGCCGCGCACGCTGCCGATGACCCGGAAATTGGTCCCTGGCCCGGCACGGACATTCAGGTCCCTCAGCACCACCGCCGAGGCGGCGAATGCCGTAGACCCGGAGAGTGCCACCAGCGCTCCCGCCAAGACCCAACCGATTGAACGTCCCATCGCCGACCGCTCCGAAACTGCGCGCGCCCCGTGTCCGGGGTCGCGGCAGTGTAAACCGGCCAAACTTGCCCCGGACTTGCGGCGCGTCGGCCGCACGTCCCGGGGCAGTCCGTCACTCGGCGGTACGCACCGCCTGGACCGCCTGGCTCAGGAACTCGTCCATGTTGCGGCGAATCTGATGGTCCGACACTTCCACGCCCTTGGCGTCGAAGTCCGTGCGCAGCTTGCGGAACACGTCCTCGTCGCCATGCTCTTCAAGGTCGGCGACGACCACTTCCTTGGCGTAGGCCTGGGCCGCCTCCTCGGAGAGGCCGAGCTTCTCCGCAGCCCACAGGCCCAGCAGCTTGTTGCGGCGCGCCAGGGCCTTGAAGCGAATCTCCTCGTCCAGCGCATAAGCCTTTTCAAAGCCGTCTTCGCGCTTGTCGAAGGTCGTCATGGCTGCCCTCATAATGACGTTTTTGTGACCCATGGGGGTGAGTGCATCCCACCATCCCGCTCAGCGCCCTTGAATATAGGGGAGGTTCCCCTAGATCAACGGAAAGGGTGTCGCCTGTGGGATGCGGGGGCGGGGACGAATGACACCGCGTTGTAACCCGCTCGCCGATGGGCTAGTGTCCGCCTGGGTGTAGCGTGCGCCGCAGCAACGGCGATCGATGCACCTCGCCGAGGAGCGTCACATGAACGGAGCCTTGGCAAACCCATGGATTTCCTCAATCGACGGTATACCCCTATGAGCCGCCGCCGCCGAATCTATGAAGGCAAGGCGAAGGTCCTGTATGAAGGCCCCGAGCCGGGTACCCTCATCCAGCACTTCAAGGATGACGCCACCGCCTTCAACAACAAAAAGCATGACGTCATCGACGGCAAAGGGGTCCTGAACAACCGGATCTCGGAATACATCTTCTCGCGGTTGAACGAGATCGGCGTGCCGACTCACTTCATCCGGCGGCTCAACATGCGCGAGCAGCTGATCCGCGAAGTGGAGATCATTCCCCTCGAGATCGTGGTCCGCAACGTCGCGGCCGGCTCCCTGTCCACCCGCCTCGGCATCGAGGAAGGGACGGCTCTGCCGCGCTCGATCATCGAATTCTACTACAAGAACGACGCGCTGAACGATCCGCTCGTCTCCGAGGAACACGTGACCGCCTTCGGCTGGGCCACGACCCAGGAGATCGACGACATCATCGCGCTCGCCATCCGCGTGAACGACTTCCTGTCCGGCCTCTTCCTGGGCGTCGGCATCCGTCTTGTGGACTTCAAGATGGAATGCGGGCGGCTGTGGGAGAACGACATGATGCGGATCGTCGTCGCCGACGAGATCAGCCCCGATTCGTGCCGCCTGTGGGACATCAAGTCCGCCGACAAGCTGGACAAGGATCGGTTCCGCAGGGACATGGGCGGCCTCGTGGAAGCCTATTCCGAAGTGGCCCGCCGGCTGGGCATCCTGGCCGAGAACGAACCCACGCAAGGCAAGGGCCCGCTCCTCGTCAAGTGAGCGGGACATCTTGATCCAAACCTGAACGGGGGGCATAACGCCCCCCGCTTCCGTTACGAGTGGTGCTCATGAAAGCGCGTGTGATCGTCACGCTGAAATCCGCGGTGCTGGACCCCCAGGGCAAGGCGATCGAGGGCGCGTTGCGCTCGCTCGGCGTCGCCGGCGTCCAGAGCGTCCGCCAGGGCAAGGTGTTCGACGTGGAACTGGCCGGCAACGACAAGGCGTCGGCCGAAACCGTCCTCAAGGACGCCTGCGACAAGCTTCTCGCCAACACGGTCATCGAGACCTACCGGGTCGAGTTCGCCGAATGAAATCCGCCGTCATCGTCTTTCCGGGCACCAATCGCGAGCGCGACATCCAGCGCGCGCTCTCGCTGGTGGCCCATTCGAAAGTGGTGCCGGTCTGGCATGCGGAGACCGAGCTGCCGGCGCACACCGACATCGTGGTCCTGGCCGGCGGCTTCTCCTACGGCGACTATCTGCGCTGCGGCGCCATCGCGGCGCGGGCGAAGATCATGGACGCGGTGCGCGCCCATGCGGAACGCGGCGGGCTGGTGCTCGGCATCTGCAACGGCTTCCAGATCCTGTGCGAGGCGGGGCTGCTGCCCGGCGTCCTGGTGCGCAACGCGAAGCTGCGCTTCGTGTGCCGCGAGGTGAACCTGCGGGTGGAGCGGGCGGACACGCCCTTCACCAAGGCTTACCGCAAGGGCGAGCTGCTGCGCGTTCCCGTGGCCCACGGGGAAGGCAATTACACCGCCGACGAGGACACCATCCGCCAGCTCGAAAGCGAGGGCCGGGTGGCCTTCCGCTATGCGCGCGGCGATGGCGAGATCGACGAGACGGACGGCCCGAACGGCGCCATCAATGGCATCGCCGGCATCTATTCCGAGTCGCACAACGTGCTCGGCATGATGCCGCACCCGGAAAACTACATCGAGCCGGAAATCGGCCCGATCGACGGGCGCGGCCTGTTTGAAAGCCTCGCCGCCGCTGTGAAGGCGGCCTGACGGACGCGCCGGGGCCTCGCGCTTCCGGCCGTCGCCCACATAAGAGACTGAACCGGGACGCTTGAACCCAGGCAGAGGATCGAGGCGGCCGCCGGCCTGCGGGCCGGGGCGCGCCGGATGGGATCGGACGCACGTGAACCTTATTCCGAACACCCCCGCCATCACTCCGGAGCTCGTGGCCGAGCACGGCCTGAAGCCGGACGAATATCAGCGCTTCGTGGAGCTGATCGGGCGCGAGCCCAGCGTGACCGAGCTCGGCATCGTCTCGGCCATGTGGAACGAGCACTGCTCCTACAAGTCCTCCAAGGTCTGGCTGCGCACGCTGCCCACCACGGGCGCCTGCGTGATCCAGGGGCCGGGCGAGAATGCCGGCGTGGTGGACATCGGCGACGGCCTCGCCGCCGTCTTCAAGATGGAAAGCCACAACCACCCGTCCTTCATCGAGCCCTACCAGGGCGCGGCGACGGGCGTTGGCGGCATCCTGCGCGACGTGTTCACCATGGGCGCCCGCCCGGTGGCGGCGCTCAACGCGCTGCGCTTCGGCGATTGCCACCACCCGCGCACCCGCCATCTGGTGGCGGGCGTCGTGGCGGGCATCGGCGGCTATGGCAATTCCTTCGGCGTGCCCACCGTGGGCGGCGCGGTGGGGTTCCACGAGCGCTATAACGGCAACATCCTCGTCAATGCCATGGCGGTGGGCCTCGCCCGCACCGACGAAATCTTCTACGCGGCGGCGAGCGGCGTCGGCCGCGCCATCGTCTATCTCGGTTCCAAGACCGGCCGCGACGGCATCCACGGCGCCACCATGGCCTCGGCGGAATTCGGCGACGGTGCGGAGGAGAAGCGCCCCACCGTGCAGGTGGGCGACCCCTTCGCGGAGAAGCTGCTGCTGGAGGCGTGCCTTGAAATCATGAAGGCGGGCTGCGTGGTGTCCATCCAGGACATGGGCGCCGCCGGCCTCACTTGCTCGGCCGTGGAGATGGGCGCCAAGGGCGACCTCGGCGTCGAGCTGGACCTCGATGCCGTGCCGTGCCGCGAAACCGGCATGACCGCCTACGAGATGATGCTCTCGGAGAGCCAGGAGCGCATGCTCATGGTGCTCGCGCCCGGCAAGGAAGAGGAAGCCGAGGCGATCTTCCGCAAGTGGGGGCTCGACTTCGCCGTCATCGGCCGCACCACGGATACGCTGCGCTTCGTCGTGAAGCACAAGGGCGTGGTGGAAGCGGACCTGCCCATCAAGGAACTGGGCGACGAGGCGCCGGAATATTACCGCCCCTTCGTGGAGAGCGAGCCGCGCAAGGTGCTGAAGCCGTCCGACGTGTCGGATTCGGTCTCCGTGCCCGACGCCCTGGACAAGCTCATCATGTCGCCGGACCTGTGCTCCAAGCGCTGGATCTGGGAGCAGTATGACCACCTCATCCAGGGCAACACGGTGCAGAAGCCCGGCGGCGACGCGGCCGTGGTGCGCATCGAGGACGGCCCCAAGGCGCTGGCCCTCACCACCGACGTGACCCCGCGCTATTGCGAGGCCGACCCATTCGAGGGCGGCAAGCAGGCCGTGGCCGAGGCGTGGCGCAACCTCACTGCGGTCGGCGCCCTGCCGCTGGCGGTGACGGACAACCTCAATTTCGGCAATCCCGAGCGCCCCGAGATCATGGGTCAGTTCGTGGGCTGCGTGAAGGGAATCGGCGCCGCCTGCGAGGCGCTCGACTTCCCCGTCGTCTCGGGCAATGTGAGCCTCTACAACGAGACCAACGGCAAGGCGATCCTGCCCACGCCCACCATCGGCGGCGTCGGGCTCGTGGACGATCTCCACAAGAGCATGACGCTCGGCTTCAAGGCGGCGGGCGAGCCCATCTATGTGGTGGGCAAGACCGAGGGCTGGCTCGGCGCCTCCCTCTATCTCCAGACCATCTGCGACCTGGAGGAGGGTGCGCCCCCGCCGGTCGACCTCGTGGCCGAGAAGCGCAACGGCGATTTCGTCCGCGCCCTGATCCGGGACGAAGTGGTGACGGCGGTGCACGACGTCTCCGACGGCGGCATCCTGGTGGCCATCGCGGAGATGGCCATGGCGGGCGAACTCGGCGCCTCGCTGGACAAGCCGGCCAGCATCCCCGCCCACGCCTTCTGGTTCGGCGAAGACCAGGCCCGCTACATCATCGTCGCCGCCCATGGCGAGGGGCCGGACATCGTCCGCCGTGCGGAAGCCGCCGGCGTGCCCCTGCTGAAGCTCGGCAAGACCGGAGGCGACCGCATCCTCCTGCCCGGCGAGCGCTCCATTTCCGTGGAGGGCCTGCGCGACCGGAACGAAACCTGGCTGCCCATCTATATGGGCGCCAGTTCCTGACGAAGGGGATGTGACCATGGCCATGGCCGCCGCAGACATCGAGCTCCTGATCAAGCAGGCGCTCCCCGATGCCGAAGTGACCATCCAGGACCTCGCCGGCGACGGCGACCATTACGCCGCGACCATCGTGTCCGAGGCGTTCCGGGGCAAGAGCCGGGTGCAGCAGCACCAGATCGTCTATGCCGCGCTCCAGGGCAACATGGGCGGGGTGCTCCACGCTTTGGCGCTGAAGACATCGGCCCCCGTCTGAACCGGGCCGGGGCACGCTGATGCCGGACGTGTCCCTGCTGTTCGCCTTCCTGGCGGCGGCGTCGATCCTCACCATCACGCCCGGCGTGGATACCGCGATGGTGCTGCGCGCCGCCGCGACCAGTCCGCGCACGGCCGGCTTCGCCTCGGTGGGCATCGCGCTCGGCTGCCTCGTCTGGGCGGCGGCGGTGTCCCTGGGCCTCGGTGTCCTGCTCCAGGCTTCGGAGATCGCCTACACCGCCGTCAAATGGGCGGGGGCGGCCTATCTGTGCTGGCTGGGAGCGCAGCTTCTGCTCAAGCCGCGCACCGCGCTCGAGACGGACGAGGGGAGGGCGCCGCCGTCCGATGCCTCGGTCCTGCGCCGTGGCTTCCTCACCAACATCCTCAATCCGAAGGTCGGCGTATTCTACGTGACCTTCCTCCCCCAGTTCATTCCCGCGGGGGCGGACGTGGCGGCCAGCTCCTTCCTGCTGGCGAGCATCCATGTGGTGCTCACGCTGATCTGGTTCTCGGTGCTGATCGCCGCGACCGTGCCGCTCGGCCGTGCACTCCGGCGTCCCGCCGTGGTGCGGACGCTGGACCGGCTGACCGGCGCCGTGTTCATCGGATTCGGCCTCAGGCTGGCAGCGGCGCGCGCCTGACGCCCCGCCTGCACCGCGCAGCGTGCGGAACCTCCCCTTGCACTTTGGGTCCCGAACGCCGATCTTCCGGAAGATGTCGCGGCCTGCCCGCGCGCCCTCTTTTCCGGACCAATGACATGAGCATTCGTGAATTCATCGACCGCGAGGTCAAGGGCAACGACGTGGTGGTGTTCATGAAGGGCACGCCGCAATTCCCCATGTGCGGCTTCTCGGGTCAGGTGGTCCAGATCCTCGACCATCTCGGCGTGCCGTTCAAAGGCGTCAACGTCCTGGAATCGGACGAACTGCGCCAGGGCATCAAGGATTATGCGAACTGGCCGACCATTCCGCAGATCTACGTGAAGGGCGAGTTCCTCGGCGGCTGCGACATCGTCCGCGAGATGTTCCAGGCGGGCGAGTTGATCCCCCTGTTCGAGGAAAAGGGCATCGCCATCCGCGACCGCGCCATCGGCTGACGGACGCACGGACGGCATAAAAAAGCCCGGGCTCGCGCCCGGGCTTTTTCTTTTGGGGAATGTGCCGCCGTCAGGCGTGGCCGAACACGCGCTTGAAGATCGTGTCGGCGTGCTTCAGGTGGTAGCCGAGGTCGAACTTCTCGTTGATGTCGTCTTCGGAGAGGTACTGGCGCACGTCCGGATCGTTCAGAAGGAAGGTGCGGAAGTCGCCTTCGCCGCGCCAGACCTTCATGGCGTTGCGCTGCACGAGACGGTAGGAATCCTCGCGGCTCGCGCCCTTCTGGGTCAGCGCCAGCAGAACGCGCTGGGAGTGGATGAGCCCGCCCAGCTTGTCCATATTCTTCTGCATGTTGTCCGCATGGACCACCAGCTTGTCGACGACGCCGGCGAGGCGCATCAGCGCGAAGTCCAGGGTCACGGTGGCGTCCGGGCCGATCATGCGCTCCACGGAGGAGTGGGAGATGTCGCGCTCGTGCCAGAGGGCCACATTCTCCATGGCCGGCAGGGCATAGGCGCGCACCATGCGGGCGAGGCCCGTGAGATTTTCCGTGAGCACCGGGTTGCGCTTGTGCGGCATGGCCGAGGAGCCCTTCTGGGCCTCGGAGAAATACTCCTCCGCTTCCAGAACCTCGGTGCGCTGGAGGTGGCGGATCTCGGTGGCGAGGCGCTCCACGGAGGAGGCGACCACGCCCAGGGTGGCGAAGAACATGGCGTGCCGGTCGCGCGGGATCACCTGGGTGGAGACGGTCTCCACCTCAAGGCCCATCTTCTGCGCCACATAGGCTTCCACGCGCGGATCCACATGGGCAAACGTGCCCACCGCGCCGGAAATGGCGCAGGTGGCCACTTCCGCGCGGGCCGCCACGAGGCGGGCGCGGGAGCGCTGGAATTCGGCGTGGGCGATGGCGAGCTTGATGCCGAACGTGGTGGGCTCGGCATGGATGCCGTGGGAGCGGCCCACGGTGGGCGTCAGCTTGTGCTCGAACGCCCGGCGCTCCAGCACCGTCAGGAGCTGGTCCGTATCGGCGATCAGCAGATCCGCCGCGCGGGCGAGCTGCACGGCGAGGCAGGTGTCCAGCACGTCCGACGAGGTCATGCCCTGGTGCACGAAGCGCGCTTCCGGGCCCACGATCTCGGACAGGTGGGTGAGGAAGGCGATGACGTCGTGCTTCACTTCGCGCTCGATGGCGTCGATGCGCTCCACGTCGAACTGGGCGTCCTTGCCCATCTCCCAGATGCGCGCGGCGGCGTCCTTGGGGACGATGCCCAGGTCCGCCATGGCCTCGGCCGCATGGGCCTCGATCTCGAACCAGATGCGGAAGCGGGCTTCCGGGGTCCAGATGGCGGCCATTTCAGGCCGGCTGTAGCGGGGGATCATGGCATGGCTCGCTTGGAGGAGTGTTGCGCGAGCCTCTAACAGATCACGGCCCTCTGCGGTAGCGCGGCGGCGTCAGGGCCGCTCTGCGCCACGCAGCACCCGGGCCGCGAGGGGGCGCAGCAGATAGGGCAGCAGGTAGATGGGGAACTGGGCCAGCGCCACATAAAGCCATGTGGTCTCCGGCAGCAGGCCGCCCGCCGCCGCCACCATGAGCCCGAAATTCCGGTTGCCGGCCGCATAGGCCAGCATCAGGTCCTGCCCCGGCTCAACCCGCCGGAACACGACCAGCGTCGTCACCAGCGCCACCCCCGACACCAGCGCCGCCAGCCCGGCAAGGCCCAGCACCAGGAGCGGCTCCACCATGAAGCGCGCCGTGACGCCGTCCATGAACGCGACGGCGAGCACCAGGAGCAGCAGCGCGTTGAGGCCATTCAACTGGTCGTTCCACCGCGTCAGGCGGACCGGGCCGATGACCGCGCGCAGCAGCAGCCCGCCGCCCGCGCAGGCCACCAGGATCAGCGCGAGGCGCCCCGCCAGCGCCGCCCCATCCAGCGCCAGCGCCCCGTCGGTGAAATAGGCGACGAACAGGGGCGCCGTGAGGGGCAGGATGCAGAGCCCCAGCAGCATCACCGCGAGGCTCAGCGCGGCGTCGATGCCCAGCAGCGCCGCGAAGGCGGGGGTGGACATGATGGGCGGCGCCGCCGCCTGCATCACCAGCGCGAGCATGAGCCCGCTGTCGGAGGGCGGCAGCAGGCGGTTCACCGTGAAGCCGAACACGAGCGGCAGGACACCCATGATCCAGACCAAAGCCGCCGCGAGCACCGGCGCGTGTCGCCGGCCGGACACCCGCCGCAGGTCGGTGCGCATGAAGGACATGCCCAGCAGGCACAAAATGCATGGCACGAGCACGGGCTTGGCCAGGGCGGCCAGCGGCGGCAGCGCCAGTCCCACGAAAATGCTTGCGGCAACGGCCTTTGTGCCCTGTCGGCCGATGGTGGCGAGCAGGTGGGAAAGCAGTGAAATCAATGATAGAAATCCGTGCGGGCAGAACCCGCATCCTGGTCTGCCCGGCGCCTGTGGGCAAGGTGGACTGGCATTCCCGACAAAGGGCGGATAAGAGCGGCACAAATGCCGCGTCCTCCGTGCCTTAGGCCAAGATGAGACCCGGCGTATCCCGTTTCGGCGCGCGACGCCCACCCGGAGCGACACGGTGCATTACATTTCCACCCGCGGCGAGGCGCCGCCCCTGGGCTTCTCCGATGCCTTGCTCGCCGGCCTCGCCCGCGACGGCGGCCTCTATGTGCCCGAGGAATGGCCCACTTTCTCCGAGCAGGACATCGCGGCTCTCGCCGGCAAGTCCTATGCCGAGGTCGCCCGCCGCGTGATCACGCCCTTCGTGGGCGATTCCATCCCGGCCGCCGCGCTCGACGTGATGATCTCGGACGCCTATGCGGGCTTCCGCCATTCCGCCACCACGCCGCTCGTCCAGGTGGCGCCGAACCGGTTCGTGCTCGAACTGTTCCACGGCCCGACCCTGGCCTTCAAGGACGTGGCGATGCAGTTGCTTGCGCGCCTGATGGACCATGTCCTGTCCCAGCGCGGCGCGCGTGCGACCCTGGTGGGCGCCACCTCCGGCGACACGGGCAGCGCGGCCATCGAGGCGTTCCGGCATTCGGACGCGCTCGACGTCTTCATCCTCTATCCCCACAACCGCGTCTCGGAAGTCCAGCGCCGCCAGATGACCACCGTGGGCGGGCACAATGTGCACGCCATCGCGGTGGAGGGCACGTTCGACGACTGCCAGGCCCATGTGAAGGCGATGTTCAACAACCACGTCTTCCGCGACCGGATGGCGCTGGCCGGGGTGAATTCCATCAATTGGGCGCGCATCGTCGCCCAGGTGGTCTATTATTTCTATTCCGCCGTGGCGCTGGGCAGCCCGCACCGGGACGTCTCGTTCGTTGTGCCCACGGGCAATTTCGGCGACATCTTCGCGGGCTGGGTGGCCAAGCGCATGGGTCTTCCCATCCGCGACCTGACCATCGCCACGAACGTCAACGACATCCTCGCGCGCACGGTGGAGACCGGCCGCTACGAGGTGCGCGGCGTGCATGCCACGTCCTCGCCCTCCATGGACATCCAGGTCTCGTCCAACTTCGAGCGCCTGCTGTTCGAAGCCCTGGACCGGGATGCCGAGATCGTCCGCCAGCTCATGGCCTCCCTCGGCCAGTCGGGCAGCTTCTCCATTCCGCGCGATGCCTTCACCGCCATCGTCAGCGACTTCTCCGCCGGCCGCGCCGACGAGCCGGAGACCGCCGCCACCATTTCCCGACTCTACCGGGAGGCGGGCTACGTGCTGGACCCGCACACCGCCGTCGCCATGAACGTGGCGGGCAAGGTGGAGCATTCCCCGTCCGTACCGCAGGTGATCCTGTCCACCGCCCATCCGGCCAAGTTCCCGGACGCGGTGGAAGCCGCCACCGGAAAGCGCCCCGCGCTGCCGCCGCACATGGCGGACCTGATGACCCGCAAGGAGCGCTTCACGGTGCTGCCCAACGACATCGCCGCGATCCAGTCCTTCATCACCACCCACGCCCGCACCGCCTCGGGGGCGGCCGCGTGAGCGTGCGCCAGACCCGGCTGGACAACGGGATCACCGTCGTCTCCGACGCCATGCCGCATCTGGGCACGGCTTCCCTCGGCATCTGGGTGGGGGCCGGCTCGCGCGACGAAAGCGAGAGCGAGCACGGCATCTCGCACCTTCTGGAGCACATGGCCTTCAAGGGCACCCGCCGCCGCTCCGCCCGCCGCATCGCGGAGGAGATCGAGCAGGTGGGCGGCGACATCAACGCCGCCACCTCGGTGGAGCAGACCTCCTACAATGTGCGGGTGCTGGGCGAGGACGTGGGCCTCGGCCTCGACATCCTCTCCGACATCCTCACCGAGCCCGCCTTCGCGCCGGATGAGCTGCAGCGGGAGAAGAACGTCATCGTCCAGGAGATCGGGGCGGTGATGGACACGCCCGACGACCTGGTGTTCGACCTGTTCCAGGAGGCGGCCTTCCCCGGCCAGAGCGTCGGCCGCTCTATCCTCGGCACGCCCGACACGGTGCGCGGCTTCGACCGCGACCGGCTCGGCTCCTATCTGGGACGCACCTATCGCGGGCCGCACATGGTGGTGTCGGCGGCGGGCGCCGTGGACCATGACCATCTGGTTGCGGAGGCGCAGGCGCGCCTCGGCGCGCTGTCGGGGCAAGGCAAGGCCGAGCCCCCGTCCGCCCGCTATGCGGGGGGCGTCTCGCTCACTCCGCGCGACCTGGAGCAGGTCCATGTGGTGCTCGGCTTGGAAGGGCGCTCCTACAAGGATCCGGGCTTCCACGCGCTTCAGGTGCTCGCCAACGTGTTCGGCGGAGGCATGTCCTCGCGCCTGTTCCAGGAGGTCCGGGAGGAGCGGGGCCTCTGCTATTCCATCTATGCCTTCCACTGGCCCTATGCGGACACCGGACTGTTCGGCGTCTATGCGGGCACGGACGACGGCGACGTAGGCGAGCTGACCAATGTGGTCATCGACCAGCTCGAAGCCGTGGCCCGCGACGCCAGCGAGGTGGAAGTGGCGCGCGCCAAGGCGCAGATGAAGGTGGGTCTGCTCGCGGCGCTGGAAAGTTCCGGCGCGCGGGCCGAGCAGCTCGCCCGGCAGATCCTCGGCTTCGACCGCATCATCCCGGTGGAGGAGATCGTCGCCAAAGTGGAGGCGGTGGACGTCGCCGCCGTGCGCGGCGCCGCCGAGAGCCTCCTTTTGGGCGGACGGCCCGTCCTGTCGGCTATCGGGCCGGGGAGGGGGCTTGAACCCGCGGCCCGGGTGGTGGAACGTCTTCAGGTGAAGTGACGCCGGAGGCGGGGACCGGCGCAATCGCGCGTGAAGAACCTGGCATGTGGCTGCTGTCCTCGATTCTCTCGCCCGACGTGCTCCCCGCCGTGAACGGGGACGGCGTGTATCTGCGCGTGCCGCAGACGCGCGACTATGCCGAATGGCGCGACCTGCGCGAGGCGAGCCGGGCCTTCCTCACCCCCTGGGAACCGCTCTGGCCCGCCGACGACCTCACCAAGACCGCGTTCCGGCGACGCCTGCGGCGCTATGCGCGGGACATGGTGCGCGACGAAGCCTATCCCCTGTTCGTGTTTCGCGCGGCCGACGACCGGCTGCTGGGCGGCCTCACGCTCTCCAATGTCCGCCGCGGCATCTGCCAGACGGCGAGCCTCGGCTATTGGATGGGCGCGCCGTTCGCGGGCAAGGGCTATATGCGCGCCGCCGTGCGCACCATGCTTCCGGTGGCTCATGAGGCGCTCGGCCTGCACCGCATCGAGGCGGCGTGCATGACCAACAACCGCCCGTCGATCCGCCTGCTGGAGGGCCTGGGCTTCGTGCGCGAGGGCTATGCCCGGCGCTATCTCTGCATCAACGGCGTGTGGGAGGACCATTTCCTGTTCGCGCGCCTGGCGGACGATCCTCCCGGCGCGACGGCTCCCGCCGTGTTCGATCCGGCCACAGCCGCCACCATCGCCCCGGCCTGATGGCGGGACGCGGGCGTCAGTTGGCGGGATTGGCCGGGGCGATGGTGGCGGCTGTGGC
>JACESF010000065.1 GCA_013911975.1 Hyphomicrobiales bacterium | reverse complement strand
CTTCTACAAGGACTGGGGCACCGGGCAGCCCATCGTGTTCCACCACGGCTGGCCCCTGTCGGGCGACGATTGGGACGCCCAGATGCTGTTCTTCCTGAACCAGGGCTACCGGGTCATCGCCCATGACCGGCGCGGCCACGGCCGTTCCACCCAGACCGACACCGGCAACGAGATGGATACCTACGCCGCCGATGTGGCCGCCCTCGCCCGGCACCTGGACCTGCGCGACGCCATCCATGTGGGCCATTCCACGGGCGGCGGCGAAGTGGCCCGCTATGTGGCGCGGTACGGCAGCGAAGGCCGTATCGCCAAGGCCGTGCTCATCGGCGCCGTTCCGCCGGTGATGGTGAAGTCGGAGAAAAATCCCGGCGGCCTGCCCATCGAAGTGTTCGACGGCTTCCGCAAGGCGCTGGCGGACAACCGGGCGCAATTCTACCGCGACGTTCCGGCCGGGCCGTTCTACGGCTTCAACCGTCCCGGCGTCGCGACCCTTCCCGGTGTGGTGGACAATTGGTGGCGCCAGGGCATGGCCGGCGGCGCGAAGGCCCATTACGACTGCATCGCGGTGTTCTCGGAGACCGACTTCACCGAGGACCTGAAGGCCATCGAGGTGCCGACCCTGGTGCTCCACGGCGAGGACGACCAGATCGTGCCGATCGCGGATTCCGCCCACCTCGCCATCAAGCTGCTGAAGCGGGGCACGCTGAAGACCTATCCCGGCCTGCCCCACGGCATGAGCACGACCCACCCGGACGTGATCAACGCCGACCTGCTGGCCTTCTTCAAGAGCTGAGCCTCAAGGACGACGCCCCGCGGCCCGGTCGGGCCGCGGGGCGGTGCGTCTCAGCCCTCGTAATTATCCGCCACCAGCTTGTCGAGCAGGCGCACCCCCCAGCCCGAGCCCCAGCTCCGGTTGGTGTCGCTGGAGGGGGAGGACATGGCGGTGCCCGCCACGTCCAGGTGCGCCCAGGGGGTCTTGTCCACGAAGCGCTGGAGGAACTGGGCGGCGGTGATGGAGCCGCCATTGCGCCCGCCGGTGTTCTTCATGTCCGCGAAGCGGCTGTCGATCAGCTTGTCGTATTCCGGGCCGAGCGGCATGCGCCACACCTTCTCGCCCGTGGCGAGCCCGGCGGCGGCGATCTCGCCCGCCAGCTTGTCGTCATTGGCGAACAGGCCCGCATGCTCCTGGCCCAGCGCCACCAGGATGGCGCCGGTCAGGGTGGCGAGGTCCACCATGAAGCGCGGCTTGAAGCGCTCCTTCGCGTACCAGAGCACGTCCGCGAGGACGAGGCGGCCTTCCGCGTCGGTGTTGATGATCTCGATGGTCTGGCCGGACATGGAGGCGACGATGTCGCCGGGCCGCTGGGCGGCGCCGTCGGGCATGTTCTCCACGCAGCCGATGATGCCCACGGCGTTCACCTTCGCCTTGCGGGCGGCGAGCGCGTAGAGCAGGCCGGTGACGCAGGCGGCCCCGCCCATGTCGCCCTTCATGTCCTCCATGCCCGCGGCGGGCTTGATGGAGATGCCGCCGGTGTCGAAGGTCACGCCCTTGCCGATGAAGGCCACGGGCTGGGACTTCGCGGACGCGCCGTTCCAGCGCATCACCACCACCCGGCTTTCCTTGATGGAGCCCTGGCCGACGCCCAGCAGCGCGCGCATGCCGAGCTTGGCGAGATCCTCGTCGCCCAGCACCTCCACCTCCACGCCCACGGCGCGCAAGCCCTCGGCGCGACGGGCGAATTCCGGCGGGTCCAGCACGTTGGAGGGCTCGTTGACGAGGTCACGGGCGAGGATCACGCCGTCCGCCACCGCCTCGCGGGCGGTCCAGGCGCGGCGGGCCTGCGCCTCGTCCGCCACCAGGAAGGTGAGCGCCAGCGGCGCGGGATCGGCCTCGCCGTCCTTCTTGCGGGTCTTGTAGCGGTCGAACGTGTAGCTGCGCAGCCGCGCGCCCAGCGCCATCTCGGCGGCGGCGGATCCCGGCAGGGTGCGGCCGGGCAGGTCCACCACCACGCTCGCCTCGCGCGTTCCGGCGGGAATGCGGCCGGCGATGATGCCGCCGAGGCGCAGGAAGTCGCTCTCCTTCAGGTCCTCGGCCTTGCCGACGCCAGCCACCACCACGCGGGGGGCCGCCAGCTTCTCGGGGGCGAGCACGTCCACCGCGCCGCCCAGCTTGCCCTTGAAGCGGTCCGCATCCAGCGCGCGGGAAATGGCGGGCGCCGCCGGCTTCAGCACGGCCTGGGCGGCCTTGCCGAAGGCCAGCGTCTCGTCAGTGAGCACCACGAGGACACCCTTGGGCGCGGCGGCATGCTTGGCGAACTGGATGGTGACGGGCTCGGACATGAACGGGGCAACTCCGGGGTGGGGCCGGCGGCCGCGAACCGGCACCGGCCCGGCAGGATCAGGCGGGAGGCTGGAAATCGAGCATCCGGCCCGTGGGGAAGTCATAAAGGCGGCCCGTGTCCGCGCAGGCGGGCAGGCACAAAGGCAGCAGGGCGGCCGCCGCCGCCTCGGGGGTCGGCAGGGTTTCCGGGTCTTCTCCGGGGAAGGCCTTGGCCCGCATGCGGGTGCGGATGGGCCCGGGATTGAACAGGTTGACCTTCAGGTTGCCGGTGAGGCTCTCGGCCGCCCAGGTGCGGGCCAGAACCTCCAGCGCCGCCTTGGTGACGCTGTAAGGCCCCCAATAGGCGCGCGCCTTGTGCGCGGCGCCCGACGACACGAACACCGCGCGCCCGGCGGTGGAGAGGCGCAGCAGCGGGTCCAGCGAACGCACGAAGCGGTAATTGGCCGTGAGGTTGACGCACAGCGCCTGGTCCCAGTCCTTGGGATCCACATGGCCGACCGGGGTCAGCGGGCCGAGGATGCCCGCATTGCCCACGAACACGTCCAGGTGGCCGTAGCGCTCATAGAGCGCGCCGCCCAGGCGGTCGATGGCGTCGTAGTCGGTGACGTCCATGGGCACGAGGGTGGCCGAGCCGCCCGCCGCCTGGATGGAATCGTCCAGTTCCTCCAGGGCGCCCTGGGTCCGGCCGATGGCCACCACATGGGCGCCGGCGCGGGCGAGGTCCAGGGCGATGGCCGCGCCGATGCCGCGCGTGGCACCGGTGACGAGGGCGATCCTGTCGGCAAGCGGCCGGTCGGTCATGGTCTGTCCGCGTTTGTTTTTCTTGGGATCCGACGGCCCCTGGAAGCCGGGGCCGGAGGGCGGGTGGCGGGCGCGGACGGGCCGCGCGCCGCCGGAAGCGTCAGCTCGCCTCGGCGAGCAGCGACAATTGCTCCGCGCCCACCGCCGTGGTGCGGTCGGTCAGGGCGGTGGGATAGTCGCCGGTGAAGCAATGGTCGGTGAATTGCGGGCGGGCCGGGTCGCGGGCCTCGTAGCCCATGGCGCGATAGACGCCGTCCACCGAGAGGAAGGCGAGGCTGTCCGCGCCGATATAGCGCCGCATGCCTTCCAGATCATGGGTGGCCGCCAGCAGCTTGTCCCGGTCCGGCGTGTCGATGCCGTAATAGTCGGGATGGGTGATGGGCGGGGAGGCGATGCGGAAATGCACCTCGGTGGCGCCCGCGTCGCGCATCATGCGCACGATCTTCACCGAGGTGGTGCCGCGCACGAGGCTGTCGTCCACCAGCACGATGCGCTTGCCTTCCACCACGGAGCGGTTGGCGGAATGCTTCATCCGCACGCCCTGGTCGCGCACGCTCTGGGTGGGCTGGATGAAGGTGCGGCCCACATAATGGTTGCGGATGATGCCCAGCTCGTAGGGAATGCCCGCCATGCGGGAATAGCCGAGCGCGGCGGGCACGCCGGAATCCGGCACCGGCACCACCACGTCGGCGGGCAGGTGGGTCTCCTGGGCGAGCACCTCGCCCATATTCTTGCGCACCTGGTAGACCGAGCGGCCGCCCACGATGGAATCGGGCCGGGCGAAATAGATGTACTCGAAGATGCAGGGGCGGGCCTGCATGGGCGGGAACGGCTTGTGCGACTGCACGCCGTCCTCGTCGATGACGATCACCTCGCCGTTCTCGATGTCGCGCACATAGGTGGCGCCGATGATGTCGAGGGCGCAGGTCTCGGAGGCGAGGATATAGGCCTCGCCCAGGCGGCCCAGCACCAGCGGGCGGATGCCCAGCGGGTCGCGGGCGCCGATGAGTTTCTTGTTGGTGAGCGCCACCAGGGAATAGGCGCCTTCCAGCGCGCGGATCGCGTCGGTGAAGCGGTCCATGAAGCGCGTCTTGCGGGAGCGGGCCACCAGATGGAGGATCGCCTCCGTGTCCGTGGTGGACTGCATGATGGCCCCCTCGCGCACCAATTGGCGGCGCAGGGTGAGACCGTTGGTGAGGTTGCCGTTATGGCCGATGGCGAAACCGCCGCCCTCGATCTCGGCGAACAGCGGCTGCACGTTGCGCAGCAGGGTCTCGCCGGTGGTGGAATAGCGCACATGCCCGACGGCCATATTGCCGGGCAGGCGGTCGATCACGCGGGAATCGGAGAAGGTATCCCCCACGAGGCCGAGGCGGCGCTCGGAGTGGAAGCGCTTGCCATCATAGGCCACGATGCCCGCCGCTTCCTGGCCGCGATGCTGGAGCGCGTGCAGGCCGATGGCGGTGAGGGCGGCAGCGTCGGGGTGGTTGTAGACCCCGAATACGCCGCACTCCTCGCGCAGCCGGTCCCCGTTGAGGTCGGCGTCCCAGGACGTGTCCCAGGACTCGCTCGAAGAAACAGCTTCGCTCGAAGAAACGTGCCGATGGGCGGAGCCGTGCGGGCCGCCCGCGTCTGCGGTGTCCATGTCCTAATCCTCCGCTCGGCGGCTCAGCGGCCGGTCCCGCGCGTACTCTCAAGCAGCTGGTCGATGCCCTGCCGTTCCCCCTGCCGATACCCCCCGGGACCCGCCGGATTGGCAGCGGGCGCGGCGGCGAGCGTGGGGCCTCCGGTTCCTCCGTCCGAGCGCTGACCCGGCACCGGGGCGGGCGGCGTGGCGCCGTCTTCGCCGTCGGGGGTGCGCTTCAGTTTCTTGAGAATGGTGTTCTCGGGGTCGTCCGGCAACAGGGAAACCAACCAATTCCCGGTGTTTTGAAGCACGGGACGGGATTTCGCGTTCAGCACCCACGGCGGCTGGCTCTTGTCCGGCACCAGCCAGTTGAAGAACAGGAAGGCCACCACCATGACCAGCAGGCCGCGCGCGAGCCCGAAGGCGAAGCCCAGGGTGCGGTCGAGCGCGCCGATGCGGCTGTCCAGCACGATGTCGGAGAGGCGGGCGCTGATGATGGAGACGATGAGCAGCGTGCCCAGGAAGAGCGTCGCCACCGTCACGGCGAGGGCGACGGTATCCTGGCTGATATACTGCTTCGTGATGGGCAGGAGCTGGGGATAGAAATAGGCGGCGACGCCAGCCGCCACCACCCACGAGACGATGCTGAACACCTCCCGCAGCAGGCCACGGACCATGGCCAGCAGCCCGGAGACCAGCATGACGGCGATGACGATCAGATCCAGCAACGTCACAGGCATGGGCGCAGCAGAACCTCCGGTAGGCCCGCGGGAGAATCAGCGGGCAAACGGGTCCATGGTGCCATGGATGCCCGGACGCCGGGACGTATAGCTTCTGTGGCCCGCGCCGTCATCCCTCCCCGGCGTGGGAGACCTCTTTTGCCGACATCGCAGCCCTGCGCGGCGCGCGGGCCGCGACCTGGGCCACCAGCCCGGCCAGTGACGATACCCCTTCCACCCGCAGAGCGGCGCCCTCCGCCCCGTCCGCGCCCGGAACCGGGGCGACGGCGCGGGCGAAGCCGAGCTTCGCCGCCTCCTTCAGCCGCGCGGGCGCCTGGGAGACGGGGCGCACCGCCCCGGTCAGGCTCACTTCGCCGAAATAGACCGCGTCCGAAGGCAGCGGCGCCCCGGTGAGCGAAGAGACCAGCGCGCCCGCCACCGCAAGATCCGCCGCCGGCTCGCCGATCTTCAGCCCGCCCGCCACGTTCAGATAGACGTCGTGACCGCCGAGCCGCACGCCGCAGCGCGCGTCCAGCACCGCCAGAACCATGGCGAGGCGGTTGGAATCCCACCCCACCACGGCGCGGCGCGGCGTGCCCAGGGTGGATGGCGCCACCAGGGCCTGGATCTCCACCAAAATGGGACGGGTTCCCTCCATGCCCGCGAACACCGCCGTGCCCGGCGCGCCCGCGTCGCGGTTGGAGAGGAAGAGTTCGGAGGGATTGGCCACTTCCGACAGGCCGCGCCCGGTCATCTCGAACACGCCGATCTCGTCGGTGGGGCCGAAGCGGTTCTTCTGGGCGCGCAGGATGCGGAACTGGTGCCCGCCGTCGCCCTCGAAGGAGAAGACCGCGTCCACCATGTGCTCCACAACGCGCGGCCCGGCGATCTGGCCGTCCTTGGTGACATGGCCCACCAGGATCACGGCGGCGCCCGCCTGCTTGGCGTAGCGCACCATGAGCTGGGCGGAGGTGCGCACCTGCGTCACCGTGCCAGGGGCGGATTCCACCGTGTCGCTCCACATGGTCTGGATGGAATCGATCACCACGAACCGCACCGGCGGCCCGGAGGAGAGGGTCGCGAGGATGTTTTCCGCATTGGTCTCTGCGGCGAGCCCCACCTCGGCCCCCGCGAGGCCGAGACGCCCGGCGCGCAGGCGCACCTGGTCAACCGCCTCCTCGCCCGACACATAGACCACCCGGTGCCCCCGCTCGGCGAGCGCGGCGGAGGCCTGGACCAGAAGCGTGGACTTGCCGATGCCGGGGTCGCCGCCCAGCAGGACGATGGAGCCGGGCACGAAGCCGCCGCCCGCGACCCGGTCCAGCTCGCCGATGCCGGAGACCAGGCGCGGCGGGGGCGTGCCCTCGCCCTTCAGGCTCTCCAGGGCCACCGGCCGCCCCTTGCGGCCCGAGCGCTGCACCGCCGGGAGCGAGGCGGCCACTTCCGGCTCCTCCGCGATGGTGTTCCAGCCGCCGCACGCCTCGCACTTGCCCTGCCAGCGGGTATAGACCGCGCCGCAGGACTGGCAGGCGAAGCTCGGCGTGCGTCGGGCCATGCGGGTGTCCGTTCCTTTGTGCGCGGCGAAGCAGATGTGTCCGGTATAGCACCGCCCCGCCGCGCCGCCAGCGGGCGCATGAGCCGCCTGCATGGCCGCCCCGCCCGTGGCGCGGGTCTGGCATGAGCGGCGCCGCCTGCCAAAAGGCGGCACAAGCCTGTAGCGTGGCGCTCCCTCCCTTGGATCCAGGGTCTTCCATGTCGCCGGTTCGCGAGCCCTTGCTCGTCCTCATCCCCTTCGCGCCCGACCATCTCGCCCGGCTGAACGCCGCCTTCGACGTGATCTACGCGCCCGACGCGCAGAGCCGGGCCGCGGCCATCGCCGGCCCCGCCAGGGGCGTGCGCGCGGTGCTCACCCACGGCACGGCGGGCCTGAGCGCGGCGGAAATGGACGCCCTGCCGGGCCTCCGGATCATTTCCTGCTACGGCGTCGGCTATGACCGCATCGAGGTGCCCGCCGCCCTGGAGCGGAACATCCTCGTCACCCACGGGCCCGGCACCAATACAGGATCTGTGGCGGACCACGCGCTGGCGCTGATCCTCGCCACCGTGCGGCACATTCCCCAGAGCGACCGGGGCGTGCGGGCCGGCCAATGGCACGAGGCGCGCCGCTCCTCGCCGGAACTCTCCACCCTGCGGCTCGGCATATTCGGCCTCGGCGCCATCGGCCGGGCGGTGGCGCGGCGGGGCGCGCTGGGCTTTGAGATGAGCGTGGGCTACCACAACCGCAAGCCCGCCGCCGATGCGCCCTATGCCTATCATTCCAGCGTGCTGGAGCTGGCGCAGGCGAGCGATGTCCTGGTGGTGGCGGCGCCGGGCGGCGCGCAGACGCGCCACGTCATCAACGCCGCCGTGCTGGAGGCGCTGGGGCCGGGCGGCTATCTCATCAATATCGCGCGGGGGTCCCTGGTGGACACGGACGCGCTGATCGCGGCGCTCCACGCCGGGACCATCGCGGGCGCGGGCCTGGACGTGGTGGACGGGGAGCCGGTGGTGCCGCCCGCGCTGCTGAACGCGCCGAACCTCGTCATCACGCCCCACAGCGCGGCGCGATCGCCCACGGCGGAAGACAATATGACGGTCCTGGCGCTGAAGAATCTCACGGCCCATTTCGCCGGAACGCCGGTTCTGACCCCGGTGCCGGAATGGGCGAGCCGCCTCGGCTGAGGCGGGAAAAATCCCGCAGGGGCGCGGCCTTCACGGGCGCGCCCTCGCGGATAAGGATCCTCACCGGGGGGCGAGGATCATGATCATCTGGCGGCCTTCGAGCATGGGCTCGGCTTCCACCTTGGCGATGGCCTGAACGTCTTCCTTCAGCTTCTGGAGAAGCTTGAAGCCGATGTCCTGGTGGGCCATCTCACGACCGCGGAAGCGCAGGGTGACCTTCACCTTGTCGCCTTCCTCGAAGAAACGCTCCATGGCGCGCATCTTCACGTCGTAATCGTGGGTATCGATGCCGGGGCGGAGCTTGATCTCCTTGACCTCGACCACCTTCTGCTTCTTGCGCGCCTCGCTGGCCTTCTTCTGGTTCTGGTACTTGAAGCGGCCGTAATCGAGGATCTTGCAGACCGGGGGCTGGGAATTGGGAGCGATCTCGACGAGGTCGAGGCCGGCCTCCTGCGCCAGGACCAGAGCGTCACGGATTGCCATGACCCCCTTGTTCTGCCCCTCGGTATCGATGAGCTGAACTTCGCGGACGCGGATATCCTCGTTGACGCGCGGTCCATCCTTCTCCGGCGCGACGGGTCTCATAGGGCGGCGAATGGCGACGTTCTCCTCTGCCATTGAAATCGTGCTGCCGGTCATCCGGGGCCGCGCCGTTTGGCGCGCCGTCCAGGAAATGGGCCGGGTCAGCGGACGCAGAACATCGTGATTATTCACCGCAAAGTCAATGACCGAGCGGCTTCACAGGCGCCGCGAACGATGCTGCGCGGCAGCATGGCCCGCGGCAGCCACAGTTCAGCCGCCTTCGCCCCCCAATCGAAGGTGGTCAGGATTCGCCGAGGCGTGCGCCCCGGCCTCGCACGGGCCCTTGAATGACCCACCTTCGCGCCGCGTTCGCCCGAGCCGCCCGCCCCGCCCTTCGCGGCGGCCTCCTGGGCGGCTGCATGATGGCGGGCCTTGCCGGTCCGGCGGCGGCAGACGGGACGCTGACCGCGAAATACGCCCTGTCCCTGGGCGGCATCGAGATCGGCCGGGCGAACCTCGTGGTGCAGGCCACCGACAGCAATTTCGAGGCGGCGGGCACCGGCCGCGTCTCCGGCATCGCCCGCGCGCTCTCCTCCGGCAAGGGGGCGGCTGCCGCACGCGGCCCCATGACCGGGCAGCGGCCCACCCCGTCCGTGTTCGCGGTGAACACCGAGGCGGACGGCAAGACGGAATCCATCCGCATGACCTTCGCCGGCACCACGGTGAAGGAGCTGGACCTGGAGCCGCCGCCCAAGCCCCTGCCCGACCGCGTCGAGCTGACCGACGTGCACAAGACCAACATCATCGACCCGCTGACCGGCGCCTTCGTGCAGGTGCCCCCCGGCAAGGACATGGTCTCCGAAGCCGCCTGCGCCCGCTCCATCCCGGTATTCGACGGGCGCCAGCGCTTCGACGTGACGCTCACCTTCCTGCGGACTGAGGACGTGAAGGCCGAGAAGGGCTATGACGGCCCCGCCGTGGTGTGCCGGGTGGGCTACGCGCCGGTGGCGGGACACCGCCCCACCCGCTCGACGGTGAAGTACATGCAGGCCAACAAGGAGATGTATGTCTGGCTGGTGCCCATGGCCGGCACCCGCCTGATGGCGCCCTTCAAGGTCTCCGTGGCCACCATGATCGGTACGGCGGTGCTGGAGGCCACCAGTTTCGATACGACCGAGACGGCCAAGACCGTGCCTGTCAACGCCCCGAAGCGCTGACCGCAGAATCCGCTGATAATTATCCACAGCCCCCACATCTAGTACGGGGTGAAACGGGAACCGCGCGCAGACTCGATTCGACCGCGATTCGTTCTAGACTCGTTCCAGGCCCGCACGCGGGGGTGTCCCGGCGCGGGACAAGGGTGCGATCTCAAATTGGGCGGAATGCCGAGCCGGCTCCAGACGCGAGCTTTACTGCTAACGCGTTGACACCCCACCTGCCGCCAGTGTTCCCTTGATACCAGCGCGACCTCTCGCGCAAGAGGACATCATGGCAAAAAAGAAAACGGCGCAGGAGGCGGCCCTGGCCGCCCCTCGGGGTGTTAAGACGCTGGCCGAGGCGAAAGCCTGGATGGCGGCGCGGGGCATCACCGAGATCGAATGCACCGTCCCCGACCTTGCCGGCGTGGCGCGCGGCAAGATCATGCCCGCGTCCAAATTCTTCTCCTCCCCGGTGATGAACCTTCCGCTGTCCATCTTCTTCCAGACCATCTCGGGCGAATATCCCGACTATGAGGGCCTGGTGGATTCCGTGGTGGCGGATTCCGACCTCGTCCTGGAGCCGGACTTCTCCACCCTCTCCGTCGTGCCCTGGGCCAACGATCCCACCGCCCAGGTGATCCACAATGCCTTCCACCGCGACGGGCGCCCGGTGGAGCTGGCCCCCCGGCAGGTGCTGAAGAACGTGCTGAACCTCTACGCCAAGCGCGGCTGGAAGCCCGTGGTGGCGCCGGAGATCGAATTCTATCTGGTGGAGCCCAACACGGATCCCGACTATCCGCTGAAGCCGCCGGTGGGCCGCTCCGGCCGTCCGGAGATCGGCCGCCAGTCCTATTCCATCCAGGCCGTCAACGAGTTCGACGCGCTGTTCGAGGACATCTACGATTATTCCGAGGCCCAGGGCCTGGAAATCGACACGCTGATCCACGAGGACGGCGCGGCGCAGATGGAGATCAACCTGCGCCACGGCGACCCGCTGGAGCTGGCGGACCAGGTGTTCCTGTTCAAGCGCACCATCCGCGAAGCGGCGCTGGTCCACAAGATCTACGCCACCTTCATGGCCAAGCCCATCGCCAACGAGCCGGGCAGCGCGCTGCACATCCACCAGTCGGTGGTGGAGATGGACAGCGGCCGCAACATCTTCTCCGACACGGACGGCGACCCGACGCCGGAATTCTTCTCCTTCCTCGCCGGGCACCAGAAGTATTTGCCCGCGGTCATGTGCATCCTGGCGCCCTACGTGAACTCGTACCGGCGCCTCACCCGCGATTCCATGGCCCCCATCAACGTGCAGTGGGGCTACGATAACCGCACCGCCGGCCTGCGCGTGCCGCCCGCCCCGCCCGCCGCGCGGCGCGTGGAGAACCGGGTGCCGTCGTCCGACGCCAACCCCTATCTCGTCATCGCCGCCTCGCTGGCCTGCGGCTATCTCGGCCTCGTGAAGGGGCTGCGCCCCACCGAGCCGCTGGAAGGCGACGCGAAGAATCTCGACTTCGACCTGCCGCGCGGCCTGCTGGAGGCGGTGGCCGCGTTCGAGGAGAACGAGGACCTTTCCGAAGTGCTCGGCCGCAGCTTCGTCACCACCTATTCGGCGGTGAAGCAGGCGGAGTTCGAGACCTTCATGCGCGTCATCTCCCCGTGGGAGCGCGAATACCTGCTCCTGAACGTGTGAGCCTGCGGCCCGCCGGTGCACGGCGGGCCGTCACACGGGACGCGCCATGAGCCACGAAGAACATCCCCAGTCCTGGTACGCCGCGACGGCGCACGCCCTGCCGCCTTTGCCGCCTCTGCGCGGCGAGGCGTCGGCGGACGTGGTCATCGTGGGCGCGGGCTATACCGGCCTGTCCGCCGCGCTCCATCTCGCCGAGGCGGGCCTGAAGGTGGTGGTGCTGGAGCGCGGCCGCATCGGCTGCGGCGCCTCGGGCCGCAATGGCGGCCAGCTTCATTCCGGCCAGAGGCGCGACCAGGATTATCTGGAAAAGGCGGTCGGCCCGGACGATGCCCGCAAGCTCTGGGACCTCGCCCAGGAGGCGAAGGCCCTCGTCCACGACCTCATCCGGCGCCATGCCATCGACTGCGACTATCGCCAGGGCCTGATCCATGCGGACCACAAGGCCCGCTACGTGCCCGAGAGCTATGCCTATGCGCGCCACCTGCGGGAGCGCTACGGCTACGACCAGATCGAGACCCTCGACCGCGAGCAGATCCACGCCCTCGTGGGCGCGCCGAGCTATCACGGCGGCACGCTGGACCATGGGGCGGGACATCTGCACCCGCTGAACTTCGCCCTCGGCCTCGCCCGCGCCGCCCTGGCGCAGGGCGTGGTGATCCACGAGATGACGCGCGCCGTGCGTTACGAGGACAGCCATGGCGTGGAGGTGGAGACGGCGGAGGGCGGGCGCGTGAAGGCCCAGTTCCTGCTCCTGTGCGGCAACGGGCTGATGGACGGGCTCGACCGGACGGTGGACGAGCACGTCATGGCCATCAACAACTACATCGCCGTCACCGAGCCCCTGGGCGCGCGGGCGACGGAGATCATCGCCAACGGCGCGGCGGTGGCGGACAGCCGGTTCGTGGTGAACTATTTCCGCCTCACGCCGGACGGGCGCCTGCTGTTCGGCGGGGGCGAGAATTACAAGCGCGGCCTGCGGCGCGATCCCATGCCCTTCGTGCGGCCGTTCATCCTGCGCATCTTCCCGCAGCTCGCGGACGTCCGGCTCGATTATGGGTGGGGCGGCACGCTGGGCATCACCATGACGCGCCTGCCCTTCGCGCGGCGCCTGTCGGACCATGTGCTGGTCTCCGCCGGCTATAGCGGCCAGGGCGTGGCGCTGGCTCCGCTCTACGGCAAGATCCTGGCCGAGGCGCTGGCGGGCCAGATCGGGCGCCTCGACCTTCTGGAACGGCTGCCGGTGCCGCGCTTCATCGGCGGCACCGCCATGCGTTACCCGCTGCTGGTGGCGGGCCTCACCTATTACGCGCTGCGCGACCGCCTCTGAGGGCCGCGCGGCGAAAGATCAATCGCCGTCCAGCATGGCGCGGGCTTCCTTCACCGCCTTGAGGCACGACGCCTCGTCGCCGGCGGCCTGGAAATTCTGCGCGGCATTGAGGGCGGCGGCGGGGCCCACCGGCGGCGGGAGATTGCCGGTGGCGGCCGCCACGGAGGACGGGGTCGGCTGACGGTCGAGCTGGGCGCCGACGCTCTGGGCCTCGGGCGCGGGCTTCGCCTCGGCGGGGCTCGCCGCCTTCACGCGGGCCTGCAGGGCGACGATCTGCTCCAGGCAGGACTGGGCCTGCGCGCCGGCGGGCAGCGCGAGGAGAGCGGCGCAGGCGGCTACCGCCAACAGATTGAAGGGACGCATGTTTTCTCCATTCTGTGCCCGCGCCGGAGGGCCGGCGCGGAACGCGGGCGGAGTGTGTCGCCGCGCGCCGCGCGGGGCAACCCCCAAAAAAGGAACGGCCGAAAACGCGCCTAATGGCTCGGCGCGGCGGCGGCGCCGCGCGGCTTGCGCACCAGCAGGACCAGGAAGGCGGCCGCGCTCAGGAACACGGTCACCAGCAGGAAGACGTCCGCGAACGCCATCACCAGCGCCTCCTGCCGCACCATCAGCGCCAGTTCCTTCATGGCCGCCATTTCCCCCGCCGCACCGAGCTGACCCGCAAGGCCGGCCGTGAGGCTGTTCAGCGTTTCCACCACCGAGGGCCGGGACCACGTCACCTGCTCGCGCAGGCGCTCCATGTGCAGGTCCCACCGCCCGTTCAGCGTGGTGACGATGACCGCGAGGCCCACCGCCCCGCCGAGATTGCGCATGAGGTTGAACAGGCCCGAGGCGTTCTTGAGCTGCGAGGGCGGCAAGGTGCCGAGCGACACCACGTTGATGGGCACCATGCACAGCATGAGCGCCGCCCCGCGCAGCATCTGCGGCGCGAGCAGTTCCCAGAAGCCCCAGTCCTTGGTGATGGGCAGAAGCTCCAGGCAGGAAATGATGAGCAGGAGGAAGCCGGTGCCCACCACGATGCGCGGGTCCATCCGGCGCGCCAGCACCCCCACCACGGGGGCGGCGAAGAACATGGTGGCGCCGGTGACGAACACCGTCTCGCCGATCTCCAGCGAATTGAAGCCGCGCACCTGGGCGAGGAACAGGGGATAGAGATAGGTGAGCCCGTAGAGCACCGTGCCCAGCATGAAGGTGAGCATGGACCCCACCGCGAAATTGCGGTCGCGATAGGCGTTGAGGTCCACCACCGGCTGCTCGGCCCGGAACGCGCGCCAGAAGAACAGCACCCCGCCCAGCACGGCGGCGAGGCTGAGGAGCGAGATGGTGGAGGACTGGAACCAGTCGTCCTTCGCCCCTTCCTCCAGCACATATTCCAGCGAGCCCAGCATCACCGCCATGCCCGCGAGGCCCGCCACGTCGAACTTGCGCAGCAGGGAGAAGTCCGGCGTGTCGAAATCCACCAGGAACCAGCACAGCAGCGTCGCGGCGATGCCCGGCACTACGTTCACCAGGAACAGCCAGTGCCAGGAGAACAGCTCCGTCAGATAGCCGCCCACCGTGGGGCCGACCGTGGGCGCGAGCGTCACCACGAGCCCCACCAGGGCCATGACCGGCCCCTGGCTACGCTTGGGAAAGATGGTGTAGGCGGCCGCGAAGGCCGTGGGGATCATGCCGCCGCCGATGAAGCCCTGGAAGGCGCGATAGACGATCATCTGCTCGATGGAGGTCGCGGTGGCGCACAGGAGGCTCGCGAGCGTGAAGCCTGCGGCGGAAGCGGCGAACAGGTAGCGGGTGGAGAGCGCGCGGGCGAGGAAGCCCGACAGCGGGATCATCACCACCTCGGCGATGAGATAGGCGGTCTGCACCCAGGAGACCTCGTCCGCGCTGGCGGACAGGCCGGCCTGGATCTCCGACAGGGAGGAGGAGACGATCTGGATGTCCAGGATCGCCATGAACATTCCGAAGATGAGCGCGAAGAAGGCGATCAGCCGGCGTGGCGTCACCTGCGGCTCGGCGGGCGGCGCGCCCTGCGCCCCTTGGGCGGCGGCCATGGGATCAGCGTCCCGGCGCCGCCGCCACCTTGGAATGGGCGGCCGGCGTGGTGCGGGTGTCCACCGTCGCCTCCACCGAGAGGCCGGGACGCAGCGCACCGCTCGCCACCGCCGCCTCGGGCACGCGGATGCGCACGGGAACGCGCTGCACGACCTTGGTGAAATTGCCGGTGGCGTTCTCCGGCGGCAGCAGGCTGAATACCTGCCCGGCGGCGGGCGAGATGCTCTCCACCGTGCCGGTGATGGGATGGCCGGGATCGGTGTCGAGGGTCAGCTCGACGCTCTGGCCGGGCTGGAGGCGCCCGATCTGCGTCTCCTTGAAATTGGCATCCACATAGGCGCCGGTATCGGACACCAGCGCGGCGAGGCGCTTGCCGGCGGAGACGTAATCGCCCACCTGCACGGCCTTGTTGCCCACGAGGCCGTCGAAGGGCGCGCGCAGGGTGGTGGCGTCGAGGTCGAGCTGCGCCTTGGCGAGCGCGGCCTCCAGCTCGGCGCGGGTGCGCTCGGCCTCCAAGCGCTGCGCCTTCAGCACGTCCAGATTGGCTTTCGAGGATTCGAGGGCGGCCTGGGCCGCGAGGGTGGCGGCGTGGGTCTTGTCGCGATCGGCGCGGGCGGAATCCAGGGATTGCTGGCTGGCGAACTTGTTCTCGGCGAGACGCGTGGTGCGATCGAAATCGGCGCGGGCGCGGGCCTCGTCGGCCTCGGCGGAGGCGAGCTGGGCGCGGGCCTGGTCGATGCTGGCGGCGCCCGCCTCCACCTGCTTGCCCAAGCGCGCGATGGTGGCGTCCTGGGTGCCGATCCTGGCGCTGGCCTGCCGGACGGCCACCCGATAGTCGCGGTCGTCGAGCTGCACCAGCACGTCGCCCGCCTTCACGTGCGAATTGGCCACCATGGGCACGGCGGCCACGTAGCCGGTCACTTTCGGGGAGACGAGGGCGATGTCCGCGCCCACATAGGCATTGTCGGTGGCCACCTGGAAGCGCCAGGTGGTCCAGTATTGCGTGCCTGTCCAGGCAAGGCCGGCAACCACCAGCGCGGCGGTGCCGAGCAGCAGCATGCGCCGCCGGCTCCGGGCGGGCTTGGCCGGCGTCTCGTCCGGGGCAGCGTCCGGGGACGGGGCATCGGCCGCGCGACCCCGTGCGCCCGGCGCGGACGGATGCGGGATGACAGCCGGTGCGGATGTCTTTTGGGTGTCGGTCATGATGGCTCAAGCGCTGTGCGCGGCTGCGGCGAAAAGGGAGGGAGAAGGACGGGGGCGGTGTCCTTCTCCCTCCATCGCCGACCGGAACACGGGTTGCGGTCCGTGCCCGACCGAACGGTTCGGTCAATGACCATGTTTCTACGCGATCCCGAGGAGGCGCGCAAGATCGAACTGAACGGTTCGGTCATTTTTTTGCCCCTCGCCTGTGGTCTGGTATGGACAGGCGGGGGGGCAGATGCGCTAAATCAAGGCGCTGCGCCGCTTTTGGCCTGACCCGTCCGCGTCATGCTCCCGGGTTCCTGAAGCGTCTCGGCCCGCAGAGATCAGAATTGGACCCCGCCGTGTCGGACACGCTTGTTCAGGACCATCCCTCGACCGCCGGGCAGGACCCGGAGAAGCGCCGCCAGATCCTGGCGGGCGCCCGCGAGGTCTTCCTCGAACGCGGCTTCGACGCGGCCAGCATGGGTGACATCGCCCGTGCGGCGGGCGTCTCCAAGGGCACGCTCTACGTCTATTTCAAGGACAAGGTGGACCTGTTCAGCGCCCTGGTCCAAGGCCAGTGCAACGCCACCGCCGAAGTGGTGTTCGTGCTCGATGCGTCCGGCGACATCGCGGAAGCGCTGCGCAAGCTGGGCCATTCCTATGTGAACATGATGGTGCGGCCGGAAAACATCGCCACCCTGCGCATCGTCATCGCCGCCGCCGGAAAATTTCCCCAGATCGGGCGCGAATTCTTCGAGGCCGGTCCCTGCCAGGGGTCGCGGCGCCTTGCCGCCTTCCTGCGGGCCAAGGTGGCGGACGGACAGCTCGCCATCGAGGACGCGGACATGGAGAGTGCCGCCAACCAGTTCCTGGCGCTGTGCAAGGAGGCGATCGCCATGCCCATCCTGGTGGGCGCCTCCGCCCCGCCGGACGCGGAACACACCGACCGCGTGGTGCGCCGCGCCGTGTCCTTCTTCCTGAAGGTGTACGGAACCCAGCGCCTCGCCGAGCGCGCCTGAGCGCGCCGTCTTCTATCCGCGCATGAGCGCGGTGACGTGCGCGGCGGCCGAGGTGGCGAGGCCGTCCAGGTCGTAGCCGCCCTCCAGCACCGAGACCACGCGCCCGCCCGCCGTCTTGTCGGCCACGTCCATGAGGCGGCGCGTCACCCAGCCGAAATCCGTGTCCACGAGGCGCAGCGAGGCGAGCGGGTCGTTCTTGTGGGCGTCGAAGCCCGCCGAAATGATGAGAAGCTCCGGCGCGAACGCTTCCAGGCGCGGCAGGATGCGGCTCTCCATGGCTTCCTTGAACTTGTCGCCCCCGTCGCCCGAGCGCAGCGGGGCGTTGACGATGGTGTTGAGCGCGCCGGTCTCCGTGACCGCGCCGGTGCCGGGATAGAGCGGCATTTCATGGGTGGAGGCGTAGAGCACGCTGCCGTCGGCCCAGAAGATCTCCTGGGTGCCGTTGCCGTGGTGCACGTCGAAATCCACGATGGCGACGCGCTCGATGCCGTGCACCGCCTGGGCATGGCGGGCGGCGATGGCGGCCTGGTTCAAGAGGCAGAAGCCCATGGGCCGGCGCGTCTCGCAATGGTGGCCCGGCGGGCGCATGCAGACGAAGGCGTTGGCCACCTTGCGGGCCACCACCTCGTCCACCGCGTAGCAGGCACCGCCCACGGCGCGCGTCACCGCCTCCCAGGTTCCCGGCGACATGACCGTGTCGGAATCGATGCGCACGATCCCCTCATGGGGCGAGGCCTCGGCCATGGCGTCCACGAAGTCCGCCGGATGCACGCGGATGATTTCCTCCCGCTCGCCGGCGGGCGCGCTCTCGCGCAGCAGCGGGGCGAACTTCTCCTGCTCGAAGATCCGGTCCAGGGCCCTCAGGCGATCCGGTCGCTCCGGATGACCGGGCGGGGTGAGGTGCTGGAGGCCGGACGGATGGGTGATGAGCAGGGTGGACATTTGGCGTCGGTGCCTCTCTGGGGGAGGATGTTCCTGACATACCATATTCCAATCCGCCCCCAAGGAAATTGAGCGGCATCAGAAAACCGCCCTCCCCCCTTCTGCGGAGCCGCCCGGAAAGGCTATGCCTGAGCCGGGCCGGTCGCACGGCGAAGCACGAAGGGAGACACGCACATGAGCGCAGACAAGGGGCGGACCGCCCTCGTCACCGGAGGCGCCTCGGGCATCGGCGAAGCCTGCGCGAGCGCCCTTTCCGCCAAGGGCTGGCGGGTCATCGTCAGCGACGTGCGCGCGGATGCGGCGCGCGAGACCGCGGCCCGCCTGGGCGGCGAGGCGCTGGCGCTGGACGTGTCCGACGAAGCCGCCATCGCGGCGGCGGCCGAGGAAGCGGAGCGGCGCTTCGGGCCGGTGGACGGCCTCGTCACCAGTGCCGGGGTGCTCCAGCCGCCGACGCCCCCGGAAAACTTCTCCGCATTCGATTTCGACCGGGTGATGAACGTGAACCTGCGCGGCACGTGGCTCACCGCCGTCGCCTTCGGCACCCGCATGGCGCGGCGCGGGCACGGCGCCATCGTCACCATCGGCTCGGTGACGAGCCTGCGCGCCGTTCCGCTCCATGCCTATGGCCCGTCCAAGGCGGCGGTGGCGGCCCTCACCCAGTGCCTCGCGGCGGACTGGGGGCGCTCGGGCGTGCGCATCAACTGCATCTCCCCCGGCTATGTGGCGACCCCGCCCCTTCAGAAAGCCATCGACAGCGGCCAGCGCGACCCGCGCGCCCTGGAGGACGCCGCCGCCATGGGGCGGCTGGTGCGGGCGGACGAGGTGGGCAAGGCCGCCGCCTTCCTCCTGTCCGACGAGGCGAGCGCCATCACCGGCGTGAACCTGCCCGTGGACTGCGGCTGGCTGGTGGCCTCCCACATGGGCACCTATGGCGGCGTGCGACCGTCCCGCGCGGACTGACAGGGCCAAGCCGGCACCAGCCCGCCCCGCGATTCACCATAAGCGCGTCGGCATCGTCGAAAGCCGGCCCCGGCGACCACTATTTTGGCACTATGCTACCAAAGTCCGGCATTGTAAGGAGGCCGGTGGAACAACCTGCGGCGGTGTGGGGGTCGAGCGCAATGCATGAGCTGAAAGATGCGCGCCTCGCAGACGCGATCGCGGCGAAACAACTGACCCGGCTTGAACACGCGTTCGACGCGATCGTCAGCCAGGGCAGTGGGCCGGTCAATGCCGTGGTGGCTCTTGCCCTGGGCATGGGCGTATCCGTCTTGGGCGGGGCCATGCCCCTCGTGGCCGGCAGTGTCCTGTGCTTCTACAGCCTGCGGATGATGCTCTGCAGCATCCAGACGCAGGGCGAGGCCAAGCGGACATCGAAGCTGTTCCATCACCCGCAGGTGCAGACGATCCTGACCAAGATCGCGGCGACCGCCCCCTCGTCCCTGGCCAGCCAGACCGGCACGGCGTGGGTGATCCTGGATCCGAAGGGCGCGGAGGATGTGCGCATCCTCAAGAAGTTCGAATATCTCCGACACCGTCGCGGCATCGTGGCCGCCGGGCGCATGTTCGACGAGGTCAGCATGTCGTCGGACAAGATCGTTCACCGCCGCTTCATCGGACGCGACACGTTCACTCTGGCGACGCACAAGGTGAAGTGGTCCCGGACGAAGAGCCGGCCGGCTCAGCCGCAGCGCGCCCCTTCGATGGAGGCCGACGTCGCCCTCCAATATCTGAGCCAGTCCAGCCTGAACCCGGATTATCGGGCCAGCCGGTTTCTTCGCGGGCATGGCACCGGCTTCAAGGACTGACGGGACTTGAGGGCGGCCTGCGGCGCACACGGCTATGCCGCAACGAGCGCCTTGCGCAGATGCAATGGCACGAGTTGCGCGAACTCCCTACATGACGGACAACGCAAAGATCGGAGATCCTCCCGTGTCCGCACTTGAACTCGGCCTCGACACGTTCGGCGACGTCACCGCCGGGCCGGACGGGGCGTTGCTGTCCCATGCCCAGGTGCTCCGGGACGTGGTGGAGCAAGGCGTGCTCGCCGATGCGGTGGGCGTGGACTTCATCGGCCTCGGCGAGCATCACCGCGACGACTTCGCCATTTCCGCGCCGGAGGTGGTGCTGGCGGCCATGGCGGCCCGCACCACGCGCATCCGCCTCGGCACGGCGGTCACGGTCCTGTCCTCCGACGATCCCATCCGCGTCTTCCAGCGCTTCTCCACCCTGGACGCCCTCTCCAACGGGCGCGCCGAGGTGATCCTGGGGCGCGGCTCCTTCACCGAGAGCTTCCCGCTGTTCGGCTTCCCCATGGCGGACTACGAGCGCCTGTTTTCCGAGAAGCTGGACCTGCTGGCCGCCCTCCTCACAAACGACCCCGTCACCTGGGAAGGCAGCATCCGCCCGCCGCTGAAGGACCAGCGCGTCTTCCCGCCCATGGAAGGCGGCCGGCGGCTGCGGGCCTCCATCGGTGTGGGCGGGACGCCGGAATCCGTGGTGCGCGCCGCGCAATACGGCCTGCCGCTCATGCTCGCCATCATCGGCGGCGCCCCGGCCCGCTTCCGTCCCTATGTGGAGCTGTTCCACCGCGCCCTTGGCCAGCTAGGCAAGGAGACGCTGCCCGTCGGCGCCCATTCGCCCGGCTTCGTGGCGGACACGGACGAGGCTGCGCGCGAGCAGATGTATGCCCCCTACAAGGGCATGCGCGACCGCATCGGCGCCGAGCGCGGCTGGCCGCCCATGGGGCGCGACGAGTTCGAGCGCGAAGTGACCCACGGCGCCCTGTTCGTGGGAAGCCCCGAGACCGTGGCCCGCAAGATCGCGGATACGGTGCGGGCGCTGGGCATCGACCGGTTCGACCTGAAATACAGCGCCGGCGCGATCCCCCATGCCCAGCTCATGCGGTGCATCGAACTGTACGGCACCAAGGTCATTCCCCTGGTGCGCGAGATGCTGGCCTGACATCAGAGGCCCGCGAGAGCCTCCTCGCCCAGTTTCCGGAAGGCGGAGGACGCGGTTTCCAGCGTCCTCCGCCATGACGGGTCAGGGCGCTGGCCCTCGGTGACGCCGAAATAGACCTGCATGAGGCAGGCGATGCAGAACGGCTCGGCGGCGGCATAGACCAGCGCCAGGGCCGCCAGGGCGGCGAGCGCGAGGCCCGCGAGCGTGAGCACCGCCTCCGTCAGCGCCTCCGGCGCAAACGCCGCCACAATGCCGAACGGCCCCACCAGAAGGATGAAGGCGACGAGCCCCAGCCCCGCGCAGACCAGCGCCAGGACCAGGGCGTTGCGGGCGATGGCCCAGGCATTCTGGGCATAGAGAACCAGCGCGTCCTGCGCGCCCGCGAACGGGTCCGCCTCCCGGGTGCGGATGTTCCGCGCGAGGATCAGCTCGTCCACATAGAAGGTGGACAGGCGCAGCACCGTGGTCAGGAGCCCCGCGAGCCCGCCGAGGCCCAGCGGCGCCGCCGCGCCCGAGATCAGGCCGCACAGCGTGCCCACCACGCCCTTGATGAGCAGGTCCACGGCGAACAGCACGTTCACCTCCACGAAGCGTTCGCGCACGATGGCGAGGGCATAGCCCACCTGCCCGAAGCCGAACGGCAGCGGCAGGCCATCATGGGCCGCCACCAGCGCCGCCACATGCCCGCCCTTCAGCAGGTAGGTGATGTAGGCGCGCAGCCAGAACAGAAGGGCGCTCGCCGCGGCAAATCCCGCCAGTGCCCCCAGAGCCGCGCCGCCCGCCGGGGCGGACCAGAGCGCGCCCAAAGCGAGCCCCATGACCGCGCCCCCGCCGACCCCGGCCCCGTAGCCGGCGCAGACCAGCGCCCAGATGACGAGCCGCAGGACCAGGAACGGCCAGGTGCGCAGCACGAGGCCGATGGCGCGCGCGACGGAGAAATTCACCATGGCGCCGCGCTCCACCCCTTCCACGCCCCGCTCGGCGGAGCTTAGAGCATTTTCGAGCCAAAGGGATTCCGGTTCCCGTGAAGAAGAGGCGCGCAATCAATGACATGGAGCGATTCCGGCGGCTTTTACGGGCAAAGGCCGGGGA
>JACESF010000064.1 GCA_013911975.1 Hyphomicrobiales bacterium | reverse complement strand
GGCGGGGCGCGCTTCACTGCGGGGCGCCCGCCGGGGCCGGCCACCACCGCCACCTTGCCGTCGGCGAATTCCAGTTCCAGCGCCTGCCCCGTGCCGACCACTCCGGCACTGCGCACAGCATGGCCGGCCGCATCGCGCACCAGCGCGAATCCCCGTGCCAGCACGCCGTGATAGGACAGCGCGTCGAGAAGCTGGGCGACGCCCTTCAGGCGCCGGTCCCGCTCCCGCAGCAGGACGCCGAGCGCCCGCCGGCCCCGCGCGCCGAGATCGGTAAGCCGTTCGCGGCGGCGCGCCAGCAGCATGGCCTGCGCCCGCAGGTTCGCCTTCTGCGCCGCGCCCAGCCGGATGGCGAGGCCGTCCAGCCGCGCCCGGCGCTGCTCCATCCGCCCGCGCAGCAGGCTCGGCGCGAGACGCGCCCGCTCCAGCCGCAGCCGATGGGCCGCCCCGTTCGCCCGCAGCGCACGCGGAAGGCGGGCCGCGGCGGTGTCGATGCGCTGGCGCGGAAGGGAGAGGAGCGTGTCCAGCGTGGGCAGCAGGCGCGCCAGCCCGCGATAGTCGCTGCGCCGCCGCTCCAGCAGCCGGCGCGGCGCCACCGCGAGGCGGCCATGGAGGGCGCGCAGCCCCGCCAGCAATTCCGCCCGCACGGGCACCGCCATCTCGGCCGCCGCCGTGGGGGTCGGCGCGCGCATGTCGGCGGCGAAGTCGATGAGCGTCACGTCGGTCTCGTGGCCCACGGCCGAGATCAGCGGAATGGCGCTCTCCGCCGCCGCGCGCACCACCACTTCCTCGGAGAAACCCAGCAGATCCTCAAGCGAGCCGCCGCCGCGCGCCACGATGAGCACGTCCGGGCGCGGCACCGGGCCGCCGGGCGCCAGCGCGTTGAAGCCCCGGATGGCGGCGGCCACTTCCGCAGCGCTCGTCTCGCCCTGCACCCGCACCGGCCAGACCAGGACATGGCGGGGGAATCGGTCCGACAGGCGGTGCAGGATGTCGCGGATGACGGCGCCCGTGGGCGAGGTGACGATGCCGATGACCCGGGGAAGATAGGGCAGCGGCGTCTTCCGGTCGCGGTCGAACAAGCCCTCCGCCTGGAGGCGGCGCTTGCGCTCCTCCAGCATGGCCATGATGGCCCCCGCACCGGCGAATTCCAGCGCCTCGATGACGATCTGGTAGCCGGACTTGCCGGGATAGGTGGTGAGCTTGCCCACCGCCACCACTTCCAGCCCCTCCTCGGGCCGCACCTTCAGCCGCTGGAACGTGCCCTTCCAGCACACCGCATCGAGCCGCGCGCCCTCGTCCTTCAGGCTGAAATAGGCGTGGCCGGAGGAATGCGGGCCGCGATAGCCGGAGATTTCGCCGCGCACGCGCACGTGGCCGTAGGCATCCTCCACCGTGCGGCGCAGGGCGCCGGAGAGTTCGGAGACCGTCCATTCAGGGGCATTGGGGCGGGGTTCGGGAGGCGTCGTCATCGTCCAAGAATCGAGAAAATCGAAGCTGGCAAGAGCATAGCGGGTTTCCCCCATATGCGGCGAGCGCATTGCCGCCCCCCTTGTGTGGGCGCCCCCGAGCCGATAGCGGTTCTGGCTGGGGAGGATCACGAATGAACGTCCTGCTGCTCGGCTCCGGGGGCCGCGAACACGCATTGGCCTGGAAGCTGGCCCAGAGTCCGGCCATGGGCCAGTTCTATGCCATGCCCGGCAATCCCGGCATCTCGGAAGTCGCCGAGCCGGTGGAGGGCGTGCCCCTGTCCGCGCACCAGACCATCGTCTCCTGGTGCCGCGAGCATGCCATCGACCTCGTGGTGGTCGGGCCGGAGGCGCCCCTCGTGGCGGGCCTCGTGGACCGGCTCTCCGAGGCGGGCATCGCCGCCTTCGGCCCCACCGCCGCCGGCGCGCGGCTGGAGGGCTCCAAGCTCTTCACCAAGGAATTGTGCCGCGAGAACGGCATTCCCACCGCCGCCTTCGCCCGCTTCTCCGACGCCGCCGCCGCCGCCGCCTATGTGCGCAGCGCGGGCGCGCCCATCGTGGTGAAGGCGGACGGCCTCATGGCGGGCAAGGGCGTCGTGGTGGCGCTGAACGTGGGCGAGGCCATCGAGGCCGTGGAGCAGGTGTTCGCCTCGGGTGGGCAGGAAGTGCTCATCGAGGAATTCATGGAAGGCGAGGAGGCCAGCCTCTTCTGCCTCGTGGACGGCGAGACCGTGGTGCCCTTCGGCAGCGCCCAGGACCACAAGCGGGCGTTCGACGGCGACCTCGGCCCCAATACGGGCGGCATGGGCGCCTATTCCCCCGCCCCGGTGCTGACGCCGGAGCTGGAGGAGCAGGCCATCCGCGAGATCCTGGTGCCCACCGCGCGCGCCATGGTGGCCCTCGGCGCGCCCTATCGCGGCATCCTCTATGCGGGGCTCATGCTCACCGCCACCGGGCCCAAGCTGGTGGAATACAATTGCCGCTTCGGCGATCCCGAATGCCAGGTGCTGATGCCGCGCCTCGCCAGCGACCTCCTGCCGATCCTGGACGCGGTGGCGCGCGGGAAGCTGGCGGAGGCGAGCGTCGCCTGGTCGCCGGTCTCGGCCCTCACCGTGGTTTATGCCAGCCGCGGCTATCCCGGCGCCCACCAGACCGGTTCGGAGATCACCGCCCTCGACGCGGCGCGTGCCGTGGAGGGCGTCCTCGTCTATCATGCGGGCACCAAGAAGGTCGGCGCGAAGCTCGTCTCCAACGGCGGGCGCGTGCTGAACGTCACGGGCGTGGGCGCCACCCTCCAGGAGGCGCGCGACCGGGCCTATGACGCCGCGGGCCGCATCCGCTGGCCCGAGGGCTTCTATCGCCAGGACATCGGCTGGCGCGCGCTCCGCTGACGGGCGTGGAGACATAAAAACACGTGGTAAGAACCACCTGGGAGGCGGCCATGGGTGATCTCGCGGACCTTTATCCCGGCTTCGACGCCCATAACGTGGACACGCCGGCCGGGCGGCTGTTCGCCCGCTCCGGCGGCGAGGGGCCCCCTCTCCTCCTGCTGCACGGCTTCCCGCAGAGCGGCGTCATGTGGCACCGCATCGCCCCCGCGCTCGCCAAGCGCCATCGCCTCGTGATCGCCGACCTGCCCGGCTACGGCTGGAGCGCGGCGCCCGCGCCCGGGCGCGACCACGCCCCCTATTCCAAGCGCGCCATGGCCGCCGCGCTGGTCACGCTCATGGAAACCCTGGGCCACGCCCATTTCGCCGTGATGGGGCACGACCGGGGCGCGCGCGTCAGCTACCGCATGGCCCTCGACCATCCCGGCCGGGTGGACCGCCTCGTGGTGGTGGACGTCATCCCGACGCTCGCCATGTGGCACGGCATGGACCGCGCCCGGGCGCTCCAGATCTATCACTGGGCCTTCCTCGCCCAGCCGCACCCCTTCCCCGAGACCATGATCGGCCACGACCCGCGCCACTTCCTGGACTGGTCCATGGCGAGCTGGACGGCGGCGAAGGATCTGTCCGCCTTCGATCCCCGCGCCCTCGCCCATTACCGGGCGGCGTTCAATTCGCCGGACCATGTGCGTGCCGCCTGCGAGGACTACCGCGCGGGCGCCACCGTCGACCTCGCCCATGACGAGGCGGACCGGGCGGAAGGCCGGCAGATCGATTGCCCGGTCCTGGCGGTGTGGGGCGCCCACGGCATTCCGAGCCGCGGCGCGACCCCGCTCGATGCCTGGAAGGTCTTCGCGCCCAAGATCCAGGGGCAGCCGGTGGAAGGCGGGCACTTCCTGCCGGAGGAATCCCCCGACGCCCTGCTGGCGGCCCTCGACGGTTTTCTCTGAAGCGTTTCCGAGCGAAGCGCGAAGCGGTTCGCGTGAAGGAAACGCGTAAAACGAGAAGACTGAGTGTTTACCGCCGGTCCTGGAAGAAGGTGCGCAGCACTTCGGACGCCTGGCGCTCGGCGATGCCGCCATACACTTCGGGCACATGGTGGCAGGTGGGCTGCGAGAAGAATCGCGGCCCGCTCTCCACCGCCCCGCCCTTGGGGTCGGCCGCGCCAAAATAGAGCCGGCGGATGCGCGCGAAGGAGATGGCCCCCGCGCACATGGCGCAGGGCTCCAGCGTCACATAGAGGTCGCAGCTCAGCAGGCGCTCGCTGGCGATCTGGGCGGCTCCGGCGCGGATCACCAGGATTTCCGCATGGGCGGTGGGGTCGTTCAGCTCGCGCGTGCGGTTGCCGTCGCGGGCGATGACCGTGCTGCCGCGCACCAGGACGGCGCCCACCGGCACCTCGCCCCGCTCGGCGGCGGCGCGGGCTTCGGCCAGCGCCATTTGCATGAATGTCCCGCTCACGCTTCGTTCCCGCCCCTGACGACCTCGCTCCCGGGCGAGGATCATGCTATCGGCCATCCATGCCCAGTAAACTGCCGCCCCGCAAGGACAAGAACCGCGTCCCGCGCACCAAGCGTGTGATCGCGCCCGTACACAAGGACGCCGAGCGCGTCGCCAAGGTCATCGCCCGCGCCGGGCTCGGCTCGCGCCGCGAGATCGAGGACTGGATCGAGGCCGGGCGCGTCGCCGTCAACGGCACCGTCCTCCAGAGCCCCGCCGTCACCGTGACCGCCCATGACCGCATCGAGGTGGATGGCGCCCCGCTGCCGGAGAAGGAGCGCACGCGCCTCTTCCTCTACCACAAGCCCCGTGGCGTCGTGACCACGAACCGCGACCCGGAAGGGCGCACCACCCTGTTCGAGATCCTGCCCAAGGGCCTGCCGCGCCTTGTTTCCGTGGGGCGGCTCGACCTGAATTCCGAAGGCCTGCTGCTGCTCACCAATGACGGCGGCCTCGCGCGCGTTCTCGAACTGCCGGAAACCGGCTGGCTGCGCCGCTACCGCGTGCGCGCCAAGGGCGAGATCGACCAGGCCAAGCTCGACGCCCTCATGAAGGGCGTCACGGTGGACGGCATCACCTACGGCCCCATCGAGGCGACGCTGGACCGCGTCCAGGGCGCCAATGCCTGGCTCACCGTCTCGCTGCGCGAAGGCAAGAACCGCGAGGTCCGCAACGTCCTCGCCGCCCTCGGCATGGCGGTGAACCGCCTCATCCGCACATCCTACGGCCCGTTCCAGCTCGGCGATACCCCCGAGGGCGGCGTCGAGGAAGTGCGCACCCGCATCCTGCGCGACCAGATCGGCGCGGAACTGGTGGCGGCTTCCGGCGCCGATTTCGAGGGCCCCTTGGTGGAGCACGAGATCGAGCCGGTGCCGCAGCGCCCCATGTCCGACGCGCCCCGCGCGCGCACGCCGCGCCGGGCGGAACGCGAGCCGGAGGCCCGTGGCCGCTCCCGCCATCCGGAAGGGGTGGAGGAGGACGTGGTCTCCTTCCGCATGCGCAGCCGCAAGGCGGCGCAAGAGGAGCGCGAGGTGGAAAGCCGGGGATCCGTGGCCGACCGCAAGGGCCGCGAGATCCAGGTGGAGCGCGTGGTGTCGCGCCGCGAGGAGGAGCCGCCCGCACGGGGACGGCATAGCGGGCGTGAGGACGGACCGCGGCGTGACCGGCGCGGCGGCGACAGCTATGGCGAGCGCCCGCGCGGCCCGCGTCCGGAGGGTCGCGACCGCGACGGCGGCGGGTTCCGCCCGGCGCGCAGCGGTGAAAAAACATACAAGGAGCGTAGCCGCGGCGAAGGTGCCGACGGCGCGCGCGGTGGTCGGGAGGATTTCCGGCGCGGCGACGAACGCCCGGCCCGCCGCATGGGCAAGGGACCCGCCAAGGGTCCGGGGTCACGCGGACCGGATACGCGCGGCGCGCGGGACGGATACCGCTCGGAGAGCCAAAGCGGCGACCGCTGGGACGACACGCGCGCCCGCCCCGCCCGCGATGACCGGCCGCGCCGGGAAGGCCCTTCGGAGAACCGGCCCTATGGCAAGGGCCGCCCTGCCGCAGGCGGCGGACGGCCCTTCCGCCCCCACGAGGGAGACGATGTGGGCTTTGTCGGCGGCCCCGCCCGCCCGGGCCGTGACCGGCCACGTGACGACCGGCCCCGTGAGGATCGGCCTCGCGGCGACCGCCCTTATGGCGACCGGCCCCGCGAGGACCGGCCGCGCGGGGACCGGCCGCGCTATGACCGCCCCAGGGATGAGCGTCCCAGGGATGAGCGCCCGAGGGATGAGCGCCCGCGTGGCGACAGGCCCTATGGCGACCGTCCCCGTGGGGACCGGCCGCGCTATGATCGTCCCAGGGACGACCGTCCCCGCGAAGACCGGCCACGCCAGGACCGGCCCCGGTCCGATCGGCCACGGGACGACCGGCCAAGGGACGACCGGCCCCGTGAGGACAGGCCTCGCTATGACCGCCCCCGCGACGACCGGCCCCGGGACGACAAGCCCTGGGCCCAGGAGCGCAGCGGCGGTGAGCGGAGCTTCGGTGGGCAGAGGCCCGCCGGCAAGCCGGGCGCCGGGGCGAAGCGCTTTGGCACCTCCAAGGGCGGCAAGCCTGGTGGAAAGCCCGGCGGCCGGCCGGGTGGGAAGCCCGGCGGCGGGTTCTCGGGCGGCAGGCCTTCGGGCGGCAAGCCCGGTGGGCGGCCCAGCGGCCCGCCGCGCAAGCGCGGCTGATCCATGCGCATCGTCGGCGGCACCCTGAGGGGCCGGGCGCTCAAGAGCCCGTCCTCCCAGGCCACCCGGCCCACCACGGACCGGCTGCGGGAGGCGCTCTTCAACGTGCTCGCCCACGCCTATGACGACGCGGCCGACGGCGCCCGCGTGCTGGACCTGTTCGCGGGCACCGGCGCGCTGGGCATCGAGGCGCTCTCGCGCGGCGCCGCCTTCGCCCTGTTCGTGGAAGAGGCGGTGGAGGCGCGCGCGCTGATCCGCGAGAATGTGGAGGCGCTCGGCCTCACGGGCGCGACGCGCATCTTCCGGCGCGACGCGACGAAGCTGGGGGACTGCCCGGCGGGCGATGCCTATGCCCTGGTCTTCTGCGACCCGCCCTACGGCAAGGGCCTCGCCGAGTCCGCGCTCCTCTCCGCCCGCGCAGGCGGCTGGCTCGCGCCCGACGCCCTCATCGTGGTGGAGGAGAAGGCGGGCGCCTTCGTGCCGCCCGAGGGCTTCACCGTCCACGAGCAGCGGCGCTACGACGAGACGGAATTCACCTTCCTGTCCGCCTGACCGCCGCTCCGCCGAGGCTCACTCCGCCTTCAGGAACGCGCCGATGCGCTCCACCGCTTCCGCCATATGGGCGGCGGAGCCGGCATAGGAGAAGCGCAGGAACTGCTTGCCCCGGAACGGGTCGAAATCCACGCCCGGCGTGGTGGCCACCAAGGCCGCGTCCAGCATGCGCGTGGCGAAGGCCGCGGAATCGCCCGTGAAGTGCGAGACATCCGCATAGAGATAGAAGGCGCCGTCCACGGGCAGGAAGCGGTCGATGCCCACCTTGGGCAGCCCCTCCACCAGGATGCGCCGGTTCTCCTCGTAGCCGTGCTTGATGGCGTCCATCTCCTCCCGCCCGTCGAACGCCGCCTCGGCGGCGATCTGCGAGAGGGTGGGCACGGAGATGGAAAGGTTCTGCTGCAACCGCTCCATGGTGCGCGCCACGTCCGGGGGCACCACCATCCAGCCCACCCGCCAGCCGGTCATGCAGAAATATTTCGAGAAGGAATTGATGACCACGGCGTCGTCCGCGATCTCCGCTGCGCTCACTGCCGGGAAGGCGTAGTCGAGGCCGTGATAGATTTCGTCGGAGATGAAGGCGAGGCCGAGGTCGCGGGCGCAGGCATGGAGCGCGATCAGCGCCGCCTTGTCCATCATGGTGCCCGTGGGATTGGCCGGGCTCGCCACCAGCACGCCCGCCAGCGGCTTTTCGCGATGGGCCGCCATGAGGCTCTCGGGCGTCAGGGCGAAGCGATCCTCCGCGCGGGTCTCGATGAGCACCGGCTCGCAGCCGAGCGCCGACAAAACGTGCCGGTACGGCGGATAGCCCGGCGCGGCAATGGCCACCCGGTCGCCGGGCTCGAACAGCGCGAGGAAGGCGAGGATGAAGCCGCCCGACGAGCCGTTCGTCACCACGATGCGCTCCGGGTCCATGGCGAGCCCGTGCACCTCCCCGTAATGCCGGGCGATGCGGGCGCGCAGGGAGGGGATGCCCAGCGCGGCGGTATAGCCCACCTGCCCGCCCTCCAGCGCGGCGGCGGCGGCCCGGCGGGCGGTCAGCGGCGCGGGGGCGGCGGGCTGGCCCACCTCCATGTGAATCACATGCTTGCCCTCGCGCTCCAGCCGCGCCGCGTGCTCCATCACGTCCATGACGATGAACGGGGCCACGGCGCTGCGGGCGGACACGAGATTGCGAAGGCTGGAAACGGCACGCATGGAACATCCGATGGTTAGGCCGCCGCGCTGCCGCCGCATTCTGGCGGTGGGTAGCAGGTCGCCCTAACGTGATGCCGGGCGCATTGACCCGTGCGGCGGGCCGTGGTCCTTCGTGTCGTACTCCGCGCGCCCTTCGGCGCCAAGGGGGCGCCACAGGGTGGAATGACCGGCGGGCACGGGGGCTGATCCGGCACGCACCGAAGGGCCGCGAAGCAGAGGACGGCGAAGCAGCGGATGACGAGGCTGAGGACCATGGCGAAGCATGCGGCCCGCGCCTTGGCGCTGGTGGCCGCGATCGCCCTGCCCCTGGAGGCGGCCCTGGCGCAGGGCGCCGGACGGCCGCGCCCGAAGATCATCCGCGACGCGGAAATCGAGAACCTGCTGCGCGACTATGCCCGCCCCATCCTGAAGGTGGCGGGGCTCGCCAAGCAGAATGTCGAGGTCACCATCATCGGCGACCGCTCCTTCAACGCCTTCGTGGCGGACGGGAAGCGCATCTTCATCAATGGCGGCGCCCTCATGGACGCCGAGACGCCGAACCAGATCATCGGCGTTCTCGCCCATGAGACCGGCCATATCGCCGGCGGCCACCTGGCGCGCATGCGCGAGCAGATCGCGGGCGCCCAGACCATGGCCATCGTCGCCATGCTGCTGGCGGGCGCGGGCGTCGCGGCAGGCGCGGCGGCGGGGGCGAGCGGCAGCAATATCGGCAGCGCGGCGGCGGGCGCCATCACCGCGCCGCAGGAAATGATCCGCCGCTCGCTGCTCTCCTACCAGCGCGGCGAGGAATCGGCGGCGGACCGCTCGGCGGTGAAATACCTCACCGAGACCCAGCAATCCGCGAAGGGCATGATCGAGACGTTCCAGCGTTTCGAGAGTGAGCAGCTCTTCCTGTCGCAGCGGGTGGACCCGTATCTGCTGAACCATCCCATGGCGCGCGAGCGCATCGCGGCGCTGGAGCAGCTCGCCAAGGCGAGCCCCTACTACAACACCAAGGACCCGCCCGCCCTCCAGGCGCGGCACGATTTGATGCGCGCGAAGCTCGTGGGCTTCATGGAGCGGCCCGACGCGGTCTACCGGAAATATCCGCTCTCGGACAAATCCCTGCCCGCGCAATATGCGCGCGCCATCTCGGCCTATCGGTTCGGCAATGTGAACGATGCCGTGCAGCGCATCGACGCGCTCATCGCCGCCCAGCCCGGCAATCCCTATTTCCAGGAGCTGAAGGGGCAGGCGCTGCTGGAGTCCGGCCGCGCCGGGCAGGCGGTGGAGCCGCTGCGCAAGGCCGTGTCCATGACCGGCGGCAACGTGCTGATCCGCGCCATGCTCGGCCAGGCGCTCGTCCAGTCCGGCAACCCGGCTTATACGGACGAGGCCATCCGCGAACTGGTGTTCGCCACCCAGCGCGATCCCGATTCGCCCGAGGCGTGGCGCTCCCTCGCTCTGGCCTACGGCCGCAAGGGCGACCTCGCCAATGCCGACCTTGCCTCCGCCCAGGGCCTCATGTCCCAGGGCGAGTTCCGCACCGGGCAGGAACTGGCGGCCCGCGCCAAGCAGCGCTTCCCGCCCAATTCCCCCGGCTGGCTCAAGGCCGACGACATTCTCGCCTACAAGCCGCCCAAGCCCGATGGCATGCCGGGCGGCCGCTGATGACCCGGTTTCACAAGGAGACGTCCATGTTCCGCCCCGGCCGTACCGCCGCCCTCGCCCTCGCCGCCGCGCTCGGCGCCTCGGCCCTGTCCGCCGCACCGGCGCTCGCCTTCACCGATGCGGAGAAGACCGAGATCGGCACCGTGGTGCGCGACTATCTCATGAAGAATCCCGAAGTGCTCCAGGAGGTGATCGCCGAGCTGGAGAAGAAGCAGGCCGCGCAGGAAGCCGCCGGCCGCGCCGGTGCCCTCACCGACATGAAGGGCCTGATCTATGACAGCCCGCGCGGCGTGGTGGTGGGCAACCCGAAGGGCGACGTCACGCTGGTGGAGTTCTTCGATTACAATTGCGGCTACTGCAAGCACGCCCTCGAGGACGTGAACAAGCTCATCAAGGCCGATCCGAACCTGAAGGTGATCCTCAAGGAATTCCCGGTGCTCGGAAAGCCGTCCGTGGAGGCCGCGCAGGTGGCGGTGGCGGTGCGCATGGTGGCGCCCGAGAAGTATCTCGCCTTCCACAACGCCCTGCTCGCCACCCGCGGCACGGCCGACCGCGCCAAGGCGCTCCAGGCCGCCAAGGACGTGGGCATCGACCCCGCCGCCATCCAGAAGGTGGCCAGCTCTCCCGAGCTGAACGCCACGCTGGACGAGAGCATGAAGATCGCCCAGGCGCTCTCCCTCAACGGCACGCCCAGCTTCATCGTGGGCGACGACGTGGTGGTCGGCGCGGTCGGCTACGACAAGCTGAAGGCCACCATCGACGATCAGCGCAAGGCGGCCAAGCCGAAGTCCAACTGAGCCCTTTCCCCTCCCCGCCCCGGCGGCGGCGCATCCGTGCCGCCCACAGGGCGGGAAGGGACGGCTTTTCTTGTGGCGCCGGTGCCCCTATAAACGCTCGCCCGGCGTCGCCGGCGCCGGCGGCTGTCCGCCGTCAGGGTTCGAGCCGCCGCCCGCCGATCGGGCCGGCTCCAGCGTGTCACACGGAATGTCGGAAACGGTCGTCCACATCCTCAACGGTCCGAACCTCAACCTGCTGGGAACCCGCGAGCCGGGCATCTACGGCACGACGACGCTCGCCGATATCGAGGGCCTGTGCCGCAAGGCGGGCGAGGCGCACGGCCTTTCGGTGATGTTCCGCCAGACCAATCACGAGGGCGAGCTGGTGGAGATGATCCACGCCGCCCGGGGCGCCCTCGGCATCGTGCTGAATGCCGGCGCCTACACCCACACCTCCGTGGCGCTGCGCGATGCCATCTCGGCCACCGGCGTGCCCACGGTGGAGGTGCACCTGTCCAACGTCTTCGCCCGCGAGGACTTCCGCCACCATTCCTATCTTTCGCCCGTGTCGCGCGGGGTGATCTGCGGCTTCGGCGCCCAGAGCTATGTGCTCGGCATCGCCGCCCTGGCCGCAACCCGTACGCCCCCCGCATGACGCGATCCCGTATCACGAGCCCCCGCGCGGCACGCGCCGCGCACCAGCCAAGAAAATGATGAAAACATCCAAGCCCCCCATTGATTCCGCTCTCGTCCGCGAGATCGCGCAGCTTCTGTCCGACAGCGATCTCACCGAGATCGAGGTGCAGCACCAGGACCTGCGCATCCGCGTGGTGCGCGCGCCCGCGCCGGTCACCGTCGCGGCGGCGCCCTATGCCGCTCCCGCGCCCGTCGCCGCCGCCCCCGCGGCGCTGGCGGCCCCCGCCGCCGAGAGCGCGACGGACTTCTCCAAGCATCCGGGCGCCGTCGCCTCCCCGATGGTGGGCACCGCCTATCTCGCGCCCGAGCCCAACGCCCCCGCCTTCGTGGAGGTGGGTTCCACGGTGAAGGAAGGCCAGACCGTGCTCATCGTGGAAGCGATGAAGACCATGAACGCGATCCCGGCCCCGCGCGCGGGCACCGTGACCCGCATCCTGGTGGGGAACGCCCAGCCGGTGGAATATGGCGAGCCGCTGCTCGTCATCGAGTGAAGACCGCATGACCCGCGCCCGGCCCTGCCGGAGCGCGGCGTCCGATGGATCCGAAGGCAGGCGCCGCTCATGTTCCAGAAAATCCTGATCGCCAACCGTGGCGAGATCGCCCTGCGCATTCTGCGCGCCTGCAAGGAATTGGGCATCGCCACGGTGGCGGTCCATTCCACGGCCGACGCTGACGCGATGCATGTGCGCCTCGCGGACGAGAGCGTGTGCATCGGCCCGCCGCCGGCGCGCGAGAGCTATCTCAACGTCCCCTCCCTGCTCGCCGCCTGCGAGATCACGGGCGCGGACGCGGTGCATCCCGGCTACGGCTTCCTGGCGGAAAACGCCCGCTTTGCCGAGATCCTGAAGGATCACAACATCCACTTCATCGGCCCCAAGGCGGAGCATATCCGCACCATGGGCGACAAGATCGAGGCCAAGAAGACCGCGCAGGCGCTCGGGATTCCCGTGGTGCCCGGCTCCGACGGCGGGATCACCTCCGACGAGGAAGCCCATCGCGTGGCGGCCGAGATCGGCTTCCCCGTGCTGGTGAAGGCCGCCGCCGGCGGCGGCGGGCGCGGCATGAAGGTGGCGCTGTCCGCCGAAGGCCTGTCCCAGGCCCTCTCCACCGCCCGCTCCGAGGCCAAGGCCGCGTTCGGCGACGATGCGGTCTATCTGGAGAAGTATCTCGCCAAGCCGCGCCACATCGAGGTGCAGGTGCTGGGCGACGGCCGGGGCAATGCCATCCATCTGGGCGAGCGCGACTGCTCGCTCCAGCGGCGGCACCAGAAGGTGTGGGAGGAGGCCCCCTCCCCCGTCATCACCGCCGCCCAGCGCGCGCAGATCGGCGAGACCGTCGCCAAGGCCATGCGCGACCTGAAGTATCTCGGCGTCGGGACGGTGGAGTTCCTGTACGAGAACGGGGAATTCTACTTCATCGAGATGAACACCCGCATCCAGGTGGAGCATCCCGTGACCGAGATGGTCACCGGCATCGACCTCATCAACGAGCAGATCCGCGTCGCCGCCGGCGAGCCGCTGACGCTGCGCCAGGAGGATGTGGTGTTCGAGGGCCATGCCATCGAATGCCGCGTGAACGCGGAACACCCCACCACCTTCCGCCCCTCGCCCGGCAAGATCACCCATTATCACGTGCCCGGCGGCCTCGGCATCCGCGTGGACAGCAATGCCTACCAGGGCTACGCGATCCCGCCCCACTACGATTCGCTGGTGGGCAAGCTGATCGTCCACGGCAAGACCCGCGACGAATGCCTCATGCGCCTGCGCCGCGCGCTGGACGAGTTCGTGGTGGACGGCATCGACACCACGCTGCCTTTGTTCCGCACCCTGGTGCGCACCAAGGCCATCGCGGACGGCGAGTACGACATCCACTGGCTGGAGCATTTCCTGGCCGAGGAGATCAAGGGCGTCTGACCCCTCGGGCGCGTTCTCCGCAAAACAAAAGGCCCGCCGGATCGCGCGATCCGACGGGCCTTTTGCGTTTCATGGGGCGGAGCGGCTCAGTCCTGGTCTTCCAGGGAGAACTGGCGGGTCTGCTCGTCATAGACGAACACCTCGCCATAGCGGCCCCAATTGATCACGGCGCGCAGGCAGTCCTCGGCGAAGTCCTCGGACATATGGTCTTCCAGCTCGTCCGCGAAGCGCGACCAGGGCGCCTTGTGGCCGGAGCGCTCGTCCAGCACCTTGCGAATGTGGGTCGCCAGCGGGATGTGCGCCAGCACGTGCTTGGCGAAGAGCTGCTTGCGCGGTTCCACGTCCAGATTCACGAACTGGCGGCCGGCGTCGGTGATGAGGATGTCGCCGCCCACCACGTCCGCGAAGCGCAGCATGGCCAGCGCCTCCGCCACCGGGAACAGCTCGTCCGCCGGCAGGTGCAGGCTGTCCGCCAGCTCCGGCAGGTCGGCCTTGCCGTTGTAGGGCGGGTCGGCCAGCTCTTCCAGCAGGCCCGCGAGGATGTTGGTGGAGATGGGGGTGAGATGGGTGGTGAGCGTCACGTCCGCATGGTGCAGGGCATCGATGTGGAGCGGCGCGCCGGGCCCTTCCCGGTTGGTCATGCGGGCATAGATCTCTTCCACCAGCTCGCGGAATTCCGGCGCCTGCCGGTCGCGCGGATGCGGCAGGTTGATGGGCATCTCGAAGCCCACCCGGCCCGGATTGGAGGTGAAGATGAGGACGCGGTCGCACATGAGCACCGCCTCCTCGATATTGTGGGTGACGATGAGGATGGACTTGATGGGCAGCGCGCCTTCCATCCACAGGTCGATGATGTCGGTGCGCAGCGTCTCGGCGGTCAGAACGTCCAGGGCCGAGAAGGGCTCGTCCATGAGCATCAGGTTGGGATGCACCACGAGGGCGCGGGCGAAGCCCACGCGCTGGCGCATGCCGCCGGACAATTCCTTGGGATAGGCGGTCTCGAAGCCGCCGAGGCCGATGAGGTCGATGGCCTGCTCCGCGCGCTTGCGCCGCTCGGCGGCATCCACGCCCATGGCTTCCAGGCCGATCTCCACATTCTGGCGCACGGTGAGCCAGGGGAAGAGCGCGAAGGTCTGGAACACCATGGAGATGCCCTTCTCGGGCCCCTCCACCGTCTTGCCGTACCACGTCACTTCGCCGCCGAAGGGCGGGTTGAGGCCCGAGATGATGCGCAGGAGCGACGACTTGCCCGAGCCGGAGCGGCCCAGCAGGCCGACGATCTCGCCCTCCTTCAGGGAGAGGGAGACATCGTCCAGCACCAGGATGCGGTTGTTGTCGCCTTTGCGATAGGACTGCACGACATGGGAGACCTGCAGCATCGGAGTGGTGGTGTCGAGCATGGGAGGTCTCCTCAGTCGAGGCGCAGGCGGCGGGCCGCGAACGAGAACATCGGGCGCCACACGGTTCGGTTGAAGGCGATGACGTAGAGCGACATGACGGCGATGCCCAGCGTGATGCGGGGATAGTCGCCGGCCGTCGTCGCGTCGGCGATGTAGGAGCCGAGGCCCTCGGCGCGCAGCGTGGTGTCACCCCAGCTCGCCACCTCGGCGACGATGGCGGCGTTCCAGGAGCCGCCCGAGGCGGTGAGCGCGCCGGTGACGTAATAGGGGAACACGCCGGGCAGGATGACCTTCGTCCACCAGTGCCAGCCGCGGATATGGAACGAGGACGCCGCCTCGCGCATGTCGGTGGGGAAGGCGCTGGCGCCCGCGATCACGTTGAACAGGATGTACCACTGGGTGCCCAGGATCATCAGCGGCGAGAGCCAGATGTTGGGGTCCAGCTTGAAGTGGACGATGGCCACCACGGCGAACGGGAAGATGATGTTGGCCGGGAAGGCGGCGAGGAACTGGGCCAGCGGCTGGATCGCCGTCGCCACCTTGGGCCGCAGGCCGATCCACACGCCGATGGGCACCCAGACCAGCGAGGCGAGGAAGATCAGCACCGCCACGCGGATGAGCGTCAGGAAGCCGAGCCACAGGACGTGGAACACTTCCGGCAGCGCCACCTCGCTGGCGACGAACCGCACGATGAGCCACAGGCAATAGACGCAGGCGGCGCCGATCAGCACCATCCACACCTTGTCCATGGTCTTGCTGGACCACGCGGACGCGACGCCCTTGGGGGCCGAGACCGGCAGCGCGAGCGGCATGCGGGCGAGCGCCAGCGCAACGGCGCCGAGCGGCGAGATCACGAGCTGGAAGAGATGGGCACGCTTGACGAGGTCGAGCACCCAGGACTTGGGCGGCGGCCCGCCGGCGGACTGCTCGAAGCGGAACTTCTCGGCCCAGGCCACCAGGGGCCGGAACAGGATCTGGTCGTAGATGAGGATGATGACCAGCATGGCGAAGACCGACCAGGCCACGGCGGAGAGGTCCCGCTGGTCGATGGCGGTGGACACATAGGCGCCGATGCCCGGAAGCGTGATGGTGGTGGACCCCACCGTGATGGCCTCGGAGGCCACCACGAAGAACCAGCCGCCGGACATGGACATCATGGTGTTCCACACCAGGCCCGGCATGGAGAACGGCACCTCCAGGCGCCAGAAGCGCTGCCAGCCGGTGAGGCGGAACGAGGTGGAGACCTCCTCCAGGTCGCGCGGCAGCGTCTTCAGCGACTGGTAGAAGCTGAAGGTCATGTTCCAGGCCTGGGAGGTGAAGATGGCGAACACCGCCGCGAACTCCACGCCCAGCACCTGGCCCGGGAACAGGCCCATGAAGAACAGCACGGTGAACGACAGGAAGCCCAGCACCGGCACCGACTGGAGGATGTCCAGGATCGGGATCAGCACCATCTCCGCGCGGCGGCTCTTGGCCGCGATCGCGCCATAGATGAAGGTGAAGATCAGCGACGCCACGATGGCCGCGAGCATCCGCAGCGTCGTGCGCAGGGCGTATTCCGGCAGCGACCAGGGATCGAGCGAGATGGGCACCTGCTCCATTTCGCTGATCGGGATCAAGGCCTGGTCCGTCCCGTGGGTGAACATGGCCAAAAGGCCGAACACCGCGGCGAAGGCGAACAGGTCGAAGGCACTGAAGTAACGGGGCCGAACCGAGGCGGGGGAATTCCTGGAGGCGGCAGGCTGGAAGAGCATGTCAGATCCCGCGCACGACGAGGTAGAGAGGTATCCTATGACTTCACAGGGGATTACAGCGCGTTCATGACAGAAAGACTACGGTCTTTATGCATTGCGCACCGTCCTTCGTCGGGGGGTGGGATTTACCCGCGCCGCCGCCCGCCCTCCTCCGCCCTCAGGTGAGCCCCGACCCTATGAGCCGCCACGACCAACTCCCCGAAATCACGCCCGATGTGCTGCTGAAGGCTTATGCCTGCGGCATCTTCCCCATGGCGGAAAGCGCGGAGGATCCCGGCCTCTATTGGATCGAGCCCGACCGGCGGGGGATTATTCCCCTGGATGCCTTCCATGTCCCCTCCCGATTGGCGCGGACGGTGCGCGCGAACCGGTTCGAGATTCGCGTGGACACGGATTTCGAGGGCGTCATCTCCGGCTGCGCCACCCCGCAGGAGGGGCGCGCGAAGACCTGGATCAACACCCGCATCCGCTCGCTCTACGGCCAGCTCTTCCAGCGCGGCCGGTGCCACACGGTGGAGGCGTGGCGGGACGGACGTCTCGTGGGCGGCCTCTATGGCGTGCGCCTGGGCGCGGCCTTCTTCGGCGAGAGCATGTTCCACACCGAGCGCGACGCCTCGAAGGTGGCGCTGGTGCATCTGGTGGCGCGCCTGAAGGCGGGCGGCTTCACCTTGCTGGACACCCAGTTCGTCACCAGCCACCTGTCCGGCTTCGGCGCCATGGAGGTCACGAAGCGGCAGTATCAGCGCCTGCTGGAGCAGGCGCTGCGCAAGGATGGGGACTTCTACTTCTGGCCGGCCGAGCGGGTGGTGGACGGCGGCGTCGCCTTGCAGTCCGTCAGCCAGACGTCGAAGATCGGGTGCTCCACGCCGTGAAGGCCGGGGCTGGAAGCGAACATCCAGCCCGTGAAGATGCGCTTCGCCTCGCCCTTCAGGGTGATCTCGTTCACTTCCGTGAAGCTCGTGGTGTTGGTGGGCTCCGTGGGCGGGCGCGTGTAGCAGGCGCGCGGCGTCACCTGGAGCGCGCCGAACTGCACCGTCTCGCCCATGCCCACCTCGAACGAGGTGATGCGGCCCGTGATCTTGTCCAGGCCCGCATAGACGGCGGTGGGATTGGGGATCTTCTCGGCCGGCGGCTGCACGATCATCGCATCCGTATCCGCGCCGGGCGCCCCGGCGGGGGACGCCGTTCCGGCGGCGGGCGGCGTGGCGGTCACGGGGCCGGGGAACTGGTCGCGCGCACCGGGCCGGGGGGCGCCGGGCGGCGGCTGCTGGCGCGCGGCGCCGGTGGGCGGAGGCGCGGCGGGCTGGGTTCCGACGCCGGCGGGCGGCGCGGTCGGATATCCGGACGGCGGTGCCAGGGGGGCCGACTGGACCGGCGCGTTATAGGGCGCCTGATAGGGCGCCTGGCCGGGATACTGCGCCAGCGCGGGCACCGCCGAGGCGGTCAGGAGCGCGACGATCAGCGGCGCGGGACGGAACATCGCCATGAAGGAGGAGACCTGAGAGGAGCCGGGCCGGGAAGCGCCAACGCGCTCCGGGGCCAAACCAGCCCCTGATAGCGGTAGACACCCACTTTGCGGCCATGGAAGGGCGAAGCGCCCCCGCTATTCGCCGGGCGTCCACGCCTTGTAGTCGCCGGTCACGCGCGGCCGCGAACGGCCCGCGAAGGCGGAGCCCTTCGGCCGGTAGGCCTGGGGCGAGCCGGTGAAGTTGCGGCGGTGGGGCTTCTGCCAGGAGCGCGGCGTGTAAGTCTCGGAAGGAGGCGCCACGTCCGTGCGGTGGTGCATCCAGCCGTACCAGCCGGGGGGAATCGTGCTGGCCTCCGCATAGCCGTTATACAGCACCCATCGGCGCTCGAAGCCGAGCGTGGGGTCGATCTCGCCGTTGCGGGTCCGGTAGTAGCGGTTGCCGAACTCGTCCTCGCCCACCAGTTCGCCGTAGCGGCGCGTCCAGAGCAGCGTGCCGGGCGTGGCCTTGTGCCACCAGGCGAAGATATAGCGCAGAAGCTCCATCACGGAATTTTGCCTCGATCGATCTCGCGCGGACCATGCCACCGCGTCCGGCCGGTGTCTACCGTCCCGCCCCGGCGCGCATCGCCGCGCTCCAGACTCATGGGGAGAAGATTCATGGGGAGAAGAGCGTCAGCACATAGACCAGGAACAGCACCATGTGGACAAGGCCGGTGAGCGCATTGGTGCGGCCCGTGCCGAAGCTGACCACCGACAGAACCAGCGCCAGCAGCAATTGCACGCGGTCCTCGGGGTCGAGGCGCAGTTCCACCTGCTTGTCGATGAGGAAGCCCACCGCCACCATGACCGGCATGGTGAGGCCGATGGTGGCGAGCCCCGAGCCCAGCGCCGTGTTGAGCGCCCGCTGCAACTGGTTGCGCCGTGCCGCCTTCACCGCCGTGATGGTCTCCGGCAGCAGCAGCATGGCCACCACCACCGCGCCCACCACCGCGCTGGGGTCCGTGAGATTGGCATGGGCCAGCAGGCGCTCGGTGCCGCCCGCCACATGGCTGGACAAGGCCACGACGCCCACGAGGCTCACCAGCAGGAAAGCGGCCGAAAGCGCGGTGGCGCGCCGCCGGGGGCGGGCATGGGTCTCCTCCTCCCAGCCCAGATAGTCCGCGCGATGGCGCACGGTCTGCATGAACAGGAAGGAGCCGTAGAGCAGCACCACCGCGACCATGATGAAGACCACGTCCACCTGGGTGGTGAGGCCGCGCAGGCCCGACCATGTCTGGTCCGGCAGAATGAGCGCGAGCACCGAGATGGCGAGAATCACCGACAGGTAGCCGGACACGCCCTGTTGCTGGATGACCTGCTCGCGATGGCGCAGGCCCCCCATGAGCAGGCAGATGCCGACGACGCCCGTGAGCACGAACATGACCGTGGAGAGCACGGCCTCGCGGGCCAGCGTCGGATTGTTCTCGCCGTGCATCATCAGCGAGACCAGCACCGACACCTCGATGAGCGTCACCGAGAAGGTGAGCACCAGCGTGCCGTAGGGCTGGCCCACGCGGGCTGAGATGACCTCCGCGTGCTGCACGGCGGAAAAGGCCGTTCCCAGCAGAAGCACGGTGGAGAGCGCCGCCAGCAGGTCGGAGCCCTCGATGTGCCGGAAAAAGGAAACCGCGGCCAGAAGTGCGGCCGCGGTCGGAAAGATGAAGGCGTAGGGCTTTATGGTCACCGGTCCGCCTTTCTCTGGATCAGGGCTTCAGCGAGAGGCCCTTGGCCTTGCGCTCCGCCAGCAGGCCGAGATAGCAGGCCGCGAGGCTCGCTCCGGCCAAGGCCGTGATCTCCGCATGGTCGAAGGGCGGGGACACTTCCACCACGTCGAAGCCCTTCAGGTTGAGGCCCCCGAGCCGGCGCAGGCATGTGATGGCCTCGCGGGTGGTGAGGCCGCCGCACACCGGCGTGCCCGTGCCCGGCGCATAGGCGGGGTCCAGCGCGTCGATGTCGAAGCTCACATAGACCGGGGCATCGCCCACGCGGGCGGCGATGTGCTCGGCCAGCGCCTTCGACCCCATCTCCCCGGCGTCGAAGCCGTGGACGACGTCGATGCCGAAGGTCTGCGGCGCGTGAGTGCGGATGCCCACCTGCACCGAGCGGTCGGTGCGCAGCAGCCCGTCCTTCACCGCCCGGGTGATCATGGTGCCGTGGTCCACGCGGGTGCCGTCGTCGTCCCAGGTGTCCTGGTGGGCGTCGAACTGGATCAGCGCCACCGGCTCGCCGATGCGCTCCACCAGCGCCTTGAGCACGGGATAGGTGAGGAAGTGGTCGCCGCCCAGGGTCACGAGGTGGGTGCCGCGCGCATAGTGCGCCCGGGCCTGCGCCTCGATGGCGCCGGGGATGGAATAAGGCAGGCCGTAGTCGAACGCGCAGTCGCCGGCATCCACCACTTCCATGGCCTCGAACGGATCGATGCCGAAGGGATAGAAGGGGTCGCCGTCCATGATCTCGGAGGCGGCGCGGATGGCGCGCGGCCCGAAGCGGGTGCCGGGACGGTTGGACACGGTCACGTCCAGCGGGATGCCCCACACCGTGACCTCGGCATCGCTGTTCTTGGCATAGCGGCGGCGCAGGAAGGACGTGGCGCCGGAATAGTTCGGCTCCATGGACTGGCCGAAGCGGAAGGACGGGTCCAGAGCCCGGTCGACAGGACGGGGGGACAGGGGATCGTCGCTCATGAAGAAGACCTCTTCAGGCCCTTGGCACCAGGTAGCCGCCGCGCGGCGCGTCCAGTGCGAGGGCGCGCGTTCCGATACCCTCCCCCGGCGCAAAAGGGCAAGAGGCAGTTCCGGCGTACCGTTCCGTCAGATGGCGTATTCGCCCGTCTCGTGGCCGCGCGGGGGCCGGCAATCCACCGCTCCGCCCGCGTCGGGATAGAAGCGCGCGCGGTCGAGCCGCACCGAGACCGGCGCGCCGGTGGGGACCCGCACGCTGGGCGTGACGGTGGCCTCCACCCTGCCCCCGCCCAGCTCCACGTCCAAGAGGCGCGTCGCCCCATGGCGGCGCAGGCCCAGCACCGTGCCCTCGATGCCCGGCGTGCCCGGCATGGATACCGTGATGTCGTGCGGCCGCACGAACAGGCGGCCGGGCCCGTCCGGCACGGGCGCGGACGTGGTGGCCACCAGCGTCCCCTGGAGCCGCAGGTCGCCGCCCGCCGCCTCCACCGTCAGGAGGCTGGATTCCCCCATGAAGCCGAACACGTCGGCCGTGGCGGGCCGGTCATAGACATCGTCCGGCGTGCCCACCTGCTCGATGCGCCCCCGGCTCATCACCACCACCCGGTCGGCCAGTTCCAGCGCCTCTTCCTGGTCGTGGGTGACGAACAGGGTGGTGTGGCCGATCCGGTCGTGAAGCTGGCGCAGCCAGGCCCGCAATTCCTTGCGCACCAGGGCGTCCAGCGCGCCGAACGGCTCGTCCAGCAGCAGAACCTTGGGCTCGATGGCCAGCGCGCGGGCCAGGGCCACGCGCTGGCGCTGGCCGCCGGAGAGCTGGGCCGGAAAGCGGCCGCCATAGCCCTCGAGCTGGATGAGGACCAGAAGCTCCTCCACCCGGCGGCGGATCTCGGCCTCGGGCGGGCGGGTCGCGCGCGGGCGCGCGCGCAGTCCATAAGCAATGTTGTCGGCCACGGTCATGTGGCGGAACAGGGCATAGTGCTGGAACACGAAGCCGATGCCCCGGTGGCGCACGGGCACCGTCGCGGCATCGGTGCCGCCCATCATCACCATGCCGGAATCCAGCCCCTCCAGCCCCGCCACGGTGCGCAGCAGCGTGGTCTTGCCGGAGCCGGACGGGCCGAGCAGCGCCACAAGTTCGCCGGACCGCACGTCGAGCGAGATGCCGTCGAGGGCGCGCTGGGGGCCGAACGACTTCACGGCATCTCGGATGGCGACAGCGGTCATGCGGGAAGATCCGGGGGCAGAAAAAGGTCTCGCCTTATGACACGGCGGGACGGCGGGGGAAATGTCGGCTCAGCGCGCCACGGCCATTCCCGAATAGATGGGCGTGCCGGACGGCAGGGCGCCCGCCTCGGCTTCCGGCTCGCGGGTGATGATGAGGAAGGTGTCCGCGAGCCGCGACCGGTCCAGCATGCGGACGGCATCCGACTGGACATCGCCGGTCTCGCGGAAGGAGGCGAGGCGGCGCGGACCGTCCTGGTCCGCCACCAGCCACAGGTCATAGCGCATGCCCTCGCCCGGCGGCGACGGCAGCTTGAGGACCTTCACCGTGCCGGTGTCCACGTCCAGCGTGAGCCCGATAGCCGGGACCGGCTGGGGTCCGAGCACCGCGAAGGCGTCGGCGATCTCCTCCGGCGGAGGCGCGGGCGCCGCCGCCGCCCCCCATCGTACGCGGGGAAGCGCCGCCGCCGCCGGCGCCTCCGCCGGAGGAG
>JACESF010000063.1 GCA_013911975.1 Hyphomicrobiales bacterium | reverse complement strand
TGAGGCCCCTCACGCCGCCCGCGCGGCGATCTCCCGGGCATGGTCGAGGGCCAGTTCCAGCCGGTCGTTGCCCCAGAACAATTCCCCGTCCGCCGCCACGAAGGTCGGCGCGCCGAACACGCCCGCCACCCGCGCCGCCTCGGTCTGCGCGCGCAGCCGGTCCTTGTTCTCCTGCCGCTCGGCGGCCTCGATCACGTCGGAACAGAAATGGCCGAGCCCGGCCAGCACCTGGCGCACCACCTCCCGGTCGCCGATGTCCTGCCCCATGGCGAAGGCGCGATGGAAGAGCTGCCGGGTGAAGGGCGGGCGCGAGGCGTCGTTCAGATAGGTGGCCACCCGCGCGGCCAAGAGGCCGTTGGCCGGGAAGACCGGCGGGCGCGTCACCGGCGGCAGGCCGTAGCGCGCGGCGAGCCGTTCCAGGTCGCGCCACATGTGGCGGCCCTTGTCGGGATGGGTGTTGAAGGGCGAATCCGCGTGGCCCTGCGCGGCGAAGATGGGGCCGAGCAGGAAGGGACGCCACTGGATGTCCACCCCCGCCGCCTCGGCCAGCGGGCCGATTCGCGCGGCCGCGAGATAGGAATAGGTGGAGGCGAACTCGTAATAGAAATCGAGACTGGCCCTGGCCATGGGACATACTCCAGGCTAAATCGGCGCCATTGTTTAGCCCTGCGCGCGAGACGCGCAAGGCGCTGGATCAATTCCCCCGGCCCGGCGGGCGGCGGGAACCGGAAGGCAGGTGAGAGTTGAAGCTGGCCGTATTCTTCGCCCTGGTGATCGGTGCGGCCGTCGCGATCCTGTTCTCGGTCTTCCCGGAGTGGGACCTCGCCATCACCGCCAGCTTCTGGGACGCCGCCTCCGGCCGCTTCCACGTGGCGGGCCTCGACTGGTCCAAAGCGGTGCGCACCGCCGCCAACTTCATCCCCTGGCTGTTCGCCGGCCCCGCCTTCGCGGCCATCATCCTCAAGCTGATCTTTCCCGAGCGGCGCATGTTCATGTCGGCGCGCGCCGCCGTGCTGCTGGCCGTCACCATGGCGCTCGGGCCGGGCCTCATCGTCAACGGGATCCTGAAGGAGCATTGGGGGCGCCCGCGCCCGGTGCATCTGGAGACGTTCGGCGGCAAGGACGTGTTCAATCCCTGGTATTCCTACGGCGGCGCCTGCCCCACCAATTGCTCCTTCGTCTCGGGCGAGGGGTCGCTCGGCTTCTGGCTGCTGGCCCCCGCGAGCCTGCTGCCCCCGCCCTACAAGGGCGTGGCGCTGGTGGCGGCGGCCGGGTTCGGCACGCTGGCGGGCGGGCTGCGCATCGCGTTCGGCGGGCATTTCTTCACCGACGTGGTGTTCTCGGCGGTGCTCACCGTGCTGCTCATCGCCCTCACGCGCTTCCTGCTCTACGACCGGAAGCGCCCCCCCTCCGACGCGGGGGTGGAGGACGCCATCGGGCGCGCGGGCCTCGCGCTGCGCCGCCTGTGCCGCGCTGCCTGGAAGGCGGTGCGCTCCCCCTTGTCACGGCGCGGCCCCGGCCTATAGTCCGCGCCAATTTCCGCTTGTCCGAAATCCAAGAGAGACGTGATGGCCCGCGACGTGAAGAAGGTTGTGCTCGCTTATTCCGGCGGGCTCGACACCTCCGTGATCCTGAAATGGCTCCAGACCACCTATGGCTGCGAGGTGGTGACCTTCACCGCCGATCTCGGCCAGGGCGAGGAACTGGCCCCGGCGCGCGAGAAGGCGCTGCTGCTGGGCATCAAGCCGGAGAACATCTTCATCGAGGACGTGCGCGAGGAATTCGTGCGGGACTATGTGTTCCCCATGTTCCGCGCCAACGCGGTCTATGAGGGCCAGTATTTGCTGGGCACCTCCATCGCCCGCCCGCTCATCGCCAAGAAGCAGATCGAGATCGCCCGCAAGGTGGGCGCCGACGCGGTCTCCCACGGCGCCACCGGCAAGGGCAACGATCAGGTGCGGTTCGAGCTGGGCTATTACGCCCTGGAGCCGGAAATTACCGTCATCGCCCCCTGGCGCGAATGGGACCTCACCTCCCGCACCCGCCTGCTGGAATTCGCCGAGGCCCACCAGATCCCCATCGCCAAGGACAAGCGCGGCGAGGCGCCCTTCTCGGTGGACGCGAACCTGCTGCACTCCTCCTCCGAGGGGAAGGTGCTGGAGGATCCCGCCGACGACGCGCCCGACTATGTCTACCAGCGCACCATTTCGCCCGAGAGCGCACCGGATAAGCCCACCATCATCGAGATCGGCTTCCAGCAGGGCGACGCGGTCTCCATCGACGGCGAGCTGCTGAGCCCCGCCACGCTGCTGGCCCGCCTCAACGAGCTGGGCAAGGAGAACGGCATCGGCCGCCTCGACCTGGTGGAAAACCGCTTCGTGGGCATGAAGTCGCGCGGCATCTACGAGACGCCCGGCGGCACCATCCTTCTCGCCGCCCATCGCGGCATCGAGAGCATCACGCTGGATCGCGGCGCGGCGCACCTGAAGGACGAGCTGATGCCCCGCTATGCGGAACTGATCTATAACGGCTTCTGGTTCGCCCCCGAGCGCGAGATGCTCCAGGCCGCCATCGACCTGTCCCAGCGCTACGTGACGGGCAATGTGAAGGTGAAGCTCTACAAGGGCAACGCCACGGTGATCGGCCGCGAGAGCCCCTATTCGCTCTACAACCAGGACCTCGTGACCTTCGAGGAAGGCGCTGTGGCCTACGACCATCGCGACGCGGCCGGCTTCATCAAGCTGAACGCCCTGCGCCTGCGCACCTACGGCGCCCGCGCCCGCAAGACCCAGGGCTGAGCGAGGCCCGCCCCTCTCCCGCACCGAAGTCGGATGTTTCCGACTTCGGCAGGTTCCAACGTCCGGGACCGATCGGCATTCACCGAAGGTCAGTTCTTCCCGGGTTTGCGCGACCCGGTGTGCGCGAACCGGTATGCGCGGACCGGTATGCGCGGACTACTTGCCGGGTCATGGCGGGGTCATGGCCGGGCTTGTCCCGGCCATCCACGCCGTGCCGACGGCGCGAACCTCAAGCCACTGTGCCCGGTCCTCCTCCGTGGATGCCCGGGACAAGCCCGGGCATGACGAGCCCCTGGTGCACGCATCCCCGGCGTGAATGTCCATCCGTCCCAACGCGGCGGCAGCCGGGTCTGGTGGAGAGGGGGCTTCCCGGGCTCCGGCCATGGCTTGCACACCACGCCCGCAGCGTGCGTGCAGCCCCTCTCCCCTTGCGGGAGAGGGTGCCGAGCGCAGCGAGGCGGGTGAGGGGTCGCGCAACGCCGGGATTGTCCTGAAGGCGCCGCGCAAGCATCACGGCCCCCCTCACCCCAGCCCTCTCCCGCAAGGGGAGAGGGAGCGTCCCGGGCGCCGGCCATGGCTTGCACACCACGCCCGCAGCGAATGTGCAGCCCCTCTCCCCTTGCGGGAGAGGGTGCCGAGCACAGCGAGGCGGGTGAGGGGTTGCGCGACGCCGGGATTGTCCTGACGGCGCCGCGCAAACGTCACTGCCCCCTCACCCCAGCCCTCTCCCGCACCGAAGTCGGAAACATCCGACTTCGGCGCATGATCGAACCGAACGCGGCAACAGCCGAGTTCGGATGGCAGAGGGAGCCGCCCGGCTTTCAAGAGGATTCCCCCGGAACCACGCCTCCGGCAGGCGCGTGGGCTCAGCGCGGGTCGAGCCGCAGCCCCGTCTCGGCATCGAACACATGCAGGTGGCGAGCCGGCAGGCGAACGAGGATGCGCTCCGCCCCGGGCGCTGCGCCCGGCACGCGCACCGAGAGCAACTGCCCGTCGGGCAGGCGGCCGATGAGGATGGTTTCCGCGCCCAGCGGCTCCACGAGATCCACCGCCAGCGCGATGCCGTCCGGCGCCACTTCCACATGCTCGGGCCGGATGCCCAATGTGAGCGCGCGCCCCTCCCCGCCCGGCCGGGCGCCGTCCGCGAAGGGCAGGACGCGCCCGCCCTCCAGCGTGGCGGCCGTCCCGTCGCCGGAAAGGCGCGCGGGCAGGAAATTCATGGGCGGCGCGCCGATGAAGCCCGCCACGTAGATATCCGCCGGACGGTGATAGACCTCCAGCGGCGGCGCCACCTGGATGGGGCGGCCGGCATTCATCACCAGCAGCCGGTCGCCCAGCGTCATGGCCTCGGTCTGGTCGTGAGTCACATAGAGGCTGGTGGTGCCGAGCCGCTTCTGGAGGCGGCGGATCTCCACGCGCATGGCGAGGCGCAGCTTGGCATCCAGGTTGGACAGGGGCTCGTCGAACAGGAACAGGCGCGGCGCGCGCACGATCGCCCGCCCCATGGCCACACGCTGGCGCTGGCCGCCGGAGAGCTGGCGCGGCTTGCGGGCGAGGAGGTCGCCGAGGCCCAGCATCTGCGCCGCCCGGTCCACCTTGGCCGCCACCTCGGCGCGCGACAGGCCCCGGATGCGCAGGCCGTAGGCCATGTTCTCGAACACGCTCATATGCGGGTAGAGGGCATAGTTCTGGAACACCATGGCCATGTCCCGCGCGGCGGGATCGAGGCCGGTGATGTCCCGCCCGTCCAGCAGCACGCGGCCCGCGCTGGGGGTTTCCAGGCCCGCCACGAGGCGCAGCAGGGTGGACTTGCCGCAGCCCGACGCCCCGACGATCACCAGCATCTCGCCCGGTTCCACGGCGAGGTCGATGCCCTCGAGGACGGGGGTGCGGCCGAACTGCTTGGCGAGGCCGGCCAGTTCCAGGCGCGCGCTCATGCCCCGCCCTCCGCGAGGCCCTTGGCGAACCAGCGCTGCATGGCGAGCACCACCAGTACCGGCGGCACCATGGCCAGCATGGCGGTGGCCATGACGCGGTTCCAATAGGTCTGCCCCTCGGTGCCGATCATGCGCACGATGCCCACCATGATGGTCTGCAGGCCGGGATCGGTCACCGCGATGAGCGGCCACAGATACTGGTTCCAGCCATAGACGAACAGGATGACGAACAGCGCCGCCGTGTTGGGCGCGCAGAGCGGCAGCGCCATGTCGCGCAGGAAGCGCAGCGGCCCCGCCCCGTCCATGCGCGCTGCCTCCACCAGTTCGTCCGGCAGCAGCAGGAAGGTCTGGCGGTAGAGCAGCGTCGCCGTGGCCGAGGCCACCAGCGGCAGGACCAGACCGCCGAACGTGTTGATGAGGCCGAAACCCGCCACCACCTCGAAGGTGGGGATGATGCGCACCTCCACCGGCAGCATGAGGGTGAGGAAGATCAGCCAGAAGGCCGCCATGCGCAGGGGGAAGCGGAAGAAGGCCACCGCATAGGCGGCGAGCAGCGACACCACGAGCTTGCCGAGGGCGATGCCGAGCGCCATGGCGAAGCTCACCGCCAGCATGGGGCCGACCGGGTCGCGCTGGGCGCCCTCCCCCGTGCCCGCCAGCACATCCCCATAGATCGCGAGCCCCGCGAGGCGCGGCACCAAGCTCAATTCGCCCCGGTTGATGGCCCCCGCCTCCTGGGTGGAGGCGGAAAAGACCAGCCAGACCGGCAGCAGGAAGAGCAGCACGCCGAGCAGCAGCACGAGATGGGTGAGGAGGCGCCCGGCCTTCATGTGGAGGCCCTCATGTGGCGGCCTTCATGTGGTGTCCTGCCTCCGGCGCATGAGCCGGGCCTGGAGGAGGATGAGGCCGATCGTGCCCGCCATCAGCACCACGGACTGGGCGGAAGAGGCGCCAAGGTCGAGATTCACCACCCCGTCGCGATAGACCATGACCATCAGCGTCTGCGTCGCCTGGCCCGGGCCGCCCTGGGTGATGGCCTCGATGGTGCCGAAGGTCTCGAAGGCCGAATAGGCGATGTTCACCGTGAGCAGGAAGCCCGTAGTGGGCATGAGCAGCGGGAAGAGGATGGTGGCGAAGCGCCGGAACGGCCCCGCCCCGTCCATACGGGCCGCCTCCACCACCGGGCCGGGAATGGCCTGGAGGCCCGCGAGGAAGAAGATGAAATTGTAGCTCACCTGCTTCCAGGCCGAGGCGAGGATCACCAGAACCATGGCCTGCGTGCCGTCCAGGCGGTAGTTCCAGGCGATGCCCAGGGCTTCGAGGGCGGGGGTCAGCCAGCCGACCTGCGGGTGCAGCAGCAGCAGCCACACCGCCGCCGACACCACAGGTGCCACCGCATAGGGCCAGATGAGCGCGGTGCGGTAGAAGAGGCGCCCGCGCACCACGCTGTCCGCGCACACCGCCAGCAGCAGCGCGACACCCATGGAGAGAAGGCTCACCGCCGCGCAGAACACCAGCGTACGCCCCACGGCGGCGAGGTAGAGCGGATCGGCGAACAGGTCCGTGAAATTCTCCAGCCCCACGAACATGGTGGAGAGGCCGAACGGGTCGCTGCGCTGGACCGAGGCGGTGAGCGCGCCGAAGGCGGGCCACAGGAAGAAGACGGCCGTGAGCAGCACTTGCGGCGCCAGCAGCAGCACCGGCAGGACCTTGCCCGGAAAGACCGTGCGCCGTTCGTTCATCTTGCTCCCGGCGGCGTCATCCGCGCATGGACTTCTCGAATTCCCGCAACACCTTGTTGCCCCGCGTGACGGCGGAATCAAGAGCCGCCCGGGCGCCCTGGCGCCCCTGGAGAGCGGCCTCGAACTCCTCCTCCAGGATGGTGCGGATCTCCGGCAGGCGGCCGAGGCGCAGGCCCTTGGAATTTACCGTCACCGTGCCCCGGTTCAATTGCGCCACCGCCACCTCGGCGTCGGGGTTGCGGGCATAGAAGCCCTCCGCCTTCAGCTGCGCCGCCCCGGCGAGGGTCACGGGCACGTAGCCGGTCGCCTGCGCCCAGCCCGCGTCGGTCTTCGGCTCCGCCAGGAAGTGCAGGAAGGCGGCGGTGGCGGCGTATTCGGCGGGCGTGCGGCCGGGCGCGGTCATGGCCCACAGGCTCGCCCCGCCGATGATGGAATTGTTGGGCGACGCTTTCACCTTCGGGTCATAGGGCAGCATGGTCGCCCGGAACGGGAACTTCGCGTCGCGCGCGAAGCCCGCGCGGGCGCCGGAGGAATTGAAGGAGATGCCGCAATCGCCGGTGGGGAAGATCTGGTCGCCGCTCGCCCCGCGCCCGCCATAGACGAAGGTGCCCTCCTTCGCCATGTCCAGCAGGCGCTGGATCTGCGCCACGTAAGGCGGCGTGTTGAAGACCAGCTCCGCGTCCAGCCCCTCGAAGCCGTTCGCCTTGGTGGCGTAGGGCAGGTCGTGGATGGCGCCGAAATTCTCCATGAGGATCCAGCTTGGCCACGCGGTGCTCACCGGCACCTTGGCGCCCGCCTTCGTCTTCAGGGCCACGCCCGCCGCCATCACCTCTTCCCAGGTGGCCGGGGGCTTCGCCGGATCAAGGCCCGCGCGCTCGAACAGGGCGGCATTGATCCAGGCGACGGGGGTGGAGGAATTGAAGGGCGTGGACGCCATGCGCCCGTCCGGCAGGCTGTAATAGCCGCGCACGGCTTCCATATAGGCGGCGGGGTGGAGGGGCAGGCCGCTGTCCTGCGCCAGTTGCCAGGCCTGCCGCACGGCGGCGCCCGCGCCCAGCATGGAGCCCGTGCCCACCTCGAACACCTGCACCAGATGGGGCGCACGGCCCGCGCGGAAGGCGGCGACGGCGGCGGTCATGGTCTCGGTATAGGTGCCCTTGAACACCGGCTCCACGCGCACCTCGCTCTGGGCGGCGTTGAAGGCCTCGCAGAGCTTCACGACCTCGTCGCCCAGCGCGCCGGACATGCCGTGCCAGAAGGTGACGGCGGTGCGGGCCTGCGCGTGGCCCGGGCGGACGCCGAGCGCGCCCGCCGCCGCCAGGGCGGCGGAACCCAGAAGGAGATCGCGGCGGTTCATGTCAGGCGTCCTTCCCTGAAAAACAGGGCCGCCCCGTTCCGAAGGCCGGGCGGAGCGGCGTCTGCGCCATCCTTGCGACATTCCCTTCACAGTTTCATGAAACGCCCGCCGCCGGCAGCCCGGGGCGGCCCGCGCTCACTGCACCTCGTAGATCTCGTAGCGGTCGCGCCCCGCATTCTTGGCGCGGTAGAGCGCCTCGTCGGCCCGGCGCAGCATTTCCGCCATGCTCACCTCCTCCGCCCGCCCCACGCAGCACAGGCCGATGCTCACCGTCAGGCGCGGCAGATCGGGGCTGATGCGGACCCAATCCTCCCGGGCCATGCTGGTGCGGATCTTCTCGGCGAGGGCGAGGGAGCCGGCGGCGGGGGTGCTGGGCAGGAGCACCGCGAACTCCTCCCCGCCATAGCGCGCCACGAGGTCGCCGGGGCGGTGCACGTTGGCGCGCACCAGCGCCGCCACGCGCCGGAGGCACTCGTCGCCGATCACATGGCCGTGGCGGTCGTTCACCGCCTTGAAGTGGTCCACGTCGATGAGCATGAGGCACATGCCGTGCCGGTCGCGGGCGGCGCGCCGCCATTCCATCTCGAACACCGTGTCGAAGCGCCGGCGGTTGGCGACCCCGGTGAGCGCGTCGGTGGCGGCCATGGAGGACAATTCGTCATGGGCGAGCTTCAGCGCCCGTTCGGCGCGCACCCGCTCCGTCACGTCCCGGAAGCTGCACACCATGGCGATGGCGCCCTCGTCCGCCGGGATCTCGGGCAGCAGGCCGAGCGAGGCCTCCATCCACACCCATTGGCCCGAGCAGGTGCGCATCTGGCAGGTGAAGGTGGCATGGCGGCGCGCCGCGTCCACCTCGCCGCGGTCGAGGGCGAAGGCGGTGCGGGCATCGGCGTCGATGAAGTCGGTCAGGGCCGCGCCGGTGAGGTCTTCCGGCGTCCAGCCGAGCACGCGCCGCACCGCGGGCGACACGAAGCGGATGGTGAGGTCCGCCGCCATGGCGATGATGACGTCGTTGGAATTCTCGGCCAGCAGGCGATAGCGGTACTCGCCCTCCCGGGCGCGCCGCTCGGCGGCCCGCAATTCCTGCTGCTGCCGCTTGAGGACCGTGATGTCCGAATGGCTGAAATAGCCCGCCCCGTTGGCGAGCGGCCGCGCGCTCACGCGCCGCCATTGCCCGTCCGGCAATTCCACCTCGAACGGGCCGAGGATGGCGTGCAGGCTGGAGGCGGGCACGGGAGGCGGCGGGCGCTCGCGCGGGCCCGCGCCCGCCCAGGCGTCGCGCACCACTTCCACGAGGGTGGCACCGATGACGGAGCGCCCCTCGGGCACGTCGTAGAGCGCGCGGAACTCGCGGTTCGCGGCGACGATCTTGTCGTCCCGGTCGATCACCGTGGCCCCGTCGGCGATATGGTCCAGCAGGTCGATGGGAAAAGTCTCCCACGAGGCTGCGGCCTCGCTGCCGCCCAGGTCCGGCGAGAGGTCCTGCCAGACGCGCAGCCGCCCGCCCGAGGGCGTGGTGAGGGAGGTGACGCGCAGCCGGCGCCCGCGATGGAGGAAGGTGAAGGGCCGCGACTGGCTGCGATGCCGGTCCACCGCCTCCTCGATGAAGGTTTCGATCCGGTCATGCTCGACCGAGGGAAGCCTTATACTGAAGAAGCGCCTCAGGTTTTCCCGATACGGCTCGCCTGCGGCAATATCGTCCGCATGCTCGGGGAAGAAGCGCAGGAAGGCGGCATTCCAAAGAACGGTGCGATCTTCGGAATCAAAGAGGCAAAACCCGATATCGATCGTATCCAATAAGCGCGCAAAGAACGCATACTGATCTTGCCCGACCACTTTGCACGTTTCCCGCCAACCCAAAGTGGTGTTCAGCAGAAACCTATTGGGCAGTGAAATCAAGGGGAATCGTGCAATGCGTCACAAACAACCATCCCAGGTTGCATAGATCGACCCAAAGTCTCAGCTTTGTGACACTCGCCCCGACTAGACCATATCTTGGTACCACCTCAAGACATCGGCGCCGGTCTCCTCCACGTCCGCCACCATGGCGGCGCGGGCCTGTTCGCCGTCGCGGCGCTGGAGGGCGTCGAGAATGGCGCAGTGCCGTTCGAGATGGCGCTGCATGCGCGGCCCGTCCAGGCTGGAGACCGAGGCCGCCGCGACGGCGCCGACAGCGCCGCTCATGAGGTCCTGGAGCACCCGCTCCAGGTTGCGGTTGCCCGCCGCCGCGCTCACCGCCCCGTGGAATTCCGCCTCGAACCGGCGCCAGGCGCGCTGGCGCCCGCTCAAGGCGCGCCCGCCGCCGCCGCTCTCGGCGGGATCGAGCTTGGCGCGCCATTTCTCGACGCCGCCCTGGAGGCGCGCCAGGTCCGTGTCCGAGATGCCGCTGGCGGCGAGGCGGGCGGTCAGCCCCTCCAGCTCCGCCCGTACCTGGAAGGATTCCGCCACGTCCCGCAGGGAGGGCTTCGTGACCACCGCGCTGCGCCGCAGGGGCTGCGCCACGAGGCCCTGGGCCTCCAGCCGCGACAGGGCCTCGCGGATCGGCGTGCGGCTGACGCCGAACTCCTCGGCCAGCCGTTCCTGCTTCAGCCGCTCGCCCGGCGGGTAGGCGCCCGAGAGGATCTTCGCCTTGATCTGGTCCGCGATTTCTTCAATGAGCTTGATCGAATGCCGCAAAGCCATGGAAACCTTCGCAATTCTTCCGCCGGCCCGGCGCGTGCCGGGCGGGACGGGAAGCTGAAATGACCGCACCGGCCCCTTGAAGGCAGCCGAAACATGAAAGACGTGCCCGCGACGAAAACCGACGCACGCACGACGCAGCAAAAAGTTCACAACGACATCAAAGTCATAACGGACGCGATAGGCCCCGATCAAGCCGCAGCGCCGGCATCCGCAATCTGCCGGAGGCTTTGCCCCAAAATGCGGGCCTCATAATGCAGCCCCGGGAATGGGGGGGGGCCTCACGCCGGCTGGGCGGCGCCCCGTGCCATGGCCACCCGGTTGCGGCCTGAGGTCTTCGCCTCGTAGAGGGCGAAGTCGGCCCGCTCGATGACGGCGTCCACGTCCGGATCGCCCCGCTGGACCAGGGCGCAGCCGAAGCTCATGGTCACGGGGATGGACCGGCCCTCGAACAGGACGGGCATCGCGGCGATGGCGGCGCGGATGCGGTCCGCCAGCGCCAGCGTCTCGGCCTCCGTCACGTCCAGCAGCAGCACGACGAATTCCTCGCCGCCGAAGCGCGCCACCCGGTCCTGATGGCGCAGCGAGGCGGCGATGGTGGCGGCCACGTAGCGGATCACCGCGTCGCCCGCCGGGTGCCCGTAGGTGTCGTTCACCGCCTTGAAGTGGTCGATGTCCCCCATGAGGATGCCCAGCCGGTCGCTGCTGCGCGTGCCCTGGAGGGCGGTCTCGGCCACGCTCAGGAAGGACCGGCGGTTCATGAGGCCGGTGAGCGGATCGCTGTCCGCGAGCTGGCGCAGGGCCGCCATGTCCTCTTCGTAGCGCTGGGTGTGCTCCACGAAGCGCATTTCCGCGCTGCCCAGGCGCCGGATCAGGGCGCGCAGGGAGCCGGAGACCTGGATCACCTCCAGCGAGCCGCGCAGCCGGGGCAGCATGGTCACCTGCGGATTGCGCCCGATCTCGCCCGCCGCCTCGCTCAGCGCCGCCAGCGGCCGCGACACCCGGCGCGAGACCCAGACCGTGAGGAGCACGCTCACCAGCATGACCAGGACGCCGATGGCGAGGATGGTGGCGCCCACGCGGGTGGGCACCGCGAAGGCCACCGACGCGTCCTGCTGGGCCGCCACGATCCAGCCGAGGCCGGGATAGTCCCCCTGGCCGCCCGCCACCGCATAGGCGGTGAGGGTGTCCTTGCCGTCCCGCGTCGCCTCGAAGGCGCCGCTCCGGTCGCGGGTCATCTCGGCCACCCGCTCCGGCGGGAAGGGCGGCGTGGCGCGCCGGGGGCCGAGCAGCACGCTCCCGTCCCGCGCCAGCACCCAGATCTCCTTGTCCAGCGAGCCCTGGAGCGCGCCGCGCCGCATGTCTTCCGCCCAGTCGAAGCCGAGATGGGCGCCGAGCACGCCGATGGCGCGGCCGTCCGCCCCGACGATGGGAAAGGCCACGTCCACGAACCGCTGGGGCTCCCCGGTGCGCGACGGCGCGAGGTGGGAGGCGAGCAGCACCGCCTCGTGCACGTCGCCCACGAACGGCCCCTTCAATCCCTCGGCGAACCAGGGCCGCTGGGCCACGGAGACGCCCTCCAGCACTCCTCCGGTGGCCGCGATCACCGTCCCGTCCGCCGCCGCGAAGCCGATCCAGGCATAGACGGGCAGCGCCGCGCGCAACTGGTCGAGGGCGGAGCGCACGGCGGCCGGGTCGCCGCCCCACAGGCCGGCCAGCGGCGTCATGGTGGCAAGCTGCTTGATGTCGGCGTAGCGCTCGGCCATCTCGTCGTCGAGCTGGGTGGCCACCATGCGCGCCGAAAGCGTGACATCCGTTGTGATCCGCCGGATCATCTCGGTGCGGGAGAGGCCGGCGGACACGAGCGCGAGCGCGGCGATACCGGCGAGCGAGACCAGAGCCATGGCGATCGCCATCTGCCGCGCGACGGACGTGCGGTCCTGGAGGCGATGGAGGCGGCTGCGGAGAGGCTCAAGCACGAATCTGCGGCTCCGAAAGGGTCAGGGGGCGCCAATCTGGCATGGGGCGCCGTCCATCGTCGCGTGGCAAAGAATGGCCGGACGTGGTCCATGGGGCGGAAATTGCACTGCGGCATTGATTATAAGGCTCACATAAGGTATGGCTGACTGAAATGATCGAACCTCCTCTCGGATTCATGCTCGTCGACGCGGCCCGGCTCTACCGTGCGCGCATCGACCAGGCGTTTGAGCAAGCCGGCCTCGGCATCACGGCGGGCGAGGCGCGGACCCTTGCGCACGTCAATATCAATCCGGGCCTGCGCCAGACTGCCCTGGCGGTGCGCATGAACGTGGAGCCCATGACCCTCGTCGGCTTCCTGGACCGGCTGGAGGCCCAGGGCCTCGTGGTGCGGGACACCGACCCCACCGACCGGCGCGCCAAGATCATCCGTCTCACCGAATCCGCCGCGCCCTTGCTGGAGCGGGTGAACGCGGCGGCGGCCATCGCCCGGGAAGAAGCGCTCAAGGGCCTCGGGGAAGCCGAGCGCGATGCCTTCCGGACGGCCCTGACGCTCATCCGAAAGAACCTATGCCAGACGACCAAAGCCGACGACTGACCACCCCCATGATGACCGAGACCCGCACCGCGCTCGTCGGTGCGGCCACCATCGTCCTCGGTCCCATGAGCATGTCGCTCTACACCCCCGCCATGCCCATGCTGACGGCGGCGTTCGGCACCACGCCCGCGGTGATGAAGCTGACGCTCAGCGTCTATTTCGGCGGCTTCGCCATATCCCAGCTCATCTGCGGCCCGCTGTCCGACGCCTTCGGGCGGCGCCCGACCGCCATCGGCTTCTTCGCGCTCTATGTGGTGGGCAGCGTGGTGGCGGCGCTCTCCAGCGAGATCCACTGGCTGATCGCCGGCCGCGCCCTCCAGGGCATCGGCGTCGCCGCCGGCCCCGCGATCGCCCGGGCCATCGTGCGCGACCAGTTCACCGGCCAGTCCTCCTCCCGCATCCTCAACCTCATCGGATCGATCCAGGCCGTGGGGCCCGCGCTCGCGCCCTCGGTGGGCGGGCTGATCCTCGGCCTCGTGGGCTGGCAGCCGCTGTTCTACGTCATGGTCCTGTGGGGCGTGATGGTGCTGGGCCTGCTCATGTTCGGCGTGCCGGAGACCAATCCCGGCGCCGACCCGGCCCAGGCGCGCCCGCGCCAGATCCTGCGCAATTACGGGCACCTGCTGCGCGATCCCGGCTTCATGCGGGTGAGCCTGCTGATCGGCTTCGGCGTGGGCGGCATCTATGCGCTCGCCTCCATCCTGCCGTTCGTGCTCATCGAGACGGTGCGCATGACGCCCACCCAGTTCGGGCTCGGCATGGTGTTCCAGACCGGCTCCTTCATCCTGGGCACCATCTTCTCCGCCCAGCTCATGCGCCGCATGGACGCCAACCGGCTGATCCCCATGGGCACGGCGCTCGGCCTCGTGGCGGCGGCGCTGCTGGCGACGCTGCCTTACCTCACCCCCACCAGCTTCCTGTCGGTGATGGGCCCGGTGGCCATCTGGGCATTCGGCATGTCCATGGTCATCCCCGGCTGCACCACCACCGCCCTGTCGGGCTTTCCCACCATGGCCGGCTCGGCGGCGGCGCTCATGGGCTGCCTCCAGATCGGCGGCGGCTTCGCGGGCTCGGCGGTGGCCAGCCTGTTCCACGACCCCGCCGTCGCCCTTTCGGTGGTGGTCCCCGCCATGGGCGTGATCGCGGCGGCGAGCTACGCCCTGCTGCGCCCGCGCCCCCAGGCGGTGCCGCAGCCGGCGGGCGAGATCGACCCGGCGGACGTGGAGATCGCCGCCGACCCGGCCGGCCTCATCGGCGCGGCGGGCGAGGAGATCGAGGCGGGCATGTACCGCAAGTCAGCCTGAGCTTGGCCTTAAACGCCTTGAGCTCAAAGAAAATTTGAACGTTTCTGATCTGACGTCACCCACCCCCCCGTACAAGGCCTGGGCAAGGTTCGCGACCTAACGAACTTGATCCAGGCATTTGGCCTCATATGAGACGGGATGGGCGCGCATGTTCGAGTTCCGGCGGGGATCGGACGCCTCGCAGACACTGGAGGCTCTCCACAGATCGCTCGCGATCATCGCGTTCACCCCCAGCGGGCAGATCGTGGAGGCGAACGAGAACTTCCTGGCCGTCGTCGGCTACAGCCTCGCGGAGGTGCGGGGCCAGCATCACCGCGTCTTCGTCGATCCCGCCGATCATTCCAGCCCGGACTACCTGTCCCTCTGGCGGGACCTGGAGGCGGGCACACCCCACACGGCCACGTTCAAGCGGATCACCAAGGAGGGCCGCGCGGTGTGGCTGCGGGCCACCTACAGCCCTATCAAGGACAGCGGCGGGCGCGTCTACAAGGTGGTCAAGGTCGCGTCCGACATCACCGAGGACGTGCTGCGGAGCGCCGAATCCGAGGGCATGGTGGCGGCCATCGCCAAGTCCCAGGCCGTCATCCACTTCACGCTGGACGGCATCATCACGGACGCGAACGCGAATTTCCTGGCCGCCACGGGCTATGGGCTGGACGAGATCCAGGGACGCCACCACAGCCTGTTCCTCGACCTCGGCGACACCGACGCCCAGGCCTATCAGGCGTTCTGGGCCGCCTTGAACCGGGGCGAGCACAAGACGGGTGAATTCAAGCGGAAGGGCAAGTCCGGGCGCGAACTCTGGCTCCAGGCCACCTACACCCCCATCGCGGACGAAAGCGGCGTCGTCTTCAAGGTGGTGAAGTTCGCCACCGACATCACCACCGCCGTCCAGGAGCGCGAGCGCCGCGCGCAGGCCCACCGGCAGATCGACGCCGACCTCCAGGCCATCTCGGCCGACCTCGGCGAGGCGACCCTCCAGGCCGCGTCCGCCGCCGCCGCCACCACGCAGACGGCGGGCAACGTGCAGTCGGTCGCCGCCGGGGCGGAGGAATTGTCCGCCTCCGTGGACGAGATCAGCCGCCAGGTGCGCCAGTCCAGCGACGTGGCGCGCAACGCGGTCAGCGAGGGCGAGCGCACCACCGGCATCGTCGCGGAGCTGATCGGCGCCGCCCAGAAGATCGGCGCGGTGGTGGACCTCATCACCTCCATCGCGGGGCAGACCAACCTGCTGGCGCTCAACGCCACCATCGAGGCGGCACGCGCCGGGGACGCGGGCCGAGGCTTCTCCGTGGTGGCGACCGAGGTGAAGAGCCTCGCCGGGCAGACCGCGAACGCCACCAGCGAGATCGCCGCCCAGGTGGCCGCCGTCCAGCGCGCCACCGAGCAGGCGGCGCAGGCCCTCGGCACCATCACCGGCCATGTCACGGAGCTGGACAAGATCTCCGCCATCATCGCCGCCGCCGTGGAGGAACAGGCGGCGGTGACGCGCGAGGTGGCGGGCAACATGCAGGTGGCGGCCGGAGGGGTGGAGAGCGTGAAGCAGTCCGTCGCCGCCATCGCCCAGTCCGCCAACCAGGTGCAGGCCTCCACCGAGCGCCTGCGCGCAGCATCCGCCGCCATCGCGTGACCGGACGGGGGTCGCCGACTACACATTAACGAAAAGTCATCGGATAGACGTTCGTTGCAGCGCAGCGCTCGGTTATAGATGGTTCAGCCCGTCCTCGAACGAGTTCTGGAACCGCCCGCGTGATGACCCCGACCTCCGACGCCGCCCTGGCCCACGCCCAGCATGCCGCCCCGCATGCGCCCGCCCCGCATGCCGCGCCGCGCGACTTGACCCGCCGCGCCTTCGAGCGGCTCGCGGCCTATATGAACACGTGCATCCTCGGGCAGTCCGATTTCGTGGACCTGCTGCTTCTGGCGGTGCTGGCGGACGGCCACCTGCTGGTGGAGGGCGCGCCGGGCCTCGCCAAGACCAAGGCCATCAAGGCCCTCTCCCGCGCCATCCAGTGCGACGACCAGCGCATCCAGTTCACGCCGGACCTGCTGCCCTCCGACCTCACCGGCACGGACATCTACCGGCCCGAGGACGGCAGCTTCCGCTTCCAGCGCGGCCCGGTGTTCCACAATTTCATCCTGGCGGACGAGATCAACCGCGCCCCGGCCAAGGTGCAGGCTGCGCTGCTGGAGGCCATGGCCGAGCGGCAGGTGACGGTGGGCGGCACCACCCATCGCCTGCCGGACCTGTTCCTGGTCATGGCCACCCAGAACCCCATCGAGCAGGAAGGCACCTATCCCCTGCCCGAGGCGCAGCTCGACCGTTTCCTGCTGCATGTGAAGATCGACTATCCCGACCTTGCCGCCGAACGGCAGATCCTGCGCCTCGTGCGCGGGGAGGCCCAGGGCGAGAGCGTGGTCTTCGCCGAGCGCGTGTCCCAGGCGGTGATCTTCGCCGCCCGCCGCGAGGCCCTCGCCACCTACATGTCCGACGCGGTGGAGGAATATATTCTCCAGCTCGTGGCCGCGACCCGCGCGCCCGAGCGCTACGGGCGGGACTTCGAGGGGCTGGTCTCGTTCGGCGCCTCGCCGCGCGGCACCATCGCCCTCGACCGCACGGCGCGCGCCCTCGCCTGGCTGCGCGGGCGCGACTATGTGGTGCCCGAGGACGTGCAGGCCATCATCAAGCCGGTCCTGCGCCACCGCATCCTCATGACCTTCGAGGGGCAGGCGGACGGCGTCACCTCGGACCGCTTCATCGACGCGTTGCTCGCCCGCGTCCCGGTGAGCTGACGCGCGCGGAAGAGGCTGGCCATGGCCGCTGTGCCCGACGATGAATGGGAAGGCGTGGTCGCGCGCTTCGCGGACCTCGCGGCGGCGCGCCCGCACCGGGGCGCCGGCGGCCCGCGCGCGCCCAAGGCCCGCAGCCAGATGCTGGGCGGCCACCGCTCGGCCGCGCGCGGGCGCGGCATGGAATTCGACGAGGTCCGCGCCTACCAGCCCGGCGACGACGTGCGCACCATCGACTGGCGCGTGACCGCGCGCACCGGGCGCCCGCACACCAAGCTGTTCCAGGAGGAGCGCGAGCGGCCGGTCCTGATCCTGGTGGATCTGCGCGGCCCCATGCGGTTCGGCACCCGCGCGTGCTTCAAGTCGGTGCTCGCGGCCCGCGCCGCCGCCATGGTCTCCTGGATGTCGCTGGACGCGGGCGACCGGGTGGGCGGCGTCATCCTCTCCCCCTTCTCCGTCGCCTCCTTCCGCCCCCAGCGCAGCCGCGCCCAGGTGCTGGGCTTCGTGAAGGCAGTGGCCGACGCCACCGCCGAGGGCATCGCCGATCCCCCGCCCGCCCGCGAGCCCACCCTCGCGGACGCGCTCGGCCGCCTGCGCCAGGTCTGCCGCCCGGGCACCCAGGCCTTCGTGCTCAGCGACTTCCATGATTTCGACGACGACGCCCTGCGCGAACTGGGCCGCATCTCGCTCCATTGCCAGGTGGCGAACATCCTCGTGTTCGACCGGCTGGAGGCGGAGATGCCCGAGCGCGGGCGCTTCCGCATCAGCGACGGGCGCGCGGTGGGCATCCTCGACGCGGACGCGGCCCCGGCGCGCGCCGCCTATGCCCGCCGCTTCACGGAGCGGCAGGAAGCGCTCGCCGAAATGGCGCACAAGCGCGGCATGACCCTGCGCCTGCTGGAGACCGGCACTGATCCCGCCGACCTGTTCACGCCGCGCGCGCGCACCCATTTCCTGGCGGAGGCGGCCGAATGACGCCCGCCGGAACGCCCGATCCCCTGGAGGGGCTGCGCGACATCCGCCTGCCCGACCCGGTCTCCTTCTGGCCCCTCGCGCCGGGCTGGTGGATGCTGGCGGGCGTGATCGTGCTTCTGGCCGTGGTGGCGGGCGCGGTGGAATATCGGCGCCGCCAGACCCTGTCCTACCGCGTCTCCCGCCAGTGGCAGGCCATGGCGGCGGATACCGGCCGGTTCGCCGACAGCCGCGCGCTCGCCGCCGCAGGGGCGGTGCTCATGCGGCGGGTGATGCTCTCGCGCATGGACATGGCGGGGGCCGCGACGCTGAGCGGCGCAGAGTGGCAGAAGGCGCTGGAAGACGGCAAGGGCGCCCTGGCGCCGGACATGGCCGCCTTCCTCGCCAGCGCGCCCTATCTGCCGCCTGAGGCCCCGGGCGGAAACGCGGTGGACCGCGCGGCGCTGGCCGCCGCCGTGCGCCGCTGGATCCGGGGCAACGCATGATCGAATTCCAGTGGCTCTGGGCCTTCGCCCTCCTTCCCGTGCCGCTGCTGGTGCGCTGGCTCGTTCCCGCCGCCCGCACACCGCGCGCGGGCGCGCTGCGCGTGCCGTTCTTCGGCGAGATGCAGGCGTCCGGCCTGCTGGCGGGCAATGCCGGGCGGGGACGGCTGGCGCGGCTCCTGGTGCTCACCCTCATCTGGCTGCTGCTGGTCTGCGCGGCGGCGCGGCCCGCTTATGTGGGCCGCCCGGTGCCGCTGCCCGTGGAAGGCCGCGACATGATGCTGGCGGTGGACCTTTCCGGCTCCATGGCCCGCAAGGACTTCGCGCAGGACGGCCAGCCCACGGACCGGCTCTCCGTGGTGAAGGCGGTGGCGGATGCCTTCATCGCCAGCCGCCAGGGCGATCGGGTGGGCCTGATCCTGTTCTCCAGCCGCGCCTATGTGCAGTCTCCCCTCACCTTCGACCGCAATGTGGTGCGCAACCTGCTGGGCACCTCGTCGATCGGCCTGACCGGCCAGGAGACCGCCATCGGCGACGCCATCGGCCTCGCGGTGAAGATCCTGCGCGCGCGCCCGGCGGAGCAGCGCGTGCTGGTCCTGCTCACCGATGGCGCCAACACGGCCGGCGTGCTGGAGCCGCTGGCGGCGGCGGAGGCGGCCAAGCAGGAACAGGTGAAGATCTACACGATCGGCGTGGGCGCGGACCGGCTCGCCACCGGCCAGCGCATCGTCAATCCCTCAGCGGATCTCGACGAGGGCACCCTCGCCAAGATCGCCGAGATGACCGGCGGGCGCTATTTCCGCGCCCGCGACACGGCCGGGCTCGCGCGCATCTATGCGGACATCAACCGCATGGAGCCGAGCGCGGGCGAGCCGCGCTATCTCAGCCCCACCGTATCGCTGTTCCAGTGGCCGCTGGGCGCGGCGCTGGGGCTCGCGCTGCTGTTCGGCCTCGCCCGGTTCCTGCCGCGCCGCGCCGCGAAGGCCGCGCCCCGGTCGGCGCCAGAGCCGGCGGGCGAGGGGGCGCGGCCATGATGCCCGCCGATTTCCACTTCCTGCGGCCGGAATGGCTGCTGGCCATCCTGCCCGGCCTCGCCCTGGCGGGGCTCCTGCTGCGGCGCATGGCGCGCGGCCAGGATGACTGGCGCGGGCGGGTGGACGCGCACCTGCTGCGCCACCTCGCGGTGCGGGACAAGACGGGTCGGCGCAAATGGCCGGTGGGCCTGCTGCTGCTGGGCTGGATTCCCGCCTGCATCGCCATGGCGGGGCCCGCGTGGCAGAAGGTGCCGGTGCCCGCGCTGGACCAGCTCGACCCCACGGTCATCGTGCTCAGCCTCGCCCAGTCCATGAACGCCACCGACCAGAACCCGAACCGCCTCGTGGCGGCGCGGCACAAGGTGGAGGACATCCTGCGGCGCATGAAGGGCGGGCAGGTGGCGCTGGTCATCTATGCCGACGCCCCCTTCGTCGCCGCGCCGCTCACCGAGGACGGGCGGGTCATCGCCCAGATGCTGCCCGAGATCGCCACCGACCTGATGCCGGTGCTGCACGACCGGCCGGACCTCGCCTTGCAGCAGGCGGTGGGCCTGCTGCGCAACACCGGCGCGCCCACGGGACGCATCGTGCTCATCACCGACGGGACGGGCGAACTGCCCGACCGCACCCTCGCCGCCGCCCGCGCCGCCGCCGAGGCGGGCTATAGCGTGCATGTGATCGGGGTGGGCGGCGGCACGCCGGTTCCCCTCCTCGACTTCCAGGGCCAGGCGGTGCGCGGGCGCGACGGCGCGGCGCGGACCACGCGCCTCGAAGCCGACCGGCTCGGCGAGACGGCGGCGGCCGGCGGCGGGCGCTTCGTGCGGCTCTCCACCGACGCCTCGGACCTCGACGCCGTGCTGGCGCGCGCCCCCGCCGGGCCGAACGCGGCGTTCCAGAACAACGGCCTCACCGCCGACGAATGGGTGGACATGGGCCCCTATCTGGTGCTGGCGGTGGCGGTGATCGCCTCCCTCGCCTTCCGGCGCGGCTGGCTCGCGGCCCTGCCGCTGGCTTTGCTGCTGGGCGGCCTCGCGGCGCCCCGGCCTGCCCTCGCGCAGGAAACGGACCCGTCGGCCGGCCTCGCCTGGAGCGAGATGTGGCGCACGCCGGACCAGCGCGGCGCCGCCAGCTTCCAGGGCGGCGACTATGCGGGCGCCGCCGCAACCTTCGAGAATCCGGCCTGGAAGGCGAGCGCCCTCTACAAGGACGGCGCCTATGACAAGGCGGCGGCCGCCTACGGCCAGGTCGCGGGCGACCATTACAATCGCGGCAACGCGCTGGCGCGGGCCGGGCAACTCCGCGAGGCGGTGGCCGCCTATGACGAGGCGCTGAAGGCCGATCCCAAGGACGCGGACGCCGCCTTCAACCGCGACATCGTCCTGAAGGCGCTGGAGCAGCAGCAGAAGCAACAACAACAGCAGCAGGACCAGCAGCAGCAGGACCAGAACCAGCAAAATCAGCAGAAGCAGGATCAGGCGCAGAAGAAGCCTGACCAGGGCAAGCCCGAAGACAAGCCAAAGGACCAGAAGCAGGATCAGAAGCCGCAGGATCAGAAGCCTGAGGACAAGAAGCCGCAGGATCAGAAGGGGCAGGACCAGAAGCCGCAGGACAAGGGCCAGAACCCGCAGCCGCAGCAGCCCAAACCCGATCCCGCCAAACCTGATCCCGTCAAGCCCGATCCGGCGAAGCAGGACCCGGCCAAACCCGACCCGGCCAAACCGGAACCCGCGAAGCCCGAACCCGCCAAACAAGAGCCCGCGAAGCCTGATCCCGCGAAGCCCGAGCAGCCCCAGCCGCCGCAACAGCAGCAGGCGAAGCCGGAGCCGCCGCCGCAGGAGCCCCCGCCGCCGGAGGGCATCGCGGTGCGGCCCATGACCGAGCAGGACCAGAACCGCGAGCAGACCCTGCGCATGGTGCCGGACGACCCGACCGGCCTGCTGCGCGCGCGCATCCGCAGCTATTACAGCGGCACCGTGGTTCCCACCGTGGAGGACCCGCGATGATCCGCCCGCTGCGCGCGCTCCTGCTGCTGCTCGCCCTCCTCGCGTCCCCGGCGGCCTGGGCGGCCACCCTCACCGCCTCCGTGGACCGCACCAGCGTGGAGATGGGCGAGACGCTCACCCTCGTCCTCTCTTTGTCGGGCGGCGACAGCACCCGCCCGCCGGACCTCGCCGCGCTGGGCGCGGATTTCGACATCCTGGACCGGCGGCGCGGCAGCCGCCCGGTGATGGCGGACGGCAAGCGGGTGGTCGTGAACGACTGGGTGCTCACCTTGGCGCCGCGGCGCACGGGCACGCTCACCATTCCCGCCCTCAGCGTCAGCGGCGCCAGTTCCGAGCCGATCCGCATCGAGGCCAGCGCCCCCGCCCCGGCACCATCAGCCAAGGGCGAGACCAAGCCGCTGTTCGTGGAGGTGGATGTGGCCCCCGGCGCGGTCTATGCGCAGGGCGAAATCCCGGTCCATGTGCGCATCTATGACAGCCTGGGCATGCGCTCGGGCTCCATCAGCCAGATCCGCGCGGACGGCGCCAGCTTCCGCGAGGACGGGCAGCAGGACAGCTACCTCAAGACCATCGGCAAGACCCGCTACCGCGTGGTCCAGCAGACCTATGTGATGACGCCCCAGCGCAGCGGCACCATCGAGATCGAGCCGGTGTCGCTGAAGGCCAACATCCCGGTGCCCGTGGACGCCCCCATGCCCTCGGAGATGGCCCGGCTGCTGGGCCGGGGCAACGTGCCCATGCCCTGGCTGGACGGCGGCCTCACGCGCGGCCAGGACGTGACGCTCCATTCGGCCCCGGTGAAGGTGGAGGTGCTGGCCCGCCCGGCGGGCGCCCAGGGCTGGTTCCTCCCCGCGCGCCGCGTCGCCATCCACGACAATTGGTCCCCCGCCCTCGCCAAGGCGCGGGTGGGCGAGACGCTGACCCGCACCATCACCGTGGAGGCGGTGGGCGCGAGCCCCAACCAATTGCCGCCCCTGGAGACGCCTGACGTGCCCGGCGTGCGCCAGTATCAGGAGGACAGCCGGACCGAGGAAGCCATGATCGCCGGGGAGCCCGGCGCCGCCCTGGTGAAGACGGTCTCCGTGGTGCCGACCCAGGCGGGCACCATCACCTTGCCCGCCCTTACCGTGGGCTGGTGGAACACCGTGACCAAGTCGCAGGACTACACAACCCTGCCCGCCGTCACCTTCACCGTGGCCCCCGCCGCCACGGCGTGCCGGGGGTGCCGTAGAGATGGCCTTGCAGGTCCGCCACGGCGGCGGCGAGGTCCGGCGTCTCCTG
>JACESF010000062.1 GCA_013911975.1 Hyphomicrobiales bacterium | reverse complement strand
GAGGGGGAACGAGGAGAGAGGAGCATCGTGCGCGTCATCGCGCTTCACGTGCCCCCACCCCAACCCTCCCCCGCAAGCGGGAGAGGGGGCCTGTCGTGATCGTCGGTAGCCTCACTTCAGCTTGCGGTCGGCGGCCGGGGGCAGGAATTCCTCGGTGAAGATGTCCACCGCCACCGGCTGCTTGTTCTTGAACTCGTAGGTGACGGCGATCTGGTCGATGGACTTGTCCATGCGGCTGCGGTCGATGCCGCCGATGCCGTTGGCGCTCACCCATTCGGTGGCGATGTTGTCCTTGATGGCCATCTTGAGCCGGGCCAGCTCGATCTTCTCGTCGCCCGTCTCGTTGCGCTTCATCACCGACTTGATGGCCTCCTCGGGATTGGCCACCGTGTACTGGATGCCCTTGATGGTGGCGCGCACGAAGCCGGCCACCGCCTTCGGATTGGCCTTGGCGAACTCGGCGTTCACGATCACCGCGTTGCCGTAGAGCACGAGGCCGTAATCGGCCATGAGCATGACCTTGATGTCCTCGGGCTTCAGCCCCTTCTGGAGCAGGTTGAAATAGGAGGAGAAGGAGAAGCCGGTGATGGCGTCCACCTTGCCGTCCGCCAGCATGGGCTCGCGCACCGGGAAGCCCACATTCTCCACCTTCACCTTGTCGGCATCGATGCCGTTCTCCTTCACGAAGGCCTTCCACTGGGCGAAGGCGCCGTCCGGCGCCGGGGCGCCCAGCACCTTGCCCTCCAGGTCCTTCGGCTTGGAGATGCCGGTCTTCACCAGCGTCACGATGGAGAAGGGCGGCTTGTCATAGACCATGAGCACGGCCTTGACGTTCTTGTCCGGATTCTGATCCCGGAACTTCACCAGCGAATTGATGTCGAAGAAGCCGAGCGGATAGGTGCCGGCCGCCACGCGCGCGATGCCCGCCACGGAGCCGGGGCCCGTGTCGATGGTCACGCTCAGCCCCTCTTCCTTGTAAAAGCCCTTGTCGACGGCGACGAAATAGGGCGCGGAGGGACCCTCGAACTTCCAGTCGAGCGCGAACTTGATGTCGGTGTCCGCGCGCGCGGGCAGGGCGGCGCCCGCAAGCGAGGCGCCCGCGACGGCGACGGTGGCAACGAGGGTGGAAACGAAGGACCTCATGGTGTTCTCCCAGGGTTTGCCTGAGTGAAGCAATCCATGTGCCATAGGCCGGGCCAATAGGGGCCGCGCGGCGGCGCCCCGGGCGCCGGCCGCATCGTGTCATAATTGCCTAGAAAATATGCAGTCCGTCAGAGGCCGAGATAGGCCGCGCGCACCTTCGGGTCTTCCAAGAGGTCGCTGCCCTGGCCTTCGAGCACCACATGGCCGGTTTCCAGCACATAGCCGCGATCGGCGATGGCGAGGGCGGCAGAGGCGTTCTGCTCCACCAGCAGCACCGTGATGCCCTCGGCCTTCAGCTTCACCACCGCACCCAGGATCTGGTCGATGAGCAGGGGCGCGAGGCCGAGCGAGGGCTCGTCCAGCAGCAGCAGCTTCGGCGCCGCCATGAGGGCGCGGCCGATGGCCAGCATCTGCTGCTGCCCGCCCGACAGGCTCATGGCCGAGATGCGCCGCTTCTCCGCGAGCACTGGGAACATGTCGTAGACATGGGCCAGGGTGTTCTTGTCCGGGCTGCGGCGGCGGAAGGCGCCGAGGCGCAGATTGTCCTCCACCGAGAGCGGACCGAACACCTGCCGCCCTTCCGGCGACTGGGAGATGCCGAGCGCCACGCGGGCATGGGCCTCCATGCGCTCGATGGGCTTGCCCTCGAACAGGATGCGGCCGGATGCGGCGGGCTGCACGCCGGAGAGGGTGCGCAGCAGCGTGGTCTTGCCCGCGCCGTTGGACCCCACCAGGGCGACGATCTCCCCGGTCTTCACCTCCAGGTTCACGTCATGGAGGACCGAGATGCGGCCATAGGCCGAGTTGAGATTCTCAACCGTGAGCACGATCCGCCTCCCGGGTGCCGTGTTCGCCGAGATAGGCTGCGATCACCGCCGGATTCTCGCGCACCTCGCGCGGCGGGCCTTCCGCCAGCCGCCGGCCCTGGGCCAGCACCAGCACGCGGTCGGAAATCCTCATCACCAGCTTCATGTCGTGCTCGATCAGCACCACCGCGACACCGCTCCTGGCGATCTCGCCGATGAGATGGTCGATGGCCTCGGTCTCCACCGCGTTGCAGCCCGCGGCGGGCTCGTCCAGCAGCAGCGCCTTCGGCTCGGCGGCGAGCGCCCGGGCGATCTCCAGGCGCTTCAGCACGCCGTAGGAGAGGGAGCCCGCGGTGGCGTGCGCCACGTCGGTGAGGCCGACGCGGGCCAGCAGCGCCATGGCGGCGTCTTGCGTCAGGGCGTTCTGCCGGCCGGCGGCGGGCAGGCCGAGAATGTCCGAGAGGAGCGAGGAGCGCTCCGCCATGTGGCGGCCCACCATCACATTCTCCAGCGCGGTCATGCGGAAGAAGATCTGGAGGTTCTGGAACGTGCGCGACATGCCGCGCTTCGCCAGCAGGTGCGGGGCGAGGCTGGTCACGTCGGCGCCCGCCATGGTCACGCGGCCGCGATGGGGCTTGTAGATGCCGGTGACGAGGTTGAAGAGGGTGGTCTTCCCGGCGCCGTTGGGGCCGATGATGGAGAAGACCTGGCCCGCCTCGACGTTGAAGCCGACATTGTCCACGGCCACGAGGCCGCCGAAGGAGATGCCGATGCCATCGACCGAAAGGAGGCTCATGACAGGCGCTCCAGCAGCCATTTGCGGACGGTGGGCACGATGCCCGCCGGCAGGAAGATCATGAAGGCCATGATGAGGAAGCCGAGCACGGCCTGCTCGTAATCGTGCATGAAGGTCAGCGCCTGGGGCAGCACCACCAGGAAGGCCGCGCCCACCACCGCGCCCAGCACCGAGCCGAGGCCGCCGATGATGACCATGGCCACCAGCTCGATGGAGTGCATGAAGCCCGCGGCGTCCGGCGTGATCAGGCCGTTCATGGCCGCCAGCAGCCCGCCCGCCACCGCCGCGTAGACCGCGCCGATGACGAAGGCGGCGAGCTTCTTCGCGCTCACGTCGATGCCCGATCCGGCGGCGGCCACCTCGCTGTCATGCAGCGCCTTGAGCGCCCGGCCCGTGGGGCTCGCGCCGATATTGAGGGCGAGCCACGCGCCGATGAGCAGCGCGCCGCCCGTGACCCAGTACCAGTTGGCCGAGCCCGACAGGCGCCAGCCGAACAGGGTGACACGCGCCACCTGCATGCCGTCCGGTCCGCCGGTCCACTGGCTCTCGCTGTGGAAGACCAAGGAGAGGATGACGCCGAAGCCCAAAGTGGCGATGGCGAGGTAATAGCCCTTCAGCTTCAGGATGGGCCGCCCCACCAGGAAGGCGAGCACCCCAGCGACCACCGCGCCGATCAGCAGGCAAAGCGCGGGATGCAGCCCGAACTGGGCTGGGCCGATGGCCACCGCGTAGCCGCCGATGCCCAGGAAGCCCGCATGGCCGAGGCTCACCTGGCCGGCATAGCCCATGAGGATGGTGAGGCCGAGCGCCGCGAGGGCGAACACCCACACCACCGCCGCCACCCGCAGGTAGAAGGCCGAGGGCGCCACATAGGGGATGATGCCGATGATGAGCGCGAGCAGGACCAGCGTCGCGAGGCGCGAGTTGAGGAGCTTGGCCGCCATCACACGCGCTCCACCGAGCGCCCGCCGAACAGGCCGCGCGGCAGGAAGAACAGCACCAGGAGGATCACCACGAAGGCCACCGCGTCCTTGTAGGTGGAGGAGATGTAGCCGGCGCCGAAGGCCTCCAGCAGGCCGATGAGCAGGCCGCCCACCACCGCGCCCAGCGGATTGCCCATGCCGCCCACCATGGCGGCGGCGAAGCCCTTCAGGGCGAACAGGGTGCCCACGTCATAGCGGGTCAGCGTGATGGGCGTGACCACCACGCCCGCAATGGCGCCGATGGCCGCCGAGACGCCGAACGCGAGGGCAAGAATGACCGTGACATTGATGCCCACGAGCCGGGAGGCGAGCCGGTTCGCGGCGGTGGCCAGCAGCGCCTTGCCGAGCAGGGTCTTCTCCAGGAACAGGTACAGGGCCACGAACAGGCCCAGCGCCACGCCCATCACCCACAGGCTCTGGGGCAGGATGGTGGCGCCGCCCACCTGAATGGGGGTGTCGCCGGAGAAGGCGGGCAGGGAATGGAACTGCTTGTCGAACACCACCTGGGCGATGCCCTTGATGAAGATGGAGGCGCCGATGGTGATCATGATGAGCGCCACCGGCGAGGCGCCGCGCGCGGGCTCGATGGCGAGCTTGTGCAGTAGCAGGCCGACGATGACCGCCCCGACGATGGCCATGAGCGCCGCGAGCGGCAGCGCGATGCCCGCCGCCGCGAGGAAGACGGTGCCCATGCCGCCGATCATCACGAAGTCGCCCTGGGCGAAGTTGATGACGTCCGAGGCGTTGTAGATGAGGGTGAAGCCGAGGGCGACGAGCGCGTAGACCGCACCCACCGTCAGCCCCGAGAATACCAGTTGCAGGAACTCGGCCATGTGCGTGTCGGGTCCTGAGGAAGGGAAGGGTCGATAGAGTCAGGCGGCCGAACACCGGGGTTCGTTTTCAGTGCGTGGCGTCATGGCCGGGCTTGTCCCGGCCATCCACGCGAATCCGCCCGGTCGGCGTCTGGTGCAAGGGGCGTGGATGCCCGGGACAAGCCCGGGCATGACGTGCGTTGAGATCCCGGCATGCCGCCCCGTCCCGTGGACGCGGGCGGCGGGGGCAGGCTCACTTGCCCTCGATGACCCAGTCGCCGCCCTTGATGAGGAGCAGGCGGAAGGAGTCGGTGCCGAGGCCCAGATGGTCCTTGGCGGACATGGTGTAGATGCCGGTCACGCCCACATAATCCTTGGTGGTCTCGAGGGCGTCGCGGATCTTCTGCGGGGCGGTGGACTTGGCCTTCTCGATGGCCTTCACCATGAGCTGGATGCCGTCGAAGGCATAGCCGCCGAAGGTGGAGACGGGCTGGCCGGTCGCCTTCTCGTAGATGGTCTTGTACTCCATCACGACCGACTTCTGCTTGTCGTCGGCGGAGAGCTTGTCGGCCACCAGCAAAGCGGGGGCGGGCAGGCGCACGCCGTCGGCGGCGGGGCCGGCGAGGTCCACATAGCTCTTGGAGGCGACGCCGTGGCTCTCATAGAGGGGCAGGGTGATGCCGAGCTGGGCATAGTTGCGGGTCACGATGGCCGGGCCCTGGCCGAAGCCGGGGTTCAGCACCGCCTGGATGCCCGCGGTGTTCTTGATCTTGTTGAGCTGGGGCGTCATGTCGGAATCCGACGCGCCGTAATTCTCGTCCACCAGCACAGTGATGCCGTAGTCGCCGATCACCTTCAGGCACTGGGCGCGCATGGACTTGCCGAAGCCGTCCGTGCCCGAGATCATGCCGATCTTGGTGAAGCCCTTGGCCTTCATGTCCTCGAAGATCTTCTGGCACGCGGTCTTGTCCGTGTGCGGGGTCTTGAAGACGAATTCGCGCACCGGCTCGATGATCTCGATGGCGCCGGCCAGCGAGATGAAGGGTACCTTGGCGTCCTCGAACACGGGGATCATGGCCATGGTGGTGCCGGTGGTGGTGCCGCCCACCATGGCGACGACCTTGTCGTCCTCCACGAGGCGGGTGGCGAAGGTCTTCGCCTTGTTGGCGTCGCCGCCGTCGTCATAGAGGACGAGTTCGACGGGCCGGCCCAGCAGGCCGCCCTTCTTGTTCAGTTCGTCCACATAGAGCTTGAGCGTCTTGGCCTCGGGATCGCCGAGGAAGGCGGCCGGCCCGGTGGCGGAGACCACGGAGCCGATCTTCACGGGGTCCGCCGCCAGGGCGACGCCGGAGACTAGGCACGTGGAAATGGCAGCGGCGAGGGCGACGGCGCGCGGCGCCCACCGTCCGGTGACGGACGTTCCCATATGGCGTTCCTCCCAAAAGGGTCCTGATCGAAAGGGAGCGGGTTTGGCCCGCCTCCCGGCCGCCACCTTAGGGAAGGACGGCGACGTTGCCAATCTAAGATTAACCGACCGATTGGTCAATCTTATCCGTGGCACCCGCCGCGATGATCCGTTACATTGATCGGCCAACCGGACAATGTTTGAAAAGCCGGACGGATTCCCACGGGGGGCGGGCTTTCAGTCCCGGGCCCCGGTGAAGGATGGATGGACTAGGGATGGCTCGCACCCGCGCACAGGACTACGACACCAAGCGGCAGGCAATCCTGCACAGCTCCGCCGATCTGTTCGCCCGGTTCGGGTATTCCGGCACGTCGATCACCATGATCGCGGATGCCTGCGGCGTGTCCAAAGCCTTGCTCTATCACTATTATTCCGACAAGGAAGCGCTGCTCTTCGACATCATCTCCGCCCATCTGGAAAGCCTGATCCAGGCGGTGGAGGCGGCGGCGGCCGCCGCCGAAGGGCCCCGCGAGCGGCTCGAAGCCATCTGCGCGGCGCTGCTCGAAGCCTATCGCGACGCGGACGCGGAGCATCAGATCCAGATCGCGAATCTCAAGCTGCTCCCCCAGGAGCGGCAGGAGATCCTACGCGGCATGGAGCGCGCGCTCGTGGTGCTGTTCTCCGACGCCATCGCCGAGGCGGTGCCGGAAGTGGGGCGCGGCCCGCTGCTCAAGCCCGTCACCATGTCGCTGTTCGGGATGCTGAACTGGCACTATCTCTGGTTCCGCGAGGGCAAGGGCCTCACCCGCACCGATTATGCCCGGCTCGTCACGGCGCTCATCTCCGGCGGCGCGGCGCAGGCTGCCGCCTCGGTGGAAGCCGTCGCCGACGCCCCGGTTGGAAAGTCCCGGCCCGCTGCTGCCAAGGCGAAGGCCGCGGCGACCAAAGCCGCCAAACCGCAAGCCGCGAAGCCTGCCGCTGCGACTTCCTCAGCGCAACCGGCCCGCCCGGCGCCTGCGCCCAAGCCGCGCGCAGCAGCCGCGAAGCCGCGTGCCGCATCCGCCAAGGCTCGGACCCCCGCCAAGGCGCTCTGAGGCCGGGAGCGCGCGTCGCCGCTTCCGTGACGGCGCGCGGGGCATTATGGATCGGGGCATGTCCCATCCCCTCGACGCCATTCTCGACCATATCCGCGCCGAGCCCTCGCGCACCTGGTCCATCATCGTGACCATCTACGGCGATGCCATCGTGCCGCGCGGCGGCAGCGTGTGGCTCGGCACCCTGTCGGCCTTCTTCAAGGCCATGGGCATTTCGGACGGCGTGGTGCGCACCGCCATGTCGCGTCTTGCGTCCGACGGCTGGCTGGAGCGCACCAAGGTGGGCCGGAACTCCTATTACCGGCTGGCGGAAAAGGGGCAGGACGTGTTCCGGCAGGCCACCGCGCATATCTACAGCGCCGATCCGCCCGCCTGGGCGGGCCGGTTCGAGCTGGTGGCGGGCGATCCTGCCGCGCGCCCCGTTCTGGAGGCTGCGGGCTTCGGCACCCTGGCGCCGGGGGTCTGGGTGGCGCCGGGCGGCACGCGGATCCCGGACGGGGAAGGGCTGATCCGCCTCAGCGCCACCGGCGACGCGGCGCAGTGCCGGGCGCTCGCGGAACGGGCCTTCGCGCTGGAGGCCACGGCGGCCGCCTATGGGCGCTTCCTGGAGACGTTCGGCCCGCTGCGCGCGGCGCTGGCGGACGGCGAGGCGCTGTCCGACATCGAATGCCTCGTGGCGCGCGTGCTGCTGATCCACGAATACCGGCGCATCGTGCTGCGCGATCCGGTGCTTCCGGCGGAGATTCTGCCGGACGGCTGGCCGGGCGGCGAGGCCCGGGCGCTGTGCGCGGAGGTCTACGGCGCGCTGCTGCCCGGCTCGGAGCGCTGGCTGGACGCCCATGCGGTGAACGAACACGGCGCCTGCCTGCCGCCGCCGACCGATGTGTGGCGGCGGTTCGGGGTGACGGCGCCCGCTCAGGGGTAGGTGGGCGGGCTCAAATTCTCGATGAGCATCTTCGGCAGGATCAGGCCGAAGGCCATGGCCACCATGATGGTGAGGGCGGTGGCGCCGTTCATGACGGCGGCGGTGAGCAGCGCGGGCGCGCCGCTCCCGGAGGCGGTGATCCCCACGAGGTCCGCGGACATGCGGAACACGAAGGATCCGGGAATCAGCGACACCACCGAGGCGAATGCCGCCGCCGCGAACGGCAGCCGCAGCCGGTTCGCCACCGGCGTCACCACGGCGCCCACCACGAGGCAGGCGAGGAAGGCGGCGAAGGCGAGCCCCGCGCCCAGGCTCAGCGCCGCCCAGTGGAGCGCGTGCGCCGCCATGCCCACCGCCATGGGGAAGGGCAGCATGCGCCAGGGCATGGAGAAGAAGGTGCCATAGGCCGACACCGCGATGCCCGCCGCCAGCACGTCGAACAGGAGCGGGACCGATGCGCCGCCGCCGCTGGCGGGCAAATTCTGCCCCCCGGCCGTGAGCCCGGCGATGAGGCCGACGCAGATCAGCAGGATGACGAGGCTGGCAAAGCCGAGCCGCGCGCCGCCCAGCGGCAGGCGCAGCCGCGCGAGGTCCAGCGCGCTGTTGAGCAGATGCGGGCCGGGCACCAGCACCATGCAGGGGCACAGCGCGATGAGGAAGACGGCGGAGGAGGGCAGCAGCCGCCCCGCCGCCGCCGCCACGAGGCCCGCCAGGAGCGCGGCGCCGAGCGGCTGGGGAAGGGGATTGGGAAACAGATGGGCCAGGCCCCGGCGCAGGCAGGCCCCGGCGGCGGCGCTCGCGAACACGATGGCGATGCTCGCCGGATCTCCGGCGCCGAAGATCACCGCCAGCGCCGCCGCTCCCGCCCCCGCGAAAAATGCGAAGCGCGGCAGCGAGGCGGGCGGCTGGCGGCCGACCGCCTCCAGGGCCGCGAGCGCGTCGCCGGGCGGGCGGCGGCCCGCGCAGACCTCTTCCATGATGTCGAGGGTGAGCGCCACCTTGTTCATGTCCACGCCCGCCGGGGCGGCGGGCACGAGATGAACGTCCTCCCTGCCGTCGGGCGTCTGGACGCGCAGGGCGCATTCGCCCCAGGCGAGGGCGAGGCTGACCTTCAGCCCCATCGCCTCGCCCATGCGGACCACGCTGTCGATGGTCCGCTCGCTCGTCTGGCCGTTGGTGAACAACAGCCGGGCGCTGGTGGTGAGGAGGGCGACGGCCTCCGCCTGCCCGGCCGCCACCATGTCAGACCGCCGGATAGGCGGGCTGGTAGGCGAGGGCCTCGATATGGGCCGCGATGTCGTCCGGGCGCGGGACGCGGGCGAGGCCCTTGTCGTAGATGCGCTCGGCGATGCGCGCGGCCACATGGAGCGAGGCTTTGCGGATGTCGTGCTGGGGCGGGTAGATGAGGCCCTTGTCCAGGTCCTCCTGCGTCACCAGTTCCGCCACCGCCTGCGCGGCGACGATGAACATGTCCTCGGTGACGCGGGTGGCCTGGGTGGCCAGCACCGCCATGCCCATGGCCGGGAAGATGTAGACATTGTTGCCCTGGCCGGGAACGAAGGTCTTGTCGCCCAGCGTCACCGGCGGGAACGGGCTGCCCGAGGCGAAGATGGCCTGGCCGTTCGACCATTTGTAGGCCTCTTCCGCCGTGCATTCCGAGCGCGAGGTGGGGTTGGAATAGGGGAAGATGATGGGCCGCGCATTGATGCGCGACATGGCCTCGATCACCGCCTGGTTGAACAGCTTCGGCACCGTGCTGACGCCGATGATGGCGGTGGGCTTGATCTGCTCGATCGCCTCCACGAAGGAGGTGCAGGCCGCGCTGTCGTGGGCGAAGGGCTTCTGGAAGTCGGCGAGGTCGGTGCGGGACTTCACCATCAGGCCGTTCACGTCGAACAGCCAGTTGCGCGCATGGCCCTGATCGATGGTCAGGCCCTCCAGCACCATGGCCTCGGAGATGAGTTCGGCGATGCCGGTGGCCGCCGAGCCGCCGCCCAGGAACAGGAAGGTCTGGTCGGTGAGCTTCTCGCCGGAAATGCGCAGCGCGCCGTAGATGCCGGCCACAGCCACCGCCGCCGTGCCCTGGATGTCGTCGTTATAGGTGCAGGTGCGGTCCTTGTAGCGCTCCAGGATCGGCACCGCGTTGATGTTGGCGAAGTCCTCCCACTGGAGGCAGCACCGGGGGTAAAGCTCGGTGATGGCGGTCACGAACTCCTCGATGAAGGCGTCGTATTCCGCGCCGCGCACCCGGTTCTGGGGCAGGCCCAGATAGAGCGGGTCGTCGAGATAGAGCGGGTTGTTGGTGCCCACATCCAGGGTGATGGGCAGGGTCAGCTCCGGCGGCACGCCGGCGCACACCGTGTAGAGGGCGAGCTTGCCCACCGGGATGCCCATGCCGTTCACGCCCAGGTCGCCGAGGCCCAGGATGCGCTCGCCGTCGGTGACGACGATGAAGCGCACGTCCTTCTGCGGCCAGTTGGCGAGGATCGACTTCAGGCGCCCCTTGGCGGTGATGGGCAGGTACATGCCGCGCGCGGCGCGCAGCACATGGTCGAACTTCTGGCAGGCCTCGCCCACGGTGGGCGTGTAGACCAGCGGCATGAAGGTGGCCGGGTCCGACTGGAGCACGGCGTAGTAGAGCGTCTCGTTGCGGGCCTGGAGATCGCTCAACAGCAGGTATTTCTGCAGGTCGTTGTCCAGGTTCTCCAACTGGAGATGGACGCGGGCGATCTGGGTCTCCAGCGTATCCGCCACCGGGGGCAGAAAGCCCTCGAGGCCGAGCCGCGCGCGGTCCGCCTCGGGGAAGGCGCTGCCGCGATTGAGGACGGGATTGTGCAGGAGGGCGGGGCCGGTCGGCGTCTGCGACATGATGGGGCGTCCCTTTTGGGAGTTGCCGCCGGACGCGCGGGCGCCAGCGGGAGAGCAGGCGGGAAGGGGCGGGCGGCGCGCTCTCGCGCCGCCCTATCCAGGCGTCACGCGTCTTCCTTGGCGACGTAGGGCTTCACCATCTTGGCGGGGTCCACCACCCGGAGGAATTCCTCTTCCGTCACGAAGGCGAGGTCGAGCGCCGCCTCCTTCAGGGTGAGGTCGTTGTCCATGGCGTGGTGGGCGATCTTGGAGGCCTTGTCGTAGCCGATCACCGGGGCCAGCGCCGTCACCAGCATGAGGGAGCGGTCCACATATTCCTGGATCTTCTTGTAGTTGGGCTTGGTGCCCTCGATCAGGAACGTGCGGAAATTGGTGCAGCCGTCGGTGGCGATGGTGAGCGAGTGGCAGATGTTGTGGATCATGAGCGGCTTGTAGACGTTCATCTCCAGATAGCCGCTGGCGCCGCCGAAGCCGACCGCCACGTCGTTGCCCATCATCTGCACCGCGATCATGGTGAGCGCCTCGGCCTGGGTGGGGTTCACCTTGCCGGGCATGATGGAGGAGCCGGGCTCGTTCTCCGGGATGATCAACTCGGCAAAGCCCGCGCGCGGGCCGCAGGACATGAGGCGGATGTCGTTGCCGATCTTGTAGAGCGACGCCGCGAGGGTGCGCAGCGTGCCGGAGAACTGCACCAGCGCGTCGTGGGCGCCCTGGACCGTGAACTTGTTGGGCGCGGTCACGTAGGGCAGGCGGGTGAGGCCCGCAATTTCGGTGGCCACCGCCTCGGCGAAGCCGGGGGCGGCGTTGATGCCGGTGCCGACCGCCGTGCCGCCCAGCGCCAGGCGGTAGACGCCCTTCAGCGCGTCCTGGATGCGCTCCAGGTCGTCGGTGAGCATGCCCGCATAGCCGGACCATTCCTGGCCCAGCGTGAGCGGGGTCGCGTCCTGCATGTGGGTGCGGCCGATCTTGACGACGTCCGCCCATTCCTCCGCCTTGGCGGTGATGGCGTCGCGCAGGGCCGTGACCGCCGGAACGAGGCGGGTGGTGGCGTTCACGCCCACCGCGATGTGCATGGCGGACGGGAATGAATCGTTGGACGACTGGGACATGTTGACGTGGTCGTTGGGATGGACTGGCGTCTTGCTGCCCACGGGCGTTCCCGCAAGCTGGCAGCAGCGGTTCGAGATCACCTCGTTCACGTTCATGTTGAACTGGGTGCCGCTGCCGGTCATCCAGACGTGCAGCGGGAACATGTCGTGGTGCTGGCCCGCCAGGATTTCGTCGCAGGTGGCGGTGATCAGCTTGAACTGCTCGTCGCCCAGCCGGCCGCTCTTGTGGTTGGCGGCGGCGGCGCCCTTCTTCAGGGTCGCATAGGCGGTGATCATCTCCCGGGGGATCAGGTCCTTGCCGATGCTGAAATGCTCCAGGGACCGCTGGGTCTGAGCGCCCCAGAGCTTGTCGGCCGGAACCTGGACCTCGCCCAGGCTGTCGGATTCGGTGCGCATCTCGGTCACGATTGCCTCTTCGCGTTGGGGGCGGCGGCAGGAATGTGGGCAGCCTTGCTTGCCCCAGGGATGCAACCGCGTTGTGACGGGCAAGGCAAGCTGAAACAGCCGGTTTTCGGGGGCGGGGATACAGGAAGCCGTGTCGTTAGGTTAAAGCGTTACAGAAATGGATTGAGTTTGGAATTTTTGTCACATATAGTGGTTCCAACATAGGGCTTGATCCGGATGGGTGCTTCACCCACGCCGGTGCAAAGGCCCCGGCGCGTTGAAACAGGACGCGTGGTCGAGCGGCCCGGAAAGGGGCTCGGCGCGTGCTCTAGGGAGGAGCCAGATGTACACGCAGGCCCTGAACGCCAATCCGGATGCGGGAGAGCGGACCCTCGAGGATGCCGCGCTGGTGGCACGCTTCCAGGAGCGCATCGACGACGAAGAGCGCATCGAGCCCAACGACTGGATGCCGGCGGCCTATCGCAAGACCCTGACGCGCCAGATTTCCCAGCATGCCCATTCCGAGATCATCGGCATGCTGCCCGAGGGCAACTGGATCACCCGCGCCCCTTCGCTCCGCCGCAAGGCGGCCCTGCTGGCCAAGGTGCAGGACGAGTGCGGCCACGGCCTCTATCTCTATGCCGCCGCCGAGACGCTGGGCACCTCCCGCGAGGAACTGGTGGACCAGCTCCTGTCCGGCAAGGCGAAATATTCCTCTATCTTCAATTATCCGACCCTCACCTGGGCGGATATCGGCGCCATCGGCTGGCTTGTGGACGGCGCCGCGATCATGAACCAGATCCCGCTCTGCCGCTGCTCCTACGGCCCCTATGCCCGCGCCATGATCCGCGTGTGCAAGGAAGAGTCGTTCCACCAGCGCCAGGGCTACGAGATCATGATCTCGCTGTCGAAGGGCAGCGAGGAGCAGAAGCAGATGGCGCAGGACGCGCTCAATCGCTGGTGGTGGCCCTGCCTCATGATGTTCGGCCCCCCGGACGCGGCGAGCCTGCATTCCGACCAGTCCACCAAGTGGAAGATCAAGCGCTTCTCCAATGACGAGCTGCGCCAGAAGTTCGTCGATGCCACCGTGCCCCAGGCCCATTATCTCGGCCTGACCCTTCCCGACGCCGATCTCAAATTCAACGAAGAGACCGGTCACTGGGAATACGGCACCATCGACTGGGAAGAGTTCAAGCAGGTGATCGCCGGCAACGGCCCCTGCAACCGCGACCGCATGGCGGCGCGCCGCGAGGCCCACGAGGACGGGGCCTGGGTGCGCGAGGCCGCGCTCGCCTTCGCCGAGAAGCGCCGCGCCCAGGCTGCGGCGGCCTGAACCAAGCATCGCGGCCCGATCCAGCGGGCCGCCCACTCTTCACGAGGAAACGCATCATGGCCGGCCAGACCATTCCCCTCTGGGAAGTCTTCATCCGTTCCCGCAACGGCCTTGCTCACAAGCATGTGGGCTCGCTGCACGCGCCCGACGCCACGCTGGCGCTCCAGTCCGCCCGCGACCTCTACACGCGGCGCGGCGAAGGGCTCTCCATCTGGGTGGTGCCCTCCAACGCCATCACCGCCTCCGATCCGGCGGACAAGGGCATGATGTTCGAGCCCACCGCCTCGAAGATCTATCGCCACCCCACCTTCTACGAAGTGCCCGAGGAAGTCGGCCACATGTGATCCGGGCCGCCCCTCGGGGCGGTCGGGACCCTCGCCCGCCTGCGGGAGAGGAACGGGGCGGGGCGGGATCCTCGCGGATGGGTGCGTCACGCTTGAGGGCCGCCCCCTTCGCCCCTTCGGACAGGATCGTCTCGCGCCTGAGGGGGCGAGCGCAGTTGCGAGGGCCGCGCAGGACGCGGCCGCAGGTCCGGCCCGAACGCGGGCGAGCCTAACATTTTAAGAGGAAACACCCATGGCCGGAGCGTCCATTACCGTGGCGGAGACGCCGCTCGTCCGTTACCTGCTGCGCCGCGCCGACGATGCGCTGATCCTCGGCCATCGCCTGTCCGAATGGTGCGGCAAGGCGCCCATGATGGAAGAGGAGATGGCCCTCGCCAATATGGGCCTCGACCTCATCGGCCAGGCGCGCTCGCTCTATACCTATGCGGGCGAGGTGGAAGCCGCCGGGCGCGACGAGGACGCCTATGCCTATCTGCGCGACGTGCGCGGCTACGGCAACCTCCTGCTGGTGGAGCAGCCCAACGGCGACTTCGCCGCCACCATGGTCCGCCAGCTCTTCTATTCCGCCTTCATCGATCCCTATTGGCGGGCGCTCATGGCCTCGCCCGACGCGACGCTCGCCGCCATCGCCGCCAAGGCGGAGAAGGAAAGCGCCTATCATGTGCGCCATTCCGCCGAATGGGTGATCCGCCTCGGCGACGGCACGCCGGAGAGCCACCGCCGGGCGCAGGATGCCCTGGAGAATCTGTGGGCCTTCACCGGCGAGATGTTCGAGACCGACGCTGGCGAGCAGGCCCTGATCGCCGACGGCATCGTTCCCGACCCGGCGTCGCTGCGCGCCGTCTGGCAGGACAGCGTCGCCAAGGTGGTGGCCCAGGCCGGGCTCAAGCTGCCGCAGGGCGGCTGGATGCAGAAGGGCGGCCGCTCCGGCCAGCATTCCGAGCATCTCGGCCACCTGCTGAGCGACCTGCAATACATGCAGCGCGCCTTTCCCGGGGCGACCTGGTGATGACCGCGGCGCTTCACGACCCTGAGGCGCTGCGCAGCGAGGCCTGGCGCGTGGCCGGCGCCGTCACCGACCCGGAGATCCCGGTTCTGTCCATCGCCGACCTGGGCGTCCTGCGGGAGATCGCCATCGTGGACGGGCGCGTCGAGGTGGCCATCACGCCCACCTATAGCGGCTGTCCGGCCATGAACATGATCGCCGTGGAGATCGAGCTGGCGCTGGAAAAGGCGGGGCTCGGCCCCGTCACGGTCAAGACGGTGCTTTCGCCCGCCTGGACCACCGACTGGATGACCGAGGACGGGCGCCGCAAGCTCCGGGACTACGGCATCGCGCCCCCCGCCAAGGGAGGCGGGCGCCGGGCCCTGTTCGGCGAGGATGTGGTGGCCTGCCCGCAATGCGGGTCCACCGACACGGCCGAGCTGGCGCCCTTCGGCTCCACCTCCTGCAAGTCGCTCTGGCAGTGCAAGACCTGCCGTGAACCCTTCGATTATTTCAAATGCCACTAATGGGTGACGCCATGCCCGCGACCGAAATCGCCGCGACCGAGACCGCCGCGCCCGCCAAGGGCCCCGCTCCCAAGTTCCACCGCCTCAACGTGCGCGACGTGAAGCGCGAGACGCAGGATGCCGTCTCCATCGCCTTCGACGTGCCCGAGCATCTGGCGGGCGACTATGCCTTCGCGCCCGGCCAGTACCTGACGCTGCGGGCCACGTTGGAGGGCGAGGACGTGCGCCGCTCCTATTCCATCTGCTCCGGCCCCGAGGACGGCGAACTGCGCATCGCGGTGAAGCAGGTGGAGAACGGCCTGTTCTCCGGCTGGGTGAACAGCGCGCTGAAGGCCGGCGACGAACTGGAAGTGATGACCCCCACGGGCCGGTTCGGCCTCGCGGCCGCCGAGGACGGGCGCCTGCATGTGGGATTCGCCGCCGGCTCGGGCATCACGCCCATCCTGTCCATCGTGCGCGGCGTGCTCACCCGCGAGCCCCATAGCCGCTTCTTCCTGTTCTACGGCAACAAATCCACTCAGGACATCCTGTTCCGGGAGCAGCTGGAGGAGCTGAAGGACCGCTTCCTCGGCCGCCTCTCCGTCTTCCATGTCCTCTCCAAGGAGGAGCAGGATCTGCCCGTGCTCAACGGGCGGCTGGACGGCGAGAAGGTCCGCCTCCTGCTCACCGCCATGGTTCCGGCGGCAGCGGTGGATCACGCCTTCGTCTGCGGCCCCACGGGCATGATCGACGATCTGGAGGCCACGCTGAAGGCGCTCGGCCTCGGCGAGGAGAAGATCCATGTGGAGCGCTTCGTCTCCGCGCTCGGCGGCAAGCCGCGCCCGAAGCCCGAGGTGAAGCCCGACGCCCCGCCCGCGCACCTCGCCTCGCTCATCGTGGACGGCAAGCGCCGCGAGGTGCCGGTGGCCGAGGGCGAATCCATCCTCGACGCCGCGCTGCGCGCCGGCATGGACCTGCCCTTCGCGTGCAAGGGCGGCATGTGCTCCACCTGCCGCGCCAAGGTGGTGGAAGGCGCCACCGAAATGGAGATGAACTATTCGCTGGAGCCCTGGGAAGTGAAGGCGGGCTTCGTGCTCACCTGCCAGGCCCACCCCACCACTCCCCGCGTGGTGGTGGACTTCGACCAGATGTGACCGCGCCGAGCCGCACGCCGTGACTGCGCTGCCCCGGCAGGCCCCGCCGGCCTGCCGGGGCAGTCGCGTCTTGGACCCAGGCCGCGGCCCGATTCCTCCATCCCGGAGGGAGTTTGACCCCGCTCAAGGCATGATTCCCCCGCTTCGGAGCAGGTTGATGGGCGCCGCCGGCCCTTGCGTTTGCTGCCTCGTTGACAGTTGGTCGCAGCAATCCTACCACTGAGAGGCCGGCCGGTTTGCAAGAACGGGAGGGGCACGGGGGAGCTTCCCGCGACCAACTCCAAAGGGGACCAAATCGCATGGCCTTACGCGTTTCGGGTAAGAATATCGACGTTGGAGAGGCGCTCCGCACCCGCTTGTCGGACCGCGTTTCCGAGGTGCTTGGCAAATATTTCGACGGCGGATGGTCCGGGCACGTGACGGTGTCCCGCGACGGCTCCGGCTACCGTTCGGAATGCATGCTCCACCTGGACTCCGGCGTGAACCTGCAGGCCCACGGGAACGCTCACGACGCCAATGCCAGCGCGGACGCCGCCCTGGAAAAGGTGGAGAAGCGGCTTCGGCGCTACAAGCAGCGCATGAAGGATCGCCACGGGCATGGCAACGGCAATGGCGGCGGCGCGCTGGAGGCACAGGCCTATGTGCTCGAAGCCGCGCCCGAGGGCGAGACGGACGAGAATCTCTCCGGCTGGAGCCCCACCGTCGTCGCCGAGCAGGTGACGAAGCTGCGCCAGCTCACCGTGGCCGATGCCGTGCTGGAACTGGAGATCACCGGCGCTCCGGTGGTGGTGTTCCGCCATGCCGGCCACGGGCGTATGAGCGTGGTGTACCGACGCCCGGACGGGCATGTGGGATGGATCGATCCCGCGGCCTTCTCCGAGGACAAGCATTGAGCCCCAGAAGGGGCGGGGACGGCGTTGCGCCGTCCTTCCCGCTCCGTCGCGTCGCCGACGCCGTCCCGGCGCCGGCGCGCACGGCGCGCTAGATCCAGGATATTGGTTCGATGCCCCTTGCCGATCTTCTCGCACCCGACGCGGTCTTCCCGTCCCTTCGGGCGAGCAGCAAGAAGCAGGCTCTCCAGGAGCTTGCCCAGCATGCCGCCGATCTCGCGGGCCGGGATCAGCGGGAAATCTTCGAGACTCTGCTCCAGCGCGAGCGGCTGGGCTCCACCGGCGTGGGGAACGGCATCGCCATCCCCCATGGCAAGCTGCCCGGGCTTCCCCGCCTGTTCGGCGCCTTCGCGCGCCTGGAGAAGCCCATCGATTTCGAATCGCTCGACGGCGAGCCGGTGGACCTCATCTTCCTGCTGCTCGCGCCGGAGGCGGCGGGGGCGGACCATTTGAAGGCGCTGGCGCGCGTCGCCCGCATGCTGCGCGATCCGGCCGTGGCCGAGAAGCTGCGCGCCACCCGCGACGGCGCCATGATCCACGCCCTGCTCACCGCCACCTCGGCCTCCGACGCCGCCTGAGGGCGCCGGGTGCGCCCGCTCAGGGCGTGCGCACCACCCAGTGCTTGCGCATGGGCTCCAGCACTTCCCAGGTCCCGGTGAAGCCCGGTTCCAGCACGAAGGCGTCGCCCGGCCCCGCTGCGATCACCGTGCCGTCGTCGCCCGTGACGACGCAGCGGCCCGAGATGATCACGCAATATTCCCACTCGTCATAGCTGACGCGCCACTTGCCGATGCCGGCCTCCCACTCGCCCGCGCACAGGCGCTCGGCGGGGGCGTCGTAGGTCACGGCGGCGGTGGGGGCGGGATCGCCGGCGATCAGCGCCTCCGGCTTGACGGGGGCGGCGATGGTTTCCGCCGTGGAGCGGTCGAGGCGATGTAGCGTCATGAAGGACCCCGGTGGCGCGCGGACGCGCGGTGAAGGCAGGCGACTTTGGCCTTCCGGACGGGCGGCGTCCACCCCGAAGGACGGACGTGAAACGCGGGGGTCTTTCTCCGCGGCCCTTTCGGGTATAACTCACGGGGGGAAACGAACTGAATGGGTCGAGAACGATGAATGTGGTGGTGCCCGTTCCTCAGGACGAGAAGGTGCGCAGCCTGTGGAGCCGCGAGGAGGCCGAGCGTCTCTATAACCTGCCCCTGAACGATCTTCTGTTCGAGGCCCAGAGCATCCACCGCATCCATTTCGATCCCAACAAGATCCAGATGAGCCGCCTGCTCTCCATCAAGACCGGCGGCTGCCCGGAGGATTGCGGCTATTGCAGCCAGTCCGCCCACGCCCCCACCGGCCTGAAGGCGTCCAAGCTGATGGAAGTGGAGCGCGTGCTGGCCGAGGCCCGCAAGGCCAAGGAAGGCGGCGCGACGCGCTATTGCATGGGCGCCGCCTGGCGCTCCCCCAAGGAGCGCGACATGGACATGGTGGTCGCCATGGTGGAGGGCGTCAAAGCCCTCGGCATGGAGACCTGCATGACGCTGGGCATGCTCGACCCCTTCCAGGCCAAGCGCCTCGCCACCGCCGGGCTCGATTATTACAACCACAATATCGATACGTCGGAGCGCTATTACAGCGAGATCATCACCACCCGCACCTTCTCCGACCGCATGGAAACCCTCGCCAATGTGCGCGAGGCGGGCATGAAGGTGTGCGCGGGCGGCATCCTGGGCATGGGCGAGAATTCGGGCGATCGCATCGACATGCTGCTGACCCTCGCCAACATGCCGGTGCCCCCGGAGAGCGTGCCCGTCAACATGCTCATTCCCATCCCGGGCTCGCGCCTCGCCAACGCGCCGAAGGTGGATCCCATCGAATTCGTGCGTGTCATCGCGCTCGCCCGCATCCTCATGCCCACCTCCCATGTGCGCCTGTCCGCCGGCCGCACGGAGATGACCGACGAGCTGCAGGCCATGTGCTTCTTCGCGGGCGCCAATTCCATCTTCATCGGCGACTGCCTGCTCACTGCCGACAATCCCGGCGAGGACCACGACACCGCGTTGTTCCGGCGCCTGGGCGTTTCGGCCGAGGAGCTGGACACCCCCCAATGAGCGACGGCCGCCTCGGCCGCTTCACCGCGACCCTCGAGGGGCTCAGGGACCGCAGCCGGGGGCGCACCCTTGAGCCGCGCCTGGGCCACGACTTCGCCTCCAACGACTATCTCGGGCTCGCCACGTCTCCGCGCATGCGCGCCGCCATCCATGCGGCGCTGGAGCGGGGGGCCGGGGTGGGCTCGGGCGGCTCGCGGCTGCTGCGCGGCAACGATCCCGAGCACGAGGCGCTGGAGCAGGAGGCGGCCGCCTTCTTCGGCGCGCCCGCCTGCCTCTATCTCGCCTCGGGCTTCGACGCGAACCTCGCCATCTTCTCCACGCTGCCCCGGCGGGGCGACCTCATCGTGCACGACACGTTGATCCACGCCTCGGTCCATGCGGGCATGCAGGCGGGCAAGGCGGAGACCGTGGACGGCGGCCACAACGACCCCCAGCGCGTGGAGGACGCCCTCCGCGCCTGGCGCGCGGCGGGCGGCAAGGGCACGCCCTTCATCGCCGTGGAGAGCATCTATTCCATGGACGGCGACGCGGCCCCGCTCGCCGCCCTCATGGAGATCTCGGAACGCCATGACGGGTTCCTCGTGGTGGACGAGGCCCACGCCACCGGCGTCTTCGGTCCGGACGGGCGCGGGCTCGCGGCCGCTTATGAGGGGCACGAGGCGCTCATCTGCGTGCACACCTGCGGCAAGGCGCTGGGCGTCTCCGGCGCGCTGGTGACGGCGCACCGTCCGCTGCTGGACTTCCTCGTGAACCGTGCCCGGCCCTTCATCTATGCCACCTCGCCCTCGCCCTTGGTGGCGGCGGGCGTGCGGGAGGCGCTGCGCATCCTGAAGGACGAGCCGGAGCGGCGGGAGCGGCTCTCGGATCTCGTGCGGGTGGCGGAAGGCTCGCTGCGCCAGCGGCTGGGCGTGCCCGCCTCCGGCTCGCAGATCATCCCCGTGCTCCTGCGCTCCAATGCCCGGGCCACGGCGGTGGCGGCGCGCATCCGGGCGGACGGTTTCGACTGCCGCGCCATCCGCCCGCCCACCGTGCCGGAAGGCACCGCGCGCCTGCGCATCTCCGTCACCCTGAACACCGATGCCGAGATCGTCATGGGCCTCGTGGATTCCATCGCCCGCGCCATGGAGGACGTGCCCGCATGAGCCGGCTGATCGTGACCGGGACCGACACCGGCATTGGCAAGACGGTGTTTTCCGCGGCCCTCGCTTCCGCCCTGGGCGCCTTCTACTGGAAGCCGGTCCAGTCCGGCCTGGAAGAGGCGACCGACAGCGAGACGGTGAGCCGCGTCGGCGGTGTTCCGGCCGCGCGCATCCTTCCCGAAGCCTATCGGCTGAAGCTTCCCGCCTCGCCCCATCTCGCCGCCGAGGCCGAGGGTGTGGAGATCGATCCCGACCGGCTCGTCCTGCCGCCCCATGACCCGCTGGTGGTGGAAGGGGCGGGCGGGCTCATGGTGCCGCTCACCCGGCGCCTGCTCACCATCGATCTGTTCGCCCGCTGGGGCCTGCCCGTGGTGTTGTGCGCGCGCACCCAGCTCGGCACCATCAACCACACTTTGCTCTCCATCGAGGCGCTGAAGGCGCGCGGCATTCCCCTGAAGGGCATCGCCTTCATCGGCGCGGAGATGGCCGACAGCCAGGCTGTCATCGCCGCCTTTTCGGGTGTGAAGGTGCTCGGCCGGCTGCCGCCGCTCGATCCGCTGACGCCCGCAAGCCTCGCGGCCGCCTTCCGGCAGGCGTTCGCGATCCAGGACTTCCAGTGATGACCCATTCCCCCGTCTGGCATCCTTTCACGCAGCACGCGACGGAGCCCGCGCCCACCCTCATCCTGCGCACCGAGGGGGCCTATCTGGAGGCGTCCGACGGGCGGCGCATCCTGGACGCCATCTCCTCCTGGTGGGTGACCACCCACGGGCACCGCCATCCGGTGATCATGGAGGCCATCCGCGAGGCGAGTGAGAGCCTGGATCAGCTCATCTTCGCGGGCTTCACCCATCCCCCCGCCGAGGCGCTGGCCCGTGAGCTGGTGGCGCTGGTCCCGCCCGGCCTGACGCGGGTCTTCTATTCGGATTCCGGCTCCACCGCCGTGGAAGTGGCGCTGAAGATGGCGCTCGGCACCCACCGAAACCGGGGCGAGGGGCGCCACCGCATCGTGGTGATGGAAGCGAGCTATCACGGCGACACCATCGGCACCATGAGCGTGGGCGCGCGCGGCGTGTTCAACGCCGCCTACGAGCCGCTCCTGTTCGAGGTGGACCGCATCCCCGTGCCGGTTGCCGGACGGGAGCAGGAGGTGCTGGACGCATTCGAGGCCATCGCCCGCCAGCGGCGCGCCGCCGCGCTCATCCTGGAGCCGCTGGTTCTGGGCTCGGGCGGCATGCTGTTCTATTCGCCCGCGGTCCTGAAGGAACTGGCCGCCATCGCCAGGGAGACCGGGACGCTGCTCATCGCCGACGAGGTGATGACCGGCTGGGGCCGCACCGGCTCGCTGTTCGCCTGCGATCAGGCGGGCGTCACGCCGGACATCCTGTGCACCTCCAAGGGCCTGACGGGCGGCGCCATTCCGCTCGCCGCGACGCTCGCCACCGACGAGGTGTTCGACGCCCATTATTCGCCCGACCGCTCGAAGGCCTTCTTCCATTCCTCCTCCTACACCGCCAATCCCATCGCCTGCGCGGCGGGGCTCGCGAACGTGAAGGTGTGGCGCGAGGAGCCGGTGGCGCAGCGCGTCGCCGCCCTGTGCGCCGCCCAGTCGGAGCATGTGGCGCGGTTCGAGGAGGACGGGCGCTTCGAGAATGTCCGTTCCTGCGGCACCATCGCGGCCCTGGACCTGAAAGTGCCGGTGGGCGGCTATCTGGCGGATGTGGGGCCGAAGCTGCGTGCCTTCTTCCTGGAGCGGGGCTTCCTCATGCGCCCCCTGGGCAACGTTCTCTATGTGATGCCGCCTTATTGCGTCACCGCCGCCGAGCTGGATGCGCTCTATGCCGCCATCGACGAGGCGGGAACGCTGTTCGGGAGCGTGGCGTGAGCGGCACGCGGCTTCTCGGCCTCGGCCATGCGGTGCCCGAGCGGGTCGTGACCAGTGCCGAGATCGAGGCCAATCTCGGCCTCGACGCGGGTTGGATCGAGCGGCGCACGGGCATTCGCGAACGCCGCTGGGCGCGCCCCGACGAGACGCTGTCCGGCCTTGCGGCGGAGGCCGGCGCCATGGCGCTCGCGGAGGCGGGGATCGACCCCGCGGATGTGGGTCTCACCCTGCTCGCCACCTCCACGCCGGACCACCTGCTGCCGCCCTCCGCGCCCCTGGTGGCGCACAAGCTCGGCCTCTCCCGCTCCGGTGCGGTGGACATGGCGGGGGCGTGCGCGGGCTTCCTCTATGCCTATGTGATGGCCGAGGCCTTCGTGCGGGCGTGGCGGCGGCCGGTCCTGGTGATCGGTGCCAACCTCCTGTCCCGGCGCATCAATCCCGCCGAGCGGGGTTCCAGCGTCATCTTCGCGGATGGCGCGGGCGCGGTGGTTGTGGCGCCGGGCGGGGACGGGGGCCTGCGCGGCAATTGCCTCTCGGCGGACGGCACGGGCTATGAGCTGGTCCATGTTCCGGCAGGCGGCTCCAACCGCCCCTTCGCCCCTGATATGCCGGTGGAAGACACTCGCATGACCCTCACGGACGGCAAGGCGCTGTTCCTCGGGGCGGTGCGGCTCATGAGCGACAGCGCGCGGTCCGCGCTCGCGGAGGCGGGGCTCTCGGCGGGCGACGTGGACCGCTTCGTGGCCCACCAGGCCAATGCCCGGCTG
>JACESF010000061.1 GCA_013911975.1 Hyphomicrobiales bacterium | reverse complement strand
GGGCGGGCGTCCCCTGCGTGACGGTGAGGGGCGGCGCGGTCAGGGGCGGCGGGGAAGACGACACGAGCGGCCGGGCGCCCTGCCCTGCCGCCACCGCGACCACGCCGGACGCGGCGATCTTCACCGTCATGTCGGCGCCCACGAGATCGACGCGGCGCGCCTTCGGGGAGAGGGTGAGAAGGCTGCCGTCCAGTTCCACCTCGGCGCTCGGGGCGGCGGCGATCAATTCGCCGTCCGGACCTTCCACGCGGATGTCGTGCACCACCACGGCGGTGGCGCCGTGGCTCATGGTCTCCACCGTGGTGGAGCCGATGATGACATCGTATTTCCCGCCGAGCCGCTCCTCGATGGCGCGCTCGATATAGGGCGTGGCGAGGTTGGCGGTGACGGTCCCGGTGGCGATGAGGGCATAGAGCGCCAGCGCGCCGAGGCCGCCCACGGCCACCAGCGACACCAGGATCCACATGAGCACGCGCGCGACGCGGCCGCGCGGCACCAGCGCGCCGACGATCCCCTGGGGACGGCCGTGCCTCAGATGGCGGCCAGCCGGCTTGAACGGCGCCGTATCGTCCTTCATCCTCACCCGATCCTCTGGCCCCGCCGAGGCGCCCCCGCGCCGGGTTTTTTGAGCGGTGCAGAATGTACCATCCCCGCTGTCAGGCAAGGGCATTCCGCCCAGCCGGTATGACGCAGTCACGTCGAAAGGAAGGCAGATGGCCGATTTTCCCGCGGAAGGCGCACAGGCTCCGGACTTCTCCCTGCCGCGCGATGGCGGGGGAACAGTGTCGCTGAAGGATTTCGCCGGCCGTAAGCTGGTTCTCTACTTCTACCCGAAGGCGGACACCCCCGGCTGCACAAAGGAAGCCATGGCCTTCAACGCGCTAAGGGCGGAGTTCGAGGCGGCCAATACGGCGATCCTCGGCGTCTCTGCCGACCCGGTCCGGGCGCAGGACAAGTTCAAGGCCAAGTACGACCTCGCCTTTCCCCTCGCCTCCGACGAGACCAAGGCCATGCTCGACGCTTACGGCGTCTGGGGGGAAAAGAGCATGTACGGGCGAAAATATATGGGGATAGAGCGCGCGACGCTGCTCATCGACGCTACCGGCACCGTGGCGCGGACCTGGCCGAAGGTGAAGGTGACGGGCCACGCAGAGGAGGTCCTGGCGGCCGCGCAGGCGCTCTGATTCGCCTGCGCCCTCAGGGATGGCCCGCGCCCGATGCCTTCGGCAAAGCGAGGGCCAGCAGCCCGCCGGCGATGATGCCGAGCACCACATAGAGGGCGCCCATGGGCGCCTGGCTGGTCTCCGGCAGCACCGCCGCCACCATCATGGCGCCGGAGACGCACAGATAGCAGATGGCGCTGATGAGCCCGCCCAGCAGGCCGAGATTGCGCTCGAACAGGCCGAGCGCCATGCCGTACATCATCGGGCAGAGCACGCCGCAGCCCAGCAGCACCAAGGCGGAGCCCAGCGTCACGGAGACGAAGCCGACGCCGGACACCGCGCCCGACACCGCCAGCACCACCGCGCCCAGGGCGAACAGGGCGTAGGAGGTCCAGCCGAGCCGCTGCGGGCTGGTCCGCCCGGCGAAGTGCGAGCAGCCCAGTTCGCCCGCCAGGTTCACGCCGCCCAGCAGCAGCGCCATGAGGCCGTAGCCGCTAGGCGAGAGGCCGAGCCCTTCCTGGTAGAGGAACGGCGCCACCACGCCGAACACGAGCTGCGCGCTCGCCATGGCGCCGAAGATCAGCGTGAAGCACAGGAACAAGCGGTTGCGCAGCGCCATGGCGATGACGCGCCCCGCCGCGCGCAGGTCGATGGGCGCCCGGCGCTCCACGGGCAGCGTCTCCGGCAGGCGGAAGAAGGCCACCAGAGCCACCAGCGCGGCCAGAAGGCCGATGAGCAGGAAGATGACGCGCCACGAGACGAAGTCCGCCAGCACCCCGCCCGCCGCCGGGGCGAGCACCGGTGCCAGCCCCCAGGCCGCGCCGAGAAGGCCCGAGACCGAGGTGAGCTGCGCGCCCCGGAAACAGTCCGCCGCGATCACATAGGAGACGACGAGGCAGGTGCAGCCGCCCATGCCCTGGAGGAAGCGCAGCCCCAGCAGCAGCCGCACGTCGCTCACCAGCGCGCAGGCGACGCTCATGGCGATAAGGAGCGCCATGCCGGAGAATAGGGTCAGCCGCCGGCCCACCGCGTCGGTGATGAGGCCCACCGGCACCAGGGCGAGGCTCATGCCCAGCATGTAGGCGGTGACGGTGTTCTGCACGGCAGCCGGGTCGGCCTGGAGCGAGCGCACCATTTCCGGCAAGGCCGGGGTGTAGGCGTCGAGGGGGATCTGGCTGAAGGGAACGATGGTGAGCAGAAGCGGAACGAGCCCACGCGGCGCAGGCCGTGCCTGCGCATCCGTCATCGCCGCCATGATGCCCCCTGCCCCTCGGTCAATGACGGCACCATGACACAGCGCCGGACCGGGCGAAACCGCATCGGGCGAACGGCCCGCCGGGTGGCGGGCCGTCCGGCGCCGGTCAGACCAGCGCGGCGTCGAGCGTGATGTCGGCGTTCAGCACCTTGGAGACCGGGCAGCCCGCCTTGGCCTTGGCCGCCAGTTCCTGGAACTTCGCGTCGTCCGCGCCGGGGATCTTGGCGCGCAGCGTCAGGGCCACCGCCGTGATGGCGAAGCCGTCCGCCTGCTTCACGAGCGTGACGTCCGCCTTCGTCTCCATGTGCTCGGCCGTGAGCCCGGCCTCGCCCAGGATGAGCGAGAGGGCCATGGTGAAGCAGCCCGCATGGGCGGCGCCGATCAGTTCCTCGGGATTGGTGCCGGGCTTGCCCTCGAAGCGGCTGGCGAAGCCGTAGGGATAGGCATCGAGCGCGCCGCTCTTGGTGGAGATGGCGCCCTTGCCGTCCTTGATGCCGCCGGACCAGACCGCAGAGCCGTAAGTGGACATGGCAGGTTTCCTTTCCTGGATGATGTCGGTGTCCCGAGGCCGCGGCGCAGCGCCTGCGCGGGCCGTGCCCGGTGCCGTTCCCGGCACCGGGTTCAACCCCGCAACCCTAGTCCGGGTCCGCCACGTCCGTGCGACAGGCGGGGAATCACTTCCCCGCGAGCCATTGGGCGGCAAGGGTGACGTCCGCCTGGGTGAGGCCATGGCCCGCCCGCAGCACGCGGTGTTCCACCTGCGCCCCCGCCGCCGTCAGCGTGGCGGCGAGACGGGCCGGGTTCTCCTGGCCCATCAGCGTGTCCGCATTGCCGGAGAGGATGAGCACCGGCTTGCCGTCCAGCGGATGGGCCGGGGCCTCCTCCAGCGGCACCATGGCGCGCATGAGCACCGCGCCCGCCAGGGCCTCGGGACGGCGATAGAGCACCGCGGCCGCGATGTTGGCCCCGTTGGAGAAGCCCACCGCGATGGGCGCGGGCATGCCGCATCCCTCGCGGGCGGCCATCACGAAATCGGCCAGGGCGTCCGCCTCGCGGCGCACGTCGTCATGGTCGAACACACCTTCCGCGAGGCGGCGGAAGAAGCGCGGCATGCCGTGCTCCAGCACCCGGCCGCGCGGCGAGAGCAGCGCGGCGCCGGGGGAGAGCATGCGGCCGAGCGGCAGCAGGTCGTTCTCGTCGCCTCCGGTGCCGTGCAGGAGCAGGAGCGGCGCGCGCCCCTGCGTGGTGGCGGGCTCGTAGCGATGGACGAAGCCCATGTCGGTGGTGAGTGTCATGGCTTGGTCTCCTTGTGTCCCGGCGCTCAGGCGAGCGCCGGCAGGACGCCCTCGATCTCGGCGCGGCGGCCCTCCAGGAAGGCGGGCAGCTTCAGCGCGCGGCCGAGCGCCTCGGCGGGCTCGTCCACGGCGAAGCCCGGGATGTCGGTGGCGATCTCGAACAGGACCCCGCCCGGCTCGCGGAAATAGACCGAGCGGAAATAGTTGCGGTCCCTCTGCTCCGTGGTTCGGATGCCGTGGTTCTCGGCGAGCCGCTTCACCATGTCCGCCTCGGCCGCGTCATCGGCGGCGCGGAAGGCCACATGGTGCACGCTGCCCCCGCCCTGGCGGCCCCGGAGGAAGTCGCCCGCCGCCCGCAGGTCCACCACGCCGCCCATGGCGGTGCCAGTGGAGAAGCGGGTGACGAGACCGTCCTCAGCGGCCTGCCTGAAGCCGAACACATCGGTCAGGATGGCGGCGGTGGGCGCGGCCTCCTTCACCAGCAGCGTCACGCCGTGGAAGCCACGGATGGCGTGCTCGGCCGGGATGGCGCCGGTTGCATAGCCGGGCTCGGCCTCGGCACCGGCGATGCCCACGAGGGCGAGCCGCATGCCGTCCGGATCGGTGAAGGCCAGAACGGTCTCGCCGAACCGGGTCACGGGCGTCCCGTGCTTCACGCCCGCCTCGACGAGGCGATGCGTCCAGAAGCCGACGGAGGCGAGCGGGATGCGGAAGGCGGTCTCCTGGGTCTCGCCCACGCCGAGCCGGCCCGGCGCCACATGCTCCCAGGGGAAGAAGGTGAGGATGGTGCCCGGGGCGCCCGCCTCGTTCCCGTAATAGAGGTGGTAGGTGCCCGGATCGTCGAAGTTCACCGTCTTCTTCACGAGGCGCAGGCCGAGCACGCCCTCATAGAAGGCGAGGTTGCGCCGGGCGGGGCCGGAAATGGCGGTGACGTGGTGGATGCCGTTGAAGGTCATGGTCCTGTCCTCCGAAGCGAGGCGATTGCGTTGGTATTGATTTATGGAAAGGACCGAATTTCTTCCAGAGCATCTTCATTGCATTGACGCAAACCAGACTGGCACAACCGGAACCCGTTCCGGGCTTGCGCGGCATGCGCCGGGCAATGCCGCCAGCGCATGGACCGGGCGCCTGCCCTTGCGGCGAAGTGATTTCGCTTTGCCTGAATTCGCTCTAAGAAGGCTGCGACAATGAAATTGCGTAAGGCCGTCGGCCTGCACAACAAAAGGCAATGAGGACATGCCCCAGTACCGTTCGCGCACTTCTACCCACGGCCGCAACATGGCGGGCGCGCGGGGGCTCTGGCGCGCCACCGGCATGAAGGACGGCGATTTCGGCAAGCCCATCATCGCGGTGGTCAATTCCTTCACCCAGTTCGTGCCGGGGCACGTGCACCTGAAGGATCTCGGCCAGCTGGTGGCCCGCGAGATCGAGAAGGCGGGCGGCGTCGCGAAGGAATTCAACACCATCGCGGTGGATGACGGCATCGCCATGGGCCATGACGGCATGCTCTATTCGCTGCCGTCCCGCGAGATCATCGCCGACAGTGTGGAATACATGGTGAACGCCCATTGCGCGGACGCCATGGTCTGCATCTCCAATTGCGACAAGATCACCCCCGGCATGCTGATGGCCGCCATGCGCCTCAACATCCCGGCCGTCTTCGTCTCCGGCGGCCCCATGGAGGCGGGCAAGGTCCTGCTCTCCACCGGCGAAAAGAAGGTGGACCTGATCGACGCCATGATCGCGGCGGCGGACGACCGCGTGTCCGACGAGGACGTGAAGGTGATGGAGCGCTCCGCGTGCCCCACCTGCGGCTCCTGCTCGGGCATGTTCACCGCCAATTCCATGAACTGCCTGACCGAGGCGCTCGGCCTCGCGCTGCCCGGCAACGGCTCGGTGCTCGCCACCCATGCGGACCGCGAGCGGCTGTTCGTGGAGGCGGGCCACCTCGTGGTGGACCTCGCCCGCCGCTATTACGAGCAGGACGACGCCAGCGTGCTGCCGCGCTCCATCGCCACCTTCAAGGCGTTCGAGAACGCCATGACGCTGGACATCTCCATGGGCGGCTCCACCAACACGGTGCTGCACCTGCTGGCCGCGGCCAACGAAGGCGAAGTGCCCTTCACCATGGCGGACATCGACCGGCTCTCCCGCCAGGTGCCCGTGCTCTGCAAGGTGGCCCCGGCGGTCGCCAACATCCATATGGAGGACGTGCACCGCGCGGGCGGCATCATGGCCATCCTGGGTGAACTGGACCGCGGCGGCCTCATCCATACCGACCAGCCCACCGTGCATGCGGCCACCATGGCCGAGGCGCTGGACCGCTGGGACGTGATGCGCACCAAGAGCGACACGGTGCAGACCTTCTACCGCGCCGCGCCGGGCGGCGTGCCCACGCAGGTCGCCTTCAGCCAGTCGCGCCGGTGGGACGACCTGGACACCGACCGCGCGGCGGGCGTCATCCGCAACGTGGAGCATGCCTATTCCAAGGACGGCGGCCTCGCCGTGCTGTTCGGCAACATCGCCGAGGACGGCTGCATCGTGAAGACGGCGGGCGTGGATGCCTCCATCCTCACCTTCACGGGCCGCGCGCGGGTGTTCGAGAGCCAGGACGCCTCGGTGGAGGCCATCCTCTCCACCGGCAGGATCGTGCCGGGCGACATCGTGCTGATCCGCTATGAAGGCCCGCGCGGCGGTCCCGGCATGCAGGAGATGCTCTATCCCACGTCCTACCTGAAGTCGAAGGGCCTCGGGAAGGCGTGCGCGCTGGTCACGGACGGGCGCTTCTCCGGCGGCTCGTCGGGCCTGTCCATCGGCCATTGCTCGCCCGAGGCGGCCGAGGGCGGGGCCATCGGCCTCGTGGAGGAAGGGGATACGATCGAGATCGACATCCCCAACCGCAGCATCAACCTAAAGGTCTCCGACGAGGAGCTGGCGCGCCGCCGCGCCGCGATGGAGGCCAAGGGCGATGCCGCCTGGAAGCCGGAGAACCGCAAGCGCGTCGTCTCCCAGGCGCTCCAGGCCTATGCCGCCCTCACCACCTCCGCCTCGCGCGGCGCGGTGCGCGACGTGAAGAGCCTGCGCCGCTGAGCCTTCGGCGACGAGAGAACGAAACGGGCGCCGCTGCGAAGCGGCGCCCGTTTGCGTTTCAGTGGCAGCTCAGGCGCCCATCGGAATTGGTAATGTCGCGCCCGACGCACCAGCCGGGCGAGATGGTGGAATCCACCCAGCGCCCGTTGCGGTCCTGGCAGGACGCCTTCAGCCAACCGGCAAACACCGAGATGTTGCGGCAGGTGCCCATATAGGTGCCCGTGGGCACCCGCTCGCCGGAATAGCCCGTGGTACCGGTCGGCGCGGAGCGCGGGCGGCAGGTCAGGCGGCCATTGTCGTTGACGATCTCGCCCGTGGAACACCAGCTCGGTACGGTGGTGGATTCCACCCACCGCCCGCTATTGTCGCGGCAATTGGCCTTCAGCCATCCCGCCGTCATGCGCACGTCCTGGCAGCTCTGCATGTAGCTGCCCATGGGCGGCGTCTCGGCGGCTGCGGGCGCGGCAAGCAGCCCGAGGCCGATCAGAGCCAGAGCGAGCCGGACAAGAACGAGCCGGGTAAGAGGCGACCGGGTCACGGCGAAAATCCCCCGCTTCAAAGACATGATCCAAAACCTTCTTTCGTGCGTTCAATGGCGCCAGCATGGCCGGGCGCCCGCACGCGGGCAACCTGCGGCATGCGGGCAACCATCGACAGGCGCGCGCCCCTTCGGTAAAAGCCGGACCCGATCCTCTCCAAGCAGAAGCGCCCATGACCATCCGCTTGCATCGCGGCGACCTGCCCGCCGATTTCGTCGCCGCCCCGGTTGTGGCCATCGACACCGAGACGCTGGGCCTCAGCCCGCACCGCGACCGGCTCTGCCTCGTGCAGCTCTCCAACGGCGACGGCAGCGCGGACCTGGTGCAGATCCCGCGCGGCGCCTCGGCCGAGACCGCGCCCAACCTGGTGCGGATGCTGGCGGACCCCAACGTGGTGAAGCTGTTCCATTTCGGCCGCTTCGACATCGCGGTGCTCGCCCACACGTTCGGCGTGACTACGAGCCCGGTCTTCTGCACCAAGATCGCCTCCCGCCTGACGCGCACCTACAGCGACCGGCACGGCCTGAAGGATCTGGTGCGCGAGTTGCTGGGCGTGGACCTCTCCAAGCAGCAGCAAAGCTCCGACTGGGCGGCCGACGACCTTTCGGACGCCCAGCTCCATTATGCCGCCTCGGACGTGCTCTACCTGCACGCCTGCAAGGACAAGCTGGAGGCCATGCTGGAGCGCGAGGGCCGCACGGACATCGCGCGCGCCTGCTTCGAATTCCTCCCGACCCGCGCCGCGCTCGACCTCGCGGGCTGGCCGGAGGAAGACATCTTCGCGCATTCATGAGGCCGGGGGCCGGGTTGCGTTCGAGGCCCGTTCCGGCCCATCCTGGCGCCGCGCGCAAAGGGAACCCATGACGCAGACCGCCACGCCGGGCCACGACGCCGGGCGCACCGCCTCGACCTTCGCCCAGCGCGGCGCCCCGGACTTCGCCCGCGCGCACCGGCACAGCCGCTTCGTGCGCTTCGTGAAGCGCGCCCTGCCCGTGACGCTGTTCGTCGCCCTGATCGTGCTCATCGCCCTGCCCATCGCCCGCAAGCTCACGGCGGCCATCGAGCTGCCGTTCGAGGTGGGCGCGCTGCATCTGTCGGGCACGCGCCTGACCATGGAAGTGCCGAAGCTTTCCGGCTTCACCGACGACGGCCGCGCCTATCGCGTGAACGCCTCCACCGCCTCCCAGGACCTCACCAATCCGGACGTGCTCGACCTGACGGACGTGGATGCGCGGATGGAATTGGCCAACAAGAACTGGGCCAGCGTGAAGTCGCCGGAAGGCTCGGTGGACACCAAGCGGCAGGTCATATGGCTGCGCAACGGCGTGGACCTCGCCAGCGGCTCGGGCTATGCGGGCCGCATGAAGGATGCCGAGGTGGACACGAAGGCCGGCTCCGTGATCACCCAGAACCCGGTGGTTCTCACCTATAAGGACGGAAAGCTGGTGGCCGACCGCATGACCGTGACCGACCGGGGCAACCGGGCGTTCTTCGAGGGCCATGTGCAGCTCGACTTCCGCATGACCGACCTGCCCGACCGGCAAACTCCCGCCCAGCAGCCGGCCGCCCATTCTCCCGCGGTGCCGGCGCCGGCGGCTCCCGCCGCACATCCCGCGCCCGCCAAGCCCACCGGAGCGAAACGATGAAGACGACGACGCCCTCCGCCCTCGCCCCGGCGCTTGCTCTGGCGCTGGCCCTGCTGGCCGGCCCCGCCTTCGCCCAGCAGGCGGGCGGCCCCGGCAACGTGCCCAACGCCCTCCAGGGCTTCGCGGCCAACCGGGACCAGCCGGTGCGCATCAATTCCAACACGCTCGAAGTGCGCGACAAGGACAAGGTGGCGGTGTTCGCGGGCAACGTGGTCGTGGTGCAGGGCGACACGACCATGCGCAGCCCCGAGCTCGTGGTCTTCTACGAGGGCAACGCGGCGCCCATGGACAACCAGCCCCAGAGCACCAGCTCCATCAAGCGCCTGGAGGCGAAGGGCGGCGTGGTGGTCCAGACCAAGGACCAGACCGCCACCGGCGACACCGGCATCTTCGAAATGAAGACCAACACCGTCACCATGACCGGCAAGCCCGTGGTGCTCACCCAGGGCCCCAACGTGGTGCGCGGGCAGAAGCTGACGGTGGATCTGGTGACCGGCGTCTCCCGCATCGAGGGCGGGCGCGTGGAAAGCCTGATCGTTCCCGGAAGCGTGAAGCCCCCAGAAGGCGGCGCGGCTCCGCGCCGCTGATCCTGTTACGGCAAGGCTTTAGGAGCCTGGAGGCCGCCGCGCGGGGCGAGGCGGATCGTCGCGTTTTTCGCCTTTTTCACTCGGCCCGAATTTTGCATGTTGCAAAGATCGCCCAGTCGGGAAAAACTGACCGCGATTGAGGCTGAAGCTGTGCTGGAAAATCCGGCAGGGTGCCAGCCTTCGGAGCACGCCCCGACTTTATTGCACTGCACGCAGGTCGGTAAAGCGTTCTCTGTCCCGGAATGAGCCACTGGTTCCCGGCGGGGGCATCGCCCGGCGGACCAGGCTCCAGACCCAATCGTGGACAGGGTCAGGCGGCGCGGTGCCGCGCCTTCCCTCTTCGCGCGACTGGAGGCGTTGCATTGAACGTCCTTGGCCTATTCGGTTCCCGATCCCGGTCTCGCCCGGCCGCCTCCGACGGGGAGAGCGCCGCGCCCGGATGGGACGACGCGCCCGAGGCGGACGACGTCGCCTATGAGGACGAGGCGGGCGACGACCTCGGCTATGGCGTGCCCCATGCCGTCCAGGAGGAAGTGGCGCTTGCTGCCTACGACCTGAAGAAGAGCTATGGCGGCCGCCAGGTGGTGCGCGGCGTGAGCGTGAACGTGCGGCGCGGCGAGGCCGTGGGCCTGCTGGGGCCCAACGGCGCGGGCAAGACCACCGTCTTCTACATGATCACCGGCCTCGTGAAGGCGGATGCCGGGCGCATCATGCTGGAGGGTCACGACGTGACCCCCATGCCCATGTACCAGCGCGCCCGGCTCGGCATCGGCTACCTGCCGCAGGAAGCCTCCATCTTCCGTGGCCTGTCCGTGGAGGACAACATCCTCGCCGTGCTGGAAGTCACCGAGCGGAACCGCAAGAAGCGGCGCGAGGAGGTGGACGCGCTGCTGGAGGAGTTCAAGATCACCCACGTGCGCAAGTCGCCCTCCATCGCCCTGTCGGGCGGCGAGCGGCGGCGCGTGGAAATCGCCCGCGCTTTGGCGAGCCGCCCGTCCTTCATGCTGCTGGACGAGCCGTTCGCGGGCATCGACCCCATCGCGGTGGGCGACATCCAGGCCCTGGTGCGCCACCTGACCACGCGCGGCATCGGCGTGCTCATCACCGACCACAATGTGCGCGAGACTCTGGGCCTCATCGACCGCGCCTACATCATCCATACCGGCTCCGTGCTCATGGAAGGCGACCGGGACTCGGTGGTGAACAGCCCCGACGTGCGCCGTCTCTATCTCGGCGAGGAATTCCGCCTATGAGCCGCGCATCCACGACGCTGAGGGGGGAGACCGGCTGATGGCGCTCGGCCCCCGCATGGAGTTCCGGCAGACCCAGTCCCTGGTGATGACGCCGCAGCTGATGCAAGCCATCAAGCTGCTGCAATTCTCCAACCTGGAGCTGGCGGCCTATGTGGAGGCGGAGCTGGAGCGCAATCCGCTGCTGGAGCGGGTCAGCGAGGAGCCGGACATCGAGGTGCCCGGCACGCGGGAGGAGCCGCCCGCCCCCGTCTCGGAGGACGCCCGCGCCGGCGACTGGATGGAGGCGGGCGAGGACCAGAGCCGCGCCTCCATGGAGGCGCGCCTCGATACGGACCTCGGCAACGTCTTCCCGGACGACGCGCCGGCCGACCGGGGCGCTGCCCCGGCCTCGGGCTCGGGCTCACTTTCCGACTGGAGCGGGGGCGGCGAGCGAGGCGAGGACTACAATCCCGAGGCCTTCCTCGCCACGCAGACCACGCTGGCGGACCATCTGGAAGCCCAGCTCGCCGTGGCCGAGACCGATCCGGCGCGCCGCATCATCGGCCTCAACCTCATCGGCCAGATCGACGAGACCGGCTATTTCTCGGGCGACGTCTCCCAGGTGGCGGACCTGCTCCAGGTGGACGCGGCCGAGGTGGAGAGCGTGCTGCGCCTCATCCAGACCTTCGAGCCCTCCGGGGTGGGCGCCCGCACGCTGGCCGAGTGCCTCGCCATCCAACTGCGCGAGAAGGACCGCTGCGACCCGGCCATGCAGGCGCTGCTGGCCAATCTCGACCTGCTGGCGCGCCATGACCGCAACGCGCTGCGGCGGGTCTGCGGGGTGGATGCCGAGGACCTCGCCGACATGATCGCCGAGATCCGGCGGCTCGATCCCAAGCCCGGCCTCGTGTTCGGCTCGGGCGTGGTGCACCCGCTGGTGCCCGACGTGTTCGTGCGCGCCGCCCCCGAGGGCGGATGGCTGGTGGAGCTGAATTCGGACACCCTGCCCCGCGTGCTGGTCAACCAGACCTATCACGCGACCATCGCCAAGACCGCGCGCTCCAGCACCGACAAGAGCTTCCTCGCCGACTGCCTCCAGAGCGCGAGCTGGCTCACCCGGTCGCTGGACCAGCGGGCGCGCACCATCCTGAAGGTGGCGAGCGAGATCGTGCGCCAGCAGGAAGGCTTCCTCGACCACGGGGTGCGCCACCTGCGGCCACTGAACCTGCGCACCGTGGCCGATGCCATCGGCATGCACGAATCCACCGTCTCGCGCGTCACCTCCAACAAATACATCTCCACCCCGCGCGGCGTGCTGGAGATGAAGTTCTTCTTCTCCTCCGCCATCGCGGCGGCGGGCGGAGGCGAGGCGCACTCCGCCGAGGCGGTGCGCCACCGCATCAAGTCGCTGATCGACGCGGAGAATGCGGACGACATCCTCTCCGACGACACGCTGGTACAGAAGCTGAAGGGCGACGGGATCGACATCGCCCGGCGCACGGTCGCGAAATACCGGGAGAGCATGAACATCGCCTCCTCGGTGCAGCGCCGTCGCGAGAAGCAGGCCATGCGGGTGGAAGCGGCGGGCGCCTGACCGGCACGCGCCCTTGGCCGAGCCCGCGCAATTGAGCGAACCCCGCTCGGCGCCGCCCGACGATGAAGGCGCTCGGCTTCAGGCGGGTAGCGTCCCGTTGGCGGCTAGGACCGCTCCCGCCAGATAGAGCGACCCGCAGATGAGGACGCGCGGCGGCGGCGCCAGCGGATAGGCGGACAGGCCGTCCAGGGCGGCGCCCACGTCCCGCGCGACCGAGGCCGACAGGCCCAGCGCGGCGGCGGCAGCGGCCAGCATGTCCGGCGGCAATCCCGCATCGTTGTCCGGCACGGGCACGGCGATCACCTCGCGGGCGAGGCCCACGAAATGGGAGAAGAAGCCCGCCGCGTCCTTGGTGCCGAGCATCCCCGTCACCAGCACCAGCGGACGGGGATAGCGCTCCTCAAGCTCCGCAAGCGCGGCGGCCACCACGGCGGCGCCCCCGGCATTGTGCCCCCCGTCCAGCCACAGTTCCGCGCCCTCGGGCGCGCGGGCCGTCAGGGCTCCAGCAGGCAGGCGCTGCATGCGCGCGGGCCAGTCCGCACCCTTGATGCCGGCCTCCAGCGCCGGACCCGGCACCTTGAAGCGCCGCGCGGCGCGCAGCGTCGCCACCGCCAGCCCCGCATTGGCGATCTGGTGCGCGCCCACGAGGCGGGGGCGCGGCAGGTCCAGGAGCCCGTCCTCGTCCGCATAGACGAGGCGCCCGGCCTCCTCGTGCACCGTCCAGTGCTGCCCGCAGGCGAACAGCGGCGCGCGGGCGCGGGCGGCCGCGCGCTCGATCACGGCGAGCGCCTCGGGAGCCTGCTCCGCCACCACCACGGGCACGGAGCGCTTGATAATGCCCGCCTTCTCACCCGCGATGGCGTCCAGGGTGGCGCCCAGGAAATCCACGTGGTCGATGGAGACGGGGGTGATGACGCTGGCGGCGGGGGCATCCACCACATTGGTGGCGTCGAGCCGCCCGCCGAGGCCCACTTCCAGCAGCAGCACGTCCGCCGGGGTCTCGGCGAACAGCAGGAAGGCGGCGGCGGTGGTGATCTCGAACAGGGTGATGGGCGCGCCGTCATTGGCGGCCGAGGCGCGCTCCAGCGCCGCCATGAGGGCCGCGTCCGACACGAGGGCGCCCGCGAGGCGGACCCGTTCGTTGAAGCGCACCAGATGGGGCGAGGTATAGACATGAACCCGCAGGCCCGCCGCCTCCAGCATGGCGCGCAGGAAGGCGATGGTGGAGCCCTTCCCGTTGGTGCCCGCCACATGGATCACGGGCGGGAGGCGCGCCTCCGGGTGGCCGAGCGCCGCCAGCAGGCGGTGCACCCGGTCCAGGGACAGGTCGATGCGCTTGGGATGGAGCGCCGACAGACGCTCCAATATGGCGTCGGGACCGGCCGGGGACGACAGCGAGGCCATGGCCGGTCCTTCCAGGGCATTTTCGAGCGAAGTGGATGCCGGTTCGCGTGAGGAAAATGCGTAAGAGCAAAGGGTTAGGATATTTCCGGCGAATCCAGGTTCACCGGAAATGCCCTAGACGCGCGGGCGCGCGCTCACGCCGTGGCCGGGCGCGGCAGCCGCGCCTTGGGCGGCACGGCGGGCGCCTTCACCAGCATGCGGCAGAGGCGCCCCAGCGTGTCGCGCATCTGGTGGCGGTGGATCACCATGTCGATCATGCCGTGCTCGCGCAGATATTCGGCGCGCTGGAAGCCGTCGGGCAGCTTCTCGCGGATGGTCTGCTCGATGACGCGCGGCCCGGCGAAGCCCACGAGGGCGCCCGGCTCGGAGATCTGCACGTCGCCCAGCATGGCGTAGGAAGCGGTGACGCCGCCCGTGGTGGGATTGGTGAGCACCACGATGTAGGGCTTGCGGGTCTCGCGCAGCTCCTGGATGGCGACGGTGGTGCGCGGCATCTGCATGAGGGAGAGGATGCCCTCCTGCATGCGCGCGCCGCCCGAGGCGGCGAACATGATGAAGGGCGTGCCCTTGTTGGCGGCGGTCTCAAGGCCCGTCACCACGGCCTCGCCGGCGGCCATGCCCAGGGAGCCGCCCATGAAGGAGAAGTCCTGCACCGCGATGGTCACGGGCAGTCCGTCCAAGAGGCCGGTGGCCACCTTCACGGCGTCCTGCATGCCGGTCTTGGCGCGGGCGTCCTTCAGGCGGTCGGCGTAACGGCGCTCGTCGCGGAACTTCAGCGGGTCGGTGGCGACGTCCGGGAGGCTCACCTCCTCATAGGCCGCGTCGTCGAAGGTCGCCTTCAGGCGGGCCGCCGCGCCCATGCGCATGTGGTAGCCCGAGCCGGGAATGACGAAGAGATTGGCCTCCAGGTCCTTGTGGAAGACCATCTGCCCGGTCTCCGGGCACTTCACCCACAAATTCTCCGGCACCTCGCGGCGGGCGAGGAAGTCGCGGATTTTCGGGCGGACAACGTTGGAGATCCAGTTCAACGGGCAACTCCTGAAGGTCGGCGGCGACCTTGTCCCTTCCAGGGGCGGAGGCAGGTCCTCCGCGCCCGGCAGGGCAGCGCCCCCTATGTAGCGGCAGCCGCGCCGCGACGGAAGCCTCTTCGCTGCGGTGCAAATGCGGCACCGGCATGGCTTTGCCGCATGCGCGGATCGATTAACGCGTCTGCGCCGCCGGTGCCTTGGGCAGCAGGTCCAGCACCGCGGACAGCGCGCGGACATAGTCGAGCACCAGGCCGGGGGTCCAGGCCATGGTGGTGGCCCGGTGGCGCAGCATGCCCGCCGCCCAGAATTCCGGGCTGAGGATGAGGCCGGCCACGAAGCGCCAGGTGACGACCGGCTCCAGCACCCCTTCCAGGCCCGCGTCCAGCGCCTTCACCACCGCGCTGGAGCAATTGCGGTTGGTGAGGTTGTAGGTGTCGTCGCGCCGGTATTCGGCCCAGAAGCCGCGCAGCGCGGCGGCGTCGATGCCGTGGATGGGGATCTGGAAGCTGGAGGGGCACCAGCCGGCGCTCTCCTGGGCGTAATCGGGCTGGAAGCGGCCCGGCACGTTGTTGTCCGGCGTCGCCCGCAGCAGGCGTGCGAAGTCGGAGGGCGACTGGTCGATCTCCTGCGCGGGATAATGGCTGATATAGAGGCCAGGCGGCAGTTCGAGCGCGGAATGGCCGGTGGAGATGTGCCCCTCCTTGTCGGTGGCCGCGATATAGCGCTCGATGCCGTGGTGGATGCGCGGCAGGGCGCCGGTGGGCGTCCAGACATGGACGAGGGCGGTCTCGCGCCGGGCGCGGGACGGCTCCATCGCCTCCTCCGGGCCTTCCATCAACTCGGCGGGGGTGGGCATCTGCGGCCAGCCCGTAGAGAGGATGGACGAGAGGGTCGTGTCCGCCGCCATGTAGCGCAGCCGCATGGCGAGCCCGAGGAGGCCGGCCGCCGACACCATCAGCAGCAGTCCCACGTCGGACCCCACTTCCGCTCGGTAATTGCTGGGCCAGGGCGAGAGGGACCACAGGCCCATGACCAGTTCGAAGACGCCCTTCGCGAACGAGGGCGGCCAACCCGGGAACCGCACCACCACGGCGCTGCCGGCGCGCCAGAACCCGTCCAGGCTCAGAAAGGTGCCCACCAGCATGGCGACCGCGAACGCGCTGTGGTGGGGTACCCAGATCAGCAGCCCCGCCACCGCCAGGAACACCGCCGCCTTCACCACCCGCAGCATGCGGGCGCGGCGCGAGAGAATGATGGTCGCGAGCGAAATGATCGCGTCGAGGATCAGCGGCGCGGCGAAATACGCCACGGGGATGCGGATTTCCTCGATGAACGCATCGGCGAAGAACAGCGCACCGATGAGCATCCAGACGAAACCCGCGAACCCGATGACCCACCAGCGGCGCCGGATGAAATTGGCGCCAAGGAGAAGAAGAAGAAGCTGAACCATTCCGCCTCAGAAACTCGTGCTTACGGACCACTGAGCATGGCGCACACCGGGCAGGCGACGCAATTCCTGGGCCACGGCATCCAGATCGCGGCCCTTGGCCGACGTGCTCACCAGCGTCGCGACCACTTCGGACAGGTCGTCCGAGCGGTCGAGGATGGCCATGCGCGCCACCGGATACTTCACCGCCTTGAGCTTGGCGGTCAGCGCATCGCGCACCGCGTCCACCTGGGCATGGTCCACGCCCACGCGCACCTCGTACTCCGCTTCCGCGACGCCGTCGTCCAGCGGGATGCGGTTGATGAAGTTCACCAGGGGCCGAAGCAGCGTGTTGGCGGCGAGGATGAAGGCGGCGACCATCGCCGCCTCCGCCACGCGGTCCACGCCCGCGCACGCGCCCACCGCGGCGGCGGACCAGACCGTGGCGGCGGTGTTGAGGCCGCGCACGTTCGCGCCCTCCTTCATGATGACGCCGGCGCCCAGGAAGCCGATGCCCGACACCACGTAGGAGATGATGCGCACCGCGCCTTCCGCCTCCCACAGCCGCATGCCGATGTCCACGAAGGCGGCCGCGCCCACGCTGACCAGGACCACGGTGCGCAGGCCCGCGCTGCGCTGGCGCAGCTGGCGCTCGGCGCCGATGGCGGTTCCCAGGATGAAGGCGACGGCGAGGCTGACGAAGCTGTCGAGGAAGGACGCGAGCTCGAAGCTCTGGATGAACTGCATGGCCCCTGCCCGTCTCCGCCTTTGCCGCGCCCCTTGGGTAGCGGCTGGCGCCCGGCGGTTCAAGGCCGCCGGGCGGGACGGGAGGAAATAGCCCGGTCAGTTCACCTGGATCTTCGCCTCGCGGATGACCGGCGCCCAGCGGGCGAGGTCGGCGTCGATGCGGGCGCGGAACTGGGCGGCATCCCCGGGGATCGGCTCCATGAGCTGGGCCGCAAGCTTCTCGCGCATGGCGGGCTGGGACAGCGCTTCCGCGACCGCCGCCCGCAGCTTCGCCACGATGGGTTCCGGCGTTCCGGCGGGAGCGATCAGGCCATTCCAGGCCTCGGCCTCCACGTCGATGCCCTGTTCCTTCAGGGTCGGCACGTCCGGCAGGAAGGGGGTGCGCTTTGCGGTGGACACGGCCAGGATTTTCACCGGCTTGGTTCCCACCAGGGGCGTGATGGAAATCGCGGGCAGGCACGCCATCTGCGCGTCGTTTTGGATCAGCGCCGTCACCGCCGCAGGCGAGGACTGGTAGGGGATGTGGGTGATCTCGGTGCCAGATGCGAGCCGGATGGCCTCCATGGCGAGCTGGGAGAGCGAGCCGTTGCCGATGGAGGCGTAATTGTACTTGCCGGGATTGCTCTTCAGCAGCGCGATCAGCTCGGCCACGGAATTCACCCCGAGCGCGGTGTTCACCGCCAGCGCGCTCGGCTGGGTGACGAGAAGGCTGATATAGGCGAAGTCCTTTGCCGGGTCATAGGGCAGGTTGCCGAACAGCAGGGCATTGATGCCCAGCGGCCCGCCGATGGACACGCCGATCGTGTAGCCGTCCGGCTCGGCCTTGGCGACGGCGTCCGTGCCCCTGTTTCCCCCGGCCCCGGCCTTGTTCTCGATAACGAAGGCTTGTCCGAAGGTCTTCTGGAAATGGTCCGCCATGAGCCGGGCGATGAAGTCCGGCGTCGAGCCCGGCCCGAACGGCACCACGACCTTCACCGCCTGCCGGGTCGGCCAGTCCTGGGCGGCGGCGGGCAGCGCCAGGGGAAGAGCGAGTGCAAAGGCGAGAGCGATGGGCGCGCAGAGCGCGCGGACGAAGCGCTTCATGGTTCCTCCCACATTGTTCGGCGGGTCCGCCCTCGGCCCGCTGTGCGAGGGATGCCTATCGGCCTCCGCACCGCCGCTGGCAAGCCCCCACCCTTGGCAGAGCCCCTCGCGCGCGCTCACGCCTTCCCGTCGCTCAACCCGGTGAGGGGCACCTTCAGGAAACGCCGCCCATCGGCGTCCGGCTCCGGCAGCGCGCCTGCCTTCATGTTCACCTGAAGGGAGGGCAGGATGAGGCGCGGCATGGCAAGGCTTGCGTCGCGGCGCGTGCGCATGTCCACGAACGCGTCCTCGTCCATGCCGTCCCGCACATGGATGTTGTGGGCACGCTGCTCGGCCACGGTGGTCTGGTTGCGGATCTCCCGGCCGTTCGGGCCGTAATCGTGGCACATGAACAGGCGGGTACCGGGCGGCAGGTCGAGGATGCGCCGGATGGAGCGATAGAGCTGGCGCGCATCGCCGCCGGGAAAGTCCGCCCGCGCCGTGCCGCCGTCGGGCATGAACAGCGTGTCGCCCACGAAGGCCGCGTCGCCGATGAGATAGGTCAGGCAGGCGGGCGTGTGGCCGGGCGTGTGCAGCACCCGCACCTCCAGCGCGCCGAGGGCGAACGCATCCCCATCCTCGAACAGGCGGTCGAACTGCGAGCCATCGCGGCGGAACGCGGTACCCTCGTTGAACACCTTGCCGAACACCTCCTGCACCACCCGCACCCCGGCGCCGATGGCGATGCGCCCGCCCAGCTTCTGCTGGAGATAGGGCGCGGCCGACAAATGGTCGGCATGCACATGGGTTTCCAGCAGCCACTGCACGTCCAGGTCGTGAGCACGGACATGGTCGACGATGCGGTCGGCGGCGGCGTAGGAGAAGGCGCCCGCCGCGTAATCGAGGTCGAGCACGCTGTCGATGATGGCGCAGGCGCGGCCGGCGGGGTCCCGCACCAAATAGGAGAAGGTGTTGGTCTGGGCGTCGAAGAAGGACGTGACGTCCGGTGTTCCGCTCATGCTGCACGCTCCGGGCGGCGCGCGCATCATGCCGCGAGCCGCGCCGATGGCGCGCCGTCCAGCCATTGCTCCATGACCAGCCGCTCGCCATCGTCCTGGATGATGCGCCATTCCCCGCCCGGCCGAACAGCCCCCTCGATGAGGAGCGGCAGGCAGCGCGTCTTCAGGCGGATGACCGGCGCGCGATGGGCATAAGGCGATGTCGCGCGCCCCAGGAGCCCATGGGCGATGACCCGCGCCTGCGCGGCCACCGGCTCGATGAAGCGGCAGGGCGCGCCGTCGAGGCTCACGCAGTCGCCGAGGGCATAGACGTCCGGCGCGCTGGTGCGCAGGGTGTCGGGGTCCGCCACGATGCCCCGGTCGCAGGCGAGCCCCGCCGCGCGGGCCAGGCGCAGGTCCGTGGCAAGGCCGATGGCCGAGATGACCTGATCGGCGCAAATGTCCCCCGCATCGGTGGAGAGGCGCAGCCCCTCGGCGTCCCGCGCGAGCCCGGTCACGCCTACCCCGCCTTTGAAGGTGACGCCTGCGGCCGACAATGCCCCGGCGAGGCGGCGCGCCGCCGCTTCCGGCAGGAGGCCCGCGAGCGGCAACGCCGCCATGTCCAGCAGCGTCACCCGGTGCCCGGCGCGCGCGAGGTCGTCCGCCAGCTCGCAGCCCACCATGCCCGCCCCCACGATGGCGACGCGGCTGCCGGGCTTCAGCGCCGCGTGCAGCGCGCTCCAGGCGGTGAGCGAATTGATGCGCCAGCACAGGTCCGGCTTCAGCACGTCCGGCAGGACCGGCGTCGCCCCCTGCGCCAGGACGAGGCCGGCATAGGCGACCGTGCCGCGCGTAGTGCGCAGCCGCCGCCGCGCAGGATCGAGCCCCATGGCGAAGGTCTCGCCCAGCAGGCGCACGCCCAGTCGCGCGGCCTTCTGCGCGCCGGTTTCGCGCACCAGCCGCTCGGGCGTCAGCGCCCGGCCGAGCGCCACCGACAGTTCGGGCTTGTGATAGACATCGCCCCCGCAGGCCGTGACGAGGGTGATGGGCACTTCGGCATCCAGGGCGCGCACCGCCTCGGCGACGCTCCAGCCGGCGATGCCGGCCCCCACGATGACGATGCCCGCATGGCGCGGGCGCGGGGTGGCGGCGGGCGCCGGGCCGGCCTCGCGGCGGCGCGGACCCGCATAGGGCTCGAAATCCGCCTTGGTGACACCGCAGACCGGGCATTCCCAATCGTCCGGAATATCCTCGAAGCGGGTGCCGGGCGGCAGGCCCCCGTCCGGGTCGCCCTCCCCCTCGTCATAGACGAGGCCGCAGGCGCGGCAGAGATATTGCCGCCAGGGGCCGAGGCCGTCTTCGGGCGCGGGAAGGCCGGTCATGCGACGCCTCCCGCGACGGGCAGGATCTCGCGCGACAGCCGCGCCATCTCCCAGCGCAGATGCTTGATGGCGGGCGTTACGATGGCCACGAAATGGGCCTCGCGGATGCGCCGCTGCGGACCTGCCGATGCCAGATAGCCGCGCGCGCCCTGGTGGAGCAGCGCGGCCTGGGTGGTGCGCAGCGCGAACTCCGCCCCCTGCGTCCGCGCGTCCAGCACGTTCAGCAGATAGTCCTTCGAGGTCTCATAGGGCGTCTGCGCCAGGGAGAGGATGGCGGCCCGCATCTCGTCGAGTTCCGCCTCCAACTCGTCGGGCTGCTCGTCCAGGAACTGGTTCACATGGCCGAGCGGGCCTTCCACCTCTCGCATGGAGGCGATGGCGCCCGCCGATACGCCCAGCGCCATGCCGGTCTGGAGCAGGATGAAGGCCGCCTTGATGCGGCCGACGAACGGCCGCGCCGGATCCGCGATCAGGTCCGCTTCCGGCACGAAATAATCGTCCAGCCGGATACCCCAGGTGCTGGTGCCTTCCATGCCGGAAAAGGTGGGGCAGGTGCGAAGGTCCACCCGGTCGTCGCAGCGCAGGAGGAACATGATCTCGTGGGAGACCGCCCCGTCCGCGCCCTCGACGCCGGCGATGGCGCCGCAATACTGGCCGCGCCCGATATGGCTGACCCAGGGCAGGTTGCCCCGCACCACATAGCCCCCCGCCGCCTTGCGCGCCCGCAGCAGCATGGGCTCGATGCCGGAAAACGCCTTCATGGGATTGGACAGGGCGGTGCCGCCGAAGGTCCGCCCGGCGGTATGGTCTTCCAGCATGGCGCCCATGAGCGCGGGATTGCCGGACTGCTCCATGTAGAGCCCGCACACGTCATGGGCCCACATGAGGAAGCCCGTGGCGCCGCAGGCGCGGCTCGCCGTCTCCATGGTGGAGATGGCAAGACCGAAGCGCCCGCCGTTCCGGTCGAGATGGGCGCCCAGCGCGCCCGCCGCGCCGAGTTCGGCCATGAGCGGCAAGGGATATTCGCCATGGTCGATGCGGGCGGCGGCGGCGGCCAGCGGGCCATCCGCCACTGCGGTGGTGGCGGCGAGAATGGCGGCGTCAGATGTCTCGGCAGGCGCGGGACCAGCCCGCAAAGCGGCGGCTAGGGCCATGGCACTCTCCTTCGGATCGGCGGGCGGCGGCGGGCGCGGAGCGGCAAGGCCCCGCGCCCGAGGACGAAGGGACCGATCAGTCGGCGAGCGCGATCTTGAAGGGGATGGGATTGCGCATGGTGTTGGCCACGGGCGAGAAATAGTTCGCCTGCTGGACGATCTCGTCCAGCTCCGCCCGGGTCGCGTCGCCCTCGACGGTCACGAACACCCGGATCTCCTGGAAGCCCATGTCTTCCGGCTTCTTCACCGCTCCGCCAGCGCCCCAGGCCGCCGGATTGCCGATGTCGCCCTCCAGTCGCAGTTCCAGGCGGGAGAGGCGCACCTGCTTGAAGGTGGCAACTGCCGTGATGCCCACGGCGAGGCAGCCGCCGAGCGCCGCCAGCACGATCTCGCCCGGCGCGGGGGCAGTGTTCTCGCCGAACAGGTGCAGGGGCTCGTCTACCACGACGGGGGTGTGGTCGCCCACATAGCTGAGCGTGCGATACTGCCCCTCGCAGACGGTCTTCACCACGTTCGTGCCCCGGGAACCGGGATTGTTGCGGCCCTTCTCGGCGAAGGCCATGAGGCCGTCGCGGTCGATGGGGCGCAGATAGGTGGTCACGGTGGCTTCGGCGCTTGCGGTCATGGGGCTTTTCCTCGGATGAGACGGGCGGCGACCGCCCTCGCCCGCTCTCATCGCAAGCCCCGTGCCAGCGGCTGGGACGGGGCAGAAACCGTTGAAACACAACGCGTCTCCGCCCCGGTCCCACTCCGCCTCACATTGCCTGAAATGTCGACAATGTTGACATTATCGACATATTTTTTTCTGACCGCTAGAAGTCGCCCGCTTCGCCGTCCGGCGCCGACATCTTGCGCCAGCGATAGGCGAATTGCCGTTCGGTGAGACCGAGGATCTGCGCGGCGCGCGACTTGTTTCCGCCCGACCGCGCGAGCGCCTCCGCAAGCTCCTGCGCCCGGTGGGACGTGGCCCGCAGATAGGGACGATAGGCCGGCTCGGGGACGGCCGGGGCCGCTCGCGGCGGCGACGCCTCGCCGCCCTGCTCCGCCAGGGCCGCCGCCACCTCGGGAACGCCCAGGACCGGCTTTGGCGCCAGCAGCACCAGCCGCTCGATGAAATTGGAGAGCTGCCGCACATTGCCTGGCCAAGGCAGGTCGGCCAGGTGGCGCACGGCGGCATCCGTGAGGTTCACGTTGCGCGCATTCTCCTGGTTGGTCCGGGCCAGGAAATGGATCACCAGGTCGGGAATGTCGTCGCGCCGTTCCGCCAGCGCGGGCAGATGGATGGGAATGACGTTCAGCCGGTAAAACAGATCTTCCCGGAAGGTGCCCCGCGCCACGTCGGCGCCGAGGTCCCGGTTGGTGGCCGCGACGAGGCGGGTATCCACCTTGATCTCGCGGGTGCTGCCGAGGCGCACCACGACCCCCTCCTGGAGCACGCGCAGCAGCTTCGCCTGGAGCGGCGCCGGCAGTTCGCCCACTTCGTCGAGGAAGATGGTGCCCTGGTGGGCCTGCTCGAACCAGCCCGCCCGCGCCGCGACCGCGCCGGTGAAGGCGCCGCGCTCATGCCCGAACAACTCGGATTCGAACAGGCTTTCGGGAATGGCGGCGCAATTGACCTTGATGAAGGGCTTGTTGCGGCGGGGGCCGGCCAGATGGAGGGCGCGCGCGAACAATTCCTTGCCGCTGCCCGATTCCCCGAGAAGCAGCACGCTGGCCTGCGCGGCGGAGACCTGCTCGATCTGGCCGAGCGCCTTCAGCAGCGCCGGCGAGGAGCCGATGATGCCGTAGCGCACACGGTCCGCATTCAGCGCCCGCGCCAGCAATTCGTTCTGCGCCTCCAGCGCCCGGGTCTTCTCGCCCACCCGCTCGTTGAGCGTCAGCAACTGGCCGATCATGGTCACCATGATGCGCAGCATGGCGAGGTCGTCGGCCAGGGGGCGCTCGCGATGGCGGATGCGATGGCAGGCAAGCGCGCCCACCGTGCGATGGCCGACGCGGATCGGCAAAGCAAGGAAGGCCACTACCCCCGGCGGAAGCCGGGAGCGCTCCACGGCGCGCCCGAGGAACAAGGGCTCCTTGTCGATATCCTGGACGATGACCAGATGGCCGTCTTCGATCACCCGGCCGGTGATCCCCTCCCCCGGCGCATAGATTCCGCGCGCCATTTCGGCGCGCGTCAGCCCGTAGGCGTAGAAGATGCGATGGCCCGGGCCGTCCGGATCCTTCAGGACGATGCGGCCGCGATTGAGCCCGAGCAGTTCGGAGAGAAGGTGCAGCATCTCGCGCAGCACCGTTTCCATCTCCAGCCCCTTGCCGATCAGCCGGGTCACTTCCTGGATGAGGAACATTTCCTGCGTGCGCCAGAAGCCGCTGGTGGCGCGCAGCGGCTCGGGCGATCCGCCGCCGAATCCACTCCCCGGAAGGCCGGGGCCGTCACCGCTCCGGGATTCGCCCTCGCCCATCTCCCCGCCTCCACGATATCAGGGGAATCATACCGCATGCCGCGCGCGCCCGTCGCGTGTCTTCGCGAGCGGGAGGATTGGGGGCAGGACATTGTAATCGGGAAGGCAAGGTGGCGGCGCGTCGCGTGCGGCAGATCGGGAAGAAGCGCACGGAGCCATCGACCGCGCGGGCGTGAGTTCGGCTTTCTCCGGCGGCTCGGCCGGCGGTGGTCCGGCCGATCGGCCGCGTGCTCAGCAAGTGCCAAAAGCCATCGCCAACGGCCATCTCCAGACAGCACGAAGCCCCGCGCGGTTATTCACCGGCGCGGGGCTTTGTGTTGTGTTCGTGATGAGGGCGTTTTGTTTTTCCCGGTCATGTCCTTTGCAGGCCTGGCAGCGACCTACTCTCCCGCGTCTTGAGACGAAGTACCATTG
>JACESF010000060.1 GCA_013911975.1 Hyphomicrobiales bacterium | reverse complement strand
GGCCCTGGCCCAGAGCGGCCCCCCTCCCGCCGCGACGCAGGCGGCCCCGAAGGCGAACGATCCGTTCGCCCTGGAAGCCACCGGCCAGACCCGCCTCGGCTATGTGATCACCGGCGACACCGAGGTGGACGGGGTGAGCCGCGCCGGGCTCGGCGGGCTCGCCACCTTCCTCGGCCAGCGCACCGCGCTCCAGGCGGGGGAGCCCATGGGGGTGGACCTCACCCGCGACGAGCTGGCCTTCTTCCCCCTGCTCTACTGGCCCATCCTGCCCGACGCGCCCATGCCCTCGGCGGCGGCGCTGGCGCGGGTGAACGCCTTCATGAAGCAGGGCGGCACCATCATCTTCGACACGCGCGACGCCCTGGAAACCTCCAGCGGGCCGGGCGCGCCGCTCACCCCGGCCGCGCGCCGCCTGCGGGAAATCCTCTCGGCCCTGGACATTCCCGAGCTGGAGCCGGTACCGCGCGACCACGTCCTCACCAAGGCCTTCTATCTCCTGAAGGACTTTCCCGGCCGTTTCACGGGGGCGCCGACCTGGGTGGAGGCGCTGCCCGCCGCCCGCGACGGGGACGAGCGTCCGGCCCGGGCGGGGGATGGCGTCTCTCCCGTCATCATCACCGGCAATGACCTTGCAGGCGCCTGGGCGGTGAACGAGGGCGGCGAGCCGCTGCTGCCGCTCACGCCGGGCGAGCCGCGCCAGCGCGAGATGGCGTTCCGCACCGGGGTGAACATCGCCATGTATGTGCTCACGGGCAATTACAAGGCCGACCAGGTGCATGTGCCCGCGCTGCTCGAGCGGCTCGGACAATAGGACGGCCCATGACCTACGGCCTCGCTTTCGACCCCTTCGTCCCGCTGCCCGTGCTCGCGGTCGCCGCCTTGGTGGCGGCCGTTCTGGCCGGGCTGCTGCTCGCCTCGCGCACCCGGGGCGCGGCGTTCCGCGCGCTGGCGCTGGCGGCGGGTCTGGCGGCGCTCGCCAATCCCTCCCTCACCCAGGAGGAGCGCCAGCCGCTCACCTCCGTGGTGGCGGTGGTGGTGGACAAGAGCACCAGCCAGGATTTCGGCGAGCGCACCGCTCAGACCGAGGCGGCGCGCTCGGGCGTGGCCGAGCGGCTGTCCCGCCTGCCCGGCATCGAGGTGCGCACCATCGAGGCCAATGCGCGCGACGGCGAGACCGACGGCACCCGCCTGTTCTCCGCCCTGTCGGCGGGCCTGTCGGATGTGCCGCCCGAGCGGGTGGCCGGCGCCATCATGATCACGGACGGGCGGGTGCATGACGTGCCCGCCGATATTCACGCGCTGGGCTTCTCCGCCCCGGTGCACGGCCTCATCAGCGGCCGGGCGGGCGAGCGGGACCGCCGGGTGAGCCTGGAGAAGGCGCCGCGCTTCGGCATCGTGGGCCAGAAGCAGAGCCTCACCTTCCGCGTGACGGACGAAGGCGCCCCCGCAGGCGCCCGGGTGCCCGTGACCGTGCGGCGCGACGGCGAGGTGATCGCCCGTCCCCTCGTCACCGCCGGGCAGAATGCCACGGTGGACGTGGAGATCGCCCATGCGGGCCCCAACATCGTGGAGATCGAGGCGCCGGGCCTGGAGGGCGAGCTGACGCCGGTGAACAACCGCGTCGCCGTCTCCATCGACGGTGTGCGCGACAAGCTGCGCGTGCTGCTCGTGTCGGGCGAGCCGAATGTGGGCGAGCGCACCTGGCGCAACCTGTTGAAGAGCGATGCCAATGTGGACCTCGTCCACTTCACCATCCTGCGCCCGCCGGAGAAGCAGGACGGCACGCCCATCAACGAATTGTCGCTGATCGCCTTCCCGACCCGCGAGCTGTTCCAGACCAAGATCCGCGACTTCGACCTGATCATCTTCGACCGCTACTCCCAGCAGGGGGTGCTGCCGCAGGTCTATTTCGACAATATCGTGCGCTATGTGCGCAACGGCGGCGCCGTTCTGGTGGCGGCGGGCACGGATTATGTGGAGCCCGGCTCGCTCTACAACACCCCGCTGGAGGAGATCCTGCCCGGCATGCCCACGGGCGAGACCACGCAGGAGCCCTTCCACGCCCGCCTCACGGACCCCGGCAAGCGCCATCCCGTTACCCGCGCCCTGCCCGGCGCCCAGGCGGAGCCGCCCCAGTGGAGCCGCTTCTTCCGGGTGATCGACGCGGACGCCCGCTCGGGCGTCGCGGTCATGGCGGCGCCGGGCAACAAGCCCATCCTGCTGCTGGACCGGGTGGGCGAGGGCCGCGTGGCCCTGCTGCTCTCTGATCATTTCTGGCTCTGGGCGCGCGGCTATGAGGGCGGCGGCCCCTATATCGACCTGCTGCGGCGCCTCTCCCACTGGCTCATGAAGGAGCCGGACCTGGAGGAGGAGCGCCTCAAGCTCTCCACCTCCGGCCGCGAGCTTGTGGTGGAACGCCAGACCATGGGCGACAGCGTGCCGCCCGCCCGCATCACCCCGCCCACGGGGCCGGAGCGGACCCTCACCCTCTCCCAGGTGGAGCCGGGCCTGTGGCGGGCCACAACCCCCGCCGACCAGCTCGGCCTCTGGCGCGCCGCCAATGGCGACCTGCATGCCCTGGTCAATATCGGCCCGCTGAACCCGAAGGAATTCGCCGAAGTGACCAGCACCAAGGATGTGCTGGCCCCGGTCGCCACCGCCACCGGCGGCGGGCTGTGGCGGCTGGCGGACCTGTCCGGCACGGTGCCGCGCATTGTGCCCGTGGCCTCCGGCGACCGGCTGGCGGGGGCGGACTGGATGGGCCTGCGCACCCGGGACGTGAGCGTCGTGACGGGCGTCGGCCTGTTCCCGCTGTTCGCCGGCCTGTCGGGCCTGCTGCTGCTCCTGGGCGTGCTGGCCCTGAGCTGGGTGCGCGAGGGCCGGTGAGGCCTCGTCCCGCGCGGTTCGGGTCGGCGCGTAATTCCCGCGAGCCGGTATCCGTGACGCCTTAGGGCGGATCGACCTTCAAGCAGGCGAGACGGTTCTTTTCAGAACGCGGCGTCAGGGCCGGGCTCGTCCCGGCCATCCACGGGTTCGGCTGGGTCCACGCGCGACACGCAGGCGTGGATGCCCGGGACGAGCCCGGGCATGACGGCCTGGAGGGGCTGGAAGCCACCCATTCATCTGAATGTCGATCGGACCTAAGGCGCCGCGCGACGGACGGCGGCGAGCGCGTCCTCCCACGCCTTGGTGAGGAACAGCGAGCCCTCCACGTTCAGGTGGCCGCCGTCATAATAGAGCGGCACATCGCCAGCGCGGGCGTGGCAGGTCTGCGCGTCGCAGAACAGGGCGCGCGGCAGGAATACTGAGACATTGCTGTATTCCCCGGCCAGCGCTTCCAGCGCCTGCTCGGTGGGGCGCCCCTCGGCGTCGGAATCGGCGCGGCTCTTTTCGCACAGCGTCTCGTCCGCCCCCATGAAGGCGCGCCGCACGAGGCAGCGCCCGCCGCCATTGGGGAAGGTGCCCGGCGGCCCCACGAGGAGAACGGGCTTGCCTGCGGCGGTGATCGCCGTCACCGCCTCCCGCAGGCGCGTCATGGCGCGATCGAGGGAGGTCTCGTTGGTCCAGCGGCCGGCGATGACGGCGAACTTGACGTTCGGATCCTCCACGATGCGCCGGATGGCCTCCGCCCGCGAGGCATTGCATTGCTGGATCGCATTGCTCTGCCAGCCGCTGTCGGCGGGGTCCGGCGCCTGGGGGGCGCATCCGGCGCGGGTGAGCTGGAGGAAGCCCATGCCCATCTTGCTGGCCACCGCGTCCAGGGCCGGGCCGTGCTGGTCGCCCTGCGAATCCCCCCACAGGATGAAATAGGGCGCGCCGGGGCTCGGGTCGCCGAACCGGCACTCCCGCTCCCGGTCGCTGGTGCGGCCAATGAGGCACGCCTCCCGTCCCTTCCAGAAGGTGTTCACGATCGCCTCGGTCTTCAGGAAGGCGGCGCTCGCCCGGCCGGGCAGGCCGTCCGTGGCGGTGAAGAGGGTGCCGAGCGCCACGAGCGCGCCCAGCACCGCCGCGCCCACCCCCACGCTGCGCCACTCGCTGCGCGCCGTGGATGGCCCGGAGGTCCGGAACGGCGCCTCGATGAAGCGCCAGGAGAAGGCGGAGACCGCCACCATCACCGCGAACAGAAGCACGCACTCCAGGGGGCCGGGTGCGCGGAAGGTGAGGTAGCGGTGGATGGCGATGACCGGCCAGTGCCACAGATAGAGCGAATAGGAGATGAGCCCAATGCCCGCGAAGGGCGCGAAGGACAGGAGCCGCTCCACCAGGGTCGAGCGCCCCTCCTCCCCTGCCCACAGGATGAAGAGGGCCCCCAGGGTGGGCACCAGCGCGCTCACGCCGGGAAAGACGATGTGGCGCGGATCGAACAGCACCAGCGCGACGGCGATGAGCGCGAGGCCGAGCCCCGCCACCGCCTCCGCCACCCGCGCGCTCTTCAGGCGCGGCAGGTAGCCGAGCGCGAGGAAGGCGCCCAGGAGCAGTTCCCAGAAACGGCCGTTGGAATTGTAGAAGCCGGCCACGGGCCGCAGCACGGCGTTACGGGTCGCCACATAGAGCGACACCAGGATCAGCACCACCAGGATGTAGGGCAGGAAGCGCCGCAGCTTGGGATGGAACAGGCCCGCCAGCAGCAGCGGCCAGCCGAGATAGAATTGCTCCTCCACCGAGAGCGACCAGGTGTGCAGCAGGAACAGCTCGTCCGGCGCCGCGCCGAAATAATGGGTGACGGACAGGAAGTAGCGGTTCGCGAAGAAGATGGACGAGGCCCGCAGCGACGCGCCGAAACTGTCCAGCAGCACCGGGGGCAGGATGAACAGGCTGATGAGGGTCGTCACCAGCGCCACGGCGGCGAAGGCGGGCACGATGCGCCGCACCCGCCGGTCATAGAAGCGCAGAAGGCTGAACCGGCCCGCACGGAGATCCGAAGCCAGGATAGAGGTAATAAGGTAACCGGAGATAACGAAGAAGATGTCCACGCCGACGAAGCCGCCGGGAAGCCAGTGCTCGTTGAAGTGGAAGATGACGACCGGGACGACGGCGAGGGCGCGAAGGCCGCTGATATCCGAACGATACTTCATGACCTCGAACTGATTCCGCACGGTCGGGAAAGCGCGGACGGTAAACGCGTGGCCCAAGATTGCCCACGCCTTCCGCACGACAGCCCCTTTAGCATGGCATGCCGGCTGCCGCGAGACTTGGAGGTCAGGGCCGGTGCGCCTTCTCCGCCAAGGAACCAGATGCGCCGCTGCGCGCAAATGGTAAACTCATGCTCCAGGCGGTGCCGGGGCACAGGCGGCGGCCGACAGGCGGAAAAAGAACCGGGCTCCCGCCCGCCGCGGGGCGACCGGCCCATCGGGAGGGCACCGGCTGCGCGCGACGCGCGGACCGCAGGGAGGACGCGCCACCATGTTCATGGGTTTCATCCCCTTCCTGGTCGCCTTCGGCGCCGCGCTGCTGTCGCTGCGCGACGAGCGCCTCGCGCGCCTCGCCTGGGGGGCGTCGGCGCTCCTGCTGGCGGTGTGGGCGATCTATCACGGCTCCCACCACCTGCCCGTCCTCTCCACCTACGGAGCGTGGTGATGCGGCTCGCGCGCACCTTCGACACCGCGGCGCTGGCGGGCGTCTGCCTCACCCTGCTCATGGCCTTCTACTACCAGCTCGTGCTGGGGGAGCTGCCGTGCGCGCTGTGCAACCTCCAGCGCCTGGGCTTCATGATCTTCGGCGGCGGCCTGCTCCTGAACGTCCGCTACGGCACCAGCCCCTGGAATCATGTGGTGAGCGCGGTGGGCGCGCTGTTCGGCAGCCTCACTGCCCTGCTCCAGGTCTTCGTCCATGTGCTGCCCGGCACGCCGCCCACCGGCACCGCGTTCCTCGGCCTGCACATGTATGACTGGACCTATGTGGTCCTGACGCTGGCCATCTTCTATTCGGTGATCAGCCTCGCCTTCCTGGCGGGCGGGCCCACGCGGACGCCGCGAGACGCGGACTGGCGGCCGCCGGGCGCGGCGATCGTGACGGCGCTGTTCGTGTTCCTGGCCGGCGCCAACCTCGTGTCAGCGTTTCTCGAGAACGGCTTCGAGCCGTTCAAGAGCGGCGGGCAGATGCACTACCGGATGCTCCATGACGGGGACGTCATGAAGCCGTGAGGCGTAGCGCTACTGCGCCGCCGCCTGCTCCTCCCGCCGGCGCACCGTCTCCTGGTGCTTCGTCACCACGGAGGCCACCAGCACGATCACCGCGATGAAGGCGATCATGACCGTGCAGATGGCGTTGATCTCCGGCGTCACGCCCATGCGGACCTGCGAATAGATGCGCATGGGCAAGGTGGTGGCGCCGGGGCCGGTGGTGAAGGAGGCGATCACCAGATCGTCCATGGACAGGGTGAAGGCCAGCATGAAGCCGGAGACCACCGCCGGCAGGATGAGCGGCAGGGTGATGATGAAGAAGGTCTTCATCGGCGAGCAGCCGAGGTCGAGGGCCGCCTCCTCCAGGGAGCGGTCGAAGGTGACGAGGCGCGACTGCACCACCACCGCCACGAAGCACATGGTGAAGGTGGTGTGCGCCAGCATGATGGTCCAGAAGCCGCGCTCGAAGCCGATGGCCACGAATAGCAGCAGCAGCGAGAGGCCGGTGATCACCTCGGGCATGACGAGGGGCGCGTAGGTCATGCCGGAGAACACCGAGCGGCCGATGAAGCGCCCGTAGCGGGTGAGCGCGATGGCGGCCATGGTGCCGAGCACGGTGGCCACCAGCGAGGACAGGGCCGCCACCCGCAGCGTCACCCAGACGGCGTCGAGAAGCTGCTCGTCGTTCAGCAGCGCCACATACCATTCTATCGAGAAGCCGCCCCAGATGGTGACGAGGCGCGACCCGTTGAAGGAATAGATGATGAGCAGGACGATCGGGATGTAGAGGAAGGCAAAGCCCGCCACCAGCGAGGTGATGTTGAACCAGGTGGGGCCGCGATTCATTTTCCCGCCTCCAGCTGGCGCGCCTGGATGTTCTGGTAGATCACGATGGGCACCACCAGCACGATGAGCAGGAGGACCGCCACCGCCGACGAGGCGGTCCAGGAGCGGTTCACCGTGAACTCGGTCCACAGCGACTTGCCGATCATCAGCGTGTCGGACCCGCCCAGCAGGTCCGGGATCACGAACTCGCCCACCGCCGGGATGAAGCAGAGCAGCGCGCCCGCCGCCACGCCAGGCAAAGAGAGCGGGAAGGTGACGAGCCAGAACGCCTTCGCGGGCGGGCAGCCGAGATCCTCCGCCGCCTCCAGCAGGGTGCCGTCCATCTTCTCCAGCGCGGAATAGAGCGGCAGCACCATGAACGGCAGGTAGGAATAGACGATGCCGATATAGACGGCGAGGTCGGTGTTGAGGATCTCCAGCGGCGTGTCGATGAGGCCGAGCGCGGTGAGCGCCTGGTTCAGCAGGCCGTCCTGGGAGAGGATCCCGATCCACGCATAGACGCGGATCAGGAACGAGGTCCAGAACGGCAGGATCACCAACATCAGCAGGGTGGGCTGGATGGACCGGGGCGCGCGCGCCATGCCGTAGGCGATGGGATAGCCCACCAGCAGGAGCAACAGCGTGGAGATGCCGGCGATGACGAGGCTGGAGCCGTAGGCGTTGAGGAACTCGTTGTTCCAGTCCAGCACGTAGCCGTAATTGTCGAAATTGAGCTGGGAGACGAAATCCTTGATGCCCGCCCAGCCCAGGGAGAGGTCCAGCAGCGGCGTGTAGGGCGGCTGCGCGATCACGTCCTGCGACAGGCTGATCTTCAGCACGATCACGAACGGGACGAGGAACAGCAGCAGCAGCCAGAGGAAGGGAACGGCGATCACGAGCCGCCGGCCGATACCCCGAGATCCTGGAAGAGCCATGGCCTTCCCCTATTGGCTCAGGACCACGCCGGCATGCGGCGTGAAGGTGACATAGACCTTGTCTTCCCAGGTGATGGGCCGCTCGACCACGCGCGAGAGGTTGGGCTGGGACACCTTGATGCGCGTCCCGCAGGGCAGCTCCACATGATAGACGGAGAGATCGCCGAGATAGCCGATGTCCCAGATGGTGCCCTCGAAGCAATTGCCCGCCGCCGCGTCGGGCGCGTCCAGCGAGATGCGCATCTTTTCCGGGCGGACGGCGAGCCACACCTCGTCGCCGGGCTTCTGGTCGCCCGCATGGGTCACCTGGAGCGGATGGGGCGTCAGCGGCGTGGCGAGCCGCAGATCGCTGCCGAAGCAGCCTTCCACCTTGCACGCGATGATGTTCACGTCGCCGATGAAGTCCGCCACATATTTCGTGGCCGGCTGCTCGTAGATGGCGGCCGGCGGGTCCACCTGCACCAGCACGCCGTGGTTCATCACCGCGATGCGGTCCGCCACCGTCATGGCCTCCTCCTGGTCGTGGGTCACGATCAGGAAGGTCATGCCGAGGCTCTGCTGGAGGTCCATGAGCTCGAACTGGGTCTCCTCGCGCAGCTTCTTGTCCAGCGCGCCCAGCGGCTCGTCCAGCAGCAGCACCTTCGGCCGGTTCGCCACCGCGCGCGCCAGCGCCACCCGCTGGCGCTGGCCGCCGGAAAGCTGGTGCGGCTTGCGCTTTGCGAAGGGCTCGAGCTTCACCAGCGCCAGCATCTCCTCCACCCGCGCGGCGATCTCGCCCTTGCCCATGCCTGCCTGCTTGGGCCCGAAGGCAATGTTGTCGGCGACGCTCATGTGGGGGAACAGGGCGTAGGACTGGAACATCATGTTCACCGGCCGCTCATAGGGCGGCACGCCGGTGATGTCCTGGCCGGCGAGGGTGATGCGCCCCTCGGAGGGGTCCTCGAAGCCCGCCAGCATGCGCATGAGCGTGGTCTTGCCGCAGCCGGACGGCCCCAGCAGCGCGAAAAACTCCCGCTCGTAGATGTCGAGGCTGACATGGTTGACAGCGGTGAATTCGCCGAAGCGCTTCACCACATTCTCGAACCGGATCAGCGGCGTGGCGGAGGGATCGGTCCAGGGCGAGAAGGTGCGCCTGACGGCGCCGATGGTCTGCGTCCGCGCTTTGGACATGGAGCCCCGCAATCCCCTCGTTGTTCTTGTTCAGAGGCTATCCGTCTCCCGCGCAACGCTCAAGCCTTGTGCAGGCGCAAAAAAGGAGCGCACCGCAGCGTCGAAGCATCATTATGCGGCACGCGCGGTGGAGAAGGGGTGTCTTTTCGCCGGCGAGACGCCGGGGGAGGCTTGCACGCCCCGCCGGCTTGTGGCAGGAACGGCGCACTCGCGGCGGGGCCACCTGCCGCTCCGCTCCTGAACGCGCCTTTCGACGGCGCAGGCCGCCCCGGCCTCAGGCGCGACCCGGACGCTGCGGTAGCTCAGTGGTAGAGCACTCCCTTGGTAAGGGAGAGGTCGAGAGTTCAATCCTCTCTCGCAGCACCAGTTTCTAGCCAAACTCAATTGCTTAGTAGACGTTGCTCTAGGTTCGCCATGAGCCGTGCTGGCCTTTTCAGCTCTACGCAAACCGGGAACCGGTGGCTTAAAGCGTGCAAAATCTGTCCAGCCGATTTCAGAGGGCCGGGAGGGCCGGGGAATGGCTCGCGCTCAAGACCGCGCGCACTTCAGCGGCAGGGGGCGACTTAATAGCATTTTGCTATAGACCATGCTCATTGCGATTTGCTATATTTCATGCATGAAGGAAATTGCCTACAGCAAGGACGCGCTTCGCACCCTACGCAAGATGCCGCGCAACATTGCCCAGGCGATCACGGCGAAGATCACCCAATATGCCGCCGACCCGACGAGCCTCGCGAACAATGTCTCTGCCCTCAAGGGCGAAGAGGGAGTTTCGCGCCTTCGGGTTGGAGACTGGCGAGTGATCTTCGCGGAAGACGGCACCGTTATTGCGGTTATCCGCGTCGCACCTCGTGGGAGCGCTTACGACTGAATGTGTTTGAGGCCAAGGAGGGCCGAGGAAATGAATGCTCAAATCATCACCTCCCCAAATGGGGAGCGCCTTGTGGTCATCCCCGAGGCCGACTTCAATTCTCTTGTCGCGGCAGCGGAAGACGCGGCGGACATTGGTGCCGTTCACCGCTTCAAAGAGCGCCTCTCCCGTGGCGAGGAAGAGCTTGTTCCCGCCGCTGTAGTCGAGAGACTTCTGGCGGGCGAGAACCCCGTCCGCGTCTGGCGCGAGCATAGAGGGCTTTCCATGTCGGCCGTGGCTTCAATGGCTAACATCGCCCAGCCCTTCCTTTCCCAGATCGAGACGGGGAAGCGAGACGGGACTGTGGACACGCTCAAGAAGCTTGCGGCCACTTTGAACGTGACCATTGACGATCTGATTTAGATCGGACCGCCCGGCACACCCCGGTCGTGCAGGCCGCAGCTCTCGCCCACGCCTTGAGCCGTCCGGCCGGCGCATTCCGGATCGCCGGCCCATCAAACCCATCCGCCCACGTCCGCGTTCCCGGCGATGGCGCGGGCGGCGCCGCAGGGGGCGCGGCGCACAAGGCTTGAACGGGGGGTGGAAGCGGTCTATCGCCCTGCGCCGGGTGTCGGCACGGGCCGATGCCTCCCTTTCCCGCCCGCGAGCGATCGCGGGCCCGCAGCAGGATCGCACACATGAGCATCGTCCGCCTCGACAAGGGCGCCCGCATGAGCGAGGCCGTCATCCACGGCAACACCATCTATCTCGCCGGCCAGGTGGCCGAGGGCGCGGACGTGGCGACCCAGACCCGCGCCGTGCTCGCCTCCATCGACGCGCTGCTGGAGCGTGCCGGCTCCAGCAAGGCCAACATCCTCTCCGCCACCATCTGGCTCTCCGACATCGCGGACTTCGCCGAGATGAACAGCGTGTGGGACGTGTGGGTGGACAAGGACAATCCGCCGGCCCGCGCCACCAGCGAAGGCAAGCTCGCCGCGCCGAAGTTCAAGGTCGAGATCATCGTCGTCGCCGCCAAGGCCTGACGACCGCGCCCCGCGCCCTGGGCGCGGGGCCTTTTCCCCTCAGGCGCCGTTGCGGCGCTGGCGGCGCATCTCCTTCACGCCATAGGCGGTGAAGGCGCTGATGAGGGCGACACCCAGGCTCGTCCAGGTGGTGTTGGGAATGGCGAAAAAGGTCATCATGACGTGGAGCGCTGCATAGCAGCCCATGAAGACCGCGAGATAAATGACCTTCTCGGTGGCGTTCATCGCCCCCTCCGCAATGCCGCGCCGGGCGCGGAACCTGAAAAATCAAAGGCTCTGCCGAGACGACCCGTACGGGGCTGCCGGTGCTTCCGCAGGCGGCCGTCGCTGACCCGCGCCATCATAGAAGCCCGGCGCGCTCGATGAAAGCGGAGGGTGCCGGCGCGGCATGGCGGGCCCCGTGCGGCGAAGCCTGCCACCGGGCATCGCGACGCACGCCCGGCGTCAGGTGGCGCATTCCAGGGGCGGGCTCTCCTGGGGCATGAGGCCCGGCAGGATGATGGTGAAGACCGCGCCTTCGCCGTCATTGACCACGCTGAGATTGCCGCCGTGGTCGCGGATGATGCCGAAGGACACCGACAGGCCGAGCCCCGTCCCCTGCCCCGCCGCCTTGGTGGTGAAGAAGGGCTGGAACACCTTGCCGATGATGCTGTCCGGCACGCCGCCCGCATTGTCCCGCACCACGACGCGCACGGTGCAGGTGTCGCCCTCGCCGATCTCGCTGACGCAGGACACGTCGATGGCGCCCCGGTAGCCGGGCGTGCCCTGCCGTCGGGACCGGATCGCATCGCGCGCATTGAGCAGCAGATTGATCAGCACCTGCTCAAGCTGCTCCTGGCGGCAGAGCACCTTGGCGTTGGTGCAGCAGGGGACGGGCGCGGTGAGGGTGATGTCGTCCAGCCGGATCTGCGTTCCCACCACCTGGAGCGCGCCCTCGATGGCGGCGGAGACCGAGGACGGCTCCCGCCGCAGCTCGCTCTTGCGGCCGAAGATGCGCATGTGGTCGATGATCGCCTTCATGCGCCCGGTCTGGTGCACGATGCGGTTGAGCTTCTCTTCCGCATGCTCCGGCGGAAGGCCCCTTTTGAGGCCGCTCAGGGCATTGGCGGCGGCCAGACGGATCACGCCCAGCGGCTGGTTGATCTCGTGGGCGAGGCCCGTCACCAGTTCGCCCAGCGCCGCCATCTTGGACATCTGGTAGAGGTTGTTCTCCTCGGTGCGCACGGCGGTGCGGTCGAGGGCGAACACCACCATTTCCCGCTCCGGCGGCTCGCCGGGAGGGGCGGTGTTTTCCAGATTGCCGATCTGCGCCACCACATACTGGATTTCGTGCTCCTCACCCTCCTGGGTGAAGTGCTCGATATTCACCGAGGACGCATCGCTGGCGGCGAGCTGGGAGATGAACTGGCGGCTGCGCACATAGCGCGCCACCGGCGAGGCATCGTCCGAGCTGCTGGCGCCGATGGGGCTCGCCACGTCGCCGCTCACATGCACCACGCTCACGCCCGGCATGTTGCCGAAGGCGCGCAGGAACTGCGCTTCCCGCTGCCGCGCGCCCGCCTGGAACTCCTTGGTGCGCAGCCGATGCTCCAGGCGATTGTTGCGGATGACGACGACGCCCAGCACCAGGAGGGCGATCCCGAGCCCGCCCGAGACGGCGACCGTCGCCACCATGAACTCCTCGCTCTGGCGGCGGACGAAGGCGCGGTCGGACGCCACCAAGACCATGAGCGGATAGCGCTTGGACGAGACGAAGTAGCCGATGCGCTCCACATGATCCAAGGGACTGACGGACTGATACGCCCCCTCGGGGCTCTTGCGCATCATCTGGAAACCGACCGACGCGTTCATGTCCTGCCCGACGAGGTCGCTGGCCCCGGCGCCTGCGACGCGTGCGCGGATGACGCCGTCCGTGCCCACCAGGGCCACCAGCACGTTGGGGTCGGTGCGCAGGCGGCTGTAGAACTCGATCAGGTCGGCGATCTCGTAGGACGCCACGAGCACGCCCAGCAGGCGCCCCTGCTCGGTGCGCACGGCGCGGCTGAACTGGATGGTCCAGACCTTGGATACACGCCCACGCACCGGCTTGCTGACGAACACATTGTCGCCCGCCAATCCGTCCAGATGGACCCGGACATGCTCGCGGTCGGACAGGTCGATGGGGTTGCCGGGCGGCGCCAGGTTGCTGGCCATGAAACGCCCGTTCATATCCACCATGGACAATTGGATCACCGACGCAGGAAGCGGCGCATTGCGCAACTCACGGTAGACGTCGTCGGGATTCCATTTGTCGCCTAAGTAATTCCCAAAGCTGACCATGAAACTGTCGATCGCCTCGACCGTCCGGTCGAGATGAGACATCAGCACATAGGCAAGGCGCCGGGAATTATCGATGGATTCTTTCTCTTCCTGACGTACATGCAGCTTATACGTCAGGATCGCAAGCCCGAGCGGCGCGCAGCAGACAACAGCCAGGACGACCCATACGAAGATCGCGCGTCCATGGGACTTTGGCCGCCCCGCCGTTATTTCGTTGTTTTCCGAGCGCCCCATGGGAAACCGCAACCTGCCCAGATATTAGCGTGTCCGATCCGATCTCAAGCTGCAAGCGCTTTGTCGGTCTGCCATTAGATCCTACCGCACGCTGAATAAAGCCATTGCATGCGCGCATAAGGCGAGATTGCATCCAATCTGGTGCCATCCGCCTCCGGTCGGAGCCAAAATGGAGCGGGTGCCGGGCGCTTTCCCCCCGCGACTATGGCAACTTACGCGTTAGATTAACGTCGCCTTAAGATTTGATTCGCCACCCGACCCCCTCCCCTCTCGCGAGAGGATGAGCCGAAGTCATGCTCCGCACCGCCCTCGTCGTCGGCCTGCTCGCTGTCTGGCTGAGCCTTCCGGCTGCGGCGCAGTCCGTGCTTGTGCGCTGGGCGGGAAAGGACGGCAAGGTGTTAAGCCAGCAGGAATTGTCTCTTGCAACGCTGGATTCCCTCCCCCAGGCCGGCATCGAGACCTCGACTCCCTGGGGCGAGGAGCGCCTGCGCTTCACCGGCCCGCTTCTGGCCTCGATCGCGACGCTCGGCGGCTACGACCCCCGCGAGGTGGAAGTCAGCGCGCTCAACGACTACCGCATGACCATCCCCGCGGAGGACTGGAAGGCAAACGGCGCCTTATTCTCGACCAGGATCGATGGAAAGATCTTGCGCGTTAAAGATAAAGGGCCGTTTTGGATCATGTATCCAATCGATACGAACGCGAAGTTCCGGCAGGCTTACTATAAAGCCCGCATGGTTTGGCAGGTGAAAAGCCTTGACTTCGTGGTTGAATAAGCTGCGCATCCCGCTGCGCGCTTGGCCGTCTGCGCTTTGCGCAGTGACGTTCTGCCTCTTCGTGGCCACGGCCCTGCTCTACATCTGGGAGAACAAGCACCGCGCCGTCCTTTCGCAGACCGTGACGAATTCCGGCTGGATCGCCTATCAGGCCCAGCTCGAATATGTGAAGTCCGCCGCGGCCATCGAGCATGCCAAGGACCATTTCTCCCCTGCCGTAGTGGCCGATCTCGGCCTCAGGCTGGAAATCCTGCGTTCGCGCATGCCGCTGCTCTACGCCTCGGAAGAGGGGCAGTTGCTGCCCGAGATTGCGCGCATGCGGACGACGATCCAGGAGTATGAAGGCATCCTGGACGGCATGATCGAAGCTGCCCCGACCCTTCACACCCTCGACGCGAGCACGTCCCAGACGCTCGTCGGCTGGGCGACCACGCTCGCGCCCCTGGGGCGTGAGCTGCAAACCGTGCTGATGGCGTCGGTCGCCTACAACAACGCCCTGTTCGAGCGCGAGCGCACCCTCGCCACCCAGTTGGCCATCGTGCCGCTCGCGCTGCTGTTCCTGTCCGGCACGGCGCTCGTCGTGGTGCTGCTGGTCCAGACCCGGCGCGACAAGGCGCGCCTTGCGGAGGAGGAGCAGGCGCGGCGCGCCATCGTGGAGATGGAGCAGAACCTGCGCGGGGTTATCCAGGCCGCCCCCACCGCCATGGCGGTGATCGACCCCGGCCGCAATGCCGTCCGTTTCATCAATCCGGCGGCGGCGCGCATGGTGGATCCTTCGCTCGACCATCCCGACTGGACGCGTCTCATCGCGGCCGCCGTTCAGGACGTGCGCACCGGAGACGGAAACGGCACGACGGTGAAGATGGCGCTGGCCAAGTCCAACGGCGACGTCATTTCCCTGCGCGGCAACCTCTGCCCGGTGACGTGGGAGGGCCGGCCGCAGGTGCTCATCGTGATGATCGACAACACCCGCATGCGGGATGCGGACCTGCAATTGCTCCAGGCCGCCAAGCTCGCCACGCTCGGCGAGATGGCAAGCGCCATCGCCCATGAGCTGAACCAGCCGCTGGCGGTCATCCGCATGGCGGTGGCCAATGCCCACCGTCATCTGGAGACGGACGGCGCCCGGGCCGCCGTGGCCGCCAAGCTCGACCGCGTCTCCAGCCAGGTGGACCGCGCCAAGCGCATCATCGACCAGGTGCGCCGCTACGGGCGCATGCCCACCGGCAACATGGAAGTCTTCCCGCTGGGCCAGGCCATCGAGCTGGCCGCCGGCTTCGTCGCCGAGCAGTACCGCACCGCCGGCATCCGCCTCGCCCTCCAGCTCGATCTTCCGGCCGAACGCTGCGTCTCGGGCGACCGGGCCATGCTGGAACATGTCATCGTCAACCTTCTCGTAAATGCCCGCGATGCCTTCGAGCAGAAGAGCGACGCGCGCCCGCGGACGGTCTGGCTGCGCGCCCATGTCCAGGAGGAGAAGGCCGTCATCGAAGTGGAAGACGCCGCCGGCGGCATCAGCGAGGACGTGATGCTCCGCCTCTTCGAGCCCTTCACCACCACGAAGACGACGCAGAAGGGCACCGGCCTCGGGCTGGCGCTGGCGCGCAGCGTGGTGCGGGACATGAATGGCATGATCACGGCCGAGAACATGCGGAACGGCGCCTGCTTCACGCTGATCCTGCCCTTCGCCGACCCGCAGGCGGATCGGGAGGCCGCATGACGGGAGCGCCTTCCATCCTGATCTGCGACGACGAGGCGGATCTTGCGGGCGAGCTGGGCGAGTTCTTCTCCGCCTGCGGCTGGTACGCCATGGTCCATACCAGCGCCCCGGACGCGCTCGAGGCCCTGCACGCGGGCGCGGCGCCCACATGCCTGCTCACCGACCTGCGCGTCGGCCATTTCAGCGGCGCCGAGCTCGTCTCCGCGACCCGCCGCCTGCCCGCAGGCCTCCAGCCGCGTATCTACTGCATCATGACCGGCCACGTCCTGGATACCACCGAAGCCAAGGATTTTGGTGTCGATTTGCTTTATGTGAAGCCGATCGACCCGGATTTGGTACTGAATGACATTCAGGCTTTCCTTGCGGAGACATACAATTCCCCCGTTGGGGAGTAAGCATGCCACACAGGGGCCTATCCTATTTCATCCTCGATGATGATGACGCCTTCTCCGAGGACTTGGCGGAAGCGCTCGTGCATCGGGGCCATCGCGTCCGGACGGCGGGTGATCCCCAGTTCGTCTCGGACGAAGCCCTGAACGACGCCGACGTCCTGCTGCTGGATCTCGCCCTGCCCACGGTGGACGGCATCGGCGTGCTGGCCCGGCTGCGACACCTGGCGCACCCGCCGCGCATCGTGTTCATCAGCGGCAGCGGCGAGGAATTGCTGCGAACCGCATCCATCATCGCCCGCAGCCACGGCCTTCGGGTGCTCGGCACGCTGGGAAAGCCCTTCGGGCCGGAGGACGTGACGTCCCTGGCCGAACCGCCGGCGCCGGCATTCCCCGGCGCGGCCTGCCAGGCGGAATGTCCCGCCGAGCGGCTTCTCCCCGCCCTGCGGGACGCGGTGAAGGCCCGGACCCTTCCCGTGCTGTTCCAGCCGCTCCTCACGACGCAGCACCTGCTTTTCGCGGGAGCGGAAGCCCTGCTGGGAAACCAGCTTCCGGGCTTCGGCCCGGTCACGCCCCAGGAGATGGTCCGAGCCGCCTCCACGGATATCGACGTGCTCCGCGACCTGACCGTGTTCGTGCTCGAACAGGCGGTCGACGCCTGCGCGCGGCTGAGCGACCTTCAGGGAACCACGCAGGTGAGCATCAACCTGCCGCTCGAAGTGCTGGAGACCGAAGGCGCGGTTGAGACAATTTCGCACATCGTGGCTCGGGGCGGTGTGGCACCGCGCCAGATCATTCTCGAACTGACCGAGGATGCCATCTATTTCACCTCGCCCCAGGCGCTGGCCGCCATCGCGCAATTGCGGCTCGCGGGCTTCGGCGTCGCGCTGGACGACGTGGCCCAGCGCCAGAGCGGACTTCTCCAGCTCTCGAACCTGCCCGTGACGGAAATCAAGATCGACCTGGAACTGCTGCGCCAGGCCCGGCAATGGGACAAGGCCCGGTGGATTTTCACCTCCATCGCCGATCTCGGCCACCGCCTCGGCCTGACCGTCGTCGCGGAGGGCGTCGAAAGCCTCGATGACCTGGCGCTGGCGCGCCGGGCGAGCGTGGACTACATTCAAGGCTATCTCGTCTCGCGGAAGCGGCCCCTGTCGGAGCTGCTCGCCATGCAGACCATGCTTGGCAGCACTTGCGAACCCTGGGTTGAGCCGTTGCAGGGAGTGGCCTGAGTCATGTCCGAAGAGGCGTCGGAAGCGCCCCGGGTGCTTCTTGTCGATGACGATCCCGATATCCTCGTCGAACTGAGCGAGGGGTTGGCTTCGCTCGGGATCGTCTCACGCACCGCCGACACGGCGGTGATGGCGCTGGATCTCGTGCACCGCCATGAGGAACTTCAGGTCATCGTCACCGACCTCCAGATGCCGCGCATCGACGGGATCGAGCTTCTCCAGAAGCTCTCCATGCGCAAGCGCGCGCGCCCTCTCGCGGCCATCGTCATCACCGGCCATGCCTCCCTCGACCGGGCGGTCGGCGCCCTGCGCCTGAAGGCCGTGGACTTCCTCCAGAAGCCCCTGCTGCCCGAGGAAGTGGCGCACGCCATCCAAAGGGCGCTCGCCCTGCTCGCCGACGAAGAAGCCCAGGCGCTCGACGAGGACGGCCCCACCCGCACGATGGTGACCACGGCGCGTCCCAATTACCTCAGGGCCCTCGTGGCGGCGCGCTCGGACCGCGACGCCATCTTCCAGGCGGGCCTGTTCTCAGATCCCGCATGGGACATGCTGCTGGACCTGGCCATGGCCGAGGCCACCGGCCGCCCCATCTCCGTGACCAGCCTCTGCATCGCCTCGGGCGCTCCCACCACCACCGCTCTGCGGCGGATCGAGGACCTGAAGGACGCCGGGCTGCTGGACCGGATTCCGGATCCGCAGGACCGGCGCCGCGTGCTCGTCCACCTCACGGAAGAGGGCCGCAAGCGCATGGAGGCGTTCGTCCAGCGTCAGGCCTCTCGTCTGGGCATCAGTATCGATTGATATTAATCATCCATTTTGGAAGTGTCACACTTCCGCGGGCGGATAAATCCCTAAATCATGGTTAACAAAAGTGCCGATCCCTCCGGGGATGGACCCTTTTTTTGTGCCCTTCGCGCCCGATTTCCCGAGTCTCCTCAGCGGCCTGGATGGATTTCGGGGTGCGTGGCCGGCCGCTCCCTCCCCCGGCGGGCGCCGGACAAGAAAAAGGGGACGGACAAGTTGCCTTGCCGTCCCCAAGATGGCGCCGGATTGGGGGGATGCGGGCGGGGGCCCGCCCGACGCAGGGAGTGTCAGCCGATATACTGGTAGCCGAGGTAGCGCTTGGCATCGATCACGTCGTGACCGACCTTCTGGCGCAGCTTCTTGCGAAGCTTGCTCATGTGGCCCTCGACCACGCTCTCGTCCACGTCATCGTTGAAGATGCCGTAGATAGTGTTGAAGATCTGGGTCTTGGTGACGCGGCGGCGGCTATTCTTGACCAGATACTCAAGAATATGGCGCTCGCGGCGCGGAAGAGGCAGGGGCTCGCCATCGACTTCAGGGTCACGCCCATCGAAGAAGACCTTCAGCTTGCCTTCGCTGCCGGCGGCCTTCGGCGTAACCACCATGCGGCGACGCACGGCCTCGGAGCGGGCCACGATCTCGCGGATATGGACCGGCTTGCGGACCACGTCGTCGATGCCGGCAGTGAACAGTTCCAGCGTCTGCGAGAGGCACTTCACGTCGCTGAGGGCGATGATCGGCGCCTGGCAGTGGCTGCGGATGATCTCGGGATAGTTGGGACGGGTATCGAAGTCGCCGAGAAGGAAGCCTTCAACGGCTTCGAGGTCGTTCTCGGAGGCCGCCCGGAGCCATTCCTTGAATTCGCCCTCCCCGAGACCCAGGGATGAAAAGCCCTCGCGCATGAAGCCCGAGACGTAACTGTCGGCCACAGCTTCTCTATGATCAACGATTACGTACATGACATCCCCCTTGACTAAAGGACCCTGAGAGGAGGCGCGCTTTCGGGAACTTTTCTATTTCCCGCCCCGTGCTCGCCGCCGGTAATCAACAATTAAGACTTGAGTTCCCTCCACTCAACGCGAGTTGCTTCGGATTTGACGGGGAGATTCGGTCCATATTGGTGGCTTTGAACCGGCGTTCAGACTCCTTCCCGCAGAGCGAGAAAACAAAAAGGCGCCGCACGGACATGAGCCGGCGGCGCCTCGAAAACCGAAGCCGAATAAGGATCTGGTGGGAGGCTCAGGCCTCGAACACGTTCTCGATCTTGCTCTTCAAGGTCTGCGCGTTGAAGGGCTTCACGATGTAATTGTTAACGCCGGCCTTCTTCGCGGCGATGACATTTTCGGACTTCGCCTCGGCCGTCACCATGATGAAGGGCAGGCTGTTGAGGTCAGCGTCGTCGCGCACGCGCTTGAGCAGCTCGTATCCGGTCATGGGCTCCATGTTCCAGTCGGAGATGACAAGCCCGTACTGACGCTCCTTCAGCTTGGTCAGCGCCTCGGTGCCGTCCGACGCCTCGTCCACATCCTCGAACCCGATCTGCTTGAGCAGGTTCCGAATGATCCGGACCATGGTCTTGTAGTCATCGACCACGAGAACCGGCATCGATAAATCAACCGCCATGTCCCACTCCTTCGGAAGGCAGCAAGTAGTGCATCTGGGAGTTTTGCCCCCGTTATCCATTGTCTTTTAGTCCACGCGAGCTTGCGCGGAGCTTGCGCAGCGAATTGGCGGGGTCTTTTCTTCCCAGCCAAGTTTAGTCTAAGAATTCGTGATAACGCGCCTGAAACCCGGACAAGGAGGCACGGATGCCGACCAGCACGCGTCCGTTTCGCATCGAGAACGTCACCCACTCCAAGACAGGGACCTCCAACGTGGTGGCGACAATCCCGCTGGCCCAGCTCGATCGCATCCTTGAGGAACTGGCCGCCCTGCGCGCCGACCTCGCCAAGGCCACCTGCCTCTCTCCGGAAGTCGACCCCGAAGGCGCCAAGGGCGCTCTCTGGCAGGGCCTGGAAACCATCCGGGAGGCCATCGCCAGCACCAAGGCGGAGATCGCCTCCATCCAGGCCGGGCACCACAGCGGCGCCAATCTCGATCGTGCCACCTACGAACTGAGCGCCGTGGTGAGCGACACCGAGGCCGCCACCGAAGTCATCCTGTCCGCCGCCGAGAATATCGATGACCTCGTCACCCGGCTCGGCAAGGAGCTGACCGGCGAGCAGAAGGACATCGCGCACCAGATCCACGACAACGCGGTCCAGATCTTCGAGGCGTGCAACTTCCAGGACATTACCGGGCAGCGCATCAGCAAGGTGGTCGGGCTGATGCAGTTCGTCGAGCATCACATCTCGCGCATGATCGCCATCTGGGGCGCCCCGGACGAGCTGCACCGCATGGCCGGCGCCCTCAAGAAGGAGCGCGAGCGCGAGGGTGATGCGGCGCTGCTCAACGGCCCGGCCCTGTCCTCCGACAACAATGTGGTCTCGCAGGACGACATCGATTCCCTCTTCGCCTGACAGCGGTGCCTTCCCGGCGCGGCGCGGCGCCGGCTCCTTCCGAAGCTTCACCTCCCGGCCGGGCCCAAAGCCCGGCCGTTTTTCTTTAGCGGGACGGGATGTGAAAAAGGCGCAGCATCGCCGCTCCGCTTGCGCGGCAGGGTTCACGGGGCGACGGCCGCGCGATCGACAACGGGATGCGGGTGGCGAAAGGTGCCGGCCCGCATGCGGCGGGCCGGAGGGGCGATCAGTTGGCCTGATCCCCGTCGGCCGCGTCCGCCTCGTCCTTCCCCATGGCCACGGGGGCGATAAGGAGCGGCATGGACACCACCTGGCGGGGACCGCCGGGCGCTGGCAGCATGGGGGCCACGGGAGCCCCCGGCCGCACGGCGGCGGGCGACCCGGAAGGCGCCGCAGACCCCGCGGGCGCGGCCTGGGCCACGGGCGTGCCGACGGCATCGGGCGGCGCATCGCAGAAGGCCTTCGCCTGCGCGGTCCAGGACCCGAAGCCGGACCGGACGAGGTTGCGCATCACGTTGCAGACATAGCGCTGCTGGGCGGGGGTGTTCTTCGGCCCGGCATTGTAGCGGGCGGCGGCCATCACCCAGCTCTTATGGCGCTTGTACAGCTCGCTCAGGAAGCGCGCCGCCTGCTCCACATTGGCGCGCGGATCGAACATCTCCTCCAGCGAGTTGAACTCGGCCTTGTGCCAATAATAGTTCGCCTGGAGGCAGCCGAGGTCGATCAGCTCGGTGCCCGTGGCGCGGATCTCGTTGAACTTGCGGATGGCGTCGGTCCGGTCCTTGCCCACATAGCTCACCGTCTTGGTGGCCACCAGGAGGGGCTGGAGCGTTCCGTTGCCGCCGCTTTCGGTCAGCCCCACCGCATAGAGGATGGGCAGGGGCACGCCGAATTTCGCCGAGGCGCGCGCGATCTCGGCCTCGCACACCCCGAGCTTCAGCTTCTCCGGGGCAGCGGCCGCTCCGCTAGCGCTCGCTGCGGCCAGAACGATCGCCGCCAGAAGACGCCTCGCCTTCATCATGGCCCTTCCTCTCGTCTTGGCTTCCCGTCTCCGGGTCCGATGCACCGCCATCATCGCCGCGCTCGTCGGAGAACTGCATGGCCGTCTGGCGCGGCAGCGTCTCGAAGCGCGTCCAGGCGGCGCCCTGGTCGCCCGCGTCCACCACGGAGACACGGGCGTCTTCCACGCCTTCGGCCACCAGCATGTCCGTCAGCTTGGCATGGTCGTTCCGCAGCATGCGCGCGGTATCGGGATTGGCGGCGCTGAGCCTCACTTCAAGCCCGGCATCGCCCATGCGCATGCGCACGGTGATGGAGCCGAGGTCAGCGGGGTGAAGCTGGATGTCCAGGAGCCGCAGCGGCCCACCGGCCGGGCGCTGCATCTCCTGCCCCGCCGTCGCGGCGGGATTGCCCATGCGCGCCAGTTCCGCTCCGATGGCGCTCGACACCTGGCGCAGGTTGGACAGGGTAAGGCCCTGCTGCAGCCCGCTCGCAGTCCCGGTCGTGCCGGTGCCCGAAACCTCCGCATCGGCGGCCCCGGTGGCCGCCGTGTCGGGTTCGCCGGTCGTCCCGGCCTGCTCCTGGCGGGCCGCGAGGCGCGCCTCGGTGCGCTCCTGGGCCAGGCGTGCGGACGCGCGATCCACCGCGCCTCCCCCTGCCTCCCGGTCTCGCACGCCCTCGTCCTGCGGCTCACGCTCGGCGGGGGGAGCTTCCTCGCCGGGCAGATGGAAGGTCGGCGCCTCGCTGCCGCCGCCGAGCTTGACCGGGGCGAAATGGGTCTCGCGGCTGATGACGGTGATGCGGATGGCGCCCGTCGGGTCGTCGCCCTCCCCGCCTGCCGCAAGGGCGCCCGCGAGCGCCTCCTCGCCGGCGGAGCCCCGGCCGTTTCCGGCGGGGCCGTCCTCGGCCGCCTCTCCGGCGCCGTCCGCCACCGGCTGCGGCGCCGGCACCGGCATCGGCGGCAGTTCGACCGCGCTGCGCAGGCCGGTCCCATCAGGGGCGACGGCCGCCTTCGCGTCCGGGGCCTCCTCTCCGTCCGGTTCGGAAGCGCCATCCGCCGTGTCGGCGTTTCGGGTGCGCTCCGGCTCGGTGCCCGCGGCCAGCGCCTTTTGGGCGGCATGCTCGCCCCGCGCCCCGCTGCGATGCCGGACCGGGCGGCTGTCCGCGTCCGCCTGCGCGCCGGATGCCGCATCGGCTTCCGCCTGCTGCGCCTGCGCCACGAGCCGGGCCGCGTCGTCTTCCGCGGGAAGAGCGTCTCCGGTGAACAGGGAGGACAGGAATTCGCGCCGGAACAGGGACCGTCCCCCCTCCGGCGCGGCATCGGTCTGCTCCTGACCGAACAGGGGCGCGCTGTCCGCGCCGTCCAGCCCGCTCATCAGCGCACCGAACAGGCCGTCATCCTTCTGCTCCTGCCCGCCGGTGGTCCGGCTGCCCACGCGGCCAAGGCCCGACACGGCCTGGCTCTGGCGATCGACCTCGAACGTGCTCATCGCGGGCCTCCCTTCAATGACGCATCCGCGTTCGCCAGCGCGGCGCGGGCCCGGTCCAGGACCGGGAGCATCTCTTCCTTGGTGAGCGGGCCGGCGGCGTCCTGCGGACGCTGTGCCGCCGCAGCAGCCGGGGGCTGGGCCTGGGCCGGAGCTTGGCCCGGAGCTTGGCCTGTCGGGGCGGCCGCGACCGCGCCCATGGCGGCCGGAAGCGGCGGCGTCGCCGCATTGTCCGTGGCCCGCTTCACATTCTCTGCGGTGGCCGAGGCCGCGTCCAGCAGCGCCAGATCGGCCGGGGCGAGGCGGTCGCGATCGATCGCCTTCAGCTCGCTGAGGGCCTCGCCATAGGTCTGGGCGGACGGCGCCATCGAGGCGCCGCGATACAGCCGCGCGCGCTCCGCGTCCGCGCTGCCGTCCGGCGTGGTGGACAGCGCCCGTTCGGCCGCGAAGCTGGCGGTGGTGGTGCGGCCCTGCACCACGGCGGCGCGGGCCAGGGTCAGCTCCATGTCGCGCCGGCTTTCGGGTTCCAGCATCTCCAGCATCTGCTCCAGGCGCTGGAGCTGGTCCGGCTGGTTCCCGAACCCCATGCGGGACAGGGCGGCGGCGAAGCGCTGCCGGAAATTGCCCGCATAGACCGAGTTGCGGAAGCGGAAGAGATACTGGCGCGAGAGATATTCGAACTGCGCCATGTCGTTCATCTGGGCCGCCACCAGGATCGCGCGGCGCAGGGCCGCCTCCTCCACCAGCGTGCCCGGCGCCAGCACGCGGGCGACGCCGAGCAGTTCGGCGGACTTCTTGGGATCCTTGCGCAGGAACAGCGCCGCCTGGGCCAGCGCCACCTGCCCGCCGAGGCTCGCCGGCAGGCTGCGGGCGTCGATGTCCTTCAGCTGGCGCAGCGCCTCGTCCTCGCGCCCCTCCAGATAGGCCAGCGTGCCCCGCAGCAGGCGCGGATCGAGAGCCGGGCCGGGCTGCTGGTCCATCATCCGGCGCAGCACGGCTGGATTGCCGCCGCTGAGGAAATAGGTGACGGCGGCGCGGGCATTGTGCGGGTCCTCCCACACGGACGGCTCCGCCGCCGCGAACTCGCGCTCGATGCGGGCGATGATGTCGCGCTGGGCGTTGACCGCGTCCGTGGAGCCCTGGGCCATGCTGTCCTGGACGCGCCGCAGCGCGCGCACCAGGTCCTGCGGCCACAGGGGCGCGCGGCGGCTGCCGGGAGACTGCTCCACCTGCCCCACCGGCGCCTGCGCCTGAGAGGGCGGAAGAGCGGGAACGGCAGGCGCGGCGACGGCCGGCGCAGCACCGGTGGGCGCGGGGGCCGGGGGTGTAGCCACGACCGGCGCCACCACGGGCGGAGCGGCGACCACCGGCGCAGCCGGGCCGGCAGCGGGCGCCTGCGGCTGGGCGACGGGGGCGGCCGGACGCGGGGGCACGGGCGGCAGGACCGGAAG
>JACESF010000006.1 GCA_013911975.1 Hyphomicrobiales bacterium | reverse complement strand
CACCCCCGCCTGCGCACAGGCCGCGACCACGCCCGCCACCTCCTGCGCCGTGCGCGGCCGAACCACCGCCAGCGCCTCGCCGTGGAACATGCGCCGCCAGTCGACCAGATGGGGCGCCATGTCGTCGGGGGCGGTCACGAGGCCGCGGCAATCGAGCAGGTCGGACAGGCGCGACAGGAAGGATGCGGGATTCATAGAGAGCAGGCCGGGCTTGGGGAGAAGAAACGGATCCAGTTCGGCTCAGGCGGCGCCGATCGGCGCGAATCCATACAGCCAGGCGGGATTGTCCACCAGAACCCGCGTGCGCAGGCCCTCGTCCTCCGCCCATTCGGGCAGCAGGCCCAGCATGTCCTCGGTCCGCACCATGGGGCCTGGAACCGAGACATGGGGCCAGTCGGTGCCCCACAGGCAGCGCTCGGGCGCGGCCTCCAGCAGCGCCTGCGCGAACGGGCGCACATCCGCATAGGGCGCGCCGGTGGAGGAAAAAAGATAAGGGCCGGAAAGCTTTGTCCAGGCCCGCCCCTCCCGCATCATGGCCAGGAGGGCCTGGAAGCCGGGCTCGACCGGACCGGCGGGCGTGAAGGCCCAGCCCATATGCTCGAACACCACCTCCACCGGCAGCCGGGCGATGCGCGTCGCGACGCCCGGAAGCGCGCGCACATCCATGAGCAGCTCGATGTGCCAGCCCAGTCCCGCAACCCGGTGCGCCATGCGCCCCATGGCCTCGATGGCGATGTCACCGCCCAGTTGCGTATTGATCCGCACCCCCCGGACGCCGCTGTCCGCAAGGGTTTCCAGCTCTCGGTCCGTGATGTCCGGCCCCACGGCGGCGATGCCGCGCAGCCGCTCGGGATGCGCGCGCAACGTCGCCAGCATGCAGCGGTTGTCGGTGCCGTAGACGCTGATCTGCACCAGCACCCCGCGCTCGATGCCCAGCGCATCGTGCATGGCCAGGAAGTCGGGCTCGGCGGCGGGCGGGGGCGTGTAGTTGCGGGTCGTCACCATGAGGTAGCGCTCATGGGGGCCGACGATCTGCGCATGGCTGTCGCACGCGCCTTTCGGCATGGCGAAGGCCGGCCCATGGGCCACCGGAAGCGGCGCGGCGCAGGTGCGCAGGGGGCGGGAATGGATGCTCATTCCGCCGGCTCCGGCACCGGAACGGCCGGCGTTCCGCCTTTCCCGCCCAGGCCGAGACGTTCCTGCGCCTGGGAGAGATGGGCGCGCATGGCGCTTTCCGCCTGATGGGGCGAGCGCGCCGTGACGGCGGCGAGCACCGCCTCGTGCTCGGACTGGACGGCCGCGACCCCGCCGGGATGGCGCGCCATGGTGTTGGCGCGGGCGTGGGAGATGACCTCCCGCAGATTGGCGCCGAGAAAGGCGAGGAAGCTCTCGAAATAGGGATTGCCGGAGGCCGCCGCGATGGCCTGGTGGAAGCGCTTGTCCGCCTCCGCGCCGTCCAGCCCGGCGGCGATGTCGGCGCGCAGGTCCGCCAGCGCGTCGCCCATGGCGGCGAGGTGCTCGTCGCCCGCATGCATGGCCGCCAGCGCCGCCGCCGCCCCTTCCACCGCGATGCGGAGCTGGAAGATGTGGCGCAGCTCCCCGTGGGAGGCCCGGCCCGGTTCCAGCCGGAACAGCGCCTTGCCCGGCTCGGCCTTCACGAAGGCGCCGAGCCCCTGGCGGGTCTCCACCAATTCATCGGACTTCAGGCGCGACATGGCCTCCCGGATCACCATGCGCGAGACGGCATAGCGCTCCGCCAGTTCCTTCTCGGAGGGCAGGCGCTCGCCGGGCGCGAAGGCACCGCCGCGAATGGCATCGCCCAGGCGGCGGGCCACTTCGTCCGACAGGCGGGGTGCGCGGGGGATTTCGAGGCTCATGTCTCCCGGTTATCATACAAGTAGACGGGGGACAATCAGAGTCTCAGCACCACCTTCGCCGCGTCCGTGCGGGCGGCGTCGATATCGGCGAAGGCGCCGACCGCGTCGGAAAAGTCCCGCTCCTCGATCCAGGACAGATCGCCGAGCCGCCCGGACACCAGGGCGTCCACGGTCGCGCGGAAATCCGCCGGCGTGTAGCAATAGGTGCCGGTGACGATGATCTCCTGGAGGGTGATGCGGCGCACGTCGAACCCGTCCGCGCCCGGCAGCAGACCCGCATGGACAATGACTCCGCCCGGCCGCACGAGGCGGCTCGCGGCGGCGCGGGTGGCGGCGGCGCCCACCGCGTCGATCACCAGGTCCACGGACCCGTCGGCGGGCTCGCCCGCTTCGCCGGGGGCGTAGCAGCGGAAGCGGCCGGCGCGTTCCACGGTGGCCCGGCGGCCGGGATGGGGCTCGGCCACGCGGATCTCCGCCGCCCCCTGCATGGCGAGGACGAGGGCCGCCGCAAGGCCGATGGCGCCACCGCCCAGCACGAGGCAACGTGCTGCGGGCAAAGGACAATCCAGCAACCGGGCGCCGGCATTGACCGCGTGGTAGGAGACCGCCACCGGCTCCGCGAGAGCGGCGTGGGCAATGGGGAAGCCTTCCGGCACGCTCACCAGATTGCGCTCGGGCACCCGCACCAGCTCGGCGAAGGCACCGGGGCGCGGGGGCATGGAGAGGATCTGCCGGTCGGCGCACAGATGCGGCCGCCCCGCCTCGCAGGAAGGGCAAAAGCCGCATGTCACCAAGGGGTTGACCGTGACGCGCTCGCCCGCCCGCGGACCCGTCGCGATGCGCCCCGCGGCCTCGTGGCCGAGGATGAGCGGCGCCGGGCGGCGGGCGTCATGGCCGTGATAGGCATGCATGTCGGAGCCGCAGATGCCCACCGCCTCCACGCGTACCAGGACCTCGTCATTGCCCGGCACGGGCTCGGGCTCGTGGCGCAGTTCGAGGCTGTTGGGCCCGGTATAGACCAGCGCTTTCATGGGTTGTTCCCGCTCATTTCGCCGTAAATCCCCCATCCACCGCCAGAATCTGCCCTGTGACATAGCCCGACGCGTCGGAGGCCAGGAACACCGCCGGTCCGGCCAGATCCTCCAGCCTCCCGTTCCGCCCCATGGCCGTCTGGGCGGCGTTGTGGGCGGAGCGGGCCTCATCCTCGAACACGGCCTGGGTGAGGGCGGTGGGGAAGAAGCCGGGGGCGATGGCGTTGCAGGTGATGCCGCGCGGCGACCACGCCTCGGCCATGGCGCGGGTCAATTGGGCGATGGCCCCCTTCGCGGCGCCGTAGGGCGCCGAATTGGGGAAGGCGCGGAAGGACTGGAGCGAGGCGATGTTGATCACCCGCCCCCAGCCCCGCTCCGCCATGGCGGGCGCGAGCTTCTGCACCAGCAGGAAGGGCGCGCGCACATGCACCGCGAGGTGCAGGTCGAACGCCTCCGGGCTCACCTCCCCATAGGGCTGGCGCAAATTCATGCCGGCGGCATTGACGACGATGTCCACCGGCCCGCCGGCGAGGGCCTCGGCCGCCAGCGTCTCGGCGGCCCCGGCGGCGGCGAGGTCCGCCACCAGCCAGCGGCAGTCGGCGCCCGCGCTGCGCAGGGCGGTGCCCGCCGCCTCAAGCTCGGCCGGGCGCCGGGCGGCCAGGACCACGCCGGCCCCGGCCCCCGCCAAAGCCTGCGCGATGGCAAGGCCGATGCCCGAGCTTCCGCCCGTCACCAGCGCGGTGCGCCCGGTGAGGTCGAACAGGGAGGAGATGCTGCCCATGGCTCAGGCGTCCACCGCCACGCCCATGTCGAAATTGTGCCCCGGGAAGTATTTCGCGAGCCGGTGGTCGCCGGTGCGCGCATGGGCCTCCATGCCTTCCAGGCGCGAGATGCGGGCCGTGACCTGGGCGATGGACTTGCAGGCTTCCCGGTCCATGCGCTGCCAGGTGAGCGGCTTCAGGAACTTGTGCACCGAGAGCCCGGCCGAATAGCGGGCCGCGAACTTGGTGGGCAGGATGTGGTTCGGCCCCGAGGTCTTGTCGCCGAACGCCACCGTGGTCTCCTCGCCCAGGAACAGGGAGCCGTAATTGGTGAGGTTCGCCAGCCACCAATCGAGGTCCGCCGCATGGATCTCCAGGTGCTCGCTGGCATAGCGGTCGGACACCTCAACCAGTTCCGCGCGGCTGTCGCACAGGACCACTTCGCCATAGTCCCGCCAGGCGGCGCCCGCCGCGTCACGGGCGGTGGGGGGCAGGTCGGCGATGAGCTTCGGCACGAGGCGCATCACCTCGTCGGCGATGGCGCGGGAGGAGGTGAAGAGCCAGGCCGGGCTTTCATGGCCGTGCTCGGCCTGCCCCACCAGATCCACCGCCACCATCATGGGATCGGCGGTCTCGTCCGCGATGACAGCCACTTCGGAGGGACCGGCGAACACGTCGATGCCCACCCGGCCGAACAGCATGCGCTTGGCCTCGGCCACGAACTTGTTGCCCGGCCCCACGATGATGTCCGCCGGCTTGCCGGTGAACAGGCCGAACGCCATGGCGGCGATGGCCTGCACGCCGCCCAGCGTCATCACCACGTCCGCACCCGCCACCTTCATGGCATAGAGCACATAGGGATGGATGCTGCCGCCCCGGAACGGGGTGGAGCAGGCCACCACCGTCTCCACCCCCGCCGCCTTGGCGGTGGCGATGGACATGTAGGCGGAGGCGATGTGGGCGTAGCGGCCGGTGGGCACGTAGCAGCCGGCCACGTTGCAGGGCACGAGCCGCTGCCCGGCCGTGAGGCCGGGCACCAGTTCCACCGAGAAGTCCTTCACGCTGTCGCGCTGGGCCTCGGCGAAGCGGCGAACCTGGGCGGCGGCGAACTCGATGTCCCGCCGCACGCCCTCCGGCACCTCCGCCGCGCGGCGCTCCATCTCCTCGCGGGTGACGAGGATGGGGCCGTCCCACTTGTCCAGCTTCAGGGCATAGTCCCGCACCGCGTCCTCGCCGCGCTGCTCGATCTCGGCGAGCATGGTGGTGACGACCTCGCGCGCCGTCCCCGTCTCCGTATCCGGGGTCTTGGTCGCTCGCTTCAGATACTCAATGGTCATCTTGACCTCTCCATCGCGCGCAGGCGCTCGGTTTGGGAATGCCGCTGCGGCGGCGTCAGTTGGTCTTGTCGAATTCGGTCGCGAACGCCTTCAGCTTCGGGTCGGCGGCGACCTTCTTCATGAAGCTGTCGTCCACGTAGGACTTCGGGTCCGGCGAGGACGGGATGGTGCCCACCTCGGCCATGAAGCCGCCGATGCGGGTCAGCCAGCCGTCCAGCTCCGACGCGCCCTTGGCGCGGTCCATCAGGCGATTTTCCTCGGCGAGGCTGTAGGTGGGGCGCAGGGCGAATTCCTGGTCGATGGCGCTGTCGGAGGCGTCCACGCCGCCCGCCGCATAGAAGCGCTTGGCCATCTCGCGGGCTTCCTTGGGATGAGCCTTGGCCCAGCTCCAGCCGCGCACATAGACGGCGAGCACCTTCGCCACGTCCTCGGGATTGTCCTTGGCGAAGGCGGGGCGCACCACCAGGGCGCCGGGCACCATGGCCCCGGCATCCGCACCCGAGCACAGGACCTTCGCGCCCGCCTTCTCCTCCAGCGTGTAGGTGTGCGGCGCCCAGACGCCGACCACGTCGCCGTTATTGGCCATCATGGCGGAGATGATCTGCGCCTGGCCGAGATTGATGAACTGCATCTCGCCCGCCTTCAGGCCCCATTTGGCGAGGCAGTTGCGGGCCGCGTAATCCACCGTGGAATTGGTGGTGAGCAGCAGCTTCTGGCCCTTGAGCGAGGCCGGGTCCTTCTTGATGGCCTCCACCTTGTCGGCGCGCGCCATCATGGCGTTGGTCTTGGACTCGTCGTTGGTGATGCCCACGGTCACGAGGCCGAAGCGCGCGGCGCCCAGCACGGCGGGCACCGAGCCGGTGCCGCCCACGTCCCAGGAGCCGGCCTGGGCGGCGGCCACCTGGGGCGCGCCCGCCGGGAAGGTGACGAAGGTGGGGTCGAGGCCCACCTGCTTCCACCAGCCCTTCTCGGCGGCGATGTAGAAGGGCAGCGCCCAATAGAGCGAGGGCTGATAGGAGATGTTGATCTTCTTCAGCGCCTCGGCTCCCGCCGCGACGGGCGAGAGGACGAGGGCGGCCGACACGAAGGTGGCGGCGACGTGTTTGGCGGCGAAATGCCGGACCGACGACAGCTTCATTTCGTTTTCTCCCTATGGTGCCGGACTTGCCCGGCTGTTTTGCTTCGGCGTCTCAATGGTCAGCGCCGGCCTTTTCCTCGCGCAGCGATTTCCAGATGTGGGTGCGCAGATGGACGAAGGATTCCAGGTCCATCACGTCCTCGATGCGGCTGTGGCTGTCCCAGCGCTCGGCGATGCGGACGGACTTCACGTCCACCACTTCCTTGATGCGGCCGGGGCGGCGGGTCATGATCGCCACCCGGTCCGCCAGATAGACCGCCTCCTCCACGCCATGGGTGATGAAGAGGACGGTGCGCGGATTGAGCCGGGCGAGGCGCACCAGCTCCTCCTGCATCACCACGCGGGTCTGCGCATCGAGCGCGCCGAACGGCTCGTCCATGAGCAGCACCTGCGGGTCCAGCACATAGGCGCGGGCGATGGCGACACGCTGCTGCATGCCGCCGGAAAGCTGGTGGGGATAGGAATCCTCGTAGCCGCCAAGGCCGATCATGGCCACCGCGTCCGCCACCCGCGCCTTGCGCTCGTCGCGGGCGACGCCCTTGTTGCGCAGGCCCAGCTCGATGTTCTCGGTCACGGTCTTCCAGGGGAAGAGCGCGAATTGCTGGAACACCACGGCCCGGTCCGGCCCCGGCTTCGTGACCTCGCTGTTGCCCACCAGGACACGCCCGCTGGTGGGAAAATCGAACCCGGCGGCCATGCGCAGGCACGTGGTCTTGCCGCAGCCCGAGGGGCCGACGATGGCGACGAACTCCTTGTCCGCCACGTCGAGATTGATGTCCTGGAGGGCCTGGACCCCGCCGCCGAAACTCTTGCCGACGGCATCGAAGCGGATGCTGCTCATCTCGTCCTCTCAAGCTCCGCCGAGGCGGCGGTGGATTCGCGCCTCGATGGTGCGCAATGCGACGTCGATGAGGACGCCGATGAAGCCGATGGCGGCCATGCCGACCATCACGGTGGTGGTGGAGACGGCGCTCTGCGCCTGGACCATGAGGTAGCCGACGCCCGTGGAGGCGACGATCAGCTCCGCGCCCACCAGGGACTGCCAGCCGAGGCCCGCGCCGATGCGCAGCCCGGCGATGATGGAGGGCACCGAGGCGGGCAGGAGGACTTCGGTGATGATGCGCCCGCTGGGCGTGCCCAGCATCTCGGCCGCTTCCAGGTAGCGCGGGTCCACATGCCGGGCGCCGCGATAGGCGTTGAGCAGGCAGGGCGGGAAGGCGCCGGAGAAGATGATGAGGACCGGGCCGCCGAACCCCGTGCCGAACCAAAGCGCCGCGAACGGCACCCAAGCGATGGGCGCGATGAAGCGCAGGGCGTCGAACAGGGGCGAGACGATGTCGTCCAGGGTGCGGAAGCGCCCCATGAGCAGGCCGAGAGGCACGCCCACCGCCGCCGCCAGAAGGTAGCCCGCCGCGAAACGCTGGAGGCTCGACCAGAGATGGGCGGGCAGCGTGCCGCCCGCGAAGCTCTCCGTGAGGAGGAAGACCAGCCGCCGCGCCACGTCCAGCGGCCCGGGCAGGAAGGTGGGGGCCACGAGCCCGCTGCCGGCGATGCCCGCCCAGAGGCCGAAGAAGCCGACGAGGCCGCAGGCGCCCAGCAGCAGGCGGCGGGTGGGATCCATGACGCCGGTCATGCCGCCCCTCCCCGCACCCGCTTCCACGACAGGGCGCGCCGCTCCACCGCGCCGAGCAGCGCCGTGGTGAGGGCGCCGAAGATGGCGACGCAGACCATGCCCACCAGGATCATGCCGGGATAGAGGTCCTGCTGGGCGAGGTTCAGCATGTGGCCGAGCCCCGCCAGCGCGCCCACCAGTTCCGCCGCGACGAGGGTGGTCCAGCTCGCCTGGAGCGACAGCCGCAGGCCGGTGAAGATCATGGGAGAGGCGCCGGGCACCAGCACTTCTCGCACGAAGCGCCAGCGCGGCGTGCCCAGCATGCGGGCGGCCTCGATGACCGGGCGCTCGATGGTCTTCACGCCCACCTGGGTATTGATGACCGAGGGCACGAAGGCGGCGAAGAAGATGACCAGGATCTTGGCGCCGTCGCCGAGGCCCAGCCAGAGGATGGCGAGCGGGATCCAGGCGAGCGGCGGGATGGGCCGCAGGAGCATGAAGACCGGGTTCAGCACCGCCTCGGCGGTCTTGCTCCAGCCCATGAGCAGGCCGAGCGGCACGCCCACGACGATGGAGGCGAGGAAGCCGAGGGCCACCAGCTTGAGGGACTGGAGCACATGCACGGCGAGCGTCGCGTCGCCATAGCCGCGCATCATGGCCTGGAGGCCGGCGGCCCAGGTGTCGGCGGGGGTCGGAAAGCGGCCGGGCGAAACGAGGCCCGTCACGCCCGTGAGCAGCACCCAGGCGAGCGCCACCACGGCGAGCGTCGCCAATCCCACGGCCGATCGTCGGCTGAGCGGCATGAACTCCTCCCTTTTGGACACCCCGTCTGCGGGGGTGTTGGCGCTCGCGGCCTCTCCAGGAAGCTTCTATGAAAGCGCTTACATGAAAGCTATCATCCGCACTTCCCCTGTCAAGCAGGGTTTTCCGGCCGGCAAGGGAAAAGCTCGCGCAATCGCCAATTGAAAGCGTCTGCAAAGATCGGCAAACTCGGTGCGTCGGACCCGGCCCCAAGAACAAGCAGAACGGCGCTCATGAACCGGCGGACCAAGGCAACCCTCGAAGATGTGGCGCGGCTGGCGGGGGTCTCCACCGCCACCGTCTCGCGCGCGCTCTCCCGCCCCGACCTGCTCCAGGAGGACACGCTGGCGCGCGTCCAGGGCGCCATCGCGCGGCTTCATTACGTGCCCGGCGGCGCCGCCCGCGCCCTCGCCTCGGGCAAGACGCTCACCATCGGGGCAGTGGTGCCGACGCTCGACCACGCCATCTTCGCCCGCGCCATCCAGGCCATGCAGACCGAGCTGGCGGCGAGCGGCTACCAGCTCCTCATCGCCGCGTCCGACTATGTGCCCGCCCTGGAGGCGGCGGCGGTGAAGGCCATGCTGGCGCGCGGGGTGGACGCGCTCATGGTGGTGGGCGCGGACCATCTGGACGAGACTTGGGCGCTGCTGACCACGGCCCCGGTGCCCGTGGTGCTGAGCTGGTCGTTCGACCCGCGCGTGCCCTCCATCGGCTTCGACAATGTGCGCGCCGGGCGCATCGTGGCCGAGTACCTGCTCGACCTCGGCCATCGCAGCTTCGGCATGATCTCGGGCCACACCCGCGCCAACGACCGCGCCCGCATGCGCGTCGAGGGAGTGCGGGCGGCGCTGGCGGCGCGCGGGCTGGACCTGCCCCCCTCCTCCGTCATCGAGACCTCCTTCACCCTCACCGGCGGGCGGGCTGGCCTTGCGGAACTGATGGCGCGGGCCGAGCCGCCCACCGCCATCGTCTGCGGCAACGACCTGCTGGCGGCGGGCGCGCTGCTGGAGGCGCAGGCGAGCGGCATCGGCGTGCCGGACCAGGTGTCCCTCGCGGGCATCGACAATCTGGAGATCGCCGCCCACCTGACGCCGGCGCTCACCACGGTCCACCTGCCGACCACCGATCTCGGCCGCTCCGTGGCCGCGCATCTCCTGGCCCGCCTCAAGGGGCAGGAGCCGCCTTTGCGGCAGGAACTGCCCATCGAACTGGTGATCCGCCGCTCCACCGGCCCGGCGCCGGCCCTGGGACCGGCCCGCGCGAGCCTGGAGCGGTCAGCCGCGCGCGGCTGAGGCGGTCGCCAGCGGCGCGTGCCCGGCCTCCGGCCCCGCGAATTCCGTGCGCAGGCGCGGCAAAGCGTGGGGATAGGCTTCCTGGAGATAGGCGATGAGCTTTTCGCGCACCTCGCAGCGCAGGTCGAAGGTCCGCCCCCCGTTGCCCGCGCTCACCAGGATGCGCACCTCCATCACGCTCTCGCGGAAATCTGTCACCTGCACGTTCACCACCTGCCGGTCCCACAGGCGCGAGGCACCCGCGATCTCCTCCACCTTGCGCCGCACCTCGGCGATGGGCACCCCGTAATCCAGGTAGATCATCACCGTGCCGATGAGCGCCGAGCCCTCGCGGGTCCAGTTCTGGAACGGCTTCTCCATGAAATAGCTCAGCGGCAGGATGAGGCGGCGCCAGTCCCACAGCTTGAGCACCACATAAGTCGAGGTGATCTCCTCCACCCATCCCCATTCGCCCTCCACCAGCAGGGCGTCGTCGATGCGGATCGGCTGGGTAACGGCGAGCTGGATGCCCGCGAACAGGTTCTTCAGCACCGGCTGGAGCGCGAGGCCCAGAACCAGCCCCGCCACGCCCGCCGAGGCCAGGAGGCTGACGCCGTACTGGCGCACATCCTCGAACGACATGAGCGCCGCCGAAAGCGCCACGGTGAAGATAATGATGCCGGCGACGCGGCGCAGGATGCGGGTCTGCGTGACGTGCTTGCGGGCGAGGAGATTGTCCTCGGCATCCAGCTTGAAGCGCCGCAGATAGACCGTGACCCAGATGTGCAGCACCGTGTTGGCGAGCCAGGCCAGCAGTGCGATGAAGCACAGGAGCAAGCATTGCTGGACGATCGCCGCCTGATGGAGGGTGAGCGGGGCGGCATTGGCCGCAAACCCCAGGGCGACCGTGATGGCGGCGAGGCGCGTCGGTCCTTCCGTGCGGGAGACCAGCGAGCGCCAGAACAGATCCATCCCGCTCACCCAGCGGGTCAGGATGCGGAACACGAAGCCGTGCACCCCGCGGGCGAGAAGAATGGCGAGGGCGAAGAGCACCAGGCTCACCACCCAGCTCGGCACCCAGGCGAGCGCCCCGTCCAGGGCATCGAGCATCTGTGTGAAGCGGTCCATGGGATCTCCCGCGAAGGCCCCTCCCCGGACCAACAGCGGACGTCACCGCAGGTTCCCGCAGTGCACAATCCCGATGCCGCGACGTTCAGCCGGCGGCCTTCGCATTCCGCTTGCGCGTCGCCGCCGCCTTCTTGGCGGAGGCCGAGCGCTCGGCGGGGGTTCGGGATGCGGAGGCGGCGCCGCCCGCGCGCCCGCCCTTGTGGGCGGCGGGGTGGCCGGTCTGCTTGCCCCGGCCGGAGCCGCCGGGCGCCTTGCCGCCGCCGTCGTCCTTGTTGACGGTGGCCCAGGCCCGCGCCTCGGCTTCCGCCTCCGGCACGCCCTTGTCCTCGTAGCCCTCGGCGATATGCGCCGCCTTGCGCTTCTGCTTGTCGGTATATTTGGACTTGTCGCCCTGTGGCATGGCGTCCTCCTGAGCGGGCCTGCCCGCTCAACCCGCCTGCCCCGCGCCGGTTCCCGCTCAGGCGGTCCGGCGGGAGCCCGCGACCGTCATGGCCAGCGCCGCGCCCGCCATGAGCACCGCTGCCATCACCACCGGCAGGGCATGGCCCAGCCCGCCGATGGCGCCGGACACGATGGAGGAAATGCCCCATCCCATGGCGGCGGCCGAGCCCACCATGCCGAGGATCCAGCCCTGCCGCTCCGCGCTCACCCGGTCCGACAGGAGGGTGACGATGGAGGGATAGGCGACGTTCACCGTGATCCCCGCCATGAGCGCCGCGCCGTATTCCAGATAGGGCGTGCCGAGGACGAGGCACAGGACCATGGTGACGGCATTGAGCCCCAGCCCCGCCACCGCCAGGGTGCGCATGGGGAAGCGCTCCGAGAGCGCGGGCTGGACGAGGCCGTTGGAGATGCAGAAGCCGATGCCCATCACCGACATGAAGATGCCCACCTGGGTCAGATTCATGTCGAGGCCCGGCGCCTGCATGAGATAGACCGAGATGAAGACGAAGAAGCTGCCCCACGCCACCTGCATGAGCAGGAAGGCGCCGAGGATGCCGCGCACCGAACCGTCCCGCGCCGCCTCCTTGAAGCAGCTCACGCCCTCCCAGATGGAAATGGAGGACCAGTCCATGGTCCGGCCGGGCCGCTCCTCCTCCCGGTAGGTGAAATAGAGCAAGGCGAGGGCCACCAGGGTCAGCGCCGTGCACAAATGCAGGGGCGCGGCGAAGGAGATGTGGGAGAGGCTGGAGGCCACCACCGGCCCCAGCACGAAGCCGAGCGAGGAGAACAGCATGGCGTAGCTCAGCAGCCGCGCCTTGTTGCTGCCGAGGTCCACCAGCGCCGCCTGCGCGGTGGATTGGGCCGCCGCCGTCGCCCCGCCCACGAACCGCCCCAGGAACAGCAGGGCGAGGCTCTGGAATTCGATGGCGAAGCCCGCCAGCAAATTGCCCAGCAGCACGCCAGTCGCGCACAGGAGCAGCACCGGCCGCCGCCCCCACATGTCCGACAGGCGCCCCAGAACAGGCGCCATGTAGAGCATGAGGAACACATAGACCGCCACCAGCAGCCCGCTCACGAAATTGCGCACGCCCACCGAGGCGTCGGGCAGGAAGATCAGCGTCGCGGGCTCGATGAGCAGCGGGCCCAGCAGCGGGATGATTACCGTGGCGCTGATGGAATCCACCAGGATCAGCAGGAACAGCGCCGTCATACGGGATTGCCGACCGCGTGGGCGAGGTTCGCTTCAAGGCTCGCCCGCATGCGCTCCGCCAGCGCGCTTATCGTCTCCGCGCGATAGTTGAGCCCGGAATACTGGAAGCGGATCAGCAGCTTGCCCTCGTGGATGATGGCCACGAGATAGAGGTCGTAATCCGCCGGATTGTCCGCATAGGCATAGTTCTTCAGGTAGAGCAGGTCCTCCTCCGGCTTCTCGAACACCGGGCCGCGGAAGCTGGTGTCCCAGGTATCGCCGAAGAAATTGTAGAGGATGCGGACCTTGTCCTGCACCGCCAGTTCCCCGCCGCGCGGGTGATAGGCGCGCAGCGCGCCATGGGCGATGCCGTGCTGGGGCATGGCGCGCAACTGGCTCACCACGTCCGAAAGTCCGCCGGAGAGCACCAGGGGCGTATGGGTGGTGAACCAGCCGCAGATGCGGGTGGGGTCGATGCCCGGCACCACGCCCTCGCGCCCATGGCCCACCAGATGCAGCATCAGCCGGTCCTGGCCGGACGCCTCCACGAGGGCCGCCGCCACGCGCTCATAGGAATGGTCGGGCGCCGCATCCAGCATGGGCGCCGTGAAGGTGACGATGTCGCGCTGGCGCGCGCCCGGCGCGGCGTCGTCCGGCGGGAAGGTGGGGCCCTGCTGGGCCAGCCAATAGGGGAATTGCCGCTCGGCTTCATCGCTGGTGGCGTAGCGCACCAGCCCTTCCACCCAGCCCTTGTAGGTGCCGCCCGGCTGGGCCAGCGTCTGGCCGAGATAGGCGCGCTGGAGGTCGCGCACCACGGAGCCCCAGGACAGGCCGTCCGTGAGCAGGTGGTGGCAGATGAGCACGAGCCGCTGGCCCTCCTCCGTGGTAAGCAGCGCCGCGCGCATCACCGGCCCATTTTCCAGGTCCAGCGTCTCCTGCATGCGCGCCGCATAGGCGCCCACCTCGGCGAGCGGGACGTCCGCGCAGGCGAGCGGCACGTCGAGCCCCTGCTCCGCATAGAATTGCCGCCCGTCGCGGAACCGCAGCCGGAGAGAATCCGTATGCGCCACCAGGGTTTCCAGCGCCGCCGACAGGCGCCCCGGCTCCACGTCGCAGCGGAACACGGCCGAGACGTTGAACTGCTGGGGCCGCTCGGTGGCCCAGGTGAAGAAATAGCGCTGCATGGGCGAGAGCGGCACCTCGCCCACCGCTTCCACGTCCACCACCTCTTCCGCGTCCGTCAGCGGCGCGAGGCCCTGCACCAGTTCGGCAATGGTGGGCGTGCGCTGGAGCACGGTGGGATCGAAGGCGAGCCCCGCCTCGCGGGCGCGGATGCCCAGGTGCACGGCGAGGAGCGAATCCCCGCCCAGGGCGTAGAAATTGTCGTGGATGCCGATGGGCTGGTGCTCCAGCACATCCTGCCAGATCTCCACCAGCTTCGCCTCCAGCGGCGTGCGGGGCGCCACATAGGCCAGTTCCCCGGCCATGCGGGCCACGTCCGGCTTGGGCAGGGCCTTGCGGTCCACCTTGCCGTTGGCGGACAGGGGAATGCGCTCCAGCGGCACGAACACGCGCGGGATCATGTAATAGGGCAGCAAATCCTGGAGGGAGGCGCGCATCTGCGCGGCGTCCAGCGGCGTGTCGCTCACCACATAGGCCACCAGGAACTTGCCCTTGCGGTTGGGCTGGTCCTGGCCGTCCACGATGGCCGCCTTGACGCCCGGCAGCGACTGGATGGCCCCCTCGATCTCGCCCAGTTCCACCCGGAAGCCGTTGACCTTCACCTGGAAGTCCGCGCGGCCGAGGAATTCCACCTGCCCGTCCGGCAGCCAGCGCCCGAGGTCGCCCGTGTAATAGATGCGCTCTCCGGTGGTCGGATAGGTGACGAAGGCGGCGTCGGTCTTCTCCTGGTCCTTCCAATAGCCCCGCGCGAGGCACACGCCGCCCATGAAGATGCGGCCGGGCATGAAGGGCGGGCACGTGTTCAGCGACTGGTCGAGGACCAGCATCTTCTGGTTCAGCATGGCGCGCCCATAGGGGATGGTGGTCCAGATGGGGTCCACGTCGCCGATGGGGTACCAGTTGGAGATGATGGAGGTCTCGGTGGGGCCGCCGACGCTCCAGAGCATCGCGTTGGGCGCCAGTTGCCGGATGCGGGCGGGCAGGTCCGTGGGGATCTTGTCGCCGCCCATCATGAACACGCGCATGTCGGGAAGCGGCTCGCCGGACTGCGCCCACATGTCCACATACATGGGCACGCTGGTCCAGATGCTCGCCTTGTGCTGGCGGGCGATCTCCACCCAGTGGGGCGGCTCCAGATGGCGGTCCTCGTGGGGGATGACGACGCCCGCGCCCGCCGAGAGCATGCCGAAAATGTCGTAGACCGAGAGGTCGAAGCTGAAATCCGACAATTGCAGCGAGCGGTCGCCGGGGCCGACGCCGTGCTGCTCATTGGCGTTGCGCAGGGTGTTCATCACGCTGAAATGGGTGAGCGTGACGCCCTTCGGCTTGCCGGTGGAGCCCGAGGTGAACAGCACGTAGCAGATGTCGCCGATGTCGTTCACGACCGGCAGGCGGGTGTCCGGCTCGTCGGCCCAGAGGGCGGGGTCGTCCACCGCGAGGCCGGGGCGGCCCAGCCGGTCCAGCACGCGCTGCTGGCTCAGGACGACGCTCACATCGCCCTGTTCGTTCACGCTGTCCATGCGGTCGGCGGGCCAGGTGGCGTTGACCGGCAGGTAGCCGCCGCCCGCCTTCAGGATGGCCATGCAGGCCACCGCCTGCTCCCATCCCTTCTCCATCATCACGGCCACCAGGGTGTTGGGCTTCACCCCGCGCCGCCGCAGGCCGTGGGCGATGCGGTTGGTGAGCCGGTCCATCTCGCCATAGGTGATGGTCTTCTCGCTCGTCAGCAGCGCGGGCGCGTCGGGCTGGCGCGCGGCCCAGTCGGAAAAGGCTTCGTGCAGGAGCTGGAGGTCGCCGCGCGGGCGGGGCGCGGGCGTCCACTCCTCCTGCATGCGGCGGTCCTCCGCCTCCGTGGAGAGCTTCAGCTTGGAGAGCGGGGTGTCGGGATTTTCCGCCACGAGGTCGGCGAGCACGGACAGGTGCGCGGCCAGTTCCTCCACGAAGGCGCGGGTGAACTGGCGGGCGCTGTAATGCAGGCGCACGTCCAGCCGGTCCCCGTCGGCGAAGGCGAGGAACAGGAGGTCGGTCTGGCAGTCCACCGTCTCCAGCGGCAGCGGCGTGCCGAGCGCGAAGGGCCAGAGCGGGCGCGCCCAGGAGACCGAGACATTGGGCAATTGCAGCGTGTCCGAGGGGCGCGCCTTGCGCAGGCCCGCGATCACCTCCTGGAAGGAGAGCCGGTCATGGACGCGGGTGGCGCGGCGCTGCTCCTGCACCTGCGCCACCAATTGCACGAAGGTGAGGTCCGGCGTGAAGGTGGCGGTGGCGATGAGCGAGTTCACGAACGAGCCCATGGACCGCGCGAAATCCTTGCCGCGCAGGTCCGTGGGATAGAGGACCGCCACCGCTTCCTGCTCGGTGTAGCGGTGGATGAGCGCCTGGACGAGGGCCAGCGTGGTGACGAAGGGGCTCACCTTCATCTGCGGCAGGCGCAGGGAGAAATAGTAATTGCCGTCGCGCTCGCCCTGGTAGCTCACGCGGCGGGTGGGCAGGCCGGAATGGAAGTCGGACTGCGCCAGCGCCTCGGTCCAATAGGCCCGGTCGGCCGCATGGTCCGCGCTCTCCAGATAGGCGCGCTCATGGGCGTCCCACTCCGCGGGGCCGGGGCCGGGCTGCGGCACCGGCTCGCCCGCATAGCGCGCCGCCACCTCCTCCAGCAGAAGCTGGATGGAGCCGCCGTCCATCACCATGTGGCTGCCGTTGATGACGAAGATGTCCCCGCACAGCACGAAGCGGAACAGCGGCCCGTTCTCGGTGTCGAACGGCTTGGTGACGGCCCATTCCCAGGTCTCGGCGCGCTCCAGCACCGTTGCGGGGGTGGGCATGACGACCTGGAACGGCCGCCCCTCGATCTCGCGCACCACCGAGCGCAGCGCCGGGTGCGCCTCTACGGTCGCGCGCAGCGCCGCCTCCAGCCGGTCCACGTCCACATCGGGGTTGAGCCGGTAGACGAACGGAACGAAATAGGCCGAGCTCTCCGGGTCCCGCTTGCATTCCAGCCAGATGCGCTGGGTGACGACGGCAAGCGGAAGCGGCGAAGAGAGGGCGTCCATCCTGGCGATCCCGATGAAGGCGCGGACCCCGCCCGCGCGGTGCGAATAGGCACTTAAGGTCAAGAAATGCGACGATAGGGAGACAGGATTTGCCCCCCGGCGCAAGTGGATGCCCGGCAATTTTGTGCACATTTTTCGGTGATGCCGATCCGCGTGCGGGCCGCCGTTTCAAACCGCGGCGGAAATGCTCTAAGGGTGGATTCCTGCCCGGTCCTTCCCACCTGGAGCGCGACCCGTGACGCCGGAAGGCCATATCCTCATCGTCGACGACGACGCCGAGATCCGCCGCCTCGCAGGCAAGTTCCTGCGTGAGAACGGGCACCGCGTCTCCTCGGCGCAGGACGGGCGCGAGATGCGCGCCGCGCTGGCCGCCGGGCCGGTGGACCTCGTCATCCTGGACGTGATGCTGCCGGGCACCAACGGCCTCGACCTGTGCCGCGAAGTGCGGCGCACCTCCGACGTGCCCATCATCATGCTCACCGCGCGCGGCAGCGACGTGGACCGCATCGTCGGGCTGGAAATCGGCGCCGACGACTATCTCGTGAAGCCGTTCAATCCCCGCGAGCTGATCGCCCGCATCCACGCGGTCCTGCGGCGCACCCGGGCAGCGGGGCCGCGCGCGCCCGGCACCGGGCACCTGCTGGCCTTTTCCGGCTGGACGCTGGACACGCGCCGCCGCGAGCTGACCAACCCGGACGGCGCCGTGGTGGACCTCTCCACCGGCGAATACGACCTGCTGCTGACCTTCCTGGAGCATCCCCAGCGCGTCCTGTCCCGCGACCACCTCATGGACGTGGCGAAGAACCGCGTCGCGTCCGGCTTCGACCGGGCCATCGACATCCAGGTGAGCCGCCTGCGCAAGAAGCTGGATTCCCACGGCGGGCCGGAAATGGTGAAGACCGTGCGCGGCGCGGGCTATCTGTTCGCGCCGCAGGTGGAACGCTCATGATCCGCGCGCTGGACAGCCTCGCTGCGCGCACCGCCGTGGTGGCGGTGGCGGGCATCGTCATCGTGCACGTCCTCAGCCTGTGGACCTACGAGCACGCCTTGGAGCGCGAGCGCCACGCCGTCCACGCGGTGCGCCTCGCGGACCAGCTCGCGGCGGCGCGGCGGACGGTGGCGGCGGCGCCGGTCGAGGGGCGCGAGGACGTCGCCCACGACCTCTCCGGCGGCACGCTCGACGCCCATTGGGGCCGCGAGCCGCTGGCCGCGCCCGGCCCCTCGGAGGCCGGTGCCCGCCTCGCGGCGGACCTGCGCGCGCTGGCGCCCGACCTCGGCCCGTCGGACATCATCGTGGGCGGCGGCGAGGATCCTCATCTCTCGCTGGTGGCCCTGCGCCTGCCGGACGGAAGCTGGCTCAATGCCCGCCTGTTCGCCTCGGCGCCGCAGGCGGGCGGCACCCACGGCTCGCTGCTCTCCACCAGCCTCATGGCGGCGGGCGTCCTGCTCCTGTCGCTCGCCATCGCCGCCTGGGTCACGCGGCCGCTGCGCTCCATGGCGCGCCGGGTGGCTGCCGCCTCCCCGGCCGCGCCCCTCGCCCGCCTGCCGGAGACGGGGCCACGGGAGGTGCGCGAGCTGGCCCATGCCTTCAACGGCATGCAGGCGCGCATCGCCGGGCTCATCGAGCGGCGCACCGTGGCGCTGGCGGCGGTCTCCCATGACCTGCGCACCCCCATGACGCGCCTGCGCTTCCGCCTGGAGGAGGTGGCCGATCCCGTGCTGCGGGACGCCATGGCGGCGGACGTGGAGGAGATGCAGCAGATGGTGGACGCCACGCTCTCCTACCTGCGCGGGGAGAGCGAGGCGGAACCCTTGCGTCCGCTGGACCTCGTGGCGCTGGTGGAGACCATCGTGGACGACGCCCGCGACCGGGGCCAGAAGGCGGACCTGTCGGCGCCCGCCCGCCTCGTCCTGCCGGGGCGCCTGCTCGGCCTCAAGCGGGCGGTGTCGAACCTCGTGGAGAACGCCCTCGCCTATGGCGGCGCCGCCCATGTCACGCTCGCCGACGACGGCGCCGAGGCGGTGGTGACGGTGCGCGACGATGGGCCGGGAATCCCGGAGGACCAGCTCGGCGCCGTGCTGGAGCCGTTCGTGCGGCTGGACGCCTCCCGCAGCCGCGCCACCGGGGGCGTCGGCCTCGGCCTCACCATCGCGCACGAGGTGGTGAGCGCCCATGGCGGCACCCTCACCCTCGCCAACGCTCCCGAAGGCGGGCTGCGCGTGACCCTGCGCCTGCCGAAGGCGGGACCTCCGTCGCCGCCTGAAACAAACTGATACAGACGCGATACGCGCCGTGACGGGCGCCGCGCTATCAGCCTTCCGTACCGGATTTCTCAGGGACGGATCGAGGCATGGCCTTCCATCTGCGGCACCGACCAAACCTCCGCCTGCCCGCGCTGCTCGTCTGCGCGGCGCTGGCGAGCGGAGCGGCGGAGCGCGCGCTGGCCCATGAAGGCCACGACCATGGCGCCCCGCCCCCGCCCCAGGCGCTCGCGCAGGCGCCCCGCACCGAGGCCGCGTCCGCCGATTTCGAACTGGTGGCCGTGCTGCGCGAGGGCGTGCTGACCCTCTATCTGGACCGTTTCGGCGACAACGCGCCCGTGGCGGGCGCGGCCATCGAGGTGGATACGCCCGAGGGCACCCGCGCGGCCACCGAGGCGTCGCCGGGCACCTACCAAATGCCCGCCCCCTTCCTCGCCGCGCCCGGTGCCCACGACCTCGCCTTCACGGTGACGGCGGGCGACACGGCGGACCTGCTGGCCGCCACCCTCCTCGTGCCGCCGCCCGCGCCCGAGGGGCGAGCCGCGCCGGTGGAGGCTCGGTTCGGGGGTCTTCCCGGCGGGGTCGGCGCCGTCCTGCTCGTAGGCCTCGTGGCGGGCTTCTTCGCGGGCGTGCTCACCATGTCGCGGCGCCGCGCGGCCGCATTCCTTTTCCCGGCCCTGCTGGGGCTCGGGCTCGCCACCGCTCCCGATGTTGCGCGCGCGGCCGAACCCGCCGCCCGCGACACCGCCCAGCGCCTGCCGGACGGCTCGGTGTTCCTGCCCAAGCCCAGCCAGCGCCTTCTCGGCGTGCGCACCGTGCGCGCGGCGCCGGGCACCTTCGAGCGGGCGCTGGAACTGCCGGGCCGGGTGGTGCCGGACGCCAACGGCTCCGGCCTCGTCCAGGCCTCCGCGGGCGGGCGCCTCGCCCCGCCGGAGGGCGGCTTCAAGCCCCTGGGCGCGCCGGTGGCGGCGGGCGAGATCCTCGCCTATGTGCATCCCCCCATCGGCGCCTCGGACCTGAAGGATTTGGAGCAGCAGGGCTTCGAGCTGGACCAGCAGATCGCCCTGGTGAAGCGGCGCTACGAGCGCCTGTCCGCCATTCCCGGCTCCGTCACGCGCCGCGAGGTGGAAGAGGCGGAGATCGAGTTGAAGGGCCTCCAGACCCGGCGCGCCAACCTGGAGCGGGTGCAGCGGGAGCCGGAAGCCCTGCGGGCGCCGATCGCGGGCGTGATCGCCACCGCCGACGCGGTGGCCGGGCAGATGGCGGAACCGGCCACCGTCGTGTTCCGCATCCTCGATCCGTCCCGGCTCCGGGTGGAAGCGCTGAGCTTCGCGCCGGAGGCGGGCCGGAGCGGGGCGCAAGGCCGCCTGCCGGACGGGCGGAGCGTTCCCCTCGCCTATGTGGGGGCGGGCATGGCCGACCGCGCCCAGGCCGTCCCCGTCCTGTTCGCCGTGACGGGGGAGACGGCGGGGCTGCGGGTCGGCCAGCGTCTCACCGTGCTCGCGGGTGCCGGCCCGGCGCGCTCGGGCATCGCCCTGCCGCGCGCGGCCCTGGTGCGCGGGGCGAACGGCCAGGCGCTGGTCTACGAGCATGCGGGCGCTGAGCGCTTCGTTCCCCGCGAGGTGCGCACCGAGCCGCTGGATGCCGCGCGGGTGCTGGTGGTGGCGGGCCTGGAGCCCGGGCGCCGCGTGGTGTCCGAGGGCGCCGAGCTCATCGACCAGATCCGCTGAGGCCGGCCATGTTCACCGCCCTCGTCACCTTCTCCCTGCGCAACCGCCTCCTGGTCCTCGCCATCGCGCTGGTGCTGGTCCTCTACGGCGCGTTCGCCGCGACCCGCCTGCCCGTGGACGTGCTGCCGGACCTCAACCGGCCCACCGTCACCATCATGACGGAGGCGGAGGGCCTCGCCCCCGCCGAGGTGGAACCCCTCGTCACCTTTCCCCTGGAGACCGCCCTGAACGGCCTACCCGGCCTCGTGCGGCTGCGCTCCGCCTCCGGGGTGGGGCTGTCCATCCTCTATGCGGAATTCGACTTCGGCACCGACATCTTCCGCAACCGCCAGCAGGTGGCTGAGCGCCTCGCCCTTGTGCGCGACCGGCTCCCGGCGGGCGTCGCCCCCCAGATGGGGCCTGTCAGCTCCATCATGGGGCAGGTCCTCATGTATGCGGTGACGAGCGACACCGCCTCCCCCATGGCGGTGCGGGAGGCGGCGGACTTCGTCATCCGCCCGCGCCTGCTCGCCATTCCCGGCATCGCCCAGGTCATTCCCATGGGGGGCGAGGTGCGCCAGATCCGGGTGGCGCCGGACCTTGCCGCCCTGCGCGCGCAGGGCCTCTCCCTCGCCGCCCTGGAGGCGGCGCTCGACGGGTTCGGCGCCAATGCCGGCGGCGGCTTCGCGGACAGCGCGGGGCGCGAATACCTGATCCGCGGCCTCGGCCGCTCGGTGAGCCTGGACGACATCAGGTCCATCCCCCTTCCGCGCCCCGGCGGGGGCACCGTCTTCCTGCACGAGGTGGCGCAGGTGGATGCCGTGGCCCGGCCCAAGCGGGGGGATGCGGGCTATATGGGACAGCCCGCCGTCATCGTCTCCGTGGAGAAGCAGCCGGAGGCGGACACGCTCGCCCTGACCCGTGCGGTGGAGGCGGCGGTGGCCGACCTCAACCGCACGCTGCCCGACGGCATCCGCATCTCCCCGCCGGTGTTCCGGCAGGCGGACTTCATCGCCGCCTCCATCGGCAATGTGCGCACCGTGCTGCTGGAGGCCATGGGGGTGGTGGCCGTGGTGCTGTTCCTGTTCCTCCTGAACTGGCGCACCACCTTCATCTCGCTCACCGCCATCCCGGTCTCGGTGCTCACCACCGCCATCGTGTTCCAGGCCCTGGGCCTGTCCATCAACACCATGACCCTGGGCGGCCTCGCCATCGCCATCGGCGAACTGGTGGACGACGCGGTGGTGGACGTGGAGAACATCTTCCGCCGCCTGCGGGAGAACGCCGCCGCGCCCGCGCCGCGCCCGGTGTTCGAGGTGGTGGTGGCCGCGAGCCGCGAGGTGCGCTCCGGCATCGTCTATGCCACGCTCATCATCGTGCTGGTGTTCGTGCCCCTGTTCGCCCTGCCGGGCATCGAGGGACGGCTGTTCGCGCCCCTGGGACAGGCCTACATCATCTCCATCCTGGCGAGCCTCGTCACGTCGCTGACGCTGACGCCCGTGCTCTCCTACTATCTCCTGCCCGCCCTGAGCCGCCACCGGGAGCGGGACGGGGCGCTGGTGCGCGCCCTGAAGCGGGGCTACGGGGCGCTGCTCGCCGCCGCCTTCCGCCATGGCGGCCTCGTCATGGCAGCCACCGCGCTCCTCTGCCTCGTCGCCGTCGCTGCCGCTATCACGCTGCCCCGCGCATTCCTGCCGCCCTTCAACGAGGGCTCGCTCACCATCTCCATGTCGTTCCGGCCCGGCCTGTCGCTGGCGGAAAGCCACCGCATGGGCCTCGCGGCGGAACGGCTCATCCTGGAAGTGCCCGAGGCGCGGGCGGTGGGGCGGCGCACCGGGCGCGCGGAACTGGACGAGCATGCGGAAGGCGTCCACGCCTCGGAGATCGAGGTGGACCTCGCCCCCTCCGCGCGCAGCCGGGCCGAGATCGTGGACGACATCCGCACCCGGCTCGCCGTGCTGCCCGCCGCCTTCAATGTGGGCCAGCCCATCTCCCACCGGCTCGACCACATGCTCTCGGGCGTGCGCGCCGAAATCGCCCTGAAGCTGTTCGGCGCGGACCTGGACACCCTGCGCGCCGCCGCCGAGGACCTGCGCCGCCGCTTCGCGGACATACCGGGCCTCGCGGACCTGCAGGTGGAGCGGCAGGCGCGGGTGCCGGAAGTGACGGTGCGGGTGGATTACGGGCGCGCCGCGCTGCACGGGCTGCGGCCCGCCGACGTGACCGAGGCGGTGGAGCGCCTCTCCAACGGGCGCGTCGTGTCGCGCCTCGTGGACGGGGACCGGCGCTTCGACCTCGTCCTGCGCCTGCCCGACGCCGCGCGCACCGCCGAGGGCCTCTCCGGCCTGCTCATCGAAACCCCGTCCGGCTGGGTGCCGCTGTCCGAGGTGGCGGAGGTGAAGGAGACGGACGGGCCGAACCAGATCCTGCGGGAGGGCGGGCGGCGGCGCATCGTGGTGCTCGCCAATACGACGGGGGGCCGCGACGCGGCGGCCATCATCGCCGACATGCGCCGGGTGGTGGCCGACACGCCGCTGCCGCCGGGGGTCTCGGCGAGCCTGGAGGGCACGTTCGCCGCGCAGGAGGAATCCATGCGCACCATCGGCGCGCTCGCCGCCGTCTCGCTGCTCCTGGTCTTCGCCATCCTCATGAGCCGCTACCGCTCGGCCCTGTTCGCCCTGGTCATCATGGGCAGCGTGCCGCTGGCGCTCATCGGCGCGGTGGCGGCCCTCGCGCTCGCCGGCCAGCCCTTGTCGGTGGCGAGCATGGTCGGCTTCGTGACGCTCACCGGCATCGCCGCGCGCAACGGCATCCTGAAGGTCAGCCACATCATCAACCTCGCCATCGGCGAGGGGCTGGCCTTCGGCCCCGCTTTGGTGGCGCGCGGCAGTCAGGAGCGGCTGACGCCGGTCCTCATGACCGCCGTCTCCGCCGGCATCGCCCTGCTGCCGCTGATGAGCGGCGCGCAGGTGCCGGGCAAGGAGATCCTGCATCCCGTGGCCGTCACCATCTTCGGCGGCCTCGTGAGCGCCACGCTGCTGGACGCGGTGCTGACCCCCGTCCTGATCCTGCGCTACGGCCGCCGCCCGCTGGAGCGGCTGGTGGCGGCGGCGCGGGAGAGCGGCCCGGCCCCGGCCGGGGCGCGCCTCGACACGTTCTGAAAGGAGTTCGCCATGATCGTCCGCTCCCTCCTGCCCGCCGCCCTCGCGGTCCCGCTCCTGTGCCTGCCGGCGCTCGCCCACGAGCCGGGCGCGGGCGCCCATGGCGGGCTGCGGGTGGATGCCGGCGCCTATCACGCGGAACTGGTGGCGGACGGCACCCCCGCCGTGGCGCTCTATCTCAGCGACGGCGCGGACCGCCCGGTGCCGGCGGACGGCTTCAAGGCCAACGCCATCCTGCTGGTGGACGGCAAGGCCCAGCGCTTCGCCCTCGCGCCCGACGGCGGCAGCCGCCTTACCGGCACCGCCCCGGTGGCGATCCCCCGGGGCGTGAAGGGCGCCATCCAGATCACCGCGCCGGACGGCTCCACCGCCCAGGCCAAATACTGATCCCGCCGAGGACATCCGCCATGACCCGATCGCACCCCGCCCTCACCCTCTCGCGCCGCGCCCTCCTGGCGGGCGGAGCCGCCGCCGGCGTGCTCGCCCTCGCGGGCGGACGCAGCCCCCTCTACGCCGCGCCGCTGCTCAGCGTGGAAAGCGTGTCCCTGGACGTGAACGGCAAGGCCGCCAAGGTGTTCGCCGTGAAGGGACCGTCCGGGGACGGCATCTTCGCGCGGGCGGGGGACCGTCTGTCCGGCGCGCTGCTGAACGGGACGCAAACGCCCCTCGTCATGCACTGGCATGGCCAGATCCTGGCGCCCCCGGACCAGGACCGCGCGCGCCCCGGCGGCGGCGAGCTGGCGCCCGGCGGCACCGACATGGTGGACTTCCCCCTCACCCCCGGCACCCACTGGATGCATTCCCACACCCTGAGCGAACAGCAATTGCTGGCCGCCCCCCTCGTGACCCGCGAGGCGGACGCGGGCGACGCGCAGGACGTGGTGGTGATGCTGCACGACTTCTCCTTCCGCAGCCCGGAGGAGATCCTTGCCGGGCTGGGCGGAAGCAATGCCCACGGGGCCACGGGCCATGCCATGCCGCCCGCACAGGGCATGAATAGCGTTCCGCCCGCCCAGGGCATGAATAGCGTTCCGCCCGCGCAGGGCATGGCGGGCATGACCCATTCCGGACATTCCATGCTCCCCGGCGCGAGCATGCCGGGCGCCAGCATGGCCGGGATGAACCATTCCGGGCATGCCATGGGCGGCGCCGGGGGGATGGCGGGCGGCATGATGGTCCATGCCAACGACATCGCCTATGACGCCTTCCTCGCCAATCGCCGCACGCTGGCGGACCCGGAGGTGGTGCGGGTGGAGAAGGGCGGCCGGGTGCGGCTGCGCATCATCAATGGCGGCACCGCCACCGCCTTCTTCGTCTCCGTTCCGGGCCTCGCGCCGCGCTGCATCGCCGTGGACGGCACGCCCTGCGCGCCCGTGGCGGCGGACGCCTTCCCGCTCGCGCAGGGCCAGCGCATCGACCTTCTGGTGGACATCCCGGCGGGTGGCGGCGCCTTCCCGGTCCTCGCCCAGGTGGAAGCCTCGGACCGGCGCACCGGCCTCGTCCTGGCGAGCGCGGGCGCACCCGTCACGCGCCTCCCGGAGAAGGCGGACCGCGCCCAGGGGCTCATGGACCTCGCCTTCGAGGCTCGCCTCTCCGCCCTCCAGCCCTTGGCGCCGCGCAAGGCGGACAAGAGCTTCCCCATCCTGCTGGGCGAGGAGCCCGGCTATCGCTGGACCCTCAACGGACGCACCTATGGCGAGGGGGCGCCGTTCGCGGTGCGCCGGGGCGAGCGGGTGGAGATGACCTTCATGAATCCCACCACCATGAGCCACCCCATGCACCTGCACGGCCATCATTTCCAGGTGGTGGGCATCGGCGGGCGCCGGTTCGCGGGGGCCCTGCGGGACACGGTGATGGTGCCGCCCCACATACCCGTGACCATCGCCTTCGACGGCGGGCAGGCGGGCGAGTGGTTCCTGCACTGCCATCACCTCTATCACATGGCCACCGGCATGATGGCGGTGGTGGCGGTGACTTGACGGGCGCCGCGCCCCGGGCGACCTCTGGGGCGATACCGAAAGGCGCCCCGTGACCACGCTTTCTCCCCTCGCCGCCGACGCGCCGCGCCTCATGGCGCGGCCGCTCACCGCCGAAGCGTTCGCCCCCTACGGCACGGTGCTTCAGACGGGCGCTCCGGTGCTCGTGAATGACGGCCTTGCCGTGCGCCGCGACACGTGTCTGGACCTGCCCTTCACCGACCCGCGGGCCCGCCTGTGCCTCTCCGTGTTCGACGTGGAGGTGCGGCCCGCCCCCATCCTGGTGCGCGCGCTGGAGCGCCATCCCCATTCCGCGCAGGCCTTCCTGCCGCTGTCCCCGTGCCGGGCGCTGGTGGTGGTGGCGGGGGCGCTGCCGGACGGGGGCATCGACATGGCGAGCCTCGCCGCCTTCATCGCGCAGCCGGACGCGGGCCTCAGCTACGCGCCGGGGGTCTGGCACCTGGGGCTCACCAGCCTCGACCGGCCCGGCCGCTTCCAGATGGCCACCTGGGCTGGGGACCTGCCAGATACCGAGATGGCCGCCCTCGCTCGGCCGCTGCTCATCCTGCCGCCGGGCGGGGCCTGAAACCGCGCCTCAGCCGGTGGCGAGCGCCGCGAAGCGGGAGCGATAGTCGCCGGGCGAGAGGCCGACGATGCGGTGGAACAGCTTGCGGAAGGCGGCGGCATCCTCATAGCCCACCGCATAGGCGATCTGCTCCACCGATCGGCGGGTGAATTCCAGCAGCTCGCGCGCCTTGCCGATGCGCAGGTGCTGGGCATATTCGGTGGGCTTCATGCCCGTGGCGGCCTTGAAGCGGCGCTGGAAAGTGCGCTCCTCCATGGCGATGATTCCCGCCATCTCCGGCACGCTCACCCCCTTCGCCTCCCGCGCCTGGAGCCAGTGCTGCACCCGCAGGATGGCCTCGTCGCCATGGGTGAGGCGGGGCGAGAAGCGCGAATAGTGGCGCTGCTCCCGTCCCGAGGAATCGATCAGCATGAAGCTGCCCGTGTCGGCCATGACGGTTGAGCCCAGGAGCCGGTCCACCAGCCGCAGGCCGAGGTCCGTCCAGGCCATGAGCCCGCCGGCAGTGACCATGTCGCCGTCCTCGATCACCATCCGGTCCGTGTCGAGCCGCACGTCCGGAAAGCGGGTGCGGAAGGCATCGGCGAACAGCCAGTGCGTGGTGGCGGGCCGCCCCGACAGGAGCCCGGTGGCCGCCAGGGCGAACACCCCGCCGCAGGTGGCGGCGAGGGTGGTGCCCTGGGCGTGCCGGTCCAGCAGCCAGCGCGCATAGGGCGCGGCCTCCTCCGCCTCCATGGGGCCGGTGAGCCGCCCGGGAACCACAAGAACCGCCGGGGCCTGGGCGCCCCCGAGATGGGGATGGGTGTCGAAGGCGCGGCTCCAGTCCCCGTCCGCGTCCGTGCGCCAATGGCTGACCCTGAGCCGGGGGCCGCCGCGCTGGTCGGAGAAATGGCCGGCAATGTCCATGAGGTCGGTCATGCCGTGGACCATGGCGGTCTGGCAGCCCGGATAGAGCACGATCCCCACCTCGGCCTTCGGCATCCCCTGCCCGCCTTCGACCATCTCTGCCCCCATTGTCGTTTTTGGCCCGCCTAATGTCGGCTCCGCCAATCCCGATGATCGGGCAGTGCGGTGCATCCTTCAAGCATGGAACGAACGGTTCCAGCGAACTCGCCAAGCACTTGAAGGAACTACGAAAATGTCCACGATCACCACGCAGGACGGCACCCGCATCTTCTACAAGGACTGGGGCGCGAAGGACGCCCGGCCCATCGTCTTCTCCCATGGCTGGCCGCTGAGCGGCGATGCCTGGGACGCCCAGATGGTGTTCTTCGCCAACCAGGGCTTCCGCACCATCGCCCACGACCGCCGCAGCCACGGCCGCTCGGACCAGGTGTGGGCCAGCAACACCATGGACCAGTATGCGGACGACCTCGCCGAACTGATCACCGCGCTGGACCTAAAGGACGCAGTGCTGGTGGGGCACTCCACCGGCGGCGGCGAAGTCACCCGCTATGTGGGCCGCCACGGCACGGAGCGGGTCGGCAAGATCGCCCTGATCGGCGCCGTGCCGCCCCTGATGCTGAAGACCGAGGCCAATCCCGGCGGCCTGCCGCTGGAGGTGTTCGACGGCATCCGCAAGGGCACGTTCGACAACCGCTCCCAGTTCTTCAAGGACCTGACGATCCCCTTCTACGGCTACAACCGCCCTGGCGCCGTCATCTCGGAGGGCATCCGGGAGGGCTTCTGGCTCCAGGGCATGATGGGCGGCCTGAAGGGCCAGCTCGACTCCATCCGCGCCTTCTCGGAAAGCGACTTCCACGCCGACCTGAAGCGCTTCGACAAGCCCACTTTGGTCCTGCACGGCGACGACGACCAGATCGTGCCCATCGGCGCCTCGGCGCTGGCCACGGCCAAGCTTGTCCCGCATGCTGTGCTCAAGGTCTATGAGGGCGCCGACCACGGCCTCACCCAGACCCACCAGGACCGGTTCAACGCCGACCTTCTCGCTTTCATCCAGGACTGACCCTGCGCGGCGGGCCCCGTGCCCGCCACCGCTCTTCCTCAGAGGAGAAGATCCATGGCGAATACGACTTTCCTGGTGACCGGCGCCTCCGACGGCATCGGCGCCGTCTATGCCGAGCGGCTCGCCCGGCGCGGCCACGGCCTCATTCTGGTGGCGCGCCGCGCCGACCGGCTGGAGGCCCTCGCCGCCGACCTGCGCGCCGCCCACGGCGTCAAGGTGGACATCCTGCCCGCGGACCTCGCCCGGCCCGAGGATCTCGCCCGTGTCGAAGCGCGGCTGCGCGAGGACGCGACCATCGGCGGCCTCGTCAACAATGCGGGCATCGCCGGCGAGAGCGCCTTCGTCGAAGCCGACCCGGCCTATCTGACGAGCCTCATCGCCCTCAACGTGCTGGCCGTGACCCGGCTCGCGGCCGCCATCGCCCCGCGCCTCGCGGCCCAGGGGGCGGGCACCATCATCAATATGAGCTCGGTGACGGCGCTGATGCCTGCCGCCTTCACGGCGGTCTATCCCGCGACCAAGGCGTTCGTGCTGGCCTTTTCCGAGGCGCTCGACGCCGAGCTGGGGCCGAAGGGCGTCCAAGTCCAGGCGGTGCTGCCGGGCATCACCCGCACCGCCATCTGGAGCGAGGAAGCCATGCACGGGCTTCCGCCCGCCATGGTGATGGATGTCCATGACATGGTGGACGCCGCCCTCGCGGGGCTCGACCTCGGCGAGCGCGTCACCATCCCCGCCTTGCCCGATACCGCCGAATTCGACGCGTTCATCGCCGCCCGAACGGCGCTGCGCCCCAACCTCTCCCTCAGCATGCCCGCCGCGCGCTATCGCGCCTGACGCGGCCCCATACAGGAGCATTGCCATGATCCCCGGGCTTTCCATCGACACGCTGCTGACGGTCCATGTGACGATCAGCCTTCTGGGCATCGCCACCGGGCTCGTGGCCATGCCCGCCCTCGCCGCCGGGCGCTGGCTGCCCGGCTGGCAGGCCGGCTTCCTGGTCACCACGGCGCTCACCAGCATCACCGGCTTCCTGTTCCCGTTCAGCGGCGTCACGCCCGCCTTCGTGTTCGGCGTGGTGTCCCTGGTGCTGCTGGCGGCGGCCGGGGCGGCCCTTCCCGCCCGTGCCCGCAGCCGCGCCGCAACCATCGTCTACGCCGTCACGGCCACGCTGGCGTTCTACCTGAACCTCGTGGTGCTGGTGGTGCAGTCGTTCCAGAAGCTGCCCGCGCTCCAGCCCTTGGCGCCCACGCAGAGCGAGCCGCCCTTCCTGGCCGCGCAATTGGTGGTGCTGGCCGCGGTGATCGTCATCGGGTGGTTCGCCGCCCGGAGGCGGCCCGTCCGGTGACGGGCCTGCGCGCCCCGCCTCACGGCCGGCGCGCGCCGCCCTGGTCCTCCGAGAACAGCGACCACACCGCGACGAACAGCGCCGCGATCAGCGGGCCGATGACGAAGCCGTTCATGCCGAACAGCGACAGCCCGCCGAGGGTGGAGACGAGGACCACGTAGTCCGGCAGGCGCGTGCCCTTCCCCACCAGCGGCGGGCGCAGCAGATTGTCGATGAGGCTGATGACGAACAGGCCGATGCACAGAAGGATGATGCCCTTCAGATACTGGCCCGAAGCCAGCAGGTAGAGCGCGGCGGGGCCCCAGATGAGGAACGCGCCCACGGCGGGCACCAGGGAGAGCATGGCCATGAGCACGCCCCACAGCAGCGCCGCCTCCAGGTCCAGCAGCCAGAAGGCGACACCGCCGATGGCGCCCTGGATCACCGCGATGATCACGTTGCCCTTCACCGTGGCCTTGAGCACGTCGGAGAACTTGCCCAGCAGGTCGTCCGTGTGGCGCGCGCTCAGGGGGCTCGCCTCGCGGATGCGCGCCGAGAGGGTGCCGCCGTCGCGGAACAGGAAGAACAGGACGTAGATCATCACGCCGAGGCCGATGAAGAGCTGGGCCGTGCCCTGGCCGATGCTCAGCGCCCGTGCCGCGATGACCTGCGAGGCCTCGCCCAGCAGCGAGGCGAGGCGCGCCTCGATCTCGCGGAAACCCTCCAGGTTAAAGGGCGGCAGCACGTCCTTCAGGAACGTGGGCAGCGCCTCGCGCAGGCGGCCCGCGATCTCGGCCGGGTCGAAATTGCGGGTGGAGATCTGGTTGTAGAGGCCGGTCGCTTCCTGGGCGAGGGAGGCGAGGATCACCGAGCCGGGCAGGACCACGATGCAGATGCAGGCGAGCACGCTCAGCGCGGCCGCCAGGTTCTCCCGCCCGCCCAGCACCCGCACCAGCCAGCGCTGGAGCGGGTTGAACAGGATGGCGAGGATGACCGCCCACAGCAGCGCCCCGTAGAAGGGCAGCATCAGCCAGAAGAAGGCCACGGTCACGAGGACGACGACGGTGAGGAAGCTCACGGTCTGGAGGTTCATTGTGCGCATCCGGTGCCTTCCGCCTTAACCGTCGCCTGGAGTCGGGGGAATCGCGTCGCGCCCGCGCGCCCACTTCGCAGCCGAGGGGCGGCGGCGGCAAGCGCGAAGATGGCGGGAACCCGCCGCTCCGCGCGCTGGTTCCTCGCCAGCCGCGCCACGGTTTTGCCGCTGCGCAGCATAACCATCCGTGATTGGCAGAGCCAAAAAATATAATTGGCGCTTCTGGCTCAAACTTTCTACCGTCCCCGAACAATGATCGACCGATAAACGACGGTATCGTCCGCGTCTTTCCGGATCGATCTCAAGATGACGCCCTCGCGCCAGCCGAGCTTATGCCTGGAGCGACAAGATGAGGCGCAAGGGAGGGAACATGAACGCCATTGGTTTTGCCGTGAAGCGCGGCCTCACACATGCTTTCGCCGCCGTCGCCGCCTGTACGCTCGCTGCCGGTGCGGCCGGGGCCCAGACCTATCCCGACCGGCTCGTCACCATCGTCGTGCCCTATGGGCCGGGCGGAGCCACGGACATCGTCGGGCGCACGCTGGCCGACCAGATGGGCAAGAAGTTCAACCAGAGCTTCGTCGTGATGAACAAGCCCGGCGCGTTCGGGCTGACCGGCATGCAGGACGTGGTGCGCCAGCCGGCGGACGGCTACACGCTGTTCATCGGCAACGTCTCCACCAACACCATCACGCCGCTGCTCTTCTCCAAGAAGATGACGTTCAATTACGACGAGTCCATGCGGGTCGTCACGAAGCTGGCGGAAGTGCCCGGCGCGCTGGTGGCCACCACGGTGAACTTCGAGCCGAAGACCTTCGCCGAGCTGGTGGCCTACGCGAAGAAGAATCCCGGCAAGCTGAACTACGCCACCAGCGGCCTCGGCTCCTATCCCCATTTCGACACCGAGATCCTGAACCGGGCCGCGGGCATCGACGTGGTGCACGTGCCGCTGAAGGGCGGCGCGGCCGAGATGGTGACGAGCCTCGTCTCCGGCGAGACCCAGTACGGCTTCGTCAACGCCGCCACCGCCGAGAGCATGGTGAAGGCGGGCCGCCTGCGGGCCCTCGCCGTGGTCTCGGACAAGCGCCTCGCCTCCATGCCTGATGTGCCCACCATGGCGGAGATCGGCTTCGCCGACATCGGCACCATGCAGTGGCAGGCGCTCTATGTGCGCGCCGGAACGCCGGAGCCCGTGGTGGACACGCTGTTCAAGGCCGCCACGCAGGTCATGCAGTCCGAGCAGTCGGCCAAGATCCTCCAGCCGGCGGGCGTCATCATCTCCACCTCCAAATCCCCCGCCGACGCGCAGGCCTGGCAGAAGGCCGAGTTCGCCAAGTGGCGGCGGATCGTGACCGACGTGAAGGTCGCGCTCGACTGAGCCCGGCCGTCCGTCCCCCCAAGCATCATCCCAAGGAGAAACCGATGGAACAGGCTGCCACGCGGGACACGGGCGCCCGCACCCCCGGCGCGCACCGCGCCCAGGACGGCGAGTTCGTCTTCGACATGCGCCGCGTCAACGAGATCATGGGCGGCCCGGACTATTCGCCGGTGTTCGGCGGATGCGTCGAGGGCGAGCGGATGATCGTCGCCCTCATGCGGGCCCCGGCGGGCAAGATGGGCGAGCCCCATTCCCATCCCAACGAGCAGTGGATCTTCGTGGTGGAAGGTGAGTTCGAGATGCGCATTGAGGGCCAGACCCACAAGGTGGGCCCGGGCAACGTGATCTACATCCCCGCCAACACCGTGCACCAGGGCGGCGCCTGCCCGGGCCAGGACGCGCTGTTCTTCACCTGCAAGGACAGCTCCCACGGCCTGCACGGCATCAAGTACATCTCCTGACGCCTCCGGCGCATCTTTCAGGCGGAGGCCTCCATGCCCTTCTACAGCATCGACAAGATGGACAATTCGCAGGACACGTTCGGACCGCCGAAGAAGATGGTGGCCGGCGAGTTCATCAAGATCGGCATCGTCACCTACGGGATGGGCGAGGGCCCGGACCCGCATTTCCACCCCAATGAGGAACAGTTCATCCTCATGCTGGGCGGCAAGGTGAACTTCATCCTGGGCGACGAATCCAAGGTGATCGGCCAGGGCGACATCGTCCACATTCCCCGCAACGTGGAACACGGCCTCAAGGTGGTGGAGGCGCCCGCGGTGTTCTTCGCCTGCAAGAGCCCCGTGGGCGACGGAAAGCTGAGCCAGGACTACAACCAGGCCAAGGATGTCGCGGCCCTCAAGGCGCGGCTCGCCGAAGTGCTCTGACGCGCGGGTTTTCCCTCGTGTCCTCCTGACGGCCGGCGATCGCATGTCGCCGGCCGCTTTTTCGTTCAGGCCCCCGGCGCGGTCCAGATGGCGTTGATGCGCTCGCTCTCCAGCTTCAGCAGCGCGCAGAACGCCTCGGCGGCGGGCGCCAGCGAGCGCCGGGCGGGCTCGATCACCACCAGTTCCGTGAACAAGGGCGGGTCGCACAGGGGGTTCACCTTGAAGCGGTCCTGGTTGTTCATCGGGGTGAACATGACGCCCGGCAGGATGGTGAACCAGTCGCCGTACAGCACCATGTCCAGGGTGCCGAGCATGGCGTCCAGCTCCACATAGCGCTGGATGCGCGCCTCGGCCGAGACGAAATAGGTGTCGAGCGTGGTGCGCCGCGTGTTCTGCGGCTTGGGCAGCACCACGCGGATGGGGCCGAGATCCCTGAGGCGGATCGGCACCAGCGGCTCCAGCCGCGACTGCTTGGACGAGACCAGCACCTCCGGCGTGCGCAGGAACCGCCCCACCTTCAGCCCCAGCGGATTGTGGAAGGCGGGCACCACGGCGAAGTCCAGCTCGCCCGCCAGAACTTGCTTGGTGAGGATGGCGCTCTCCGCCTCCGTCACGTCCACGATGATGTTGGGGTTGAGGTCGAGGAAGCGCGACAAGGCGGGCGCGATGGCGCGGCGGATCAGGGTGGGGGGAATGCCCACCCGGATCTCGCCGGAAAAGCCCTCGTCATAGGCATGGAGCGCCGCATCGGCCTCTTCGTGGACCCGCAGGATGTCCAGGCACTTGCGGTAATAGCCGTCGCCCGCCGGCGTGGGGCTGACGCTGGACGCGCCGCGGATGAAGAGCTTGACCCCGGAGGCTTCCTCCAGCTTGCGGATATGCTGGGAGACGCCGGACTGGGTGGCGTTCTCGCGCTTGGCGGCGGCCGTGAAGGAGCGCTCCTCATAGGCCGCCACGAACAGACGGATGCCCCGCAGGCTGTCCGACACTGGCCTCTCCGTTCTTTGCGCCGCCGATTCCCCATCTTTTCGCAGAACGGGGCGCGGCGCCAGAAGCGGTGAAGACAGCCGCGCGCTATCGCGCCGAATGGCGCATCAGCTCGGCCCGCGTCTTGCCGCCCAGCAGGCGCGCGCGCCACGCGCCCGCCTCCACCATGCCCGCGATCACGTCCGCCAGCACCTCGGCCACCGCCTCGCTGCCGCGCACGTTCATGGTGCGCTGGGACACCACCACGGAGAGGCGCCAGGAAGGGGTCGGATCTACGATGGGCAGGGCCACCACCTGCCCATGGTCGATCTCCTCGGTGAAGGCGAAATGCGGCATCACCGCCGCGTGGCCGGAGCAGCAGACCATCTTCACGATGGCCGGCAGGCTGTCGCAGTCGATGGCGTTGAGCGTCCCGTTATGGCGCGCCGCGTGCTGCTCCATCACGGTGCGCAGCACGTTAGGACGGCCGGGCAGCACCACGAGATGCTGGAGCAATTCGCCGAAGCCGATGCTCTCGCGGCTTGCCAGGGGATGGTCGGGCGCGACGCAGAGCATCAGGTCCTCGATCATCATCTCGGTCCAGGCCACATGCTCGAACGCCTTGTGGTCATAGAGCAGCGCCACGTCGAGGCGGCCGGCCTGGATATAGTCGTCCAGATAGCTGGTCATGGCCTCGACCAGATGCAGCGTGATGTTGGGCTGATGCCGCGCGATGGCCTGAAGCAGGGGATGCGAGAGCCCCCGGCAGGCCGATGTGGGCAGGCCCACGGAGACGCGGCCGGACGGGTTCGTGGACTGGGAGCGGATCACGTCCTTCGCCCGGTCCACCTCCTGGAGGATGCGGCGGGCGTGATCATAGAATTGCTGGCCCAGCTCGGTCGTGGTCACGCCGCGCGCATGGCGCACCAGAAGATCCACCCCCAGCTCTTCTTCGAGATGCTTCATCTGCTGGCTGAGGGACGGCTGCGAAATCCGCAGGACTTCCGCCGCACGCGAGAAATTCCCGTTCTCTGCAATCTGAACGAAGTATTTGAGCTGCCGAAAGTCCATACGCCACCTGCCTCTGGCGTCATCATTCTGGAGGCACGAGGAATTTGTCAACTTTCTTGAAAGTTCACCATCTGCCCAAACTATTGGCATATGAATTAAAATTATCAAATGAAATCAATTATTTAATACGAAATTCGAGGAATTTGAATTGCCTATCATGCCTAGTAATAGGTTGCGCCTATATCAATGATTGGAATTCGGTCTTTGTCATCGGCCCGCATATGACGGAGCGTTGTCTTCGCAGAGGATACGAATAGGCCGAGCCACGGCCAGAAACCTGTAGACCAGCAGGGGAACACAATGCTTCCGGACAAGATTTTGCGCGGCCACGTCGTGGCCGCCACCCTCGCGCTCGCGCTGTCGAGCGGCACGGCCCTCGCCCAGCAGCAACCCTGCATCGGCAACTCGGCCGCCATCACCGGCCCCGCCGCCTTCGGCGGCATGGCCATCAAGATGGGCGCCGAGATCGCCATCGACGAGATCAACGAAAAAGGCGGCGTGCTGGGGCAGAAGCTGCGCTTCGTCCAGTATGACGACGCCGGCGCCCCGCCGCGCGGCGTGGACAATACCCGCCGCATCGCCCTCTCGGACAAGTGCGTCGCCATCCTGGGCGGCTACCATTCCACGGTGGCGGTGGCCCAGGCCCAGGTGGTGAACGAGATCGGCATTCCCTATCTCGGCGTGCTCGCCGCCAACACCAAGGCGGTCGAGAACGGCGCCAATCCCAACTACATGTTCCGCGTCTCGGCGAAGGACAAGTGGGTGGCCCGCTTCCTCGTGGAGAAGGCCATCGCCGCCTCCAAGACCGGCAAGATCGCGTTCTTCTATGAGAATACCGGCTGGGGCAACGGCGCCGTCCCGGACGTGAAGGACGCCATGGCCAAGGCCGGCAAGGAGCTGGTGGCCCTGGAGACCTTCAACTGGAACGACCAGGACATGACCCCCCAGGTCATCCGCGCCCGTGACGCGGGCGCCGACGTGGTGCTGTTCTGGGCGCTGGACCGCGAGGGCAACCAGATCCTGCGCTCCATGGACAAGGTCGGCTACAAGCCCACCGTCATCGGCGCCTGGGGCATCGCGGGCAATCTCGGCGAGCTGGCGGGCCCGCTCTCCGACGGCGTGCAGGTGGTGCAGACCTTCACCTTCATGGGCGACATGGACCCGAAGAAGAAGGCGCTGTGGGACAAGCTGAAGGCCAAATACGGCCTGAAGGACCCGGCCGAGGTGAAGATGCCCTCCGGCGTCGCCAATGCCTATGACGCGGTCTACATCCTGGCCGACGCCATCAAGAAGGCCGGCGCCTTCGACTGGAAGAAGGTGCACGACGCGCTCTACACGGTGAACATGGAAGGCATCGTGGCCGAGTATAAGCCCGCCTTCGACGCCAAGGATCCTGAGCGCCAGGACGCCATCCTGCCCAAATACTACAAGCTCACCGTGTGGCTGGACGGCAAGCTCCTTCCCTTGGAGCAGACCAAGTACGGCAAGGCGAACTGAGGGGCGGGCACGCCCTTCAAGACAGAACCGTCATGGCCGGGCTCGTCCCGGCCATCCACGGGGCTCAGCCGGGCGGACGCCCGACGGCGAGGCGTGGATGCCCGGGACGAGCCCGGGCATGACGACACCGCAGGGATGAGCATCCGGTCCGCGTGCCGACATCCCATGGCAGCCATCACACGGGCGGCTCAATGACCACCTTGCTCCAATACACCCTTTCGGGCCTCGCCATCGGGGGCATCTATGCCCTGGTGGCGCTCGGCTTCCACATCATGTGGAGCGCCGCGAAGGCCGTGAACTTCGCCCATGGCGACACGCTCATGGTGGGCGCGGTCCTGGCGGTGGTCGGCGTCGATGCCGGCCTGCCGCTCTGGCTCGCCTGCGTCCTCGCCATCCTGGCGGGCGGCGTGTTCGGCGTGCTGCTGGAGCGGTTCGCCGTGCGGCCCTTCCTGGGCGGGGCCACCTCCATCGGCTGGATGCTCACCACCATCGCGGTGGGCATCATGATCGAGAGCCTTGCCACCATGCAGTTCGGCGGCTTCTCCCGCGCCCTGCCCTCGCCCGGCGTCGCCCAGGCGGTGCACATCTTCGGCGCGGGCGTCTATCCCCAGGAACTGCTCATCCCGGTCGTGGCGCTCATTGCCATGGCGGGGCTGAAGCTCATGCAGAAGCGCACCCTCATCGGCCGCGCCATGCAGGCGGTGGCCCACGACAAGCGCGCCGCCGCGCTGGTGGGCATCGACGTGGACCGCATCGTCGCCTTCTCCTTCGGCCTCGCGGCGCTGTTCGGCGCGGCGGCGGGCGTGCTGGTGGCGCCCGTCATCCAGGCCTCCGCCACCATGGGCGCGCTCATCGGCCTGAAGGGCTTCGCCGTCGCCATCATCGGCGGCATCACCTCGGCCCCCGGCGTCGTCATCGCGGGCCTCGCCTTCGGAATCATGGAGAAATTCGTGGAGGGCTACATCTCCACCGCGGCCCGCGAGATCATCGGCTTCTCCGTCATGATCCTGGTGCTGCTCGCCTTCCCGCAGGGCCTCTTCGGCAAGAAGGAGGTCATGAAGGTATGAGACACCTCCATCTCATCGGCTTCCTCGCCTTCGCGGCCTGGCTCGTCGCCGTCCCCGTCCTCGCCGGCAATGAGTACGAGCTACGGCTCTTCATGCTGTTCCTCATCTATGGGGTGATCGCGGTCGGGCTCAACGTGCTGGTGGGGCTCACGGGCCTCGTCTCCCTCGGCCAGGCGGGCCTGTTCGCGCTCGGCTCCTATACCGGGGCGATCCTCGCCACGCGGGCGGGGTTCGACATGATCACCGCCTCCCTCGCGGCCGCTCTGGTGGCCGGGCTGTTCGGGGTGCTGCTGGCCTATCCCACGGTGCGGGTGCGGGGCGTCTATCTCGCCGTCGTCACCATCGCCTTCGGCATCATCGTGGAGAATGTCGCCATCGAGTGGCAGTCGCTCACCGGCGGCACCACGGGCATCACCTCCATCCCCTCCCCCAACGCCTTCGGCTGGCGCCTGTCGGGCTACGCCTTCTACGGCGTGCTGGCGGCAACGCTGTTCCTCGCCACCCTCGCCACCCACAATTTGAAGACCTCGCGCTTCGGCCGCGCCATGCTGGCGGTGTCGCAGAGCGAGACGGCGGCGCGCGCGCTCGGCATCGACGCCACCGGCATGCGCACCCTCGCCTTCGTGGTGGCGTCGGTGACGGCGGGCCTGGCGGGCACCTTCTACGCCTTCCTCAACGCCTATATCTCCCCCGACATCTTCACCTTTTCGGACAGCGTGCGCTTCCTGCTCATGGTCATCCTGGGCGGCGCGGCCACCACGTTCGGGCCGGTGCTGGGCGCGTATCTGCTCACCTACCTGCCGGAACTGCTCCAGCAATTCGCCCTGTGGCAGAAGTTCGCCTATGGCGCGCTGCTGCTCATGGTGATGTTCGCCCTGCCCAAGGGCATCCTCGGCACCCTAGACGGCCTCGTGAAGCGCTGGCGGCCCGGCGCGCGCGCCGTCTCCATCGTCGGCGCGGTGCCCGCGGAGGAGAGCCTGCGCCAGCCGGAGAAGGCGCTGGCGGCGGAACTGGTGGCGCGTGGCCTCACCGTGCGCTTCGGCGGCCTCACCGCCCTCTCCGACGCCTCGGTCCGGGTGAAGGGCGGCGAGGTGCATGCGCTGATCGGGCCGAACGGGGCGGGCAAGTCCACCTTCGTGAACACCATCTCCGGCTTCTATCGCCCGGCCTCGGGGGATTGCGAACTGGACGGGGTGACGCTCACCGGGCTCAAGTCCCACGAGATCGCCCGCGTGGGCCTCTCCCGCACCTTCCAGAACACCGAATTGTTCGGCGAGATGACCGTGCTGGAGAACGTCATCGCCGGCTATCAGCGCCGCCTCACCTATTCCGTGGTGGACGCCGTGCTGCGCACCCCGCGTATGCGGCGCGAGGAGGCGGAGGCGCGCCGGGTGGCCATCGGCCTGCTCGCCTTCGTGGGGCTGGAGGACTATGCCAACGAGGCCGCGCGCTTCCTGCCCTTCGGCCTCCAGCGCCGCCTGGAGATCGCCCGGGCGCTCGCCGCCAAGCCCCGCCTGCTGCTGCTGGACGAGCCCGCCGCGGGCCTCACCACCCAGGAGATCGACGACCTGGAAGCCGTGATCCGGCGCATCGCGTCGCTGGGCATCTCGGTGCTGCTCATCGAGCACCACGTGGATCTCATCATGGCGGTGGCCGACACCGTGACCGTGCTGGATTACGGGCAGGTCATCGCCAGCGACACGCCCGCCGTGGTGCAGGACGACCCCAAGGTAATCGAGGCCTATTTCGGCACCTCGCTGCACGGCGCGGAAGGGGAGAAGGTGGCATGAGCGACATTCTTCTGGACATCAAGGGCCTGGAACTGCGCTACGGCGCGGCGGTGGCGGTGCGCGACATCTCGCTCACCGTGCGGCGCGGGCAATTGGTGGCGGTGATCGGCAATAACGGGGCGGGCAAGTCCTCCCTGGTGCGCGGCGCTTCCGGCCTCGTGCGGCCTTCCGGCGGCACCGTCACCTTCAAGGGCGAGGACACCACCCGCCTGCCCGCCCACAAGAAGGTGGCGCGGGGGCTCGTCATGGTGCCCGAGGGACGCCTTCTCTTCCCCGACCAGACCGTCGAGGACAATCTCATCCTCGGCGCCTATGCCCATGGGGGCCTGAAGGGCGAGAAGGCCCGCGCGGCGCTGGAGCGGGTGCTCACCCTGTTCCCGCGCCTGAAGGAGCGCCTCGCCCAGCAGGCCGGGTCCATGTCCGGCGGCGAGCAGCAGATGCTCGCCATCGCGCGCGGGCTCATGGGTGATCCCGAGTTGCTGATCATCGACGAATTGTCGCTCGGCCTCGCGCCGAAGATCGTCGACCAGCTCATGGGCGTGCTCACCGACCTCAACAAGGCGGGCCTCACCATCCTCCTGGTGGAACAGCTCGCCTCCTACGCCCTCGCCATCGCCGACGAAGCCTATGTCATCGCCAACGGCCGCGTGGCCCGCTCCGGCCCCAGCGCCGAGCTGGCCCGCGACCCGGAGGTGATGGCCGCCTTCCTCGGCAAGAAGGCGCCGCGCGCCGCCTGAGCGCGTCCCGCCCGGCGGCGCGCCGCCGGGCTTCTTCCCAGACCGCGGCGGCTCCCGCCGCCGGAACGTCCCTTCCGGGCGAACGCCCCCGCTCGCCCTTTTTCCAGTGAAAGCCGACCAAGAAGGAGCCCATCATGGCCAAGACAGTGATCGACCTCTCCCTCCTCATCGAGGACAACATGCCGGCCCACAAACTGTTTCAGCGGCCGGTCATCACCACCCATCTGAGCCACGAAAGCTCCAAGGCGTTCGACCTCGGCGTGCCCGGCGACGCCATGACCTTCCAGACCAATTTCATCGCCATGCTGGACCATGTGGGGACCCATGTGGACGCCTATCGCCACGTCAATCCCGATGGCGCGCCCATCGACGAGATGCCGCTGGAGATGTTCATGGGCAAGGCGGTGTGCTTCGACCTGCGCCACATCCCCGACCTCGGCGACATCACCGATGCCGACATGGATGCGGCCGAGAAGGCGGCGGGCGTGAAGGTGGACGGCCACATCGTCCTGCTGTGCACCGGCTTCCACGCCCGCAACTACCCGACCCTGGATTCGGTCTGGAAGAACCCCCTGCTCACCGCCGAGGCGACGCAGTGGCTGCACGCGCGCGGCTCCAGGATGCACGGCGTGGAAGGCCCCTCCACCGACAAGCCCACCGACAACATCTTCGCCCAGCACCGCCTGTGCCGCGACCTCGGCATGAGCCATTGGGAATGGCTGGTGAACCTGGAGAAGCTCATCGGCAAGGGCGAGTTCCAATTCTTCGGCGTGCCGCTGAAGTTCAAGGGCGGCTCCGGCTCCCCGGTCCGCGCCTTCGCGCTGCTGGACTGAAGCCGGCCTCACCTGCGCGGCAGAGCCCCTCTCCCCCTCGCGGGAGAGGGGTTGGGGTGAGGGGGCCTCTGCGCCAAGACCTCATCGGCCCCCTTGCGCGGAGCCCCACCCCTCACCCGCCTCGCTCCGCTCGGCACCCTCTCCCGCAAGGGGAGAGGGGAACCCCTCTGCGCGCCCGCCCCGTCCTAGACCACTCCCTTACCAAGGGAGTGGTCGACATCCCCGGGAGATCCCCATGTCCGCCGAATTCGACACCATGAGCGCCATGGAACTGCGCCGCCGCATCGCCGCGCGGGACATCTCCCCCGTGGACCTGACGCGCCGCGCGCTGGACAAGGCGCAGGCCACGCAGGACAGCCTGAACGCCTTCTTCTTCGTCATGCCCGAGGAGGCGCTGGCCGCCGCCCGCGTCGCTGAGGACGCGGTCATGAAGGGCGCGCCGCTCGGCCCCCTCCATGGCCTGCCCTTCTCGGCGAAGGACCTCATGGCCGTGGGCGGCAAGCCCTATGCGTCGGGCTCGCGCGCCATGGCGGACAACGTGGCCGCCGCCGACGCCCCCGCCGTGGAGCGCGCCAAGGCGGCGGGCGGCATCCTCATCGGCAAGACCACCACCAGCGAATTCGGCTGCAAGCCCGTGGGCGACAGCCCGCTGACCGGCGTCACCCACCACCCCTGGAATCTGGAGAAGACCCCCGGCGGGTCCAGCGCGGGAGCGGCGGCCTCGGTGGCGGCGGGCATCACGCCGTTCGCGCTCGGAACGGACGGGGGCGGCTCCATCCGCATCCCCTGCTCATTCTCGGGCCTTGCGGGGCTGAAGGGCCATTTCGGCCGCGTGCCCGTGTGGCCCACCTCGGCAACGCCGACACTGGCCCATGTGGGGCCGATCGCCCGCACCATGGAGGACGCCGCCCTGCTTTTCTCCGCCGTCGCCGGCCCCGATTTGCGCGACCCGTTCGGCGTCGCCGGCCCGGTGCCGGATGTGCTGGGGGCGGCGAGAGCCTCGGTGGCGGGGCTCAGGGTCGCCTATAGCCCGACGCTGGGCTATGCGCGGCCGGACCCGGAAGTGGTGGAGATCACCCGCCGCGCCGCGCGCACGCTGGAGGATCTCGGCTGCCACATGGACGAGGTGGAGAGCGTCTTCGACACCGACCCGGCCGACCTGTGGACCGCCGAATTCTATGCGGGCGTCGGCATCCGCCTGCGGTCCTTCGTGGAGACCCAGCGCGACCTGCTGGACCCCGCCGTGGCGGACGTGCTGGAGGGCGCGCTCTCGCAGGAGATGCGCGCCTATTACACCAGCGTCTTCGCGCGCTACGCGCTGCGCGAGAAGATGCGCCTGTTCTTCGAGCGCTACGACGTGCTGGTCTCGCCTGTCCTGCCCGTCGCCTCGCTGGACGCGGGCGTCAACGTCCCCGCATCCCTGCCGGACCGGAACCTCGTCTCCTGGGTATTCTACACCTATCCCTTCAACCTCACCGGGCAGCCGGCGGGCACGGTGTGCGCGGGCATCGCGTCCAACGGCATGCCGGTCGGCCTCCAGGTGGTGGGCCGCGCCTACCGGGAGGATCTGGTGGTGCGGATCGCGTCCGCCTACGAGCGGACCCAGCCGCCGGGCTACAATGTGCGCCCCTTCCCCATCTGACACCGGGTTGCCTCAGCGAACCGCCGCGCGCCGCTCCCGGAGGGGGCGGCGCGTTCGCGTTCGAGGGGCTGCGGATCGGTGTAAATCATACCGGCAGGCACCGTTGGATACACCGGGGGAATAGAGGCATAGTGCGCGCCGGAGCGGCGCGGGCCGCGGCGCGGCCGTTCCCGGAACGGGCGCGTTCCACGGACGCACGATGCCGGAGAGGTCGATGCAGCGGACACAATCGGGCGGCTTCTGGATGGCCAACCTGCCTGTTCAATGGAAGCTCGCCTGCGTCATCGCCCTCCTCATCGGCCTCCTGCTCGTGATGCTGGGCTACAACACCGTGGCGGTGCAGACGGCCACGGAAGCGCAGAAGCAGGGCGAGTATCTCGCCCAGACCATCAACCAGGCGAACGTCGCGGCGCGGACCCTCGCGCGACGGCAGGTCGCGCTGCTCCGGCTGGTCTTCGAGGGGACCGACACCTCTCTCAAGACCTTCGAGAACGCCACCGCAGAAGTGGGTGCGGCGTTCGCCGAGCTGCTGAACCTGCTGGCCCACGATGCCCCCCTGCGCGCGCCCGTAGAACGCGCGGTCGGCATGAACGAGCAATGGTCGCGCGGCGCGGCGCTGCCCCTGCTGCAACTGGCCGAGCGGCTGCGGGGCGGCACGGCCGATCCCGGCGAGCGCGACCTCGCCCTGGCAGCCTTCCTGATGGCGGAGACCCAGGAAGGTGGCAGCCGGAAGATCGTCGCGTCGCTGGACGAGCTCATCAGGGCGGCGAGCATGCGCCTGAAGGAGGCCCGCGAGGACCTCCAGGCGAGCGAGACGCAGCTCGCCTACGTCAACGGTATCGCGCTGGCGCTCACCATCATCGCGGGCATCGGCGCCTTCTTCCTGGCGAGCCTCTTCATCGCCCGCCCGCTGCGCCATCTCGCGGAACTGATGGAGCGGCTCGCCGAGCACGACCATTCCATCGTCATCCCCTATCTGAACCGGCGCGACGAGGTGGGCACGATCGGCCGCGCGCTGAGCGTGTTCAAGGACATGTCCGTCGCCACCTATAACGACGACTGGGTGAAGACGGGCGTCGCGTCCCTCTCCTCCAAGATCCAGCAGGCGGACGACCTGCGCACCTTCGGCGACGTGCTGCTCCAGGACCTCGCGCCGCGCCTGAAGGCCGGGGTCGCCGTGTTCTTCGCCCATGACGAGGCGAAGGGCGAACTCAGCCTGCTGGGCACCTACGGCTATCGCGAGCGGCGCCACCTGACCACGGAATACCGCATCGGCGAGGGGCTGGTGGGGCAATGCGCGCTGGAGCGCCAGGCGATCCTGCTCGCGCCCGTGCCGGACGACTATATCCGCATCCATTCGGGCACCGGCGAAGCCAGCCCCCGCGCCGTCCTCGTGGTTCCCGTCCTCGTGAAGGACCGCCTTCTGGGCGTGCTCGAACTGGCGAGCTTCGAGGCCTTCGACGCGGTGCGCCAGCGCCTCGTGGAGGAAGCCAGCGCCGTGGTCGGCCTGTCCATGGACAATCTCATGCGGGCGCTGCGCACCCGCGAGCTGCTGGAAAGCAGCCAGCGCCAGGCGCGGGAACTCCAGGCGGCGGAAGAGGAGCTGCGCGTGCAGCAGGAGGAGCTGCGCGTCACCAACGACCAGCTCCAGCAGCAATCCCAGCGCCTCATCGCCTCCGAGGAGGAATTGCGCGTCCAGGCCCAGGAACTCCAGAAGTCCAACGACGACCTCAAGCGCCATGCCGAGGCGGTGACCGAGCAGAAGGGCCGCCTGGAAGCCCTCCAGCGCGAGACCGAGGTGAAGGCGGCGGACCTGGAGCGGGCGAACCAATACAAGTCCCAGTTCCTCGCCAACATGTCCCACGAGCTGCGCACGCCGCTCAACAGCATGCTCATCCTCTCCCAGGACCTCGCGGAGAACCGAACCGGGAACCTGGACGAGGAGCAGGTGGAATCCGCCTCCATCATCCATTCCTCGGGCTCGAACCTGCTGCGGCTCATCAACGAGATCCTCGACCTCTCCAAGGTGGAGGCGGGCAAGATGGACCTGGTGCGCGAGCCCATACAGGTGGCCGCCCTCAGCCAGCGCATGGAGCGAAATTTCCGCCATGTAGCGCAGGAGAAGGGCCTCGCCTTCTCCATCGAGCAGGCGGACGGCACGCCCCCCTCCCTCGTCACCGACGACGGCAAGCTGGAGCAGATCACCAACAACCTGCTGGGCAACGCCTTCAAGTTCACGGCCCAGGGCTTCGTGAAGGTGGTGTTCCGCGCCGCCGACGGCGGGAAGGGGATCGCCCTCGAAGTGTCCGACAGCGGCATCGGCATCCCGGCGGGCAAGCTGGACGCCATCTTCGAGGCGTTCGAGCAGGTGGACGCCAGCACACGCCGCCAGTTCGGCGGCACCGGCCTCGGCCTCGCCATCTCACGCAGCCTCGCCACCCTGCTGGGCGGCACCCTCACCGTGCGCAGCACCGAGGGCGAAGGCACCACCTTCTGCCTGACCCTTCCCCTCGGGGAGGCGGACGACCACTTGCCCGCCTTCGAGGCCCACGCCCCGTCCACCGGCTCCGCACCCCGGCCGCTGCTGCCGCGCGCCGCCCGCGCCGTGGCGGACGACCGCAACGCGCTGGAGGACGGCGTGCCGCGCATCCTCGTCATCGAGGACGACCCGGTGTTCGCCCGCACGCTCACCAACATCGTCCGGCGCAAGGGCTGCCAGGTGCTCGCCGCCATGGACGGCCAGAGCGGGCTCGACCTCGCGCGCACCTTCAAGCCCACGGGCATCCTGCTGGACATCATGCTGCCCGAGATGGACGGCTGGACGGTCATCGAGCGGCTCAAGAAGGACCCGGCCACCCGCCATATCCCCGTGCACATCGTCTCCGCCCTGGAGGAAGCCCCGCGCGGCCGGCAGATGGGCGCCATCGGCTTCCTCACGAAGCCGGTCTCATCGGAGCAGCTTTCCGAAGCGCTCGCCGCCCTCACCCATTTCGCCGCCGACCGGCAGCGCCGGGTGCTGGTGGTGGACGACGACGAGACCTCCCGCGTTGCCGTGCAGAAGCTGATCTCCCGCGACGGCACGCAGGTGGTGGGCGCCGCCAGCGGCGAGGAGGCGGTGGAGCGGATCGCAGACACGGAATTCGACTGCATCATCCTGGACCTGGGCCTGCCCGGCATGTCCGGCTTCGACGTGCTGGAGCGCCTCGCCGAGCGCCCGCGCCAGATCCCGGTGGTGATCTATTCCGGCCGCGACCTCACCAACGAGGAGAGCCTGCGGCTGCGCGGCTATACCGACAGCATCGTCATCAAGGGCGCCCTCTCCCCGGAGCGGCTGCTGGACGAGGTGAGCCTGTTCCTGCACAGCGTGCGCCACGAGCCCACCGCCCTGCCCGCCAACCCGGACGGGGACATGGAGGGCCGCCACGTCCTGCTGGTGGACGACGACATGCGCAACATCTACGCCCTCGCCAAGGTGCTGCGCGGCAAGGGCATGCGGGTCACCCTCGCCCAGGACGGCGTCAAGGCGCTGGGGCAGCTGGACGCCCACCCGGACGTGGAGATCGTGCTCATGGACATCATGATGCCGGTCATGGACGGCTATGAGGCCATGACCGAGATCCGCAAGCGCGGCGGCGCCTTCGCCCGGCTGCCCATCATCGCGCTCACTGCCAAGGCCATGAAGGACGACCGCGAGAAGTGCCTCGCGGCGGGGGCGAGCGACTATATGTCGAAGCCCATCGACGTGCCGCGCCTCCTGTCCATGATCCGCGCCTGGCTGCCAAGCTGATGACGGAGAGCGACGACGATCTGGCGCTGGAGGCCATCGAGGTCGATCTGTTCATCGAGGCGATGCTGCGGCGCTACGGCTACGACTTCCGCGACTATGGCCGCGCCTCCCTGACCCGCCGGGTGCGCAACCTTGCCCAGCAGTTCGGCACCGTCACCATCAGCGCGCTGACGGCCCTGGCGCTCCACACCCCGGAGCGCATCGGCGAGGTGATCAACGGCCTCTCCGTCCCCGCCTCCGACTTCTTCCGCGACCCGCCCATCTTCCGCGCCCTGAAGACACACGTCTTCCCGGTGCTCGCCTCCTACGCCCAGATCACCATCTGGCAGGCCGGGTGCGCGCGCGGGGAGGAGGTGTATTCCCTGGCCATCCTGCTGAAGGAGGCGGGCCTCTACGCCAAGAGCCGCATCTTCGCGACGGACATCTCCACCGCCTCGCTGGCGAGCGCGCAGGAAGGCATCTTCCCCCTGGGCGACATGCGCGAGGCCAGCCGGCGCTATTTCGAGAGCGGCGGAAGCCAGAGCCTGTCGGCGCACTATCACGCCCGCTACGAGCTGGCGAAGCTGGACGAGAGCCTTATCGAGAATGTCACGTTCGCGGAGCACAATCTGGTCACCGACGGGGTGTTCTGCGAGGCGCACCTCATCCTGTGCCGAAACGTGATGATCTATTTCAACGATCGCCTCCAGGCCCGGGTGCTGAAGCTGTTCGCGGACACTCTGGTGCGCGGCGGCTTCCTCTGCGTCGGCGATCGTGAGAACCTGAGGGCGGCGGGCGACGCGCTGTTCCGTCCCTTCGACGACGCGAGATCCCTGTTCCGCCTCAAGACCCCCATCGAGCAGCCATGACAGCCATCGTGATCGGCAGCTCCGCAGGTGGCCCCCAGGCGTTGCACGATCTGCTGCCCCGGCTGGCACCCGGGCTGCGCGTTCCGATCATCGTCGTGAGCCATGTGGGAGACGGCATGGGCGACCTGCTGGCGGACGGCCTCGCGCGCGACGCGGCGCTTCCGGTGCGGCTCGCGGCGGAGCGCATGCCAGTGGAGCCGGGCGTCATCCATGTGGCCCCGGGGGGCTACCATCTTCTTATCGAGCCGGACCGGCGTTTCGCCTATTCTGTGGACGAGCGGGTCCGCTTTTCCCGACCCTCCATCGATGTGCTGTTCGCGAGCGCGGCGGAAGTCTACCGGGACGAGCTCGTCGGTGTGGTCCTGAGCGGCGCGAATGCCGACGGGGCCGAGGGATTGAAGACCATCCGGCGCCTGGGCGGGCTCGCTTTGGTGCAGGATCCAAGCGAGGCCGTCGTTCCCACGATGCCCCTCGCCGCCATCGAACAGGCCGGCGCCGACATTTGCGGCTCCACGGCCATCCTTGCAGCCCACATCAATTCTTATGCCAGGCCATGACCCTATCCTCATCCATTGCTGACGGCTCCCCCCGCCCCAAGATCCTCGTCGTGGACGACATTTCCGCGAACCTCGCCGCCATGCGGCGCCTGCTCGCGCAGGTGAAGGCGGACCTGTACGTGGCCAGTTCCGGCAACGACGCGCTGGCCCTGTGCCTCGACCACGACTTCGCGCTCATCCTGCTCGATGCCCACATGCCTGACATGGACGGGTTCGAGGTGGCGAAGCATCTGGCCGACGACCCAAAGACGTGCAGCATCCCGGTGATCTTCGTGACCGCCGCCTATCTGGACGATCTGGACCGGCTGAAGGGCTACACGTTCGGCGCGGTGGACTATATCGCCAAGCCCATCAACGACGCGGTCCTGCTCTCGAAGGTCACGGTGTTCCTCGACCTGCATGTGAGCAAGCTGCGCCTCACCGCCGCCCTGGAAGAGCTGGAGCGGCGCAACCGCCAGCTCGAAGGCGAGATCGAGGAGCGGCGGCGGATCGAGAAGCAGATCCGCCACATGGCGACCCACGACGCCCTCACCGGGCTCGGCAACCGCATCCTGTTCCTGGACCACCTGGGACGCGAGGCGGCGTTCACGGATCGCCATGGTGGGCAGTTCGCGCTGCTCTATATCGACATCGACGGGTTCAAGCAGGTGAATGACGGCTTCGGCCACACCATCGGCGACCTGCTGCTGGTGGAGATCGCCCACCGCCTGCGCGCCACGGTCCGCCAGGAGGACGTGATCGCCCGCCTCTCCGGCGACGAGTTCGCGGTGCTGATCACGGCCATCCCGGCGCCGGAGATCGCCCTGCACAAGGCGCAGGACCTGGTCGAGATCCTCAGCGCCCCCTACGAGATCAAGGCGGACAACGCCGTCGTCACCGTGACCGCGGGCGCGAGCATCGGCATCGCCGTCTATCCCGTCCATTCCTCCGACAAGGCCGAACTGGTCCGCATCGCGGACAAGGCCATGTACGTGGCCAAGAAGGGTGGCAAGAGCGCCGCGCTGCTCGCCCCCGTGCCGGGCGGAAACGGCGCGTCCGGCGCCTGAAACGCGACAGGCGCCGGAGAGATCCGGCGCCCGCGCTTTCCCTTTATGCCGCGCCTCAGCGCAGGACGGGCATGACGAACTCGGCGCCCGTGCGCACGCCCGAGGGCCAGCGCGCCGTGGTGGTCTTCACCTTGGTGTAGAAGCCCACGCCTTCCAGGCCGTACACGTTGCGATCCCCGAAGATCGACCGCTTCCAGCCGCCGAAGGAGTGGTAGGCGATCGGAACCGGGATCGGCACGTTGATGCCGACCATGCCCGCGATCACGCCATAGTCGAAGGCGCGGGCCGCGCCGCCGTCATTGGTGAAGATGGCGGCGCCGTTGCCGTATTCGTGGTCGTTGACGAGCTTGAGCGCCTCGTCGAACGTGTCGGTGCGCACGACCGCGAGCACGGGGCCGAAGATCTCTTCCTTGTAGATCTTCATGTCCGGGGTCACGTTGTCGAACAGGCAGCCGCCGATATAGTAGCCGTTCTCGTGGCCCTGGAGCTTCAGGCCGCGGCCGTCCACCACCAGATCCGCGCCCTCGGCGACGCCGTCGGCCACGTAGCCGGTCACCTTGGCGAGGTGCTCCTTGGTGACGAGCGGGCCCATCTCGCTGTCCTTGTCCATGCCCGGGCCCACCTTCAGGGCCTGCACGCGCGGCACCAGCTTCTCCATGAGCGCATCGCCCACGCCGCCAACCGCCACGGCCACGGACACCGCCATGCAGCGCTCGCCAGCCGAGCCGTAGCCCGCGCCCATGAGGGCGTCCACGGTCTTGTCCAGGTCCGCGTCGGGCATCACCACGAGGTGGTTCTTCGCCCCGCACAGCGCCTGGGCGCGCTTTCCGTGCGCGGTGGCGGTGCGATAGACATATTCACCCACCGCCGTGGAGCCGACGAAGCTCACAGCCGCCACCTTGGGATGGGTCAGCAGCGCGTCCACGGATTCCTTGGCGCCGTTGACCACGTTGAACACGCCCGCGGGCAGGCCGGCTTCCGCCAGCAGCTCGGCGAGGCGCAGGCCGCAGGACGGATCCTTCTCGGAAGGCTTCAGCACGAAGGTGTTGCCGCAGGCGAGCGCCACCGGGAACATCCACAGCGGCACCATGGCCGGGAAGTTGAAGGGCGTGATGCCCGCGCACACGCCCACCGGGTGGCGCATGGAGAAGGTGTCGATGCCCCGGCCGACCTGGTCCGAGAACTCGCCCTTCAGCAGGTGGGGGATGCCGCAGGCGAACTCCACCACCTCGATGCCGCGCACCAGTTCGCCCTTCGCGTCGTCGAAGGTCTTGCCGTGCTCGCGGGTGATGATCCCGGCCAGCTCGTCCATGTGCTTCTCGAGCAGGTCCTTGAAGCGGAACATGACGCGGGCGCGGGCGGGCGCCGGCAGCGCGGCCCAGGCCGGGAAGGCGGCGGCGGCGACCGACACGGCCTCGTCCACGAGCGCGGCGCTGCCCAGCAGCACATTGCCGATCTGCTCGCCCGTGGCGGGATTGTAGGTGGCGGCGGACGGCGCGCCGGCGGGGGCGACGGACTTGCCCGCGATGAAATGGCCGATGGTCAGCATGGGGTTCCCTCCTTGAAGGCGGGGGCACAAAAGCTCTGGAAAGAGCGCGGATCAACGCCTACCAAGGAGCAGTCATTCCGCGAAAAAAGGCGTGCCATGAACTGGGACCATGCCCGCATCTTTCTCGCCGTGGCGCGTGCCGGGCAGATTCTCCAGGCGGCGCAACGCCTTGATCTCGACCACGCCACCGTTACCCGGCGCTTGAACCGGCTGGAGGCGGACCTGGGCGCCAAGGTGTTCGAGCGTCGCCCCACCGGCTGCACCCTCACCGCCGTGGGCGAGCGCTTCCTGCCCGTCGCGGAGCGGGTGGAAAGCGAGATGCTCAAGGCCCAGTCGGCGCTGGGCGGCACGGACCTGCGGCTGGAGGGCACCGTGCGCATCGGCGCGCCGGACGCCTTCGGGACCTATTTCCTGGCGCCCCGCCTCGCCCGCTTCGCCGGGCAGCACCCCGACCTCGTGCTCCAGCTCGTGCCCCTGCCCCGCACCTTCTCGCTTTCCAAGCGCGAGGCGGACATCGCCATCATCCTCGACCGGCCGCACGAGGGGCGGCTGTTCGGCCGCAAGCTCACCGACTATTCGCTCAGCGTCTATGCCTCGCGCGCCTATCTGGAGGCCACGGGGCCGGTGGCGACGCGGGCGGACCTGTCGGGGCGCACCCTCATCACCTATGTGCAGGACCTCGCCTACAGTTCCGGCCTCGACTACATGGACGCGCTGTCCGACGTGGCGGGCCACCGGTTCGAATGCGCCAGCGCCGTGGGCCAACTTGAGGCGGTGAAGGCGGGCGCGGGCGTCGGCATCCTCCACGACTATGCCGCCGCCGCGCATCCCGACCTCGTGCGGGTACTGCCCGAGATGCGGTTCGAGCGCACCTATTGGCTGGTGGTGCATGCGGACATGCGGGACCTGCGGCGCATCGCCGAAACCGACCGCTTCATCGCCGGGGAAGTGCGGGCCAACCGCGCGCAGTTCGCGGGCTGAGCCTCACCGCTCCGCGAGAATGTCCTTCATCACCGCCGGAGCGCCCTTGCGGAACTGGCGCACCGCGTCGCGCACCATGGGCGTGAGGTCGGCGGGGGTGTGCGTGCCATACACGTAGCGGCGGATGGCGAGGTAGAAGATGCGCCCGTGCAGGCCCCAGAACAATTCCGCCTCCCGCTCGCTCACCGGCACGTCGGACGGCGGGGGCAACTTCAGCTCGTGGCGCAGCTCGGCGCAGGCCGGCAGGATGATCTGATCGCGCACGATGACGAGGTAACGGCTTGTGATGTCGAAGGATTTCAAGCCGGAAAAAGCGAAGATGCGCACCCAGTGATAGTCGAACACCCGGTCCACATATTCGAGATAGAACTGGGTGAGGCGCGCTTCCAGCGTGCGCGTGCGGTCCGTCACCAGAGCCCCCCAGCCGGGCGACCAGCGGCTGAGATAGACATGCTCATAGACGCGCTCGATGAGCACTTCCTTGCTGGGAATGTGCCGGTAGATGGCGGAATGGCTGATGCCCATACGCTTGGCCAATTCCCGCGTCTGGCCCTCGAAGCCGTGCTCGGCGAAGAAGCGCACCGCCTCCTCGATGATGGCCTGTTCGCGATCCGCCGCGCGCATGTGACGGCGCCGGGGGCGCTCTGCGGGGGTACCGGTTGTGTCGTCCAAACCTCGACCTCTTCCACGCACGCGGATCTCGCGAATCCCCGCCTGCGATAGCGCAACCGCGATGTGTCACCAAGGAGTGATTTCCACACGCCATCGCCCCCTCGACGGCATCTATTGACAGCATCGGCCTCCTCGGCTCATTTTGTAACCAAGCGGTCACAAAACGATGCCGCAGGGAAGAGACACCGGGAGGGGCAGATCAAAGCCCGCGCATTCAGCTATGAGCGTCCCACGACCGTGGAGGAAGCCCGTGCGGCCTTTCTCGCGGTGGATGGTGATGCGAGCTACATCTCCGGCGGCCAGAGCCTGGTGCCGGCGCTGGCCATGCGCCTCCAGGCGCCGGCGGTGCTGGTGGACCTGTCGGGCATTCCCGGCCTGCGCGGCGTGGAGCTTGAAGGCGAGACGCTGCGCATCGGCGCGCTGACCCGCCATAAGGACGCGCTCACCCATCCCCTCATCGCGCGGCATGCACCGCTCCTGGCCGCCGCCGCCCCGTTCGTGGCCCATCCCGCCATCCGCAACCGGGGCACGCTGGGCGGCTCGGTGTCGCTGGCGGACCCCGCCTCCGAATTCCCGGCCATGATGCTGGCCATGGGCGCCGAGATGGAGATTTTCGGCGAGGACGGCTTCCGCCAGGTGCCCGCCGACGAATACTTCCTCGACCTCTACCAGACCGCCCTGGAGCCGGGCGACATCCTCACCGCGCTCCATGTGCCGAGCGTCGGCCCCGCCCATCGCTGGGCGTTCGACGAACTGGCCCGGCGGCGCGGCGACTACGCCATGGTGGGCGCCGGCATCCTGGCGCAGATGGACGGGACGCAGGTCGAAAGCCTACGCATCGCCCTGTTCTCCGTGGGCGCGACCCCGGTGCGGGCGCGGGGCGCCGAGGCGGCGCTCGCGGGCCGCGCGCTCGACGCCGACGCCATCGCCGACGCCCAGCGGGCGCTGGACGGCGACATCGACCCGCCGGACGACGCGCTGATCCCCGCCGCCATGCGCCGCCACCTCGCCCGCGTCCTGCTGGGCCGCCTGCTCCAGCGCCTGGGAGCCGCCCGATGAGCGATGCCGCCATCTCCGACGTCCTGCCCGTCACCCTCACGGTGAACGGCACGAAGATCAGCCGCCTCGTCGCCCCGCGCACCACGCTGGCGGACTTCGTGCGCACCGACCTCCAGCTCACCGGCACCCATACGGGGTGCGAGATGGGCGCCTGCGGCGCCTGCCTCGTGCTGATGGACGGCGAGCCGGTCCATGCCTGCCTCGTCTTCGCCATCCAGGCGCACGGGGCCGCCATCGAGACGGTGGAAGGGCTCACCGAGCGCGGCGCCATCGCCGATCTCCAGCACGCCTTCCACGAACGCAACGCGCTGCAATGCGGCTTCTGCACCCCCGGAATGCTCGTCACCGGCCACGCCATCCTGGAAAAGGGCGGCATGCCGGACCGCGAGGAGATCCGCGACGCCCTCTCCGGCAATTACTGCCGCTGCACGGGCTACGAAGCCATCGTGGACGCCATCGAGCGCACCTTGCGCGAACGGGCGGTGCAGCCATGAACGCGCCCTCCACCTTCGACCGCCCCGCCCATGTGGGCCGGGGCATGTCGCGCCCCAATGCCAAGCGCCTGCTGGCGGGCAAGGGCAATTACGTCACCGACCTCGTCCTGCCGCGCATGCTGCACGCTGCCTTCGTGCGCGCGCCCCATGCCCATGCGCGCATCGTGTCCATCGACACGGAGGCGGCCCGCGCCGCGCCCGGCGTGCGCCTCGTGGCGACCGGCGAGGACATCGCCCGCCTGTGCACGCCCTGGGTGGGCACGCTCGATCATTTCAAGGGCATGAAGTCCCCGCCCCAGCTTCCCCTGCCCGTGGACAAGGTGGTGTGGAGCGGGCAGGCCGTGGTGGCCGTGGTGGCGGACAGCCGCGCCGAGGCGGAGGACGCGGCCGAGCTGGTGATGGTCGACTATGAGGAACTGCCCGTCCTCGCCGACCTCGACACCGCGCTGGCCCCCGACGGCCCGCGCATCGCGGACGATTTCACCGACAATCTGTGCTTCCGCTCCGGCGTCGATTCCGGCGGCGTCGATGACGTGTTCGCGGGCGCCGCCCATGTGCTGGAGGCGGACTTCGCCTTCGGCCGCCATACCGGCGTTCCCCTGGAGCCGCGGGCCATCGTGGCCGACTACGATGCCAGCGAGCATCGCCTCACGGTGCATCACGCCACGCAGACGCCGTTCCAGTTCCAGGACCTCTACGCCCGCCACTACGGCATTCCCGAGGCCCGGGTGCGCGTGGTGGCGCCGGACGTGGGCGGCTCGTTCGGCGTGAAGCTGCACGTCTATAACGAGGACATGGCCGTGGTCGGCCTGTCCATCCTGTGCAAGCGGCCCGTGAAGTACGTGGCGGACCGGCTGGAAGCCTTCGTCTCTGACATCCATGCCCGCGACCACCGGGTGCACGCCCGCGCCGCCGTGGCGGCGGACGGCACCATCCTCGCCATGGACGTGGAGGACGAGACCGGCATCGGCGCCTTCTCCACCTATCCCCGCACCAGCGCGGTGGAGGGCAACCAGGTCATCCGCCTCATCGGCGCGCCCTATCGCCTGAAGGGCTACCGGGCGGACCTGAAGGTGATCTTCCAGAACAAGGTCCAGACCAGCCAGTATCGCGCGGTCGGCCACCCCATCGCCTGCGCCGTCACCGAGCATCTGGTGGACGAGGCGGCGCGCGTCACGGGCCTCGACCCGCTGGAGATCCGGGCGAAGAACGTGATCCCGGACGAGGCGTATCCCTGCGCCTCGCTCTCCGGCTACAAGTTCGAGAAGCTCTCCCACGAGGCGTGCCTCGCCAAGCTGCGCACGCTCATGGACTATGACCGGCTGCGCGCCGAGCAGGCGGACCTGCGCGCGCGCGGCATCCACCGCGGCATCGGCATCGCCGCCTTCGTGGAGATCACCAATCCCACGCCCGCCTTCTACGGCATCGGCGGCGCCCGCATCTCGGCGCAGGACGGCGCGGTGCTGGCCATCACGCCCTCGGGCGAGGTGCGCTGCCAGATTTCCGTGACCGAGCAGGGCCAGGGCACCGAGACCATCGTCGGCCAGATCATCGCCGACCATCTGGGCGTGTCGCGCGACATCATCCGCGTCATGACCGGCGACACCGCCGTGACGCCCCATGGCGGGGCCACCTGGGCGTGCCGGGGCGCGGGCATCGGCGGGGAGACCGCGCTCCAGGCGGCGCGCAAGCTGAAGGCCAACGTGCTCGGCCTCGCCGCCAGCATCCTCCAGGCCAAGCCCGCCGACCTCGACCTTTCGAACGGCGAGGTGGTGGACCGGGACGGCACCGTGCGCATGAGCCTCGCGGAAGTGGCGCGCATCGCCTATTTCCGCTCCGACACCTTGCCGGACGGCGCGGAAGCGCAGTTGACCGTCGCCCACCACTACGCGCCGAAGGGCTATCCCTTCGCCTTCACCAACGGCATCCACGGCTGCCATGTGGAAGTGGATGCGGAGACTGGATTGGTCAAAATCCTCAAGCACTTCGTAGTGGAGGATTGCGGCCGCATCATCAACCCGCTCCTGGTGGAGGAGCAGGTGCGCGGCGGCGTGGTGCAGGGGCTCGGCGCGGCCTTCTTCGAGGAATGCCTCTACGACGAGAACGGCCAGCTCACCAACGGATCGCTGGCCGACTATCTGGTGCCCATGTCGTGCGAGATGCCCGACATCCTCATCGACCATGTGGAGACGCCCACCCTCGACACCGAGCTGGGCGCCAAGGGCTGCGGGGAGGCGGGCACCGCCGCCGCGTCCGCCGCCGCGCTCAATGCCGTGAACGACGCGCTGGACGGCCAGGCCGCGCGCCTCACCCAGATCCCCATGACCCCCGCGCGCATCCTGAAGGCGCTCGGACGCTTCTGACGACCACCGACGACGCTTGAAAAACGACATTTGGAAAAACGGGCAGCCCACTGCCGGGAGGAAACAATGACGGACACCAAATACGGGCTCGATCTCAGCGTATCCCGCCGCACCCTTCTCGCCGGCATCGGCGCGGGCATCGGCGTCATGGCCATGCCCGCCATCGTGCGGGCGCAGGCGGAGACCGTGCGCATCGGCTTCCCCACCCCCCTCACCGGCCCGTTCGGCGCCGAGGCGAAGGACCAGGTGCGCAGCGCCGAGCTGGCGGTGAAGCTCATCAACGAGAAGGGCGGCGTCGCCGGGCGCCAGGTGGAACTGCTGGTGCGCGACGACAAGCTCAATGCGGGCGAGGCGGCGACGCGGACCCTCGAACTCATCGAGAAGGACAAGGTCCACGCGGTGGTGGGCGCGCTGTCCAGCGCCGTGCAGCTCGCGGTGAACGAGGTCACCCGCGCCCGCAACATGCTCTACGTGTCCATCAGCCAGTCCGACACCATCAACGAGGTGAAGGACTTCTCGCGCTACACCTTCCACGAGGCGCTGAACCCGCACATGACCACGGCGGCCGTGGCGAAGGCGACCTTCAAGAAGGGCTCGAAGGTGGCGTTCCTCGTCGCCGACTATGCCTATGGCCACGAGATGCTGCGCGGCTTCAAGCGCGCCGCCGCCGCCATGGGCGCGGAAGTGGTGGGCGAGATCCTCCACCCGTTCGGCGCGCCCGACTATTCCACGCTGATGCCGCGCATCCGCTCCATGAAGCCGGACATCCTCGCCATCTGCAATTTCGGCCGCGACCAGGCCAACGCCATCAAGCAGGCCAACGATTTCGGCCTGAAGAAGCAGATGCAGATCGTGGTGCCGGTGCTGCTGCACAACCAGCGCATCGCGGTGGCCCCCGACGTGTTCGAGGGCGTGATCGGTGGCGCCAACTATTACTGGGAGCTGGAGAACACCATTCCCAGCGCCAAGGCGTTCAACGACGCGTTCCGCAAGATGTATAACGGCGCCATCCCCACCGATTACGGTGCCTACGGCTTCACCGGCGTCACCGCGCTGCTGCTGGGCATGCAGAAGGCCGGGGGCACGGACACGGACAAGGTGATCGCCGCCCTCCAGGAGCTGAAATACGACGTGGCCAAGGGCCCGCAATATTTCCGCACCTGCGACCACCAGGCGGTGCAGTCCGTTCTGGTGCTCCGCTCCAAGGCCAAGGCCGAGATGAAGGGCGAGAACGACCTGTTCGAGATCGTGGCCAACGATCCCGGCTCGGAATCCATGCTGCGCACCTGCGCCGAGCTCGGCTTCCCCACCTGACGCCCCCTCGGGGCGCGGTTCCGGGCCGGCCATGCGCGCCGGCCCGGAAAAGCGCCCCTGACACCCCATGACGGGGAACGCATCCCCGGTCCGCCTGCTTGGCAGGCCGGCCGGCGCGCTCCCCAGGCCGGAGAGAGCCTAGATGGACCTCGAACTCATCCTCATGCAGCTTTTCTCCGGCCTCGCGCTGGGGGCAATCCTGGTGATGGTCGCCCTGGGGCTGACCATCATCTTCGGCATGCTCGGCATCGTGAACTTCGCCCATGGGGCGCTGTTCATGGTGGGCGCCTATGCCGGGCTCTGGATCGCCTCGCTCACCGGGAACTTCTGGTGGGCCATGCTCATCGCGCCGCTCGCGGTGGGCGCCTTCGGCATGGTGGTGGAGCGGGTGCTGATCCGCCCGCTCTACAAGCGCTCGCCCGACGATCCGCTGCTGCTCACCTTCGGCCTCGGCTACGTGCTGGTGGAAGGCGTGCGCATCACCTTCGGCACCGACGGCATCCCCTTCTCGGCCCCCGAGTCCCTCCAGGGCGTGGTGGACCTCGGCATCGGCTATTTCCCGCTCTACCGGCTGTTCGTGCTCGCCGTGGTGGCGGTCACCCTGGTGCTGCTCTGGCTGGCGCTGGAGAAGACCCGCTTCGGCCTGATCGTGCGTGCCGGCGCCCGTGATCCGCTCATCATGCGGGTGCTGGGCGTGGACGTGGGGCGGCTCTGGCTGCTGGTGTTCGGCCTCGGCGTCAGCCTCACCGCGCTCGGCGGCGTGCTGGCCGCGCCCATGCGCAACGTGAGCCCCGAAATGGGCACTCTGGTGCTCGCGGAAGCCTTCGTCGTCACGGTCATCGGCGGCATGGGCTCGCTGCTGGGCGCCGTGGTGGCGGGCCTGCTCGTGGGCGTGGCGGTCTCCATGACCGCTCTGTTCGCCCCCGAGATGGCCACCATCGTCATGTTCGGCCTGATGGCCCTCATCCTCCTGGTGCGCCCGCAAGGGCTGTTCGGCCGGCCGGGCGTCGGCGCGTGAGCAGGGATCCAGCCATGACCTCCACATCCCATGCCGCTCCCGCCGCCCTGCGCCCTGCGCAGGCGGTCGGCGAAGCGGGTCTTCTCGGCCGCTGGCGCGTGCCGCTCTCCATCGCGGTGCTGTGCATCCTGCCCTGGATCCTGCCCTCGCAGGCGCTGGCGGTGAACGTGCTGATCTACGGCCTGTTCGCCGTCGGCTACAATCTGCTGTTCGGCTATACGGGCCTGCTCTCCTTCGGCCACGCCGCCTTCTTCGGCGGCGGCGCCTATCTCACGGGCATGGCCATCGCCCATTTCGGCCTCGGCTGGTTTCCCGCCATGCTGGTGGGCGTCGCGGGATCGAGCGTGCTCGCCGCCGTCATCGGCGCGCTCTCCATCCGCACCCGCGGCATCTATTTCTGCATGGTGACGCTGGCCCTCTCCCAGCTCGTCTATTACACCGCCCTCCAGGCTTCGAGCTGGACCGGCGGCGAGAACGGCCTGCGCGGCTTCACCATCGCCAAGGCCGACGTGCTCGGCTTCACGGTGAACCTGCTGGACCCGACGCAGAAATACTATTTCCTCATGGTGTTCGCGGCGCTCTCGCTGTGGTTCGTCTCGCGGGTGCTGAACTCGCCGTTCGGCGCGGCCCTAGAGGCGGTGCGCGAGAACGAGACCCGCGCGCGGGCCTGCGGCTATGACGTGGAGCGCACCAAGCTCCTGTCCTTCATCCTGTCCGGCGCGCTGTGCGGCATGGCGGGGACGCTCTCGGCCATCCACCTGTCCATCGTGCCGCTGGATTCGCTGCACTACCACACGTCCAGCGTCGTCGTGATGATGACGCTGCTGGGCGGCGCGGGCAGCTTCTTCGGGCCGTTCGTGGGCGCGCTGGTGTTCCTGCTCATCGAGGACGTGGCCTCGCTCTGGACCTCCCACTGGCAGCTCATCGTGGGGCTCATCTTCATCCTGTTCGTGCTGTTCCTGCCCAAGGGCATCTGGGGCACGCTCATCGCCTGGAGGACCCGCGCATGACCGCCCTCATGCAGGTCGAGAATGTGGGGCGCACCTTCGGCGGGTTCGTCGCCCTGGCGGACGTGAGCACGTCCTTCGAGCGCAACAAGGTGACGGCCGTCATCGGCCCCAACGGCGCGGGCAAGAGCACCTTCTTCAACGTGCTCTCCGGCGTACTGCCGCCCTCAACCGGCTCCATCCGCTTCAAGGGGCAGGAGCTGGCGGGGGTGAAGCAGCACCGCTTCGCCCATATGGGGATCGCGCGCTCCTACCAGATCACCAACCTGTTCCCGAAGCTGTCGGTGCAGGAGAATGTGCGCGTCGCCGCCCAGGCGCTGCGCACCCGCTACGACCTCGTCTTCAACCGCTCGGCCTATCCCGAGCTTGTTGAGAAGGCGGACGCCGCCCTCGCCCATGTGGGCCTCCACGCCAAGCGCGCCCGCATCGCTTCCGACCTCGCCCATGGCGAGCAGCGGGCGCTGGAGATCGCCATCGCTTTGGTGGCCGACCCGGAACTCCTGCTGCTGGACGAGCCCACGGCGGGCATGGGGCCGGAGGAGACCAAGGAGATGGTGGCGCTGCTGGAGCGCCTCGCCGCCGAGCGCACCATCCTGCTCGTCGAGCACAAGATGAAGATGATCCTCGGCCTCTCCGACCGCATCCTCGTGCTCCATCACGGCCGCCTCATCGCCGACGGCACCCCGCAGGCGGTGCAGACCGACCCCGAGGTGCGGCGCGTCTATCTGGGACAGAACGATGGCTATGCTTGAGATTTCCGGCCTGAATGCCTGGTACGGCGCGAGCCATATCCTGCACGGCGTCCATTTCGAGGTGGAGGCGGGCGAGATCGTCGCCCTGGTCGGCCGCAACGGCGCGGGCAAGACCTCCACGCTGCGGGCGGTCATGGGCCTCATGCCCCGCGCCACCGGCAATGTGCGGTTCGACGGGCAGGAGGTGCTGGGCAAGGGCGCCCACGAGCGCTTCCGCATGGGCCTCGGCTACGTGCCGGAGGAACGCCGCATCGTGCCGAGCCTCACCGTGCGGGAGAACCTCCAGCTCGGCCTGGTGGCCGTCGGACGCACCGACGAGCGGGCCGCCATCGACGAGCTTGCGGAGAGCTTCCCGCGCCTCAAGGAGCGGCTGAACCAGCAGGGCACCACCATGTCGGGCGGCGAGCAGCAGATGCTGGCCATCGCCCGCGCCATGATCTCGAAGCCGAAGATGATCCTTCTGGACGAGCCGTCCGAAGGCATCATGCCGGTTCTGGTGGAAGAGATGGGCGTGCTGTTCCGCCGCCTGCGCGACCAGGGCACGACGCTGCTTCTGGTGGAGCAGAACGTGGAATGGGCGCTGAAGCTGGCGAGCCGCGCCATCATCATCGACCAGGGCGAGATCGTCCACGAAAGCTCGGCCGCGGCGCTGCTCGCGGACAAGGACATCCAGGACCGCTACTGCGCGGTGTAAGGCATCGGAGACCCCATGGACATTTCAGGCGAATACCGCATCCGCGCGTCGCGCGAGACGGTCTGGGCGGCGCTGCTCGATCCCGAGATGCTCCGCCGCTGCATTCCCGGCTGCAAGGAACTGGAGCGGACCGGCGACAACGCCTTCACCGCCAAGGTGCAGCTCAAGGTGGGGCCGGTCTCGGCCACATTCGCGGGCAGCGTGGAGCTTCAGGACATCGTGGGGCCCGAGAGCCTGCGCATTGTCGGCCAGGGCAATGGCGGCGTGGCGGGCTTCGCCAAGGGCGACGCGAAGGTGACCCTGGCGGAAGACGGCGAGGAGACCGTCCTTACCTATGTGGCGGACGCCCAGATCGGCGGGAAGCTTGCCTCGCTGGGCAGCCGCCTCATCCAGTCCACCTCCAAGAAACTGGCCGACCAGTTCTTCTCCGCCTTCGCCGGGGCCCTGGGCACCGCGGCGGACGCCCCGCAGGACGCGTGACCTGAAAGCCCCGGCGCCATTTCCGCGCCGGGGCCGTCCCGAGCCTCAGAAGCGCACGGACATGCGCACGCTGCCTTCCTGGCTCAGGAAATTGTCGCCGATCTGCGCCTTGTACTCGCCGCGCAGCTCATACGTGTCGGCGGCGAAGAATTGCAGCCCCGCCCCGATGTCGAGCACGAATTCCGGCACGGTGGAGACGGAGTCGAAGTCCAGCTCCAGGCCCTGGCCGTCGCCGAAGCTGACGGACTGGGTCATCTCGCGCGCGGCATAATAGGTCGCGCCGATGCTGGCATAGGGCCGCAGCCAACCGGTGCCGGCGAGATCGATCCGCGTGCCGACCTCCAGCATGGGCGAGACCGCGAACGTCCAGTCCCGCACGGTCCCGGCGGTGAGCGTCGCCCCCTCGCCCGACAGCGAATAGCCCGGCACGTAGGTGTGGATGGCGTCCAGGTCCAGATAGGGCCGCAGATACCAGGAGCCGAAGCCGAACTCATAGGCGACGCGGCCGCGCACGGCGGCGGTCCACACGTCGGAATCGGTCTCCGCGATCCAGGTCTCCGTGCCGATGTCGAACACGCGGTCGAGCTCGTAGCGCCCGTATCCGGCATGGGCCGCGACCGAGAAATACCACGGCCCCACCTGATGCTTCACCGCCACCGAGACATCGCCCGCATTGCCGTTGGAGCGGGTGAAGCCGTCGCTGCTTTCGCCCCAGCTCACGCCGTAGCCGGCGGTGCCGCCCAGGAACCAGCCCGGCGCCACCTCCCACTGGCCGCCGATGCGGTAGCTGATGCCGTCCTGGGTGAAGCCCATGCTGGAGGCGGATTCCGTCTGGGAGGTGCGCGAGCCCGTGATCCTGGTCCAGAAGCACTCCGTCTCGCCCAGCATCACCCCTTCATCGACGAAGATGGGGCAGCTCTGCGCCGCGCCGAGAGACCCGCGCGCGCCGATGGTCTGCAGAACCGCCGGCTGCTGCTGGCCCTCCGCCGACAGGGAGCCGAGGGCCGCCTGGTAGTCCTGCTGGCTGGAGACGCCCGCGAACGCGCCGAACAGGGCGGCGAGGACCGGATCGTCCACCCGCGTGTCCCACGCCTTCTGAAGGGAGGCGATGAGCGAGCGGTCGGTTGGCGACAGGTTCAGCCCCGCAGCGCCGCGCCCGAACTCGGCCACCGGCTGGATCGCCACGCCCGCGGACCAGTTGTTCACCTCCCACCGGATGGGGCTGGCCGGGCTGTAGGCCACCGTCGCGGCGCGATCCACCGCCACCTTCGGCGCGGTGATGATCACATAGCTGTTGTTGGTGATGGCGGCGGTATTCGGCCGGTAGGTGACGCCCTCGATGCGCACGGTGCCGTCGGAGCGCAGCACGTCGGCATTCTGCACGCGCGCCTGCCCGATGTCCTGGATGTCCACCACCATGGTTCCGCCGAGCTTCGTCTCGCCGCCCTTCACGTAGAGCGTGCCGAGCGTATCGATCCCGCCGATGGAGAGCGTGCCCTTGTTGGTGAACACGCTCGTCTCGTTGACGATGTTCCGCATGTTGCCGTAGGCGCTGCTGGTGCCCCTGGCGAACAGGGTGAGCGTGCCCGTCCCGGCCTGGCTCTGATAGATGCCGGTCTCCTCGTTGGTGAACTCGTTCTTCGACTGCGCACCGCCCAGGTTGACGTCGCCCACCAGCAGGCCGGCGTTGAACAGCCGGTCATTGCCGAACGAGGTCAGCACCGCCTTGCCCGATTCCGCACCCACGACGGCGCCCCGCAGGAAGCGGATGTCGCTGTCGCCGCCGTCGATGCGCACCGCCGCGCCCTCCCCCGAGCCGCCCCACAACACGCCGCTATGGGTCACGTAGGTCTTCCCGCTCCACGGCGTCGCCACACGGGAGGGGGAGTTGTAGGGATCGACGAGGCGCGGAACGTAGGCGCTGGCATTGGGCAGGTGGAACAGGGACAGGATCGACCCGTCCGTGTTCTGGCGGCCGTTCTGGACGAAGATGCCGTAGGAATCCTTGCCGGTGGCGACGATGCTGCCCTCGATCTCGATGAGGACCGTGCCGCTGGGCGTGACGGTCTCATAGGCCCGCGTCCCCCAGCTTGAGGGGCGGTAGAGGGCGGCATCCGGCCCGTTGGACACGGGAATGGAGGCGCCCAGCGAATAGCCGCCGCCGCCGGAGAGGGTCTGCGCCACGATGCCGTGGGAGCGATCGCCGGTGGTCCGGATGGAGATATATCCGTAATTCCGGGTCTGGACGGTGATGTCCCCGCCCGTCCCCAGGCTGGCCGCGACGTTGCGATAGGTGTCGCGCATGGAGAAGGTTTCGTCGTTCACGCCATAGACGTGCAGCTTGCCCGAGCCGAGCCCGCCGCCGCCGCCGATGGATTGCAGCAGCAGCGCGGGCGCGTCGTTCCCGGCGGTTTCCACCTTCAGGTCGTGGTGGAGCCCGACGTCGATCTTGCCGCCGTTCCCGCTCACATTGAGGCCCGCCTTGCCGCCGCTGTAATAGCCCATGGCGCCGCCCAGAATGGTGGCGCTTCCCGCGCCGCCATAGCCGCTGAAGCCGCCGCCGCCGCCGATGGACTGCACCAGCACGCCCACGGCGCCCGCCCCGTAGGTGGTCACGCCGGCGCTCCGGCCGAGTTCCACCTCCACCTTTCCGCCATTGCCGCGCAATTCCTCGCGCACCACGCTGGTGGTGCCGTTATTGACCGTCGGGCGGGTCAGCGTGCCCCCGAGCCGCGAGGTGATGATGCCGTCGGGATTGCTGCCGCCATACCCGCCGCCGCCGCCGATGGACTGGATGATCATGCCCGCCGCCCCCGCGCCGAGGGTGGTGACGGAGGCGTTGGCGGCGAGCGTCGCGGTGACGGTTCCGCCGCTGCCCTGCACGCTGCCGTTTCCGCCGAGCTTGAGCGTGGTGTTGGTGGTGGTCCCCGTGCTGGCGATGGCGCCGAGGCCGCCGCCGCCGCCGATGCTCTGGGCGAGGATGCCCACGGCGCCGGTGCCCTCGGTGGAGATGGGACCGGAACTCTTGACCGACACCGGGCCACCATCGCCCACGGCGGTGTTTTCCGCCTTGCCCACGGCGCCGAGGCTGGCCGTGACGGACACTGCCGGCGCGAGGTCCGCGTTCTTGCCTCCCACGGTGAGCAGGCTGCCGAGCCCGAGCTGGCTGAGCAGGTAGGACAGGTCGGCCAGCGCCTCCTTCTCGTCCTGCGAGCTTGCGATGGCGTCGATGGTGTAGGGGTTCTCCCGGTTCAGGATATAGGCGCCGCCGCCGAGCCCGATGCTCTGGGCGACGATGCCGTGGGCATCCTTGCCGTGCGTCGTCACCGAGCCGCTGCTCTCCACCCGCGCCATCTTGGCGGTGACATCGCCCGAGGCCGAGGCGCCGACGGCGCTGCCGAGGGTGGTGGTGAGGGAGACCGTGCCCGCCGAGGCACCCGCCGCCGCGACGCCGACGCCGCCGCCCCCGCCAATGCTCTCCACGAACAGGCCGAACGAGGCCCCGCCCCAGGTTTCCACATTGCCCTGGTTTTCCAGGAAGACCACGCCGCCGCTGCCGCCGCTGCCGTTGCCCTTGGACCCCACTTCGAGCTTGAGGTTCAGGATCTCCGGGCTGATGGACACGGCACCGCCACCGCTGCCGCCACCACCGCCGATGGACTGCGCCAGCACGCCGTGGGCGACGGCGCCGTAGGTCAGGAGCGTGCCGCCGTTGAACGCCGTCACCTCGTCGCCGATCCCGCCGTCCCCGCCCGTGCCGCCGATGCCGACGCTCACGGTGGCCGAGGCCGGGGCCGAGCCCGGCTTGGTGCCGAGGCTGTCCTTCAGGAAGCCTTTGATCTTGGTGTTGAACTCGCTGGTGACATAGCTGATGCCGCCGGTGGCGGTGCCCTTCAGGAGCGCCTCGCCCAGCGCCGCGCCGACACCCGACCCACTGGAGGTCGCCTGTTCCACCGCGTCCTTCAGGCCCTTCAGGATGTGCTTGGCGTAGCCCATCGCCTTCTGGGTGTCGCTCTCCTTGTGGAGCAGGGCGAGCTGTTCGCCGAACTGCCCCGACAGGATCTTGTTGCCCTTCAGGATCGCGTCCGTCGCGCTGAAGATGTAGTCGCTGACCACGTTGGTGGAGGCGACCTTCGCGCCCTTGGTGCTGCTGACCGTGCCGCCCGAGCCGCCGCCGCCGCCGATGCTCTGCGCCTGGATGGCGACCGCGCCGTCTCCCTGGGTGACGATGACGCCCGAAACCTCGTTGCGCACGGTCACGGTGCCGCCCGCGCCGCCCTTGCCGCCGGTGCCGCCGAGGCCCAGCCGGGCGTTCAGGTCGCCCGTGGAGCCGCCGAGATAGCCGCCCGCATTGCCGCCGCCGCCGCCGATGCTCTGGGCCAGGATGCCGCGCGACCCGGTGCCGGTGGTCTGGATGAAGCCGTCATTGCCGGCCTCCACATGGGTTCCCTTGCCCCCGCCCTTGCTGCTGCCACCCACGGTGGCGCTCACGGAATAGATGTCCGCCGTGGGCAGGACGGCGTTCAGGGTGGAGAACGACTTGTCCACCGAGATCCCCTTGGCGGTGCTGGCCGAGGCCATTCCGCCTTCGCCGCCGCCGCCGCCCAGGCTCACCGCATGGAGCGCGGTGGCGAAATTGCCGGTGGTGTAGATCTGGCCGGTATTGATGGCGGTCGCGTCGCCGCCATTGCCGCCCGCCTCGCCGGTGCCGCCGAGCGCGACGGTGAGGGAGACGTTCTGGTAGACGCCCAGCATGTCCGCCACCGACGAGGCCACACCGCCGTCGCCGCCGCCGCCGCCCACGCTCATGGCCCGGATGCCCAGCGCGAGGTCGCCATGGGTGGCGACGGAGCCGAGATTGCGCACGTCCACCTTGTCGGCGGAGCCGCCCTTGCCGCCGCTGCCGCCCACCGCGAAGCTCACGGCCACCGCAGGGACGGTCTTGGGCGGGGTCGCGGCGATGGCATAGGCGGCCGCGTCGCCACCCTTGCCGCCGCCGCCACCGATGCTGGTGGCCTCGATGCCGATGGCGGAGCGGCCATAGGTGGCGATGAGGGCCGAACTCGTCACCTCCACCTGGTTGCCGTTGCCGCCGTCGCCGCCCGAGCCGCCCACCGCGAAGGCGATCGCGAGGCCGCCGCCCGTGGTGGTCTTGGCGGTGCCGCCCGCCCCGCCGCCGCCGCCGATGCTCTGCGCGACGATGGCGCTCGCGGAGGCCCCGAAGGTGGTGACGGTGGGGGTGGAAAAGTCCTGCGGATTGAGGACCACCGTGACGCCGCCGCCGTTTCCGCCGCCGCCGCCGTCGCCGCCCGCCGCCATGCCCAGTTGCCAGCCCAGGGTGTTGCTGGAATTGCCGCCCTTGCCGCCGCCGCCGCCCACGCTCTGGGCGAGGATGCCGAAGGCCGAGGCGCCGTGGGTGGTGATCTCGCCCGACTGGCTGATGCGCACCGCCTTGCCGTCGCCGCCGGTGCCGCCGCGCCCGCCCTTGTCGGCCCAGATCACGCCCGCGCTGCCGCCGCCCTTTCCTGCTGAGGCGGCGGTGCCGGGCTTGATGGCGGCGGTCTGGAACGCGTTGATGGCGCTGCCGCCGCCCAGGCTCTGCGCCAGGAGGCCGATCGAGCCGATGCCGTGGGTCTCGATGGTGCCGCCATTGTGGACCGAGACGATGCCGCCATTGCCCGCATTGCCGCCGCTGCCGCCATCGCGCCGATAGCCGAGGGCGCCGTCCCCGCCCGCGCCGCCGATGGCATAGGCGGCGAGGCCGAAGGAATAGTCCTTCCAGGTCTCGATGGAGCCGTTCTGCGTGGCCTCCACGTTTCCGGCATCGGCCCCGTTGCCGCCGCGGCCGCCGCCGGTCGCGCCCACCGTGGCGCTGTCGTCGCTGGCGCCGAACAATTGCGTGCCGCCCCGCCCGCCCACGGACTGGAGGATGACGCCCGCCGAGTTCAGGCCGTTCGTGACGATGCGCCCCTCATTGGTGAACCGCACGGTGCCGGCCGCTCCGGCGCCGGGCAGGATGCGCCGCACGGTGGCGCCGTCGATGCCGGCGCCGCCGACGGATTCCGCGATCACCGCCGGAGCGGAGTTTCCGGTCGTGGAGACGAGGCTGTCCTCGCCCCGGATGGTGACGCTGACATCCTCGGCGCGCGCGCCGGGGAAGAGATGGGCATAGGCGGCGTCCACGCCGGTTTGCAGGTAGCTGCTGGTGCCCATGCTGTAACCGCCCATGTCGCGGTACTTCTCGTTCCGCCCGGTCTGACCGGCCGTGGAGCGCGCCCAGATGGCGGAGAAGTTCGCGCCCTCGGTGGTGAAGCTGCCTTCGGTGACGAGCGTCACCTTGCCGGCGTCGCCGCCCTTGCCGATCTGGCCGAGATAGCCCACGCGCCCGTCGCCGCCGATGGAATAGACCGAGAGCAGCGCGGTGCCCGCGCCTTGCGCGCCCTTGCCGGAAACACTGCCGGCGAGGGTCGCCGTCACATCGCCGGCGCCGCCGCCATTCTGGCCGGGCACGTAATATTCCGTGCCGCCCAGGCTGAAATGATACGAGCTGCCCATGGCGCCCGTTCCGCCCTGCGCGCCGATGGCCACCGCGGTCGAGGTGGCGGGCGCCGTGGAGCGCAGCGCCTCCTGCGTGACGGTGACGCCGGGCGCGAAGGCGCCGGGCGTGGGGTCCACCCGCGTGCGGCTGTTGTTGGGGCCGACGATCCAGTGCCAGGCCTCGCCGTCCTTCCCGACATTGACCGTGTCCACGAGCTTGTCGCCCGCCTCCGCACCGTCCGCCAGGAAAGCGGAGCCGCTCAGAAGCGCCGCGGTGCACACGCCGCCGAGAAGCCGGCTGCCACGCGCTCTGAAAGAAAAGTAATTTTCAATAAATCGCGCCACGGAACGCTTCCTTACAATTCTTTCAGAGCCAAAAACCGGCAATTTATCCTTCTATAGGCAATTTTCGTGACATTTCATCAAATGAGATTCAAGATGATTCAGGAGATAAAGTGCATTTTCGCGATTTCGTGAGGCCGTCTTTTTCCGAGGACTCGCGACAATTCATCCCAATCGCCGACGCTATTGGGGAGGGATCGCGGCATGTCCGGCAATCCGGACCAGAGCGCGGGTGCAGGCGCGCGGCAAACGCGAGATAGGCGCGCGAGGGTTGCGCGATGAACGCGCGGGGACCGTTTCCGAGATGGCGAAGAGGTCAGTCCGCCAGGATCTCGACGGCCTCGTCGAAGACGTAGCCGACGCCGCGCACCGAGAAGACGGGGAGCCGGCAATTGCACTCGCTTTCCACCCGCTTGCGCAGGCGGAACACCAGCACGTCCAGGCTGCGGCCGCCATTGGCGGGGTCGCGGTGCTCGTTCTCGTGGAGCAGCTCGGTGCGCGGCACCGGCTTTCCCGGCCGCGCGGCGAGCCGGGCGATGAGCAGGTATTCCGCACTCGAAAGCCGGATCCGCGCGCCCGCCGGGCTCGACAGGACCCATTGTGCGGAATTGAGGATCCATCCGCTGCGCGGGCCGTTCCCCTCCCCCTGGATGCGCCGGTGGAGGTTGCGGATGATCAGGTCCAGCTCGGAGGGTTCGAGCGGCTTCGTCAGGTAATGGTCCACGCCGATGGACAAGCCCCGGAAGCGGTCCTCCCGCCCGGTCCGGCCCGTCAGCACGATGATGCCCACGGAGGCGCGCTCGCGCATCGCGAAGGCGGCGGAGAAGCCGTCCGGCCCCGGCAGGTTCAGGTCCAGCACGACCACATGGGGCGGGTGCTCGTCCAGCTCGCGCGTCAGCTCCGGAACCGTCGCGACGGCGCGCACCGCGTGCCCGGCGGAGGTGAGGAAGCTTTCCAGGCCGGCGCGGAAATCCAGGTCGTCTTCAACCAGAAGGACACGAATCGACATGGCCGGGTATCCGATGATCCATCGCGCGCGCCGCGCTCCATTCGAGCCGGAAGGGTTTATTAGATCCCTTCGGCATAGGGAAGCCAGATCGTGAATGTATTCCCTACCCCGACCTTGCTTTCAACCCGTACACTTCCGCCATGGGCGGCGACGATCCTCTGAACGATACTGAGGCCGATGCCCAGGCCCATTTGAGAATTCACATCTGATCCCCGATAATACCGTTCAAACAGGAAAGGCAGGTCGGTTTCCGGGATCGCGGGACCGGAATCCGCGACCTCGACGGACAGCCCGTCCGCCGCCTCCCCCACCTGCACATAGACGGCCCCCTCGGCGTATTTGACCGCATTGCCCAGCAGGTTCTCCACTGCCGCGCGCAGCAGCGTGTCGTCCACCGCCAACACCAGCCCGTCCTGGGGCTCGGACAGCATGCGGATGTCCCGCCCGCTCTGGGCGGCGCAATCCTGCACCAGTTCGCCCACCAGGGCCGCGATGTCCGTGGGCGCGCAGCGCAGCTGCATCACCCGCTTGTCCAGCACCTCCTCGGTGAGGAAGGCGTCGATGAGGTGGGACATGCGCGCCACCGTCCGTGCGATCTTGCGCGCCTCCCGCCGCACCAGGGCATCCAGCTCCGCAACCTTGGGCTCCACGATGGCGATGGCCACCTGGATGGCCGCCAGCGGGGTGCGGAATTCGTGGCTCACCATGGTCAGGAAGTGCCGCTGCTCCCGCAGCGCGACGCGCAGCGCGTCTTCCGCCGACCGGCGAGCCTCCACCTCCCCTTCCAGCGCCAGCGTGCGCTGGGCGACCGCGTCCTCCAGTTCCCGTTCCTTGCGCTGCGAGGCCGCCAGCAGCGCCTCCTGCAGGCCGCGCCGCTCGCGGGCCCCCGCCCGCACCGAGGTGGCGAGGCCGACGAGGACGGCCACCATGTTGAACATGCTGGCGACCTGATTGCCGCTCACGCCCACGGGGCTCGCGGGCAGCACGCCCAGCACCATCAGCGTGAACCAGACCCCGGACAGGCCGTAGCTGGTGAAGCCGAAGAAATACCACCACGCCGCCGGCTCGCCGCGCCGCACCCGCATGGCCGCCAGCCACGGCAGCATGAGGCACAGGATCAATAGGTTGACGTGCACATAGGGCAAGATGGCGCCGTAATAGCCGAAAGCCGACGCCACCACATAGAGGCCGGACAGGATGCCCGTGCCGGTCAGCACCCGGCTGAGGATCGGGTGGTGACCGCCCGCGCAGAAGATGGAGCGGACCACGAAGGCCGCCGTCATGATGGCGCAGCACCCCCAGACGCCCTGCAGGCGCAGCACGACGCCCGGCGACAGGGGGTGGAGCAGCATGGTCGCGAAGCCCGTATTGCCCAGGATCACCAGCGCCGCGCAGCCGAGATAGGCGCCATACCAGATGAAGGGCGGCGAGCGCAGCCAGACGCCGAAGATGACCGCGCCCAGCGCCGTGAGGCTCGCCGCCCCCACGATGTAGGCCACGAGGAAGAGGTTGAAGGTCAGCTGGCTGAGGAAGGGCGAGACGCGCCACAGGATGGGCGCCGCCGACAGCGAGCGCGTGCCCGCCATGCGGATATAGATGTCCTGCCGGTCCTCGCTCGCGAGATCGATGCGCACCACGAAGATGTGGGAGAAGAATTCACGCTCGGACAGCGGCACGAGGCTGCCGGTCTTCTTCCGCACGAGCCGTGTGTCGCCGTCCGGCGCGGCGGCGGGGGCGTAGACGTCGATATAGTCCGTGTAGGGCGCGGACATCTGCATGAGCCACATGCCGCCGCTGTCGCGCGCCGTCTCCACCGTCAGGCGCAGCCACCAGGCGCCGGGCTGCGAATGGCCGGCATTGAAGGTGCCGGGAATGGGCGTGAACGCCTCCGGGCGTCCCATCACCTCGTCCAGGGTCATCGCCCCGCTGGGGTCGTGGAACACCGAGAGATAGCCGGAAGCCGCGGCGGTCTCGTCGGCGGCCCTCAGGAGAAGGGGCGACGCGGACGCCGTCCCGCAGGACAGGGCCGCCACGACCACAAAGCCGACCAGGAGCAGAAGCTGGATGAAATCCCCGAAGCCCCCCACCCGCCATGGCCGCGCATGTCTCCCCAACGCGCGGGACTCCCCCTCCCCCATTCCGTCAACCCCCTGAAATATTTGAATTAATTATTCAAAAAATGACGTCCGCGCAGCCGGCCGCGCACCATTGCCCCGCCGCCGAACCTGCGCCTCTGCCCCCGCTTTCGAACGGCTCCGCCGGGCGATGAAATGCCCGCGCGCCGCTCTCCCTTTGAGCCTACCTTCTCAGGAGTTGCGGCTCCGGGCAAACGCAAGCGCCGGGGTCGCGCCCTCGGGCGGCCCCGCTTCAGCTTGAGGATGGCGGTGTTTCCCGGGGCAAGGGCGCGCCCCGGTGCGCGGTTTCAGCGCGGGCGGCGGGCGGCGCGAAAAGGCCCGCCCGGTGCGCGCGGCGGGGTGCTCAGGCCCCGTCCTCCAGGATCATCCGCGCGCCCTTCGCGCCGATCATGGCGGTGGGCGTATTGGTGTTGCCGGAGGTGATGGTGGGCATGACGGAGGCGTCCACCACCCGCAGCCCCCGCAGGCCGTGGACCCGCAGGCGCTCGTCCACCACCGCCGTCCGGTCGCTCGCCTGCCCCATCTTCGCCGTGCCCACGGGGTGGAAGATGGTGGTGCCGATCTGCCCGGCGGCCACCGCCAGCGACTGGTCGTCGTCCCCCACGCTTGACCCCGGCAGATATTCCTCGGGGCGGAACGCGGAAATGGCCGCCTGCCGCATCAGGCGGCGCGTCACGCGGATGGCGTCCGCGGCCACCTGCCGGTCTTCCGGGGTCGCGAGATAATTGGGGTCGATGCGCGGCTTGTCGTCCGGCGCGGCGGAGGGCACGCGGATCGTGCCGCGCGAGGTGGGCCGCAGATTGCACGCGGCCACCGTGATGGCGGGAAAGCGGTGCAGCGGGTCGCCGAACTTGTCCAGCGACAGGGGCTGGACGTGGAACTGGATGTTGGCCCGCTCCTGGTGGGGATCGGAACGGGTGAAGATGCCGAGTTGGGAGGGCGCCATGGTGAGCGGCCCGCGCCGCCGCAGCGCATAGTCCACGCCCATGCCGAAGCGGTGGAAGAGGTTGTAATAGGTCTCGTTGAGCGTGCGCACGCCCGAGACCTTGTAGATGGCGCGCTGCTGAAGGTGGTCCTGGAGATTGCGCCCCACGCCGTCCAGGTCCAGGACCGGGTCGATGCCCGCCTCCCGGAGCCATTCGCCCGGCCCGATGCCCGAGCGGTGGAGCACCTGGATGGAACCGACGGCGCCCGAACACAGGATCACCTCGCCCCGTGCCCGCGCCTCGAAGCGCTGGCCGTTCCGCGAGAAGACGACGCCCGCCGCGCGGCCCTCCTCCACCTGCACCTTGTCCACCACCACCTGCGTCTCCAGGCGAAGGTTCGGCCGGTTCAGGGCCGGCTTCAGGAAGCCGCGCGCGGACGACCAGCGGCGGCCGCGCTTCTGGTTCACATGGAAGTAGCTGACGCCCTCATTGTCGCCGGTGTTGAAGTCCGAGATCCTGGGGACGCCCATCTGCTGGGCGGCCTGCGCCACCGCGTCCAGCACCGCCCAGGAGAGCCGGGGCGGCTCGATCCGCCAGCCGCCGCCCACGCCGTGATGTTCGCTCTCGCCGAGGAAATGGTCCTCCAGGCGCCGGAATTCCGGCAGGATGTCGTCCCAGCCCCAGCCCGTCAGTCCCAATTGCCGCCAATGGTCATAGTCGGCGGCCTGCCCGCGCATGGAGATCATGGCGTTGATGGCCGACGAGCCGCCGATGACCTTGCCGCGCGGATAATTGAGGGCGCGTCCGTTCAGGCCGGGCTGGGGCTCGGTCTTGAACATCCAGTCCGCGCGCGGATTGCCGATGGCGAAGAGATAGCCGACCGGGATGTGGAACCACACCCAATTGTCCTGGCCGCCCGCTTCCAGCAGCAGGACGCGCGTGCCCGGTTTCTCGGAGAGCCGGTTGGCGACAATGCACCCGGCGGTGCCCGCGCCCACGACGATATAGTCGAACTCCCCTTCGAGCCGCGTGGTCACGTCCGCCCCTCCCCTTTTCGTTGCCTTTTCGGTGCCATGGCGCATTTCTGCATTCAATGCTCAAATAATCGCTTCTCTCTCGCAAAAATGCAGGAACCCATGGACTGGGACGATCTGAGGGTCTTTCTCCAGGTGGCCCGCGCGCGGCAGATGACCGCCGCGGGGCAGGCGCTGGGCATGGACGATTCCACCGTGGGGCGGCGGGTGGCGCGGCTGGAGAAGGCGCTGGGCGTCTCGCTGGTGGAGCGGGCGGGCCGCCGCACGGCCATTTCCGAATCCGGCGTCCGGCTGGCGGAAGCCATCGAGAAGGTGGAATCCGTCATCTTCCGCGAGATCATGGACATCGGCGAGCAGGCGGCGCTCATCGCGGGCCGGGTGCGCATCGGCGCCCCGGAGGGCTTCGGCGTGGGCTATCTCGCCCGGCGCCTCGCGACGCTCTCCATCCTTCACGAGCGCCTGGAAACCGAGCTTGTGGCCCTGCCCCGCTCCTATTCGCTGGCGGCGCGCGAAGTGGACATCGCCATCACGCTCGAACGCCCGGTGACAGGCCAGGTCGTGGTGCGCAAGCTCACGGACTATGCCCTCGACCTCTACGGGACGCAGGATTATTTCGCCCGCCGTGGCCGTCCGCAGTCCATCGCGGACCTGGGGCGGCACGTCTTCGCGGGCTACATTCCCGAACTGCTCTTCACCAAGGAACTGCGCTTCCTCGATGTGGGCGAGGGCGCGGCCTTTTCCCCCTCGGTGCGCAGCACCAGCGTCATCGCGCAGGTGAACGCGGTGCGCTCCGGGGCCGCCATCGGCGTGCTGCCGCGCTTCCTCGCGGCGGAGCATCCCGCGCTGGAACGAATCCTGCCGGAGGAGGTATGCCTCATCCGAAGCTACTGGATCAGCGTGCATGACGATTTGCGCCATCTCCAGCGGGTCAAGGAGGTAATGAGCGCCATCGCCACGGCGACCCGTGAGGATGCCCACCTGTTCTTCAAGCGCTGACGGGTGGTATGGACGCGGGAACGGGCGCACGGCTGGGCGAGAGGACATGACATGACGCTGTCGAGCGACGAGGACCTGAAGGCGATGCAGGAGATTGGCCGCATCGTCGCCAACACCCTGGAGGCCATGGTGCGGGCGGTGGAGCCCGGCATGACCACGCTGGAACTGGACCGCATCGGCCGCACCCTGCTGGAGGCCGCCGGGGCGCGCTCGGCGCCGGAGACGGTCTATGCCTTTCCCGGCGCCACCTGCATCAGCGTCAACGAGGAGATCGCCCACGGCATTCCCGGCGCGCGCCGGATCCAGCCGGGCGACCTCGTGAACATCGACGTCTCGGCGGAGAAGGACGGCTATTTCGCCGATACCGGCGCCTCGCTGGCGGTGCCTCCGGTTTCCCGCGCGGTGGAGCGGCTGTGCAAGGACGGACGCCGCGCCATGTGGACCGGGCTGCGGCAGGTGGGCACCGGAAAGCCGCTGTCCGGCATCGGGCAGGCGGTGGGCGCCTTCGCGCGCAAGAACGGCTATACGCTGGTGCGCAATCTCGCCAGCCACGGGGTCGGCCTGTCTCTGCACGAGGCGCCCACGGAGATCGCCACCTGGCCCGACGCCGCCGAGCGGCGGATCATGGGCGAGGGGCTGGTCTTCACCATCGAGCCCTTCCTGTCCCTGGGCGCCGAGTTCGCCGAGGACGGCGACGACCCCTGGACGCTCTACAGCCAGCCGAGGGCGCTCACGGTGCAGTATGAGCACACGGTGGTGGCCACGCGCAGCGGGCCTCTGGTCCTCACCATGCCGGGATAGAGCGGATCAACATTCGGACCGATGGATGGAGTCCAGCCCCTCGGGACCGTCATGCCCGGGCTCGTCCCGGGCATCCACGCCTCCTCGTCAAGCATGGACCCAGCCGAACTCCGTGGATGGCCGGGACGAGCCCGGCCATGACGCCGCTTTCTGAAAAGACCAGTCTCGCCTGCTTGAATGTCGCTCCCCAAGGTGTCACGGCGCCCGCGCGGCCTCGCGCGCGGTGCTTTCCCGCACGGTGACGCGATAGCTCACCTCGCAGGTGTGGTGCTTCTCCCGCTTGCCCTCCACGCGGTCCAGCAGGATCTCGGCCGCGAGCTGGCCGATCTCGTAGCGGGGGATGTCCACCGTGGTCAAAGCGGGGATGAGGTGGCGCGCGAAGTCGAAGTCGCCGAACCCCGCCACCGCCATGTCCGCGGGCACGCGCAGGCCCGCGCGCTGGAGCGCCAGCAGCACGCCGGCCGCGATCACATCGTTCAGGCAGATCACCGCGTCGGGGCGCGGTGAGGCGGCGATGATCTGCGCGGCCACCTCCGCGCCCGCCCCCATGCTGGTGACGTCGCGGGCGTTGAACACGACCGGTTCGTGCAGCCCCGCCTCGGCAAGGCCCGCCATATAGCCCTTGGCGCGCATCTGGGCGCGCCGGTCGCGGGTGACGGTGCCCACGAACGCGATGCGCCGGAAGCCCTGCTGCGCCAGCGACGCGGTCATGGCCTTCATGGCATCGAAGTTCGAGAGGGAGACGAGGCTGTCGATGGGGGTGGGCGTCGAATCCCAGGTCTCCACCACCGGCACGCCCGACTTCTCCAGCATGGTCCGCGTCGCCCGCGTGTGGGACACGCCGACGATGATGAACCCGTCCGGCCGGCGGCGCAGGAGGGATTCGATCACCTTCTCCTCCTCGGCGGAGGAATAATTGGTCTCCGCCATGATCATCTGAACGGCGCGCGTGCGGGCCACGTCCGCGACGCCCTTCACGCTGTCGGAGAAGATGGAACTGGCCACCGTGGGCAGGATGAGGGCGATGGTGCCGCTGCGCTGGGACGCGAGGCTGGAGGCTACCAGATTGTAGATGTAGCCGGTCTCGCGGATGGCCGCCTCCACCTTGAGGCGCAAATCCTTGTTGACGAGTTCCGGCTGCCGCAGCACCCGCGACACGGTCATGGCCGACACGCCCGCATGGCGCGCCACGTCCCCCATGGTCGCGCCGCCCGCGCCCCCGTTCCGCTTCTGCCGCATCGTGTCCGCCTCGCGCTCCCGTTCGCAACATATGTGTTTCGGCCGGGTTGACACCAGAGAATAGTTAGCGCTAACAGTTTGGTTAGCGCTAACAGGATAATGGAAATGGTCGATATAAGACCTAGGGAGGAAATGAGCGCCGACGTGCTGGTGGTGGGAGGCGGCGCGGCAGGGCTTGCCTGCGCGCTCGCCGCCGCCCGCCGGGGACGCAGCGTCATCCTTCTGGAGCGGTACGGCTTCAGCGGCGGGGCGGCGGTGGCCGGGCTCTCGGGCACGGTCTGCGGCCTCTACGCGGCCTCCGATCGCCGCAATGCCCCGCCCGAGCAGGTGGTCCACGGCTTCGTGGACGAGTTCCTCGCCCTCATGGAGGCGAAGGGCGGCATCACCGGGCCGGTCGCCTACGGCAAGACCTATACGCGGGTCCACGATCCCCTCGTCTGGCGCGAGGCGGCGGACCATCTGCTCACGGCCGAGGCGAAGATCCGCGTGCTCTATCACGCCACCGTCACCGGGGTGATCGCGGACGGGGACCATGTGGCGGGCGTCCACGTCTTTACCAAGCAGGGCCCGCTGGAGGTGCGCGCGCGCATCACCGTGGATGCCTCGGGCGATGCGGACGTGGCGGCCATGGCGGGCCGCGCCCTCACCAAGGGCCGTGACGGCGCCATCCAGAACCCCACCATGATCTTCCGGGTGCTGGGCGTGGACGTGCCGCGCTTCCTGGAGGCGCACGGGCCGGATTCCATCCTGGACGAGCGCGTCTCCCACCTCATCTCCGACCTCAACGCCTCCGGCGCCTATCACCTGCCGCGGGCCAAGATCTTCCTGTTCACCACCCCCCGCCCCGGCGAGTTGCTGTGCAACGCCACGCGCATCATCGGCGCGGACGGGCGGGAGCTGGACGCCACCCGCGCCGCCGATCTCAGCGAGGCGGAAGTGGAGGGGCGCCGGCAGGTGCGCGAATATGCCCGCTTCATCCGCGACCATATCGCGGGGTGCGAGGCGTCCTTCGTCAACGATACCGGCGTCCAGGTGGGCATCCGCCAGACCTGGCAGATCGTCGGCGTGGACCGGCTGATGAATGACGACGTCACGTCCGCCCGAAAGCGGCCGGACGGCATCTGCCGCTCGCCCTGGCCCATCGAGCTGCATTCCGGCACCAAGCCGAAGCTGCACTGGATCCTCGACGATTATTACGAGGTTCCGCTCAACTGCTTCATCCCCGCCACCGGCACCGGCCTCGTCATGGCGGGCCGCAGCCTCTCGGCGGAGCACGAGGCCATGGCTTCCGCGCGCGTCACCGCCCAGTGCTTCGGCTACGGCCAGGCCATGGGCCTCGTCGCCGACCGGCTCTGCGACGACCCCTCCCGCATGCCCACCGGCGCCGACATCAGAGCCGAGCTGAACCGGCTCGGCGCGGCGCTCGACTGAGACGAACGGACAACGAGACCAAGATGCCCAAGGATCTGCGCAGCAATTTCGAACCGGGAACCACGAGATGGGCCGTGCGGCGGGCCCAGTGGCTCGCCATGGGCTATACGGAGGAAGACCTCCTGAAGCCCAAGATCGCCATCGTCAACAGCTCCAGCAAGCTCTCCGTCTGCTACGCCCATCTGGACGGCGTTGTGCGCATCGTCGAGGACGCCATCCGCGCGGCGGGCGGCCTGCCGTTCGAGATCCGCACGGTGGCGCCCTCCGACTTCGTCACCTCCGCCGGACGCCAGGCCCGCTACCTCATGCCGAGCCGCGACCTGCTGGTGAACGACGTGGAAGTGCAGGTGGAAGGGGCGGAACTGGACGGCATGGTGCTGCTCGCCTCGTGCGACAAGACCACGCCCGGCCAGCTCATGGCCGCCGCCCGCCTCAACATCCCCTCAATCATCGTGCCCTGCGGCTACCAGCTCGGCGGCCATTGCGCGGGCCAGCATGTGGACATCGAGGAGGTCTATAAGAGCGTGGGCTCGCTGAAGGCGGGCGCCATCTCGCTGGGCGACCTCAAGGCCATGACCTGCGCGGCCATCACCGGCCCCGGCGTGTGCGCGGGCCTCGCCACCGCCAACACCATGCATGTGCTCTCCGAGGCCATCGGCATGGCCCTGCCCGGCTCGGCGCCCATCCGCGCGGGCTCCGACGCCCTCACCGCCTCCGCGACCCGCGCGGGGACGGCCATCGTGGGACTGGTGGAGAAGGACCTGCGCCCGCGCGACATCCTCACGCCCGCCGCGTTCCGCAACGCGCTGCGCGTGGCGGTGGCCACCGGCTGCTCGGTCAATTGCGTGCGCCACCTCACGGCGGTCGCCTCCGAGGCGGAGCTGGACATCGACGTCATCGCCGAGCTGGAGGCGCTGAACCACATTCCCCAGATCACCACCGTCCGTCCCAACGGTCCCCACCGCATCGAGCAGTTGGACGAGGCGGGCGGATGCCGGGGGGTGATGCGGGAGCTGCGCGACGTGCTGGACCTCAACGCGATCACGGTCTCCGGCCGCACGGTGGGCGAGATCCTGGACGAGGCGCCCGCCCCCGACAGCAACGTGATCCGTCCCCTCGCGGACCCGTTCCGCCACGAGCCGGGCCTCACCATCATGCGCGGCACCCTGGCGCCGGACGGCGCGGTGGTGAAGGTCTCGGCGGTGCCCGCCTCGGTGCGCACCTTCTCCGGCCCGGCCCGCGTCTATGAGGACGAAAGCCAGGCCATCAAGGCGCTGGAGACCCATTCCATCCGCACGGGCGACGTGGTGGTGCTGCGCGGCATGGGCCCGCGCGGCGGCCCCGGCACCGTGTTCGCGGCGAGCTTCATGGCGGCGCTGGTGGGCGCGGGGCTCGGCTCCGGCGTGGCGGTGGTCACGGACGGCGAACTCTCCGGCCTCAACAGCGGCATCACCATCGGCCAGGTGATGCCCGAGGCGGCGGAAGGCGGCCCGCTGGGCCTCGTCGCCGAGGGCGACACAATCTCCATCGACATCACCGAGCGGCGGGTGGACCTCGACGTGTCTCCCGAGATGCTGGCGGAACGCCGCGCGCACTGGAAGGCGCCGGACCACAGCCACATCCGCGGCTGGCTCGGGCAGTACGCGGCCATGGTCCAGCCGCTTTCCAAGGGCGCGGTGCTGAAGCCCGCGCGCACGCAGACCTGACCAACAAGAAACAGACAGCAAACGGGAGGAAGACATGAAAAAAGCGATCCTGGCCTCGGTGGCCATGGCGGTGCTCGCCTGGACCGGCCCGGCGGCCGCACAGAGCGTGAAGGTGGGCGTGCTCAACGACCAGTCGGGCGTGCAGGCGGACTTCGCCGGCCCCGGCTCGGTGCTCGCGGCGAAGATGGCCATCGAGGATTTCGGCGGCAAGGTCGCGGGCATGCCCATCGAGCTGGTGGCGGCGGACCACCAGAACAAGGCGGACATCGGCGTCAACGTCACCCGCCAGTGGTTCGACACCGACCATGTGGACGTGATCCTCGACGTGCCCAATTCGGCGGTGGCGCTGGGCGTGGCGGGCATCGCCAAGCAGAAGAACAAGGTGGTCATCGTCTCCGGCGGCGGCACCTCGGACCTCACCGGCAAGGACTGCTCGCCCAACACCGTCCACTGGACCTACGACACCTGGGCGCAGGCCAACACGGTGGGCAACGCCGTCACCAAGTCCGGCGCCAACACCTGGTACTTCATCACCGTGGACTACGCCTTCGGCCACGCGCTGGAGCGTGACGCCTCCGAGGCCATCAAGGCGGCGGGCGGCAAGATCCTCGGCACCGTGAAGCACCCGCTGGGCACGGCCGACCTGTCCTCCTTCCTGCTCCAGGCCCAGGCCTCCGGCGCCAAGGTGATCGGCCTCGGCAGCGCGGGCGCGGACACCATCAACGCGGTGAAGCAGGCGGCCGAGTTCGGCATCGTCAAGCGCGGCCAGAAGCTCGTCGCCATGCTCATGGTGCTGAACGACATCAGCGCGCTGGGCCTCCAGACCGCGCAGGGCCTCCTGCTCTCGGAAGCCTTCTACTGGGACCTGAACGACCAGACCCGCGCCTTCTCCAAGCGCTTCGCCGCCGCCAATAACGGGCGCTATCCCAACATGGTCCATGCGGGCGTCTATGCGGGCCTCATGCACTACCTGAAGGCGGTTGAGAAGGTGGGCAGCGCCAAGGACGGCCTGAAGGTGGTGGAGGCCATGAAGGCGATCCCCACCGACGACCCGCTGTTCGGCAAGGGCGCGGTGCGCGCCGACGGCCGCGCCATCCACGACATGTACCTGTTCGAGGTCAAGAGCCCGGCGGAATCCAAGGGGCCGTACGACTACTACAAGCTGCTGGCGACGGTGCCCGCCGACCAGGCGTTCCGTCCCCTCGGCGCGGGCTCCTGCCCGCTGGTGAAGTAGCCGAAACCCTTTTCCGCAGCCGCGCACGAAGTCGGGGGAGCAGCACCGCTGCTCCCCACGGCGGCGCGCGCCCGCATGCACGAGGACCATTCATGAGCGCAGGCATCGTTCTTCAGGCGAAGGGCCTCACCAAGGAGTTCCGGGGCTTCAAGGCGGTCGACGACGTCGACCTCAGCGTGGAGCGCGGCTCCATCCACGCCCTCATCGGCCCCAACGGAGCAGGCAAGACCACCTGCTTCAACCTCCTCACCCGCTTCCTGCCGCTGACGCGCGGCTCCATCCTGTTCAACGGGCGGGACATCTCGGCCCTGTCGGCGGCCCATGTGGCGCGGCTCGGCCTCGTCCGCTCGTTCCAGATTTCCTCCACCTTCCCGCAGCTCTCCTGCATCGAGAACGTGGCCATCGCGCTCCAGGCGCGGGGCGGGAATTCCTTCAATTTCTGGAGCAGCGAGCGGCGCCTGGACGGCGACCTGCCGCGCGCGCGGGAACTGGTGGAGATGGTTGGCCTCGGCGCCTTCGCGGACGTGGCGGCGGGCGACCTGCCCTATGGCCGCAAGCGCGCCCTGGAGATCGCCACCACGCTCGCCCTGGAGCCGGAAGTGATGCTGCTGGACGAGCCCATGGCCGGGATGGCCCACGGCGACATCGACCAGATCGTCGCCCTTATCCAGAAGATCCGGGTCGGGCGCACCATCCTCATGGTGGAGCACAACCTGCACGTGGTCGCCGAATTGTCCGACCGCATCACCGTTCTCACCCGCGGCCAGGTGCTGGTGGAGGGCTCCTACCAGGAGATCTCCCGCCACCCGGCCGTCATCGAAGCCTATATGGGAGGGGTGGATGCCTGACGCGTCCGATCTTCTGGTCATCCGCGACCTGCACGGGCATTACGGCGAATCCCACGTCCTGCACGGCATGAACCTGACGGTGCGCGCCGGCGAGGTGGTGACGCTGCTGGGCCGCAACGGCGCGGGCAAGACCTCCACGCTGCGCGCCATCATCGGCATTCTCGGCCAGCGGGAGGGCTCCATCCGCGTGGCGGGTACGGAGACCATCCGCCTGCCCTCCGAGCGCATCGCGCGCCTCGGCATCGCCCTGTGCCCGGAAGAGCGGGGCATCTTCTCCTCGCTCACGGTGGCGGAAAACCTGCGACTGCCGCCCCGCCTGAAGGCCGGGGGCTACACGGACGAGGAAGTCTACGGGCTGTTCCCGCGCCTGCTGGAGCGTGCCTCCAGCCAGGGCACCAAGCTCTCGGGCGGCGAGCAGCAGATGCTGGCCATCGCCCGCATCATCCGCACCGGCGCCAACATCCTGCTGCTGGACGAGCCCACCGAGGGCCTCGCCCCGGTGATCGTGAAGCAGATCGCCGAGGTGATCCTGAGCCTCAGGCAGCGCGGCTTCACCATCCTGCTGGTGGAACAGAACTTCCGCTTCGCCGCCAAGGTGGCGGACCGCCACTACGTGGTGGAGCACGGCAAGGTGGTGGACGAGGTTGCGGCCTCCGACGTCACGCGGCGCATGAGCGAAATCCAAGCCTATCTGGGGGTCTGACATGGCCACGCTGTTCGGAATTCCGCTGGCCGCCCTGTCGGGCCAGCTTCTTCTCGGCCTCATCAACGGGGCCTTCTACGCCATCCTGAGCCTGGGCCTCGCGCTCATCTTCGGCATGCTCAACATCATCAACTTCGCCCATGGCGCGCAGTTCATGATGGGCGCGTTCGTGGCGTGGCTCAGCCTCACCTATCTGGGCCTGAGCTATTGGTGGGCGCTGCTGCTCGCGCCTTTGGTGGTGGGCCTCGTGGGCATCGTCATCGAGCGCACCATGCTGTGCCGCCTGTACAAGCTCGACCACCTCTACGGCCTGCTGCTCACCTTCGGCATCTCGCTGCTCATCGAGGGCTTCTTCCGCCAGCTCTACGGCGTCTCCGGCATGCCCTATGCGGTTCCCGAGGCGCTCATGGGCGGCGTGGACCTCGGCATCCTCTACGCGCCCATCTACCGGCTGTGGGTGGTGGCCGCGTCCGTGGTGGTGTGCATCGGCGTGTGGCTGGCGGTGGACAAGACCCGGCTCGGCGCCTATCTGCGCGCCGCCACTGAGAACCCGACCCTGGTGCGCACCTTCGGCATCAACGTGCCGGTGCTCATCACCCTCACCTACGGCATCGGCGTGGCGCTGGCGGGGTTCGCGGGGGTGCTGGCGGCGCCGATCTATTCGGTGAACCCGCTCATGGGCTCCAACCTCATCATCGTGGTGTTCGCCGTGGTGGTGATCGGCGGCATGGGCTCCATCCTCGGATCGGTGGTCACGGGCTTCGGGCTCGGCATCCTCGAAGGGCTGACCAAGGTGATCTATCCCGAGGCGTCCAGCACCGTGATCTTCCTGGTGATGGCCTTCGTGCTGCTGGTGAAGCCGGCGGGCCTGTTCGGCAAGGAGACCGGCGCCGCGGTGCAGGCCGACGGGGGGCATGCGCGGGCCGAGCGGGGCACCCTGAAGTCCCTGGGCATCCCCTTCGCGGTGCTGCTCGTGGTGTTCGCGGTGGCGCCCTTCGCGGTCTATCCCATCTTCCTCATGAAGGCGCTGTGCTTCGCCATGTTCGCGTGCGCCTTCAACCTGATGATCGGCTATGGCGGCCTGCTCTCGTTCGGCCATGCCGCCTTCTTCGGCATGGCGAGCTATATCAGCGCCTATACCGCCAAGCAGTGGGGCTTCACGCCGGAACTCTCCATCCTGGCGGCGGCCCTGGTGGCGGGCGGGCTCGGGGCGGCCATCGGCGGCCTCGCCATCCGCCGCCAGGGCATCTACTTCTCCATGATCACCCTGGCCCTGGCGCAGATGGTCTATTTCTTCTGCCTCCAGGCGCCCTTCACCAATGGCGAGGACGGCATCCAGAGCGTGCCGCGCGGCCACCTGTTCGGCCTCATCGACCTCTCCAACGACATGACCATGTATTATTTCGTGCTGGCCATGTTCGCCCTGGTCTATCTCGCCATCGTGCGGATCGTGCACTCGCCCTTCGGGCGCGTCCTGTCCGCCGTGAAGGGCAACGAGCCGCGCGCCGTCTCGCTGGGCTACGAGGCCACCCGCTACAAGTTCCTGGTGTTCGTCTTCTCCGCGACGCTGGCTGGGGTGGCGGGCGCCACCAAGGCCCTGGCGCTCCAGCTCGCCTCGCTCACGGACGTGTTCTGGTCCATGTCGGGCGAGGTGGTGCTGATGTCGCTCATCGGCGGGCTCGGCACGCTGCTGGGGCCGGTGGCGGGCGCCTTCTTCATCACCGGGCTGCAGAACTACATGGCCCAGTTCGGCGCCTGGGTGACGATCATCCAGGGGCTGGTCTTCATCGTCTGCGTGCTGGTGTTCCGGCGCGGCATCGTGGGCGAGGTGCAGCGCTGGGGCTCGGAGCTGGCGCAGCGCCAGCGGAAGCGCGGCGCGCCCGCCGCCTACGCGGAAAGCAAGCCCTGACAACCTCGGATCCGCCGCCGTGCGGCGGCGGATCCGGCTTTCTGCTTAACGGCTGAGATAATCGAACGCCGAGAGCACGTGGCACTTCACCACGTGGAAGAATTCCTCCACCGGCACATGCTCGTCCACGCTCCCCATGCCGCGCGGCGCCGGGCCGTGGACGATGGCCGGCAGGCCCTTGTAGCGCCAGAGGCGGGCGTCCGTGGCGCCGAGACTGATGATGGGCGCGGGATCCACACCCGAGATGTGCTTCGCGTTCGCCCGCACATACTCCATCATCTCGGTGTCCGGAGAGGTCCAGGCGGGCTCCTCGCAGAGCAGCACGCTGTAGGTCACTTCGGGATAGCGGGCGACGATCTCGTCGATGCGCGGCAGGATGTCCCGCGCGGTCAGGCCGTTGGGCACGCGGATATCCACCTGCATGCGGCATTCGGCGGCGATCATGTTCACCTTGATGCCGCCCGAGACGAGGCCGGGATTGACCGTCACCTTGCGGATGATGGCGGCGGCGCCCGCGCCGTATTCCCCGTCGATCACCTGCGCCGCCGAGGTGATGGCGGATTCCAGGTTCCCGAGGTCCGGGACGCTCACGTCCTTCAGCTTCCCGAGTTCGGTGATCAGCTCGCTGGCGATCACGGTCGCGCTCGGGCTCATATGGGTATAGGCGCCGTGCGCGCCGGGCGTGCGGATGCGGAATTCCAGCCAAAGCGGCCCCTTCTCGCCGAAGCGGATGGTGCTGATGCCGCTCGGCTCGCCATTGAGGCAGCAATCGCCAAACACGTCGGGGCGATGCTCCGACAGGTAGCGCGCGCCCCAGGGGCCGAACGTCTCCTCGTCGGACACCACCACCAGGGAGAGCTTGCCCTTCAGTTGCACGCGGATGCGGCTGAGATAGGCATAGGCGAAGATGGATGCCGTGGTGCCGCACTTCATGTCCGCCGAGCCGCGGCCATAGATCTTGCCGTCCACGATGTCGCCGCCCCAGGGGTCCTGGCTCCAGCCGCTCTCGTCCTCCACCGGGAACACGTCCATGTGCCCGTTGAGCGCCAGGTGGCGCCCCGGCGCCCCGCCGTCGAAGGAGGCGACGATGTTGGGCATGATCGCGTTGGGCGCGATCACCTCGTAGGGCAGGTCCTGCGCTTCCAGGAACTTGCGCACATGCGCCGCCGCCTCCAGCGTGTCGCCGGGCGGATTGGGGGTGCGGCAGCGGATGAAGTCCTGGACGAACCGCAGCAGCACCTCGCGGTCCGCGTCCACCCAGGCTTCGAGGTCTTGCTTCGTCACGCTCATCTGGCTCTCCAGTCCTCGGGTTGTGCGGGGCCTCGCCCCTCGTCTTCAGCCTCGCGCCCCGTCCGTCCGGGACGCGCGTCAGTAGCCGGCGCGCGGATCCACAAGGTTCAGCGGGGCCTCGCCGGAGACGGCGCGGCGGATGTTCCGCGTCACCTGCTCCATGGCGGTGTCGGGGTTGGTGGCGCTGGAATTGTGCGGCGTCATGGTGATCGCCGGATGGGTCCAGAACGGATGCCCGGGGGGCGGCGGCTCCTGCCGGAAGACATCCAGCACCGCGTGCCGCAATCGGCCCGTATCGAGCGCGGCCACGAGCGCCGCGTCGTCGACGAGCGCGCCGCGCCCCACATTGATCAGGGCCGCGCCCGGCCGCACCTCGGCCAGGAAGCGGGCGTCCACGAGGTCGCGGGTCTCTTCGGTCAACGGCAGCAGCAGGACGAGGATGTCGCAGCGGCGCAGGAAGGCGGGCAGTTCCCCCTCCCCCGCATAGGTCTCGAACGGCAGGCCCGGCCGGGGCGAGCGGCTCCAGCCCGCCACCTGGAAGCCGAACGCGGACAAAGTCGCCGCGCAGGCGCCGCCGAGCTGGCCGAGGCCCAACAGGCCCACGCGGCTCGCCTGCGGCGGCTGGGGATGGATGAACAGCCACCGCCCCTCGCGCTGCGCCCGCGCGCTCTCCGGCAGCCGGCGGTGCAGCGCCAAAGCGTGCAGCAGCACATATTCGCTCATGCGCGCGGTGAGGCCGGGATCCACCAGCCTCGCGATGGGCACCCCTTCGGGCAGCCGAGTGTCGGCAAGGAAATGGTCGACGCCCGCGCCCAGCACCTGGATCAGCTTCAGGCGCGTGAGCGGCTCCAGCATGCCCGGCGGATGCTTCCAGACCACGGCCGCCGCGACATCCTCCGGCGCCACCCCGTCGAGGCTCCGTCGCACCTCGAAATCGGGCAGCGCCCGCTGGATCGCGTCGGGCCAGCGCGGGTCGCTCGCGTCGCTGTGGAACAGGATCACTGGGGTCCGGGATCCGGTCATGACCGTCGCCATGGAAAGGGAGGAATGATCGGCGGGCGGGCGCCCGCCATGGGCCGGGAAGGCGGCGCGCGTCAGCGCGCCTGCGCCTCGATCTCCTGCTGGTAGCGGATGGCGATGGGGCTCACATTGTTGCGGCCGAGGAAGCTGCCCTTCTGGGAACACCGCACCACGTAATTGGCCGCCGGGCGCCGCACGCTTTCATAGGCGTGGAGGGCCGCGTCGATGTCGGCGTTCGCCGCGAACGCCTCGCGCAGCGCCAGCGCGTCGATGAAGGTCTGGCTCGCCCCCTGCGCCATGTCGGGCATCATGGGATGGGCGGCGTCGCCCAAAAGCGTGATCCGCCCTTTCGTCCATGTGTAGGGGATGCCGTCCACGTCGAAGAGCGGACTCTCGACGATGATATCCCGGGGCGTCATGGCGAGCGTGCGCGGGATGTGGGTCTTCGTCCAGGACGAGAAATAGGCCATGAAATCGTCCAGCGTCGCGGCACCCGACACCGAGCCGAACCAATAGGCCTTCCCATCGCCGATGGGGATGACGGAGAGCCATCCGCCGGGCGTGTAGAAGCCGGTCTGCGCGGCCGGGTCCACGTCCACGTCCGCAAGGTCCACCACGGCGCGCCAGCGGAAGGCGTGATGGTCGTTGGGGCGGAAGGTCACGCCGCCGATCATCTGCTCGCGGATGGTGGAATAGATGCCGTCCGCGCCGATGAGCACGTCGCACTCATAGCTCTCGCCGTTGGTGAAATGGCAGACCGCCCTGTCGCCCTTGTCCTCCACGGACTTCACCTCGTGGCCGAACTTGATCTTCTCCATGCCGAAGGCCTCGGCCAGCATGGTGCTGAGCGACAGGCGATAGACCCCCACGGACGGGGCGCCGTATGTGTCCGGCCAGTCCTTCGTCTCCACATTGAAGAGGGGCTGCCCCTCGGCGTCGAAGCCCAGATAGCGGTCGAGCTTCACGCTGATGGCGTCGTAGCGCTCGCGCAGGCCGAGCCCGTAGATGGCGCGCCCGGCATTGGGCCACAGATTGAGCCCCGCGCCGGTGGCGCGCAGGAGCGGAGCCTTCTCGAACACGTCCACGTCGAAGCCCAGCGATGCCAGCCCGATGGCCGCGGACACGCCGCCCAGCCCGCCGCCGCAAATTCCAACCCGCATCTCGCTCTTCCTTCGATTGGTCAGCCGCCGGCGGGCCGCAGAGGGCGCAGCCCGTCCCGCCCGCCGCGCCCGGGGGGCCGGCGACTGTGCGTGTGATCAGCGCAAGTGAGGCCCGTCAGCCGCGTCTAGACCCGGCTCCAGGCGTCGGCCACGGCGTCGTGGTAGGGGATCTTCTCGGTATTGGGCGTGTATTGCCCCGTGGACGTCATGTGGTTCACATGCGCCGCGATCTCTTCGAGCGTGGCGAACCAGACGCCGCCCTTTTCCAGCATGGTCTGGATCATCTTCTCCATATAGACCGCCCGGGAGAGGCGCCCCATGACGAAGGGGTGCCAGACGGCGATCCACAGGCCGCCATGCTGCCAGGCGGCCTCGAACTCGGCCATGAACACATCCATGGCCCGCTGGGGCGAATTCACCTGGATGTGGTAGTTCAGGTCGGAATTGATGGTGAATTGCGGCCAGTCGTCGAGGCCCCAATGGGTGGGCAGTTCCACGAGGCTGCCATTGTCGCCCTGGATGACATAGGGGACGTCATCCCCCATGAGCGAGGAATCGTAGGCGAAGCCTTCGCGCGTCAGGTAGTTCAGCGTGTTCTTCGAAAACCGATAGCTGGGCGCCCGGAAGCCGCGCGGGCGCATGCCCGTCACCTTCTCCAACGCCTCCAGGCTGCGCATGAACCAGTAATCCTCCATCTCGGCCGACAGGGTGTCGAGCCGCTCATGGAGATAGCCGTGGGCGCCCACCTCGTGGCCGCCGTCCAGCATCATGCGGACCGTGTCGGGATAGCGTTCCGCCGTCCAGCCCGGCACGAAGAAGGTCTGCTTCAGGTCGTATTGCTTGAAGATCTTCAGGATGCGCGGCACGCCGACGAGGTCGTAGCGCAGCAGCGACGCGGTGCCGATCAAGGTGTCCGCCGTATGCCGATGGGCATAGTGCAGCAGGCAGTCCGTATCCATGTCGAACGTGATGGCGACGGCGCAGCGGGCGCCATTGGGCCATGTGATGGGATTTTCGATCATGTCCCTCTTCCCTCCTCGTGCGGAGCGGCTCCGGCAGGTCTCGATGCGGCCGGCGGTCCGGCTCTTGCCCCCGTCGCGCGCGGCGGGGCGAAGCGGCGCGGGCCCGCGCGGGCCCGCGCCGAACCCTCACTTCTTGTCGGCGGCCGGGGCCTCGGTGACGGTGCCGAACGGCACCAGGTTGGGCCGGTCGTAATAGCGGCCGGTCATGCCGTAGGCGTTGGCCATGCGCTCCCAGCGCCCGGTCAGGAGCATGAAGTCGATGGAGGTGTTCAGGAAGTTCAGGAGGTCCTGGTTGCCGCGCTTCACGGTCCAGGCGATGGGGAGCAGGTTGTACGGGTTCTCCTGGAACAGGTCGACCACGCCCGGCTGCACGGAGGCATAGCGGCGCGCCTGCCACGCATCCTCGACGCCCACGTCCGCGCGCCCGGCGGACACTTCCACGAACGGCGCGGTGAGGTTGCCGGTGCCCAGCGCGACGATGGTGGCGTTCGGGAAGTTCTCCTTCACATATTCCTGCGCGGCGCCGCCCTGCACGACGGCGATCTTGATGCCTTCCTTGTTGAAGTCGGCGAGCGCCTTGAAGCGCTCGTCGCCCTTCTTCACGATGGCGCTGTAGCCGAGATAGTGGATGGGCTTCGTGAACTCGACCGCCGCCGCGCGCTGGATGGTGGCGAAGGTGCCCGCGATGGACATGTCGAACTGGCCTGACTGGAGGCCCGCCGCGAAGTTCGCCCAGGTGGTCTCCACGAGCACCGGCTCGACGCCGATGGTCTTGAAGATGTAGCGCAGGCCGTCGACGTAATAGCCCTTCACCTCGCCCGTGGCGGGGTCCTTGATGGTGCCGGGCGGCGAGGGAATGTAGCCGACCTTGATGGTCTTATCCTTCAGGATGCGGTCCATGACCTGCGCGTCGGCGGGCTGCGCCCCGGCGGAGACCATGAGGGCGCCCAGCATCCCGAAGAGGACGAGCGGGCGGCGGAAAAGGCTCTTCATCAGGTGATCCTCTCTCTTGACGGCCAAAGGTGTCGGCCCGCTCAGCGCAGGACGCGTTGAAGGAATTCCGCGGTGCGCGGATGGGATGGGTTGGTGAAGATTGTCTCGGGCGTGTCGAGTTCGACGCGATTGCCGTCGTCCATCATCATCACGCGGTCGGCCACATCGCGGGCGAAGGCCATTTCGTGGGTGACGACCACCATGGTCATGCCGTCGGCGGCCAGCGCGCGCATCACGTCCAGCACCTCGCCCACCAGTTCCGGGTCGAGCGCCGAGGTGGGCTCGTCGAACAGCATCACTTCCGGATTCATGGCGAGGGCGCGGGCGATGGCCGCGCGCTGCTGCTGGCCGCCGGACAGGGTCTCGGGAAAGGCATCCACCTTCGCGGAGAGGCCGACGCGGTCGAGCAGCGCGCGGCCCTGCGCCGCCGCCTCCTCGCGCTTGCGGCGCTGGACCACGGTGGGCCCCTCGATGACGTTCTCGAGGACGCTCATGTGCGGGAACAGGTTGAAGTTCTGGAACACCATGCCCATGCGGGCCCGCACCGCCGCGATGCGCGCCGGCTTGTCCTTCACCAGCGCCCCGGCGCCGGTCCGGCGGTAGCCGACCAACTGGTCGCCCAGCCAGATCTCGCCGTGGTCGTAGTCCTCCAGGAAGTTCATGCAGCGCAGGAACGTGCTCTTGCCGGAGCCGCTCGGGCCGATGATGGCCAGTACCTCGCCCTTCGTGATGTCGAGGTCGATGCCCTTCAGGACCTGATGGGTGCCGAACGACTTCTGCACGTTGCGTGCCTTGATCATGATCTCTTTCATTGGCGCAACTGCCAGCGCTGCTCGAGCCGCTGCGAGGCGTAGATGATCGGGTAGATGATCACCGCGAACGCCACGGCGAGGACCGTGTAGATCTCGAGCGGACGGTAGGTGCTGTTGATGAGGTTGTTGGCCTCGTGCAGCAGTTCGTAGACCGCGAGCGCGGAGCCCAGCGTGGTCAGCTTGATGAGCGAGGCGAACTCATTGATGAAGGGCGGGATCATCCGCCGGATCGCCTGGGGCAGGATGATCCTGCGCATGGACTGGGAATAGCTCATGCCGATGGCGCGCGCGGCGTCCCACTGCCCCTTGCTGATGGAATTCACCCCGGCGCGGAAGATCTCACCGAAATAGGCCGCCGCATGCAGGCCCAGCCCGACGGAGACGGAGGCGGTGTTGCTCAGCTGCAGGCCGGTGAGGATGGGCAGCGAGTAATAGATCCAGACCAGTTGCACGAGCGCGGGCGTCGAGCGGAACAGCTCGATGAAGGTGGCCGCCGGGAGGCGCAGCAAAGCGATCTGGCTGCGGCGCATGAGGCCGAGCGCGAGGCCAAGGGTGACCCCGATCAGCGTTGCCCAGAAGGTGATCTGGGCCGTCACGATCGCCCCGCGCACGAAGACGGCGCGATAGTCCCAGACGATCTGGAAGTGCCAGGTATAATCCATAAGCTGTAGATCAACCTCCAAACACTACCATATGTTGCGATCTTCACTCTGCATGCTGCATGCAGCTTTTTATGCTAAGCAAGGCACATGCCAGCCCTTTGTGGAAACCCGTTAAGGGGATGTACGGAGGCCGGCGGGGCGGTGGAGGGGGTTGAAAACGCGCATCCCGGGCAAATCGGTGCCCAATCCGCTTGCACCTGCCCTTAGGTTAATCAGATGTGGGCGGGACGCCCCCGGCGGGCGGAGCCGCGCGGAGCGGATGGAAGGCGGGGCGATCGCGCGCGCCCCCTTGAACTTCCCCCCGGCGCGCTGCAAGTCTGGCCTCGACGCATCGCAGCGCGGGCAACCAGGCGGGCAACAGGGATGGCGTCGTCAGCGGGCCGCGGGCCCGTTGGGGCGAGGTGCTGGACGGGCTTCGCCAGGAGGCCCCGGCGGTCGAGGGTCAGGGGCCAGGCATGGGGAACACGACGGGTGGGAATGGGAATGAAGCCGGGCCGCGGCCCGCGTCCATGCAGCCGCTGACGCCCGCCGTCACGCGCTCGGCCCGGGTGGCGGATCAGGTCTATCGCCATCTGCGCCGGGCCATCATTTCCGGCGAGATCGAATCCGGCGCGCGCCTGCGGGAAGTGGAGATCGCCCAGGCGCTGAATGTCAGCCGCACCCCGGTGCGCGAAGCCATCTCGCGCCTGATCGGCGACCTGCTGGTGCGCGAGCACGAGACCACCGGCGTCGAGGTGGTGGACATGGCCAGCGACATGACCGACATCCACCACATTCGCGAGTCCCTGGAACTGTGCGCCGCCCGCCTCGCCGCGAACCGCATCACGGACGCGCAGCTCCAGTTGCTGGACGACCTGGTGGAGCGGGGAAAGACCGCCTCGCCCGAGGAACGGGTGCGCATCAACCACCAGTTCCACGTCACCATCGTGCAGGCCTCGGGCTCGCCCCGGCTGATCGAGATGATCACCAGCTTCAACGAATATTTCCTGCATCCCGCCTGGATCACGCGGCGGGAGAAGAAGCTGGTGGGTCAGGCGCTTCGGGACCACAAGCAGATCGTCGACGCGCTGCGCGCCCGCTCCCCGGACCAGACCGAGAAGGTCCTGCGCCGCCACCTGAAGCTCGGCCTCATGCAGCTCGCGGAAGGGGCCTGACGGCGGCGGGCGCCGCCCTCAGGCCCAGGCGAGCAGCGCCGCATAGAGCGCCATGGAGAGGGCGTAGAGCACCGCAAGCAGGCCGTAGCCCAGCAGCGAGGTGCGCCAGCTCACGTCCGGCTTGATCCACCAGTCCAGCGCCTTGAAGGCGGCGGGGGCGATCCACCAGCCGAGAAGCTGGGTGCTCACCACGTTGCCGATGAACAGGGACAGCCAGAAGGGCACGCCCCGGGAATCGATGAAGGGCGCGCTGATGAACACGCCCCAGAGGAACACCACGGGATAGAGGACCAGCAGGACGATCAAATTGCTCTTGAAGATGAAGGCCGGGCTCTGGTCGGCGGACTGGCCGGCGGGAAACCAGAAATTGAAGCCGTAGCTCGCCCGCTTCACCGTGAGGCCGGTATTGAAGCGCGCGCCTTCCCTAAGCAGCGCCTCGCGCTCCGGAGACTCAATCCAGGTATTCAGGTTGGCGTCGGTGTCGAACGACAGGATGATGATCCAGTCGTCGTGCAGGCCCGGGATGGGCCGCTCGATCTTGTGGCGCAGGAAGCCCTTGAAGCCCGCCTCCGCCGCCTGGACCCGGGCCTGCCAGTCGAGGAAGTCCAGTTCCTGGTCCGGCGGCACCTGGAACGAGATGAGGGCGGACACCGCGTCCGCGCGATGCCCTCCCGCCTCGGGGAGGATGTGGATGTCCTCCTGGCCGATGCAATGGGGGCGGATCTCCTCCACCAATTGGGCGCGCACCTCGCTCTGGAGCCAGGCGCGCGCGGCGGCGGGGGTCGAGAAGCGCAGGATCTGCACCCAGTCCACCTGCGTCGGCGGGCGCGGCGGCACCACTTCCAGGCCGAGGAAGCCCGGCCACGCCTTCAGCGCCTCGCCGACCTTTCCGCTCCAGTGGGTGAAGGGGGCGAAGCCTTCGTCGGTGATGCGGCTCTGGATGACGAGGGCGACCGGCTGGTCCGCGCCCGGCTGGCCGGCCGCCCCATTGGTGTCCGCGATGCTGGCCATCCGCTCAGCCCTTCTTGTAGAGCCGCTTGCCCATGATCCAGGTCTCGTCCACGGCGCGTTCGTCGCCCACCATCATGATGCCGAACAGCAGGTTGGCGGCTTCCTCCATGGTGGCGGGGCCCTCGCCCTCATAGGCGAGCGACTGGTGCCACTGGGTGGCCATGGGGCCGCCGTTCCAGTCCAGCGCCACGAAGTCCGCCTCCTTGCCGGGCTCGAAATTGCCCAGCACGTCGTCGATATAGAGCCCTTCCGCTCCGCCCAAGGTGATGGACCAGAAGGCGCGATAGGCGGACAGCTTGTTCCGCTCCGCCTCGGCCAGGTCCTGCAGCGCCGGATTCACGCTGCCGTCCAGCAGCGTGTTGTTGCACATGCCCACCTTGTAGGCGTCCTCCAGCGCGTTCAGCATGGAGAAGCGGTTGCCCCCGCCCATGTCCGTGCCGAACGACATGCGCACCCGCGAGCGCGGGTCCGTGGCGCGCCCGATCCGGAACAGGCCCGAGCCCAGGAACAGGTTGGAGCACGGGCAGAACACCACCGCCGCGCCCTTCTTCGACATGCGGTCGAACTCGTCATTGGACAGCCACACCCCGTGGCCGCCGGAGAATTTCGGGCCCACGAGGCCGTACTTCTCATAGACCCCGAGATAGTCCTTGCAGTCCGGATGCAGGCCCAGGAGGGTGCGGATCTCGGCCGGGTTCTCAGAGATGTGGGTGTTGACCCAGCAGTCGGGATATTGCGCCTTCAACTGCTCGCAGCGCTCCATCAGCTCCTTGGAGGAGCCCATGGCGAAGCGGGGCGTGATGGCATAGAGGTTGCGGCCCTGGCGGTGGTAGCGCTCGATCAGCTCCACGCTGTCGCGATAGAAATTGTCGGCCGTATCCACGTAATAGTCGGGCGCGTTGCGGTCGATGCCGGTGAGGCCGGCGATGACGCGCATGTTGCGGCGGCCCGCCTCCTCGAACAATTCCTCGGTGGCGTTCCGGTGGGTGGTGGTGAAGGCCTGGCAGGTGGTGGTGCCGGACGCCAGCAGCGTGTCGAAGAAGCGCTTCACGCCTTCCTTCGCGTAGGCGGGGTCCTTGTATTTCACCTCTTCGGGGAACACCCATTTCTGGAGCCAGGGGAGCAATTGCTCGCCATAGGCGCCGAGCACCCGGGTCTGGGGCAGGTGGATGTGGCCGTCGATATAGCCGGGGGTGATGATGCGCCCCTTCAGGTGGGTGATCTCCAGCCCCGCATGGCGCGGCGCCACCTCCGCATGGGGGCCGAAGTCGGTGATGATCCCGTCCTCGACCACCAGCAGCCCGTCCGCGTGAAAGCGCGCCGCGTCCTGCTCGCGTCCCACATGCTTCCACGGGTCGTCCACGAAATCGAAAAAGGAACCGCGGATGCCGGAAATGGTCATGGGAGGGCCTGCCAGGGTGCGGGGTGAAATTACCCTGCGGGAGCCTAGCAGAGGTCGATCAGGTTACAATCTGATCTTAGACTTTCTGGTTATTTCAGTTGAACGCCACCTACCATACGAACAGCCCCTTGTCTGGCGGGCGCAACTCCTTATGGTGCGCGGCCAATGATGCCCCGCCAAGAGGGCGTCGGTTCCGGGAATCCGCCCGTTCGAGGGGACGTTACATGACTGCTCTGCTCGCGCTCAGCCGAGCGATCGATGCCGTGAACGCGCGCATCGGAAAGATCGTATCGTGGCTCATCGTCGCCGCCGTCCTGGTCTCGTCGATCAACGCGATCGTGCGCAAGGTCTTCGATCTTTCGTCCAATTCCTGGCTTGAGCTGCAATGGGTTCTGTTCGCGGCTGTGTTCCTGTGCTGCTCGCCCTGGACGCTCATCGACAACGAGCATATCCGCATCGACATCGTGAATGCGCGGCTCTCGCGCAAGGTGCGCAACTGGATCGACCTCCTGGGCGGCATCTTCTTCCTGCTGCCCTTCACCATCGTGATGCTGGTCACGTCCTGGCCCTTCTTCCTGAACTCCTACCGCATCAACGAGCAGTCGCTGAACGCGGGCGGCCTGCCCCAGTGGCCCGCCAAGATGCTGGTGCCGCTCGGCTTCGCCCTGCTGTTCGTCCAGGCGATCTCCGAGATCATCAAGCGCGTCGCCATCATGCAGGGCCGGATGGAGGATCCCCACGAGGGGGCGTCCAGCCACGCGGTGCTGGAAGCGGAGGTGGAGCGCCTGCTCGTCGACGCGCCCAAGGTGGACGGAACGGCGGAAGCCGGCCCTGCGCGCTGAGGACACGACAATGACCCGCTTCTTCTCCGCCAAGGCCTTTGCCGCCCTCGCCGCCGCGCTCGCGCTCTGCTTCCTCCTGCCCGACATGGCGTTCGCCGCCGAAGGGGGGATCCGCGCCTTCTTGGTCCACAACATGGCCCCGATCATGTTCGTGGCCCTGGTCCTGTTCCTGCTGCTGGGCTACCCGGTGGCCTTCGCGCTCGCCGCCAACGGCCTCATCTTCGGCCTCATCGGCATCGAGCTCGGCCTGTTCCGCCCCGACTTCCTCCAGGCCCTGCCGGAGCGCGTCTACGGCACCATGAACAACGAAGTGCTCCTGGCGGTGCCCTTCTTCACCTTCATGGGCCTGATCCTGGAACGGTCCGGCATGGCGGAAGACCTGCTCGACACGATCGGCCAGGTGTTCGGCTCCATCCGCGGCGGCCTCGCCTATGCGGTGATCTTCGTGGGCGCGCTGCTGGCGGCCACCACCGGCGTCGTCGCGGCCTCGGTCATCTCCATGGGCCTGATCTCGCTGCCCATCATGCTGCGCTACGGCTATGACCGGCGCGTGGCCTCGGGCGTCATCGCGGCCTCGGGCACGCTGGCGCAGATCATCCCGCCCTCCCTCGTGCTCATCGTCATGGCCGACCAGCTCAACCGGTCGGTGGGCGACATGTATTCGGGCGCCTTCATCCCCGGCCTGCTGCTGTCCTGCCTCTACGCCTTCTACATCTTCCTGGTGTCCACCTTCTTCCCCAATGCGGCGCCCGGCCTGCCGCTGGAAGCGCAGACCCTGCGCGAGAAGAACGAGAAGCCGCTCTACGCGCGCATCCTCGGTGCGCTGGCGGCTGCGGGCTTCACCTACCTGATCGTCGCCGGAAGCCTTCCGGGCCTGACGGCGGGGCTCATTCCCGGCATCGCCAACCTGGCGCTGTGGACCGTGGTGTCCTTCGCGCTGCTCTACATCATCCTGTCGGGCACCGCGCGGCTCCTCACGCCGTCTTTGTTCATCGTGCTGGCCATCGCCATCGGCGCGGCCATCGAGCTGATGAACACCACCAGCGTGAAGTTCGGCGCGGACTATGTGGTGCTTGCCATGTCCGCCACGGTGGCGCTCGCCTTCGTGGTGGCGGTCATCAACCGGGTGTTCCGCCTGGGCCTCCTGTCCCGCCTCGCGGAGCAGGTGGTGTTCGTGATGGTGCCGCCGCTGGCGCTCATCTTCCTCGTGCTCGGCACCATCTTCATCGGCGTCGCCACGCCGACCGAGGGCGGCGCCATGGGCTCGGTGGGCGCGCTGCTGCTGGCGCTGGGCCGCGGGCGGCTGAAGTTCGACCTGCTGCGGCAGGCGACCTATTCCACCGCCAAGCTCTCGGCCTTCGTGCTGTTCATCCTCATCGGCGCCCGCGTGTTCTCGCTGACCTTCTACGGCGTCAGCGGCCATCACTGGGTGGAGGAGCTTCTGGTGTCGCTGCCCGGCGGCCAGACCGGCTTCCTCATCGCGGTGAACGCCCTGGTGTTCGTGCTGGCCTTCTTCCTCGATTATTTCGAGCTGGCCTTCATCATCATCCCGCTGCTGGGGCCGGCGGCGGACAAGCTCGGCATCGACCTGATCTGGTTCGGCGTCATCCTGGCGGTCAACATGCAGACCTCCTTCATGCACCCGCCGTTCGGCTTCGCCCTGTTCTTCCTGCGCTCGGTGGCGCCCAAGGTGCCTTATCTGGACCGGGTCACCGGCAAGCGCATGGAGCCTGTGACCACGGGGCAGATCTATTGGGGTGCCGTGCCCTTCGTGTTCATCCAGCTCATCATGGTGGGCCTCGTGATCGCCTTCCCCGGAATGGTGACGCACTACAAGTCGGGCGGCGTCCAGCTCGACCAGGGCGCGGTGCAACAGCAGTTCGACACGCTGACGCCGGGCGGAGGGGACACCACCGCGCCACCGCCGGAACTCAAGTTCTGAGGGCGGCACCCGAACAGAAGAAGGGCCCGGAGCGTCGCTCCGGGCCCTTTTCGTTTGCGGCAGGGGACGGGATTGCGGCGGGCCGGGTCAGGTGAGGATGCCCGCCAGCGCCCGCGCCAGATTCTCGCTGGTATAGGGCTTCTGCACCACCACGCGGCCGCGATGCTGGTCGGGAAACTGCGCCTGCTCGCCATAGCCGGTGGCGAAGATGAAAGGCACGCCGAGCTCCAGCAGCCGGTCCGCGATGGGGAAGCTGGTGGTGCTGCCGAGATTGATGTCGAGGATGGCGATGGTGGGCGGCGCGGAGGCGATCAGGTCCACCGCCGCGTCCACGGAGGCGGCGGTGGCCACCTCCGCCGCGCCCAGCCGGGTGACGATGTCCTCCGCGTCGAGGGCGATGATCAGGCTGTCTTCCACGAGGAGCAGGTGCTCGCCGTCCAAGAGGTCGGCGGGCATCTGCTCGCGGTGGCCCGGCGCCGTGCGGGGAAACCGCACGGGCGGCCCGCCCCCGGTGCGGGGCGTGGAGACATGGCGCCCGGGAATGCGGAAGTCCGCCTCGAACCCCGTGGGGGCGTAGCGCACCGCCGCGTCGCCGCCCAGGTCGTAGGGCACGGAGCGTTCGATGATGGTGGTGCCAAACCCCTGGCGCGACGGCTTCTGCACCTGCGGGCCATTGCATTCGCGCCACGCGATGGCGAGGTCCCCGTTCTCGGCCCGCGTCCAGCTCAGCGTCACCGTGCCTTCCGGAACCGAGAGGCTGCCGTATTTGGTGGAATTGGTGACCAGCTCGTGCACCACCAGGGCCATGGTGGAATAGGCCTGGGGGTTGAGCAGGACAGGCTCGCCGGAGCCCTGGATCCGGTCCTGCTCGACGATGAAGGCCGCCGATTCCGCGTCGATCAGCGCCTGGAGGGGCGCGGGCCCCCAATGGTCCTCGGTGATCTGGTTATGGGCGCGCGCCAGCGCGTGGATGCGGCCGTCCACCACCTTCACGAAATCCCGCACCGCGGGCTCGCTGGGCTGGGACTGCCGGATCAGGCCGCGGATCAGGCCCAGGATGTTGCGCACCCGGTGGTTGAGTTCGGCGATCAGCAATTCCTGCCGCGCGCTCGCCTGCTGGCGCTCCACCGACGCCTCGTCCGCGAGGCGCAGCACCACCTCGATGAGGGTCGCGCGCAGGGTCTCGGCGATGCGCAGCTCGGAGGCGGAGAAGGGAAGGGAGCGGCCGCGCACCAGCTCCTTCCATTCCGCGAAGCTCTGGCGGGGCGTGAGGCGCGGGCCGTTGGGGCCGTATTCCACCGGCTTGTGGGGATCCCCCGCCCAGCGCACGGAGCGGACCATTTCCGAGCGGAACATGACCACATAGTCGCGCGGCGAGCGGGAGATGGGTATCGCCAGGAGCCCGGCGGCGGTGTCCGCGAAATGCTCTGACTCCGGCAGGAACGAACCGATATGGTCGGTGGCGAACACCTTGCCCGCCGCCGTTGCGTTGAGCGCGCGGATGATGCGGCGGAAATCGTCGGTGGGCGGCGTCACGCCCGAGAAGGCGTAATTTCCGGACAGCCAGACCCCCACGCCGTCGGCCGGGATCGCGCGGGTGAGCACGTCCGCCAGCCAGTCCGGGTCGCGCAGCAAGGTCTCGTCGGAGGCGACCGCCCCCAGCAACTGGTCCGAGATGTCGCGCGCGCGCCGCTCGAACTCCACCGTGAGCTGCCGCTCGCGGCTTTCCAGCCGCATGGAGAACATCTGGCTGAAGAGTTCGGTGACGGAGCGCCGCTCGAAGGTGAGGCGCTGGGCGGCGTAATGGTGGCAGGCGAACAGGCCCCACAGCTTGCCGTCCACGATGATCGAGATGGACAGGGAGGCGCGCACCCCCATGTTCTTCAGATATTCGATATGGATCGGCGACACCGCGCGCAGCAGGGACAGCGACAGGTCCAGCGGCTTGCGGCTCTCGTCGAGCAGCGGCTCGATGGGAACCGGCGCCGCGTGCACGTCGGAGATCACGCGCAGCAGGTTGCGGGTGTAGAGCACGCGCGCCTGGGCGGGGATGTCGCTGGCGGGATAATGCAGCCCCATGAACTGGCCGATGCCGGGCCTGCAGGCTTCCGCCACCACTTCGCCCGAGCCGTCCGGCGCGAAGCGATAGACCATGACCCGGTCGAAGCCGGTCAGCCCGCGCACCTGGCGCGCGCCTTCCTTGAAGAATGCCGGAAGATCCGCGCACTGGTCGATGCGCGCGATCATGGAGCGGACGATCCCGGTCACGTCCCCCAGTTCGCCGCTGGAATGCTCGGCCTCGATGATGACCTGCCCGCCGGACACATGGATGGCAAGATCGAAGCGACCGCGCCCGGCCACCAGTTCGACGCCGAACAGGCGCTCGATGGAATCGGGACCGCGCAGCGCTGTGGTCCGGTTGCGAAGGTCGTGCACTGCGGCGGCCGTGAAGACGCCCGACAGGGGGCGCCCGATCACGTCCGAGGGCGTGTGGCCGATGAATTCCTCAAGGTTGGCGGAGGCCCGCGCCACCATCCAGTCCGATGCCAATGCGATCAGGAATCCGACGGGCTGGATGCCGCCGAGCAGGTGGATGGGCTCGCGGTCGCAATTGGTGAGATCGACGGATGTGGTTGCAACCAAGTTAGGACGCCTTCCTCCTTGCACCGCCCTCGAACAGGGCGAAGACCCGGCACGCCGCGCCGATGGCGGCGGCCCGTTGTTCATCTGAAACCAGCGAGCGGTCCAAAAGTTCGATCAGGGCGCGCCAGCGCTGCGGGGCGGCGGGCGTGAGGAACCGGAGCGGGAAGTGCTCCGGTACCGTCCGCGCGAGCATGGCGCCGCCGAGGCGCGAGCCTTCGAGCACATAGACCGCGCCGAGCGCCTCTTCCGGGGTGTCGAACGCCATCGCGCCGGCACCGGGGGGCGCGACGCCCAGCGCCGCGAGATCCGCCGCCAGCAGATGGGAGCGGCGGCGCTCCGGCCAGTCGGGCAGGAGAGCGGCGACGCTGCTCCGGTCGAGGGCGGCTTCCGCCGGAAGGAAGCCGCGGGCCTGAGCCGAGAGGAAGTCCCGGTACTGGGCGAGGTCGGACAGGTCGTACCGGCCGAACGCCGCATCGACCCGCTCGTGATGGGCGCCGGTACCGGTGCGCAGCGCCTGCCGCGCCGATTGAGGGGCGATCATGCGGGGTCGGTCTCCCCGGCGCTCGCCATCGCCTCCCGCGCGCGGGCAACCGCCTGGAGAAGCTGCCGCTCGTCGAACGGCTTCGTCAGGATCACGGCATGGGGCACGGGGCGCACGGACGCGGCATCCCCGGTGGCGTAGATGACCGCAAGGCCGGGACGGCCCGCGCGCGCCACGTCCACCAGTTCCTGGCCGGAGCGGCCGGAGAGGTTCACGTCGGTCAGCAGCACGTCCACCGGGGTCTCCGCGAGCACGGCCAGCGCGTCCTCCACGTTCGCCGCCTCCACTACGCTGAAGCCGGCATTGGCCAACATGTCGGACATGTTCACGCGGATGAGGAAGTCATCCTCCACAAGAAGGATCGTGCAGGTATCCATGATCGGGCCGGGAGAGGGGGAGGTCGGCGCGGAGGCGGGGAGCGGGGACGCCGCGTCCATCAGGCGCCGCTGGGCCTGGTTGGCGAGCACGTGGCGCAGCTTGCGGGCCAGCGCCTCGCGCGAATAGGGCTTGGACAGAAGCGCCACGCCGGGATCCAGCTTGCCGCCGTGGACGATGGAATTCTCGGTGTAGCCGGACGTGAACAGGACCGCGATGTTGGGCAGGCGCTCGCGCGCCTTGCGCGCCAGTTCCGGGCTCTTCAGCGGGCCGGGCATGACCACGTCGGTGAACAGGATGTCGATGGGCACGCCGCTGTCGATGACGGTCAGCGCGCTCGCGGCGTCCACCGCCTTGAGCACGCGGTAGCCGAGGTCCGCCACCATGGCGATGACGATCTCGCGGACTTCCGCGTCGTCCTCCACCACGAGGATGGTCTCCGTGCCGCCGGACGAGGGACCGGCCTCCACGTTCACCTCGATGTCCTCGGTGCCCAGCGCGCGGGGCAGGTACAGTTTCACGGTGGTTCCGTGGCCGACCTCCGAATAGATCTTCACATGGCCGCCGGACTGCTTGACGAAGCCGTAGACCATGGAGAGGCCGAGCCCCGACCCCTTGCCTTCCGCCTTGGTGGAGAAGAACGGCTCGAACACCTTTTCCAGGAGGTCCGGCGGCATGCCGCAGCCGGTGTCCGAGACGGCGAGCATGACATATTGGCCCGGCTCCACGTCGTCGTGGATGCGCGCATACTGTTCGTCGAGCTGGGCGTTCGCCAGCTCGATGGTCAGCCGGCCGTAGCCGTCCATGGCGTCGCGCGCATTGATGGCGAGATTGAGCAGCGCATTCTCGATCTGGGTGGGATCGATGAAGGTGTTCCACAGGCCGCCCGCAAAGATGGTCTCGATCTCCACGCCCTCGCCGATGGCGCGGCGGATCATGTCGTCCATGTCGCGCACGAAGCGGCTGACATTCACCACCTTCGGCTCCAGCGCCTGGCGGCGGCCGAAGGCGAGGAGCTGGCTCGCCAGCTTCACGCCGCGCGAGACCCCGGCCATGGCGTTGGAGACGCGGTTCTCCGCCCGCGCATTGCCGGCGATGTCCCGCGACAGGAGCTGGAGGTTGCCGGAAATCACCTGGAGCAAGTTGTTGAAATCGTGCGCGACGCCGCCTGTCAGCTTGCCGATGGTCTCCATCTTCTGGGCCTGGGCGAGCTTGGCCTCGGCGCGCTGGCGTTCCGCGATCTCGGCCACCACGCGGGCTTCCAGATTCTCGCTGAGCTGGCGAAGCTGGGTCTCGGCCCGCTCGCGGTGGCGCACCTGCCGGGCCAGATCCTCCGCATGGTCGCGCAGCGCCTGCTCGGCGGCGCGCTGGTGGGTGATGTCGGTATGGACCCCCACCCATTCGGCGATTTCGCCGTCCCCGTCGAGGACCGGCAGCGCGCGGATGGCGAACTCCCGCCACTCGCCGTCATGGCGGCGCACGCGGTGCTCGTTCACATACATGCCCTTGGCCTTGACGGCGGCGAGCCAGGACGTGACCGAGGCGTCCCGGTCCTCCGGATGGACCGCCGAGGCCCAGCCGTAGCCCTGGTATTCCTCGGGCGACTGGCCGGTAAGCGCCGCCCAGCCCGGCTGCTCGCCCGTCATCCGCCCGGAGGCGTCATTGGTCCAGAGCACGCCGTGCATGGCATCCATGGCCCGGCGGAACCGGGCATTGCTGACCGCCAGTTCCGCCTCGCGCTGCGCGCGCTCCGACACGTCCACGCCGAGCACGTAGAGGCCGGGGATCGAGCCGTCCAGGTCGACGCGCGGCACATAGCGGAACTCCACCTTGCGGATGGTCCCGTCGGGATGGCGCAGGTCGGTCTGGCTGGAGAAGGTCTCGCCGGAAAAGGCCCGCTCCACGGAGGGCAGGCGCTCCTGGTACAGCGCCTCGCCCACCACCTCGCGGGCATGCAGGCCGACGATCTCGGAGCGTTTCCAGCCGAACCAGTCCTCATAGGCCTGGTTCACGAACCGATAGGTGTGGGACCGGTCCACATAGGCCACCAGCATGGGCAGCGCGTCGGTGACGGTGCGCAGCTCCGCCTCGCTGGCGGCGAGTTGGGCTTCCAGCGCCGTGCGGGCGGTATTGTCCACCACCGTGCACATGACGCCGCCCACGGTGCCGTCCGCGTCATAGACCGGCGTGTAGAAGAGGTCGAAGACGAAGTGCCGGATGGTATCGCCCTGGTCGAGCGCCATGGGCTGGTTGCGGAACGAGCGCAGCTCGCCGCGCATGCCCGCCTCGATCATCTCCCGGTTCCAGTCCCAGATCTCGGACCAGATGACCGCCACCTCGCCGCCGAGCGCGGCCGGGTGCTTCACGCCGGCGATGTCCCGGTAGGAGTCGTTGTAGAACATGATGTGCTTCGGCCCCCACATGAGGACCTTGGCGACCGGCGAATTGATGATGTTGGCGACCGTGGTGCGAAGTCCGACGGACCATGTCTCGATGGGGCCGACCGGCGTTTGCGACCAGTCCCGCTTGCGGATGATGTCGCCGCATTCCCCGCCGCCGACGAGGGCGATGCGGGGCGCCGGTTCGAGGCGATCTCCCCGCAGCGACCGCAGACCCGCGCGCACCACTTCGCTGGCGTTCGCATAATCGCCGCTCTCCATCGCCTCAGCGATGAAAGCCTCAAGCTCTGGCGTGAGCGAAACGTTACGGGACTGGCGCGTAATCATGACGCCGTTGGTCGCAAACAACATGCGCTGTGTCAATGAATGTCACAGACGATATTATAAAAATAAGCAGTAATGCGTTGGATTTATACGATCAGTGACATGGGGACATCGCTGGCAGGGTGCCGAGCGGTCATCCGCGCAAGACGATGCGTGCAAAACGACGCCCGCGCGCGTTTGTTCCCGGGGCTCTGAATTTTTTTGAGAGAGCGCACGCGGCGCTTCGCCTGCACCGGAAGGGCGCGCTGGGCAGGGAGACGGCCCCACGGATGTCCTGGCGAAGGCCGGGAGGGGCGCATGGCCTCTCCCGGTTCGGCGGCCCGGCTCGCGGCGTCAGGCCGCCTTCTGGGATTCCCGGTCCACGATGGACACGATGTCCGCCATGATGCGGTTCAGTTCGAAATTCTTCGGCGTGTAGACAGCGGCGACGCCGAAGGCCTTCAACTGGGCCTCGTCCTCGGGCGGGATGATGCCGCCCACCACCACGGGCACGTCGGTCATGCCTTCCGCCCGCAGCCGGTCCATCACGTCCTTCACCAGCGGCACATGGGAGCCGGAGAGGATGGAGAGGCCGATGATGTGGACGCTCTCCTCCAGCGCGGCGTTGACGATCTCGGCCGGGGTGAGGCGGATGCCCTCATAGACCACTTCCATGCCGCAATCGCGGGCGCGCACGGCGATCTGCTCGGCGCCGTTGGAATGGCCGTCGAGGCCCGGCTTGCCCACCAGGAACTTGATGCGGCGCCCGAGGCGGGCGGAGACCGTCTCCACGTCCGCGCGCACGGCATCGAGGCCCTGCGTGTCCGCCCGCACCGCCCGGCCGACGCCGGTGGGCGCGCGGTATTCGCCGAACACCTCGCGCAGGCACGCGCCCCACTCGCCGGTTGTGATGCCCGCCTTCGCGCAGGCGATGGAGGGCTCCATGATGTTGCGCCCTTCCTGGGCCGCGCTCTTGAGGTCGGCGAGCGCCTTCTCGGCGGCCTTCGCGTCCCGCGCGGCGCGCCAGGCCTGGAGGCGGGCGATCTGCTCGGGCTCCACATGGGCGGGAACGGTGAGGATGGCGCCTTCGCCCGTGGTGAGGGGCGAGGGCTCGGTCTCGGTCCAGCGGTTGACGCCCACCACCACCTGGTCGCCGGTCTCGATGCCTTCCAGGCGGCGGGTGTTGGATTCCACCAGCGCCTGCTTCATGTAGCTGTTCTCCACCGCCGCCACGGCGCCGCCCATGGCGCCGATGCGCTCCAGCTCCGCGCGCGCCTCGGCCTTCAGCTCCTCCACCTTGCGGTCGATCTCCACCGAGCCGTCGAAGATGTCGCCATAGCCCAGGAGGTCGGTCTCGTAGGCCAGCACCTGCTGCATGCGCAGCGACCATTGCTGGTCGAAGGAGCGCGGCAGGCCCAGCGCCTCGTTCCAGGCGGGAAGCTGGACCGCGCGGGCGCGGGCCTTCTTGGAGAGGGTGACGGCCAGCATCTCGATGAGGATGCGGTAGACGTTGTTCTCCGGCTGCTGCTCCGTGAGGCCCAGCGAGTTCACCTGAACGCCGTAGCGGAACAGCTTCTGCTTGGCGTCCGTGATGCCGTAGCGGTTCACGCAGATCTCGTCCCAGAGATCCACGAACGCGCGCATCTTGCACATCTCGGTGATGAACTTCATGCCCGCGTTCACGAAGAAGGAGATGCGGCCCACCACCTCGCCGAACACCGCCCCTTCCGCCTCGCCGGACGCCTTCACCGTGTCGAGGATGGCGATGGCGTTGGCGAGCGCGAAGGCCAGCTCCTGCACCGGCGTCGCCCCCGCCTCCTGCAGGTGGTAGGAGCACACATTCATGGGGTTCCAGCGCGGCAGGTGGTTGGTCGTGAACAGGATCACGTCCTTGGTGAGCCGCATGGAAGGCGCGGGCGGGAACACATAGGTGCCGCGCGAGAGATATTCCTTGATGATGTCGTTCTGCGTGGTGCCGTTCAGCTTGGTACGGTCCGCGCCCTGCTCGTCGGCGGTCGCGATATAGAGCGAGAGCAGCCACGCCGCGCACGCATTGATGGTCATGGACGTGTTCATCTCGGCCAGCGGGATGCCGTCGAACAGCGTGCGCATGTCGCCCAGGTGCGAAATGGGGACGCCCACCTTGCCCACTTCGCCGCGCGCCAGGGGATGGTCGCTGTCATAGCCGGTCTGGGTGGGCAGGTCGAAGGCCACCGAGAGGCCGGTCTGGCCCTTGGAAAGGTTGGTCCGGTACAGCTTGTTGGACTCCGCGGCGGTCGAATGCCCGGCATAGGTGCGGAACAGCCAAGGTTTGTCGCGGGTCGGCATTTTCACATCCCCATTTGGTCTTTGCCGCGCAGTGTGCGCTGCAACCACGCCGCCGTCGATGGAAAAAATGCCGCCCCACGGGGCCGGGGCACGTTCAAGGCGCTTGATCGCGGGAGAGTTTGGACTTGTCATAAAGGGGGGCTCGCCAGTCCCGATTTCTCTGCTACGCTGCGGTGCGAAACAAACGTCGGCACAAGCCGCTGAGGAAGGAAGGATCAACGCTATGAGCCAGATCGCGAGGGCAAGCGCGCCTAACGGCTCCGAGCTGAAGGACCTGTACGAAGTGGGTGAGATCCCCCCGCTCGGCCATGTCCCGGCGAAGATGTATGCCTGGGCGATCCGCCGCGAGCGCCATGGCCCGCCGGAAGACTCCTTCCAGGTGGAAGTGGTGCCGACCTGGGAGCTGGGCGAGACCGACGTGCTCGTGCTCGTGATGGCGGCGGGCGTCAATTACAACGGCATCTGGGCGGGCCTCGGCCAGCCGATCACGCCGTTCGACGTGCACAAGGCGCCGTACCACATCGCCGGTTCCGATGCCTCGGGCATCGTCTGGGCGGTGGGCCCGAAAGTCACCCGCTGGAAGGTGGGCGACGAGGTGGTGGTCCACTGTAACCAGGACGACGGCGACGACGAGGAATGTAACGGCGGCGATCCCATGTTCTCGCCTTCCCAGCGCATCTGGGGCTACGAGACGCCGGACGGCTCCTTCGCGCAATTCTGCCGCGTCCAGGCGCGCCAGCTCATGCCGCGCCCCAAGCACCTCACCTGGGAAGAGTCGGCCTGCTACACCCTCACCCTCGCCACCGCCTACCGCATGCTGTTCGGCCATCCGCCGCACACGGTGAAGCCGGGTGACAACGTGCTCGTGTGGGGCGCCTCGGGCGGCCTCGGCGTGTTCGGCGTCCAGCTCGCCGCCGCTTCCGGCGCCCATGTGATCGGCGTGATCTCCGACGATTCCAAGCGGGACTACGTGCTCGGCCTCGGCGCCAAGGGCGTGATCAACCGCAAGGACTTCAAGTGCTGGGGCCAGATGCCCACGGTCAACTCGCCCGAATATGTCGAGTGGACCAAGGAAGCCCGCAAGTTCGGCAAGGCCATCTGGGACATCACCGGCAAGCGCGACGTGGACATCGTGTTCGAGCATCCCGGCGAGCAGACCTTCCCGGTCTCGTGCCTCGTGGTGAAGCGCGGCGGCATGGTGGTGTTCTGCGCGGGGACCACCGGCTTCAACCTCACCTTCGACGCCCGCTATGTGTGGATGCGCCAGAAGCGCGTCCAGGGTTCGCACTTCGCGCACCTGAAGCAGGCGTCCGGCGCCAACCAGTTCATCATCGACCGGCGCGTGGACCCCTGCATGTCCGAGGTGTTCCCCTGGGACCGCATCCCGCACGCGCACACCAAGATGTGGAAGAACCAGCATGCCCCCGGCAACATGGCCGTGCTGGTGAATTCGCCGCGCGCGGGCCTGCGCACCTTGGAGGACGTGATCGAGGCCTCCAGCGAGGGCTGAGCCCCCGTGCGCCGTCCGCCTGACGCTTCAGCCCCGCGGGTCGCCCGCGGGGCTTTTTCTTGGCCGCCGCCGGCGGCCGATGCGGTTCAGGCGGTCGCCCGGCCGGGCGCGGAGCCGGAGGGATCCGCCAGGGCGACGCGGTCGCGGCCCTGATTCTTGGCCGCATAGAGCGCGATGTCCACGCGCCGCAGCGCCTCTTCGAGGCCCCCCTCTCCATCCCACAGCGAGACGCCCGCCGACAGGGTGACGCCCCCGCTGACATTGGCGGGCAGCGCCGCCGCTGCCTGGCGCAGGCGTTCCGCCAGCGCGCGGGCGTCCTCGATGGAGGTGCCGTCCGCGATCACCAGGAACTCGTCGCCGCCCCAGCGGCCCAGCAGGTCATCGGCGCGCAGCGCGCCGCGCAGGGCGTCCACGATGGTCTGGAGCACCCGGTCGCCGAACACGTGGCCGCGCCGGTCGTTGACGCGCTTGAAATGGTCCATGTCCAGCAGGATGAGGGCCATGGGCGAGCCCGGCTGCTCGGCATGGCGCATCAGGATGCGCTCCAGCCCGCGCCGGTTGGCGACGCCGGTGAGCGCGTCCGAGAAGGCGGCGCTTTCCAGCACGAGGGTGCGCTTGCGCATGCGCTCGAAGGCGGACTGCGTCACCACGAACAGCGACAGGGCCAGCAGCGCCAGAAGGTGGACCACATAGGCATTGAGGATCAGCGAGGCATGGATCGCCGTCCAGGTTCCCGCCGCGCCTGTGACGAGCGTCCAGCCCAGGGCCGCGAGGCTGATGGCGAACGCGCCGCCCGCCGCCAGGATCGCCCGGCGCTGCTTGAACAGGAGGAATGCCGTCACATAGATCAGCGGCATCCATTGCAGGGTGTTGGCGATGGTGTAGAGCCGCGTGTCCGGCGGCAGCGAGGGAAAGGCCAGCACCGCACCCGCGCAATAGAGCACGAAGGTCGCGTAGCCGACGACCTCCGCCGTCGTGCGCAGGCGGGGCACCGCCACCAGCAGGGCGAAGCTCACGCCGAAGCCGGTGAGCAGCAGCGGATAGCCGTAGCGGTCATAATTGGAGAGCAGGCCGGATCGCGCCTCAAACAGCCACAGGGCGATCGTGCACAGGACGCCGCATCCCAGCAGCAGCCTGACGATCAAAGTGCGTTGCCTGATGAACTTCGTATCCATTTGGGGCCTTCCACCCCCCGAGCCACGCAAGGGCATGGCAGATAACGCAGGGTCCGTCCACATAAGGAATGGTAATAAACGCAGGCGGCGCATGGACATGGCCGTCTTCGAGGGGCAGAAACCGAGGCATGGAAAGGCATTGCGCAACAGCCTGCGTCATCGGCGCCGGCCCGGCGGGCCTCATGGCCGCAACGCGCCTCGCCCGCGCCGGGCTGAGCGTCGAAGTGTTCGACCGGATGCCCTCGCCGGCGCGCAAATTCCTCATGGCGGGGCGGGGCGGGCTCAACCTCACCCATTCCGAGCCCTTGCCGGATCTGCTGGCGCGCTACCATCCCCAGGCCCCGGCGCTGCTGGACGCGGTGCGCGCCTTCCCGCCGGACGCGCTGCGGGCCTTCGTGCACGATCTGGGGGAGGAGACCTTCGTGGGCTCCAGCGGGCGGGTCTTTCCCCGCGCCTTCAAGGCCTCGCCGCTGCTGCGGGCGTGGCTGCGCACCCTCGCCGAGGCCGGCGTGGTGCTGCACGCGCGCCATGACTGGCGCGGCTGGGACGCGGACGGCGCGCTGTTGTTCCAGGCGCCGGAGGGCGAGGTCCGGGTGCGACCGCAGGCCACGATCCTGGCGCTGGGCGGCGCCTCCTGGCCGCGGCTCGGCGCCGATGGGTGCTGGCGGGAGATGCTCGCCCGGCGCGGCGTGGACGGCCCCGCCTTCCGGCCCGCCAATATGGGCGTACGCGTCTCCTGGTCGCCGGTCTTCGCCACGCGCTGGGCGGGCGAGCCGCTGAAGCGCATCGCCCTGTCCTGCGGCGGGCGCACCGTGCGCGGCGAGGCGGTGATCACCGAGACAGGCCTCGAAGGCGGGGCGGTCTATGCCCTGTCCCGCCTGATCCGCGAGGCGGTGGAGGCGCGCGGCGCGGCCAACATCGCCATCGACCTGCGGCCCGATCTGGCGGAGGGACCGCTCGCGGCGAAGCTCGCGGCGGTGCCGCCGAGCCAGTCCCTCGCGAACCGGCTGCGCAAGGGGGCGGGGCTCTCCCCCGTCGCCGCCGCTTTGCTCCGCGAGGCCGGGCCGCCGCCCGCCGACCCCTGCGCTCTCGCGGCGCGCATCAAGGCGGTTCCCCTGCGGGTGGACGCGGTGGCCGGGCTGGAGCGGGCCATTTCCAGCGCCGGCGGCATCGCCTTCGACGCGCTGGACGCGCATTTCATGCTGAAGATGTTGCCAGGCGTGTTCGCCTGCGGCGAGATGCTGGACTGGGAGGCGCCCACCGGCGGCTATCTCCTCCAGGCCTGCTTCGCCACCGGCTGGGCGGCGGCGGGCGGGGTGCTGGAGCGCCTGACCGTCCGCGCGCCGGGGGCGTAGCGCCGATCCGCATTCACCAAAGCCCGGCTCGCGCCGGGCTCACAGCCCGGGATTGTGGGCACGGGCTCGCACACCCTCTTGCCGGGTCATGGCCGGGCGTGTCCCGGCCATCCACGCCGAGCCGACGGAGCGGACCTCAAACGCTATTCGTAACGGTGCCGCGTGGATGCCCGGGACAAGCCCGGGCATGACGGGGCCCTTGTGCCAGGCCAGGGGCCAAGTGTGATCGGCCGTAAGCTCAGCCCGCGAAGCCGCCTTCCGTGAGGAAGCGTTCCTCGTCCTCGGTCATGGCCCGGCCGAGAATGGGATTGCGGTGGGGGAAGCGGCCGAACCGCGCGATGATGTCCCGGTGGATGCGGGCATACTGCAACTGGTCCGCGCCGCCGAGGGCCTCGTAGAGCCCGACGCAGCGGTCCTGCAGGGCGAGGTCCTCCGCATGCATGAAGGGCAGGTAGAGGAAGCCGCGCAAGGCGGGCTCCACCTGCATGTCGAAGCCCCTCGCCAGGGCCCGTTCCGCCACGCGGCGCGCGGCCTCGTCCGCCGCGAAGGCGCGCGGCGTGCCCCGGAATACGTTGCGCGGCACCTGGTCCAGCAGCAGCACCAGGGCCAGCGTGCCCTCGGCGCTGTCCTCATAGTCCGGCAGCGGATGGGCGCCGGCGCCCCGCGCGAGCGCGTCGAGATGGGCGGGCAGCAGGTGGTCGCGCACCTCGATGTCGAAGGCGGGGTCGGCGGAAAACCAGCGCTCTTCCCCGGCGGCGCGCCAGAAGGCGACGATCTCGGCGGGGGAGGGAAGGGCGCTCATCGCCCGCCCTTCAGGCCGGCGGGGGCGAGGGGATTGTCCATCAGGGCCTCCCGGTCCGGCATATCGATCTGCGGCACGCCCAGGAAGGCGGAGAACAGGCGGCGGACCACATCCGGGTCGAGATCGCGCATGATCATGACGAGCCGCGTGCGGGTGTCGTCATCCGGCCAGGCGGCGAGCCGCGCGGGCGGGTGCATCACATGCTGCACGCCGTGCAGGACCACGGGCGCGGACGGGTCGTCCGCCAGCTTCACCACGCCCTTCAGGCGCAGCAGCTTCTCCCCGTAGGTGGCGCGCAGCAATTCCAGGAACAGATCGAGGGTGGAGGCGGACACCGCCGCGTCGGTGGCGATGGTGAAGGCCCGGATGCGGTCGTCGTGCCGGTTGGGGTCGTGCCCGCCCTCGGCCTCGGCGGCGGCGATGCGCTCCTCCGCCAGCCAGCGGGATACGTCCGGGATCTTGGTGGAGGGGTCGTAGAGCCCCGCATCCAGCAGCCCCTGGGGCGTCGCCTCGCCGCGCGCCGCGTCGAGCTGGGGCGCGCCGGGGGCGAGATGCCCGAGCCGCGCCTTCAGCGCCGCAAGCTCGGCGTCCCGGCCGTCCATGAGGTCGGTCTTGGTGAGGACGATGCGGTCGGAGACCGCCGCCTGCTTCACCGCCTCGGGCTGCGCGTCCAGGGTGGCCATGCCGTTCACCGCGTCCACCACCGTCACCACCCCGTCCAGGCGATAGCGCAGCACCAGATAGGGATGGCTCATGAGGGTGAAGAGGATCGGCGCCGGGTCTGCGAGGCCTGTGGTCTCCACGATCACGCGGCTGAAGGGCGGCAGGCGGTTGTTGTCGCGTCCCCGCAGCAGGTCTTCCAGAGCGGAGACGAGGTCGCCGCGCACGGTGCAGCACAGGCAGCCGCTGGCGAGCAGCACCACCCCGTCCTTCACCTCCCGCACGAACAGGTGGTCGAGGCCGATCTCGCCGAACTCGTTGATGAGCACGGCGGTATCCGCGAGGGCGGGGTCCGCCAGCAGGCGGTTGAGAAGCGTGGTCTTCCCCGCCCCGAGGAACCCCGTCAGCACGGTGACGGGAATGGGCGGGAGAGGGCCCGCCGGAGGG
>JACESF010000059.1 GCA_013911975.1 Hyphomicrobiales bacterium | reverse complement strand
GCACGAAGGAGCGGGGCGGAAGGGCCGGCGCGGGCTCCTCCTCCTCTTCCTCCTCGTAGAATTCCTCCGGCTCGTCCCGCAGGGCCGCACCCGGAGCGGGCGCGAAATCCTCATCCGCGGCATCCAGCGGGCGGGCAGAGGCCAGGACGCCCCCGGCGAGCGCCGCGTCGAGCCGCTCCGACATGTCCAGCAATTGCTTGAGCACGAGACCCACGGCGGCGAGCGTGATGCCCCCCGAGAGGAAGACCGCCCCGGCGGCGATCAGCGTGTTGCCGAACGAGGACACGAAGATCGCGACCCCCAGCGCCACGACCACGAGGCCCGCGAGTGCGAGCAGCAAACCGAGACCCACCATGAACCGCCACATCGTCTTAACTCCACGCAGGACCAGCCCCCGCCGGTCCGGGTCCAGGCCATAGAGCCACGTCGGATTTTGCCGTGGCCACTGTTGTTTGACGCCTGCGCCCGGCCTATCTAGGTCGCAGGGATGGCGGCTCAACCGTTCCTGGATGAAGCCCCAGCCCCCTCCCGGACCGAACGCGGAGACGCCTAATGTCCTTCACGCTGCCAGATCTTCCGTATGCCTACGACGCCCTCGGGCCCTATATGTCCCGTGAGACGCTCGAATACCATCACGACAAGCACCATCTCGCTTACGTGAATAACGGTAACAATCTCCTAAAGGGAACCGAATTCGAGGGAAAATCCCTGGAGGAGATCGTGAAGGGTTCGTTCGGCAAGAATGCCGGGCTCTTCAACAATGCCGCCCAGCACTATAACCACATCCACTTCTGGAAGTGGATGAAGCCCAATGGCGGCGGTGCCATTCCCGGTGAGATCGAAAAGAAGATCATCGCGGACATCGGCTCGGTCGACAAGTTCAAGGAAGAATTCGCCGCTGCCGGCGCCACCCAGTTCGGCTCCGGCTGGGCGTGGCTCACGCTGAAGGACGGCAAGTTCTCCGTCACCAAGACCCCCAATGGCGAAAACCCGCTCGTCCATGGCGGCGTTCCGCTGCTGGGCGTGGATGTGTGGGAGCATTCCTACTATATCGATTACCGCAATCGCCGTCCGGACTACCTGAAGGCGTTCATCGACCACCTGGTGAACTGGGACTACGTCGCCGAGCTCTACAGCAAGGCTGGCTGAGGACCGGGCCTTAGGCTCCGCATCCTGATTGCAAGTACAGTTAACGCCGGCCGGGCCCCGCCCCGCCGGCGTTTTTCTTGGCCGATGAAGGAACGGGCACACTCATAGACTGCACAGTTTTTGGACTATACAGCTTTAGATGGAGATGTGGACGCAGTGCAAAATGCCCGGCGCTGCATCGCGGTGTATAAATTTCTTGCAAAGATCCAGTTTAACGCGATGATAAAGAAGCTCACGGATATGTGACCGGAGACTGCAGTCACGCTGCCGCTCAGGGGACATGTTTTCCAGGCTGATGCAGTGCGTCTCAGTTGGGTCCCGGAACCTATGCGTCTCCACCGCCTCTCGCTGCCGTCGTCTCTGGCAGATCGCCTCGCCCTGATCGTTTTCGCTGGGGCGAGCCTCATCAGCCTTTTCACCTTCCATGATTACGGCCTGGGATGGGATGATTTCACCCACTCCCAATATGGCGACCTGCTGTATTCCTACTTCGCCTCGGGCCTGACGCATACGAAGGTCTTCACCTTCGTGAACCTCTATTATTATGGCGGCGGCTTCGACCTTGCCGCCGCGGCGCTCGCAAAGCTGCTGCCGGTGGATGTGTTCGATATCCGCCGCCTGCTGGGCGCGCTGGTGGGCCTCGGCGGCCTGCTCATCGTATGGCGCCTCGCGCGCCGCGTGGGCGGCCCGGTCTGCGGCCTCGTCGCCATGTGCCTGCTGCTCATCTGCCCGCTCTATTACGGGCACATGTTCATGAACGCGAAGGATGCGCCCTTCGCCGTGGCGGTGGCGGCCCTGGTCTATTCCATGGCCCGCGCGCTGGACGAATTCCCCACCCCCTCCTGGCGCACCGTGGCCATCTTCGGCGTCAGCCTGGGCCTCGCCGTGGGCACCCGCGTGCTCGGCGTCATCACCATCGCCTATGCCGGCTTCGCCCTGCTGCTGCTCGCCACGCTGGAATGGCGGCGGCTCGGCTTCCTGCCCATGGCGGGGCGGCTCGGCCAGTGCCTCGCGCTCATGGCGCTGGGCCTGCCGCTGGCCTATTTCACCCTGGGCATCGTGTGGCCCTGGGCCGTGGTGGACCCGCTGAACCCGCTCAAGGCCCTCGCCTATTACGCCCACTTCTGGGAAGTGCCGTGGCGCGAGCTGTATGAGGGCCGCCCCATCCTGGTGCCGGACATGCCGCGCACCTATGTGCCCACCCTGTTCGCCGTCCAGATGCCCGAAATGTTCCTGGCGCTCGCCGTGGCCGGCACGGCCGGGGCGCTGGTGGGCGCCCTGTTCGGCTCCGCCGCGCCCGCGCGGCGCGCCCAGTATATGCTGCTGGCGGCGGCGGCGCTGTTCCCCATCCTCATCACCGTGGTGGAGCGCCCGGTGATGTATAACGGCATCCGCCACTTCGTGTTCATCACGCCCGCCTTCGCCGTGCTGGGCGGCCTTGCCGCGCACTGGGCCTGGGGCTGGCTCTCGCGGCAGCATCGCGCCGTGCGCGCGGCGGCGGCGGCGGTCTTCGTGGGCGGCATCGCCCTGCCGGCGTTCGAACTGGCTCAGCTCCACCCCTACCAATATACCTACTACAACCACATCGTGGGCGGCGTGAAGGGCGCGGACGAGAAGTTCATGCTCGATTACTGGGGCCTCGCCTTCAAGCAGGCCGCCGCCCAGCTCGACGAATATGTGGACGAGCACCGCCGCGCCCTGCCGCAGGGCCGCAAGTTCAAGGTGGCCGTGTGCGGGCCGCACCGCGCCGCCGCCGTGGAACTGGGCCCGCGCTTCGAGACCACCTACGAGACCAAGGGCGCGGACTTCGCGCTGATGCTCGGCGAGTTCTATTGCGCCGACGTGCAGGCGCCCGTCATCGCCAAGGTGGAGCGCGACGGGGTGATCTTCGCCCGGGTCTATGACACGCGCGGGCGCAACTTCCCCTCGGTGTTCGCGGGCGGCCAATAGGCCCTCCGGCAACGAAAGCGAAAGGGCGGCCGCAGGGCCGCCCTTCCTGTTTCATGGTCCTTGCTTTCCGGGTCCCAGCGGACCCGTCCGCAGGAACTGGCTTCACTTCGCCTTGAGAAGCTCGCCCACTTCCAGGAGCACGAACTCGTTGTCGTCCGCCTTCTGCGGCGCACGCCCGGCCGAGAACGGCAGGTTGTTGTCGTTGCCCACCACGATATGGGTGGGGTCCACCATCACCACGTCCTCGATGGTGAAGAAGGGGAAGCCCAGCGTGCCGTTGGCGGCGGTGCCCGGCTTCGCCTTGCCGTTGGGGTCCTTCATGGCCAGAAGGTCGATATAGCCGACCTTGCGCATCTGGCCGCCGGCCATCTCGGGCGTGAACTCCACCTTGTAGACCCGCTTGAACGCCGCCGGCTTGTTGAAGCAGGTGGGGTCCACCTTGCCTTCGGGGCAGGCCGCCGCCTTGGTGCCTTCCAGATTGTCGCGCTCGATGACGAGGGCGGTGGTGGCGTCGATCATGTTGAAGTCGCCGATGGCGTTGCCCGCGACAGCCAGGGGATACTTCCACGACCGGCCCGTCCACTGGCGGCTGGGAATGTCGAATTCCAGCACGCGCAGCACTTCCTTGCCGCCGTCCGTCTCCTTGGCGCCGTCGGCATTGGCCACGGGGCCTTCCAGCATGGCGTAGAGCTTGGTCTTGTCGGGCGAGATGGCCATGCCCTCGAAGCCCTTGGAGCGGAACACCTCGAACGCCACCTTGCCGCCCGGCGCGCCGGGGGTGGTCACGTGGGGATGGTCGGGGGAGCGCACCACCTTGCCGTCCACCTTGGTCTCGTAGACCGCCTTCACCTTGCCCGTGGCGTCCGCCTCGATGAGGAACGGCCCGAACTCCTCGCCGAACCACACGCTGTCACCGGCCACCTGGATGGACTCCAGGTCGAAATCGGCGCCGGTCAGGTAGCGGCTCGTGGTGCTCTCGGTGGCGATGGGGAACATCACCTTCTTGTCCGGGTCACGCAGGAAGAAGGTGTCCGTGCGGGTGATGGTGCCGGTCTTGAAGTCCATGGCGACGCGATGGAACATCAGCATGGCGTCGCTGGAATTGGCCTTGGAGCCGAAGCCGTTGTCGGTCAGCACCAGGAACTTGCCGCCGCCCTCGTTCACGATGCCCGAGAAGCCCTGGACCGGCTGGCCCTGGAACGGCAGGCTGAGCCCGGTGGGGCGCGGGGCCTCCTTGTCCGACAGGACGCTGGTGGCCGCGACGGAGCCCACCTTGTCGTTCCGCGCCCGGTCGGGGCCGGCATATTTGCCGGAGACCCGGAGGTCCGCCGGGGCATCCGCCGGGGGCGGCACGAAGGTGGCGGCCGGAAGCGCCACATGGCCTTCCACTGTGGCGGGATAGGCGGTGCCTTCAGAGGCCGACGGCGCGGCCTGCTGCGCGAGGGCGGACACCGGCGAAAAAGCTGTGCTGGCTAAAATAATCGCGATCAGGGAGGGAAGATGTCGCATCGAAGTCTCCTGAAGTCCCCGCGCCGCCTACTTGCGTGCTGGAGATGTCGGAGGGGAGACGATGAGGCGACACTTCAGTGACGCAGGGTCATATCCATCTGAGCCGGCGAAACAGCCAGGAGAGACTGCCCGCCAGCGCCACAAGCAGGAAGGAGATGAGCCAGAAGGATTCCGGATCGTCCACGCCGGGAATGCCGCCCACATTCATGCCGAACAGGCCCGACACGAAGGTGAGCGGGGCGAACACCACCGTCACCACCGCCAGAACCAGCATGGACTTGTTCATCTGCTCCGCGCGCCGGTCCACCATCTGGTCGCGGATGAGGGAAGCACGCTCGCGGATGGAATCCAGTTCTTCCGTGAACCGCGCCACACGGTCGGCGGCGTCGCGGATGCGGGTGCGATCCTTGGGGCCGAGCCAGGGGTCGTCCTCGGTGGAGAAATGGTTCAGCGCCTCGCGCTGGGGCGCGATGTGGCGGCGCAGCTTGATGGACACCCGCCGCAGAATGGCAAGCTTGGGCAGGAGATCGCGGGATTCGGACGTCTCGACCGAATCCTCCAGTTCGTCCGCCTCGTCCATGAGCGCGGAGATCACCGTGTCGAGCCGGTCCACGAGGCGCAGGCTGAGGTCGGCCACCATCTCGCCCTGGGTGCGCGGCTTGCGGGCCCGGGCAAGGGAATCCACATAGTCGCCGATGGCAGAGATCGGCTCATGCTGCAGCGTGATGATGCGCCGGGTCTCCACCCACATATGAAGGCCGAGAAGTTCCTCCGGCAGGGAATTGCGCTGGAGATTGACCGCGCGCAGCACGAGGAAGGCGCTGTCGCTGAACAGGGAGCAGCGGGGACGGCTCTCGTCGTCCAGCATGCCCTCCAGGATGATGCGGTCGATGCCGCTGTGCTCGCGCAGCCAGTCCTGGCGCTGCTTGGGAAGGCAGCGGAAATGCAGCCAGACGAAGCCCTCGCCCACCGCGTCCTGCGCCTGCACGTCGTCCCAGGTAATGGGGCGCCCGCCCCCTTCCCCGTCGAAGCGCCACGCTTCCAGAAGCCCTTCGCTATATTGGTCCGCCATGCTCGCCCCCGCTGGGTTGCGCCTTCCTGCCAGAAAGCTGCGCGCGGGAAAAGCCGCGGAAGCGGCGGCGCGGGCGCGCCGCCGCCACTCTCCTCACGCCAGCGCGTCGAGGATGCGCACCCAGCTCCGCGTGCCCTTGCGGAAGCATTTCAGGTCATACTTCTCATTGGGCGAGTGCACCCGGTCGTCGTCCAGGCCGAAGCCGATGAGCAGCGTGTCGAGCCCGATCACCGCCTTGAACTGCCCGAGGATGGGGATGGAGCCGCCCGAGCCGATCTCCACCGGCGCCTTGTCCCATTCCGCCTCCAGCGCATGAGCCGCCTTCTTCAGGTCGGGATTGTCCGCCGGCACCATGAGCGCGCTGGCGCCCTCGCCGAAATGCAGGTCGAGCTTGCAGTCCCCCGGCAGCCGCGCGGCCACGAATTCCGCGAAGGCGGCCTTGATGGCGGCCGGATCCTGGTCCGCCACCAGGCGGAAGGAGATCTTGGCCGTGGCGGATGACGGGACGATGGTCTTGCTTCCCTTGCCCGTATAGCCGCCGAACATGCCGTTCACCTCGGCGGTGGGGCGCGACTGGATCATCTCGATGAGCATGCGGTCCTGCTCGCCCGAGGGGATGGAGAGCCCCACCGGCCCGAGGAAGCTCTCGGCCGTGAAGCCGAGCGCCTCCCATTGCGCCCGCACTTCGGGCGTGGGCTCGCGCACCGCGTCGTAGAAGCCGGGAATGGTCACGCGGCCCTCCGCGTCGTGCAGGTCGGCGACGATCTGCGCCACCACATGGGTGGGATTGCGCGCCGCGCCGCCGAACAGGCCGGAATGCAGGTCCCGGTCCGCGCCCGTGATGGTCAGCTCGCAATGCAGGATTCCGCGCAGGGCGGTGGTGATGGCGGGCGTGTTCCGGTCCCACATGCCCGTGTCGCACACCAGGGCCACGTCGGCGGCCAGCTCCTGCGCATTGGCGGCGAGGAAGGCGGGCAGGCTCGGCGAGCCGCATTCCTCCTCGCCCTCCAGAAGGATGGTGACATCCACCGGCAGCCGGCCGTTCACGTCCCGGTGGGCGCGCAGCGCCTCGATGAAGGTGAAGACCTGTCCCTTGTCGTCGCAGGCACCACGGGCGACGATCCTGCGGTCATCGCCCTCGCCCACCAGCACCGGCTCGAAGGGCGGGGTGTTCCACAGCTCCAGCGGGTCCACCGGCTGCACGTCGTAATGGCCGTAGAACAGGACGCGGCGCGCGGCGCCGGTGTCGGTGCGCCCGAGGACCACCGGATGGCCCGTGGTGTCGCGCACCGTGGCGGACACGCCCAGCTCGGTCAGCACGCCCGCCGCCCATTCCGCCGCGCGGCGGCACTCGGCCGCATAGGCCGGATCGGTGGAGATGCTCGGGATCTTGAGAAAGGTGAACAGCCGGGCGAGGCTGTCGTCCAGTTGAGCGTCGACCTTGTTCAGAACTTCATCCAGCGCGGCCATGCCATCCTCGATGCCATCGGATCATCCGGGGGTATCGGGGAACACCTTGGCGGCGCCGTCAAGAGCAAGTCGCGCGAAGACCGCTCCGCCCGGCAGGCGAAGCGGTCGCAGGGGTCAGTTGGCGGCGGGAGCCGTGGCGCTCGCCTCGGCGCCTTCGGCCGCCACCCCGCCCGGCCGCTGGCTGCGGCGGGCGCGCTGGAGCACCGAGCCGATGCGCCGGTAGAGCAGGCGCGGCAGCAGGGGCATGCCCACGGCCGCGTCATAGCCGTGGCGTCCGGCGGCGCGGGCCAGCGCATGGGCGCTTCCCTCGGCCACCACCACGGCGGGGATGGCATCCCCGGTATCCTTGAAGGGATGGGCCGGCACGTCGTCCACGGAGGCGGCCTGGACCACCACCACGTCGAACTGGCGCGGCAGGTCGAGCGCTTCCGCCGTCGTGGCGGCCTCGGTCACGGTTCCCACGCCCAGGGCCGTCAGGCCGAGCTTGGTCGTCTGGCGGCGCTCCGCGTCGGCATCGATGATGAGAATGCGGGCAATCGGCAACACCTTCATCGGGCGCTCCTCGTTCGAGGCTGCTCCGACCGATTTGCACGGCCGGGCCGCCATTCAGCGTCTCCGGCCGAACGTACTCCCCGCGCTACGTTCGACTCGTTCTGAATATACAAGCAGCGGGATACCGAGGCAACCGCTACCGGGCTCCGGCATGCCGCCGCCGGGCGGCCCTGAGGCGGCTCGTCGGAGGGTGATCCGAGCCAGGGCGGATCGACATCCAGGCGAGACTGATCTTTTCAGAAAGCGAGGTCGCAGCCGGGCTCGTCCCGGCCATCCACGGGGTTCGGCCGGGCCCACGCTGGACAACGAGGCGGGGATGCCCGGGACGAGCCCGGGCATGACGGCCCCGAGGGGCTGGAACCATCCATCGATCTGAATGGTGACCTGACCTAGCGCTGCCGCCCGCCCAGGATGCCGCGCAGGATCGCCCGGCCGATCTGGGTTCCCACCTGCGTCGCCACGGAGCGGGCCATCTGGCGCACCATCAGTTCGGTCGTGGACATGCGGGTGGACGCCCGGGGCGCCTTCGGCTCGGCCGTCTTGGGGGCAGGCGTTCTGGGTGCCGGCACCCGGCGCGCGGGGGGCTCCGAGTGGGGCGTTTCCATCGGGGGCAGCGGGCGGCCGGCACCGCCGGTCCGGGGAACGGACGTGGTGCGCGGCGCCGGATCCGCCGGGCGGGGCGTGGACCAGGGCCCTTGCGCGGGCGCCTGGGGCCGCTCGCTGCGATCCCGCAGCATCTCGAAGGCGGAGACGCGGTCGAGGGGCGTGTCGTAGAGCCGCCCCAGCGGGCTCTCGGCCAGGATCGCGCGCCGCTCCTCCGGGCTTACCGGCCCCACGCGGGCGGCGGGCGGGGCGATGAGCGTGCGCTCCACCATGGAGGGGATGCCGTTGCCTTCCAGGGTGGAGACCAGCGCTTCGCCCTTGCCCAACTCGGTGATGGCGGCGGAAGTGTTCAGCTTGGGATTGGGCCGGAAGGTCTCGGCGGCGGCCTTCACCGCCTTCTGGTCGCGCGGGGTGAAGGCGCGCAGCGCGTGCTGCACCCGGTTGCCGAGCTGGGACAGGACCTTGTCGGGCACGTCCAGCGGATTCTGGGTGACGAAATAGACGCCGACGCCCTTGGAGCGGATGAGCCGCACCACCTGCTCCACCTTGTCCAGCAGGGCCTGGGGCGCGTCGTCGAACAGCAGGTGGGCCTCGTCGAAGAAGAAGACGAGGCGCGGCTTCTCCGGGTCGCCCACCTCGGGCAGTTCCTCGAACAGTTCGGAGAGGAGCCAGAGGAGGAAGCAGCCATAGAGGCGCGGCGCGCCCATCAGCTTGTCCGCCGCCAGGATGTTGATGACCCCGCGCCCGGAGGCGTCCACCCGCATGAGGTCGCGGATGTCGAGGGCGGGCTCGCCGAAGAAGGAATCGGCGCCCTGGTTCTCCAGCACCAGCAACTGCCGCTGGATGGCCCCCACCGTGGCCGTGGAGACGTTGCCGTAGGTGCGCGAGAGCGTCTGCGCATTCTCCGCGACATGGGTGATGACGGCCCGCAGGTCCTTCAGGTCCAGCAGCAGCAGCCCATCCTCGTCCGCCACACGGAAGGCGATGTTCAGCACACCCTCCTGGGTGTCGTTGAGGCCCATGAGGCGCGAGAGCAGCAGCGGCCCCAGCTCCGACACCGTGGCTCGCACGGGGTGGCCCTGTTCCCCAAACAGGTCCCAGAAGGTCACGGGGAAGCGGTCCGGCTGGTAGGCGACGCCCACCTCTTCGGCGCGGCGCACCAGGAAGTCGCGCGCCTCGCCCTGCGCGGCGATTCCCGAGAGGTCGCCCTTGATGTCGGCGGCGAACACGGGGACGCCGGCGCGGGAGAATCCCTCCGCCAGCACCTGGAGCGTCACCGTCTTGCCGGTGCCGGTGGCGCCGGTGATGAGGCCGTGGCGGTTCGCGAGGCGAAGCACCAGGGCCTCGTCCTTGTGCGATCCGTCCTTGGAAAAGCTGCGGCCCACAAAAATCCGCGCGTCGGACTTCTCGTTCGCCATGGCGCCCTCTGCTGGTCTTCGGCCTCCGTTTTCGCCCAGCCCGGGGGCGATGCACAAGGGCGCGTGCTTGCCTCCGGGCCGGGGGGCGGTCAATATCCCGCGCCCAACCAGCGGAGGTGCGCATGGAGGAGTTGATCGACCGCTTGCAGCGCAAGGTCGGCATCAGCAGGGAGGCGGCGCACCGGGCGGTGGAGGTGGTGACGGAATTCATCTCCCGCGAGGCGCCCGCCGACACCGTGGCGGAACTCGCCGCCGCCATTCCGGGCCTGGGGGATCTGACCGGCCCCCTGCCCTCCGAGACCACCGTGCTCGCGGGCACCCGCCATTTCGGCGGTATGGCCCGGCTCATGGTGGTGGCGGACAAGATGATGGCCGCCGGCCTCACCATGCAGCAGGTGCAGGACGCGACCCACGAGGTCATGGACTTCGCCCGGGAACGGGCGGGCGAAGATCTGGTGAACCGCATCGTCCAGGCCATTCCCGGCCTGCGCCAGATCGCCTGAGCCCCGCCGCCGGCCCTGCCATAGCGGGCCGGCGCTTGCACGCGCGTGGATTTTGGACCATCCCACGCGCATGTCGCTTGCGCCCCTCACCCCGCCGCCGGCCCGCCTCCTGAAGGCCGGCCGGCACAGCCTCGTGCTCGGCCCGCGCACCCTCGTCATGGGGGTGCTGAACGTGACCCCCGATTCCTTTTCCGACGGCGGGCTCAGCGCCGCACCGGAGGCGGCGTTGACCAATGCCCGCGCCATGATCGCGGAGGGGGCGGACATCCTGGACGTGGGCGGCGAATCCACCCGGCCGGGACACACGCCCCTGTCGGCGGACGCGGAATGGGCGCGCATCGCCCCCGTGCTCGCGGGGCTCGCGGCCCTGGACGACGTGCCGCCCGTCTCCGTGGACACCTGGAAGGCCGACGTGGCCCGCCGGGCCTTGGCAGCCGGGGCGACCATCGTCAACGACATCTGGGGCTTCGCCCGCGATCCCGACATGGCCCGCGCGGCGGCGGACTTCGACGCGGCGGCCATCGTGATGCACAACCGCGAGACCCTCGACCCCGCCATCGACATCGTCGCCGACATGATCGCCTTCTTCGAGCGCGCCCGGGAGACGGCGGCGGCGGCGGGGTTGGCGGAGGATCGCCTCGTGCTCGACCCCGGCATCGGGTTCGGCAAGACGCCGGAGCAGAATCTCACCGCCCTGCGGCGCCTGGGGGAGTTGCGGGTGCTGGGCCTGCCGATCCTTCTCGGCACGTCGCGCAAATCCTTCATCGGGCGGATCTATCCCAGCACTCCCACGGAGCGGCTGCCGGGCACCCTCGCCTCCCATGCCCTGGGCATCCTGAGCGGCGTTGAGATCGTGCGGGCGCACGACGTGGCGGCCCATGTGCAGGCGGCGCGCGTGCTGGACGCCATTCGGGCCGCGCCATGACGGCGCAGGAGATGACAACGCGGGAGATGACGGCGCGGGCCTTCCTCTGCCTCGGGGGCAATAGCGGGACGCCGGAAACCACCCTACCCCGCGCGCTGGAGCTTCTGGCGGCGGTGGGCCTGCGCATCGGCGCGCGCTCCGCCCTCTACCGGACGCCGCCCTGGGGGCCCGTGCCCCAGCCGGACTATGTGAACCAGGTGGTGGAGGTCTTTCCCGAGGGCACGCCCGAGGCGTTGCTCGCCCTGGTGCTGGACGTGGAGCGCCGGCTCGGCCGCGACCGCACGCGCGAGGAACGCTTCGGCCCGCGCCGCATCGACATCGACATCCTGCTGTTCGGGGACGAGACCCGGACGAGCGCGGACCTCGCACTGCCCCATCCGCGCCTGCTGGAACGGGCCTTCGCGCTGGTGCCCCTGGTGGAGATCGCGCCGGACATCACGGTCAACGGCGTGCGGGCGCAGGAAGCACTCGAAACGCTCGACCGTTCAGGCATCGTGCGCCTTCCATGAAAAAGGGCCCCGCTTGGGGGCCCTTCTCTCGTGTTCCGTGCGGCGCCGCTCACATGCGCTTGACGCTGTCCGCCCAGGTATTCACCTGGCTCGCGACTTCATCCTTGGCGAGGCCGTAGCGCTCCTGGATCTTGCCTTCGAGAATCTGGCGATTGCCCTTGATCTCGGTGATGTCATCGTCCGTGAGCTTGCCCCACTGGGCCTTCACATTGCCGGAGAACTGCTTCCAGTTCCCTTCGATACGATCCCAATTCATCGTGACGTCTCCTTGTCGTGAGGAGGGAATTACATCGCTACAACGCCCCTGCCGCAGTGCGGTTCCCCCGCAAGCGGGGCGTTGAGGCGAAAGAGCGATCGCGGCATTCTGGCCGGGGCCCGACTCGATGGGCGCGGCGAGCGGGGGGACCGGATGAGCGAGATGGCGCGGGCCGAGGCGGACGAGGCTCTGGCCCAGGCGGTGCTGCGCGGCGAGCGCGCGGCGCTGGCGCGGGCCATCACGCTGATCGAATCCCGCCGCCCCGATCATCGCCGCCGGGCCGAAGCGCTGCTTCAGACCCTGCTGCCGCACACCGGCGGCGCATTCCGGGTGGGCATCACCGGCGTGCCGGGCGTCGGCAAGTCCACCACCATCGACGCGCTCGGCTCCTACCTCACCGGCGCGGGCCACAAGGTGGCGGTGCTGGCGGTGGACCCGTCCTCCAGCCGCACCGGCGGCTCCATCCTGGGCGACAAGACGCGCATGCAGCGCCTCTCCGTGGACCCCGCCGCCTTCGTCCGCCCCTCGCCCTCCGGCGGCACGCTGGGCGGCACCGCGGCCAAGACACGCGAGACCATGCTGCTCTGTGAGGCGGCCGGCTTCGACGTGGTGCTGGTGGAGACCGTGGGCGTCGGCCAGTCGGAAACCGCCGTCGCGGACCTCACCGACACCTTCCTCGTCCTCATGCTGCCCGGCGCGGGCGACGAATTGCAGGGCATCAAGAAGGGCGTGCTGGAACTCGCCGACATCGTCGCCGTGAACAAGGCGGACGGCGACAATGTGAACCGCGCCCGCGCGGCGGCGGGGGAATACAAGGCGGCGCTTCATCTCCTCGGCGCGCGTGCCGCCCATTGGTCGCCGCCGGTCCTCACCTATTCCGGGCTCACGGGCGCGGGCGTGCCCGAAGTGTGGGAGCAGGTGCGCGCGCACCGGGCGCGCTGCGAGGCGGCGGGCGCCTTCGCGGCCACCCGCCGCGCGCAGCAGGTGCGCTGGATGTGGACCCTGCTCCAGGAGCGGCTCGCCGAGCGGGTGCGCACCGACCCCGCCATCAAGGCCCGCCTGCCCGCGCTGGAGGGCGCGGTGGCGGACGGCACCCTCGCGCCCACGCTCGCGGCCAACGAGATCGCCGCCCTGCTGGGGCTCTGACCCCATGCGGTCGGTCCTCATCACCGGATTCGGCCCATTCCCCGGCATGCCGCGCAATCCCACCGCAGACATGGCGCGCCGCCTGGCCGCGCTGCGCCTGCCGGGCCTCACGGACCTGCGCCGCACGGCCCTGATCCTGCCCACCGAATGGTCGGCGCTGGACGATTTCGCGCGGCGCCTCAGAGCGGATCCGCCGGACGCCATCCTGATGCTGGGCGTCGCCGGGCGGCGGACGCGCATCGACTTGGAGACGCGGGCAGTGAACCTGGCGCGCGGGCTCGACGCCGCTCGCCGCCGCCCCATGCGGCAACTCAATCCGGCGGGGCCGTCCGCCCTCACGGCGACCACCGGGGTCATGCGCCTGCGCGCCGCCTTGGCGGGAGCGGGCGTCGGTGGCCGGATCTCTCGGGATGCCGGGCGTTATCTGTGCAACGGCGCCTATTACACGGCGCTGGACGTGCTGGGGGCGAAGGGCGTGCCGGTGGTGTTCGTCCATTTGCCAGGGCGCGGGCCCGACAGCCGCCGCCCGCCGGCGCGCACGGCGGTGGCGCTGTCCCTCGTGCTGCGGGCGCTGGCGCGGCGCTGACCTGTGCATATGCAGGCTTTTTTCATTTGGCGCCGTGGCTTCCCCCCGCTATACGGGTCCGCCTGGAGACATCCGGCGGGTGTGGCGGAACTGGTAGACGCGACGGACTCAAAATCCGTTTCTGGTGACAGAGTGTCGGTTCGAGTCCGACCACCCGCACCATGGCCCGAACCGGGCCTTCATCACAAATTTGAATGTCATTTCAACGCGCTGATGACGCACGCGCGCAGGACGATGCGCCGTGCGATGCCTTGGCTTGCCTTCTGTAAACCGATCGGTCTAATATAAACTGAAAGGTACACAAAAGGAGCTTGCCCATGTCCGTCCCGTCTTCCGTCCCGTCTTCCGCTCCCTCGCCCGGCCCCCTCGTCCCGCCCTTCACCCGCGAGACCGCCATCGCCAAAGTGCGGATGGCGGAGGATGGCTGGAACAGCCGTGATCCCGAGCGCGTGTCCAAGGTCTATACGCCCGACAGCCAATGGCGGAACCGCGCGGAATTCCCCGCGGGGCGCGCCGAGATCGTCGCCTTCCTCACCCGCAAATGGGCGCGGGAACTGGAGTATCGGCTCATCAAGGAGATCTGGGCGTTCACGGAAAACCGCATCGCCGTGCGCTTCGCCTATGAGTGGCACGACGACAGCGGGCAATGGTATCGCTCCTACGGGAACGAGAATTGGGAGTTCGCGCCGGACGGGCTGATGCAGCGGCGGTTCGCCTCCATCAACGACCTGCCCATCCGGCCGGAGGACCGCCTGTTCCACTGGCCGCTGGGCCGGCGGCCGGACGACCATCCCGGACTGTCCGATCTCGGGCTGTGACGGACCAGAAGAGGTGCTCCGCCCATGGCGCGGACGGTGTTCGAGAAAGACGACGTTGTTCCGCTCATTGCGGAAGTGTTCCGCGCGCTGGGCTATGAGGGCGCGTCGCTCAGCGCACTGACCGCCCGCACCGGCCTCTCCAAGGGCAGCCTCTATCACTTCTTCCCCGGCGGGAAGGCGGAGATGGCGGCGGCGGTGCTGGAGCATGTGGACGGTTGGTTCGAGCGGGAGATCTTCCAGCCCCTCGAACGGGACGAGCCGCGGGCCGCCATTGCCCATATGTGGACGCGGACCGACGCCTACTTCCGGTCCGGCCGGCGGGTGTGCCTCGTGGGGGCGTTCGCGCTGGAGGAGACGCGGGATCGGTTCGCGCTCGCCATCGCGGGCTATTTCCGCCGCTGGATCGACACCCTGGCCGCCGCCCTGGGCCGGGCTGGGCTGGGCGAGGCGCAGGCGCGGGCGCTGGCGGAGCATGCGGTGGCCGGCATCCAGGGCGCGCTGGTGCTGGCGCGGGCGCTCGATGACGAGGCCGCCTTCGGACGCACCCTGGAGAGGCTGGAGCGGGAGATGGCGGAGGCGCTCGCCGCCGCCCTGCCCCGCGTCCGCCGACCTTAGGGCCGCTTCCCGATCAGTCCTTCACTTCGCTCAGCACCGACAGGTCGGCCGTGATCTGGAGCGCATAGGGCTGGGTGGAATCGGTCTGGCTGCTGGTGGAGGCCGCCTGGGACGACGTCGCCGGGGCGGAGGTCTTCGACGCCTCGGCGGCAAGGCGCGCGGTGAGTTCGGCGATCTGCTGCGCCACCGCCTTCAGGCTCTCCTGGAGCTTCTGGACGGTCTCCTCGGTGCTTTCGCCCGAGGCGGTCGCGGCGGTGCCGGACTGGGCCTCGTCCAATTGCTTCTGGAGATCGTCCTTCTGCGCCTTGAGCTTGGCGATCTGGCCCTGGAGGTCGGTGCCCCCGCCGGACGTGGAAACGGTGGAGGTCGTGGAGGTGGTGCCGCCGAGAAGCGAGGTGGCGCTGGAGACGGATGTCATGATGCTCTCCCTTGCCCCCGCAAGATGGAGGTATCATGGACACGACATCTTGCGCGAAGCTACCTCATCCTCCGGTGGTGCCGGAGGCGGCGGACACCGTCGGTCCGGCAAGGGTCAGTGGGGGCGGCGCGGCTCGCGGGGCGGGGTCACGTCGATCATGTCGTAGCCGCCCGGCGAGCGCTGGGCATCCTGGAAGTCCCGCTGGAATTCCTGCCGGAACTCCGCCTGGAACCCGCGCAGGCGCGAGCGCCCGAAGATGAGGAAGTGGAGCCCACCCGCCACGGCGGCCACGATCACGAAGATGCCCACCGCCACCAGCACGGAGCCGAGGAGGGTGAACAGGAGGATGGCCGCGAGGCCGCCCGCGATCAGGATGGCGGCGGTGCGGAAGGTGTTCAGGAGCCGGTTCATGGTTCGATGATGCCGTGTCCGTTTGGCCGGTTTGTGGCGGATTGCCCCTTCGTCAATAGCCGCGCGCGGCGTCCACCCGGTGGGCGATGGGCTCCCCTGCCCGGATGCGCCGGATATTGGCCGCCACCTGGGCGCAGGCGGACCGGGGGATGGCCATGGACGCGAGATGCGGCGTGACCAGCACGTTGTCCATGGCCCAGAGGGGGCTCGCCTGCGGCAGCGGCTCGGTCTCGAACACGTCGAGCGTCGCCTCGGCCACATGGCCGGAGCGCAGCGCCTCCACCAAGGCGGCCTCGTCGATGATGGCGCCCCGCGCCACGTTCACCACCTTGGCCCCGCGCGGCAGCGCCGCGAGGCGGCCCGCATCCAGCAGGCGGCGGGTCTGCGGCGTCAGCGGCAGCATCACCACCAGGATCTCAGTGCCGGACAGGAAGGCATCCAGATTTTCAAGGCCGCTGACGCAGGCGATCCCCGGCAGGTCCTTGGGCGTGCGCGACCATCCGCTGACCTTGAACCCCTGCCGCGCCAGCTCCAGCGCGGCGGTGCTGCCCAGTTCCCCCAGCCCGAGCACGCCCACGGAAATCTCGCCGGCGGTGCGCGGATTGATGAAGTGCCAGCGCCCTTCCCGCTGCGCCCGTTCCAGGGCCGGGATGTCGCGCGCGTGCCGCAGCACGGCGAACAGGACGAAGGACGCCATCATCCGCGACATTTCGGGGTCGGAGATGCGGGCGATGGGCACGCTCGGCAGGTCCGGCCGCGCCAGGAGCGCGTCCACGCCCGCGCCCAGGTTCGTCACCAGTTCCAGGTTGGGGAAGCGGGAGAAGAAGCCGAGCGGCGGTTTCCACACCAGGGCGTAGCGCACCTCGCTGTCGTCTCCCGGCGCGGAGGCCAGCCGGATGTCCAGCCAGGGCAGTTCGGCGCGCAAGGCCGAGATCCAGGGCTCGGGCGGATCGAGATCGGAATGAAAGACGAGAGCTTCGGCCATGGACAATCCGGAGGGACAGCGGAACGGGACGCGCCGGGCACGCGGGGCGACCGGCAGTGCGCGCGCGCCGAAACCGGCGCGGCGCGAGCGGCCGCATTCAGCCCCACTTGCTCTTTCCGCTCAAGCGGCGCGGATATGTTCCGGAATACATTCCAATCCGGGGATGGTCTCAGGTCTGGTCCGAATTGACCGCCGGGGTGGAATGAAAAGCGGGACCGATCAAAGATCGGTCCCGCCAAGGCGCATGAACACATGCATGAAAATCACGTGCGCACCAAAAGAACCAGACCAGCCCTCAAATCCGGGGTGCGCTGCCAACATTGTCTATGTTCATACGGCCCACTTATGAAAAAGACAACTCCTTTGATACCAAGCGAGATCGCTGATATGGTGCCCGTAATCTCCAACTCATGTGACGCACAATGATTGATGGACGGAAGGCGGCCGCTCTTGTCATCGAAAAACTTGAGAATAAGGCTCAAAAATCTGCCGAGGAAGAAATCGATTTTATGAGGATGTCGGAGGCATTCATTCGTGATGCCCTCGTCTTCATAGAAACTCTCGATGAAACTCTCCGCTCCAAGTCCATGGGTTCCGTGGAGCGCACACAGAAAGTGCTGCGCGAAACAAAGGTGCTGGAGGTTCTTCTTCGCGTAACCGTGATGGAAAAGAAGAAGGTTCTGAAGTTCGGCGTCCATCGCACCAAGATCGTGGTGGGTGGCCAGCGCGAATCGGACCAGGTCAGCCCGTCCGGCCCCGTCTATAGCCAGGAACAGCTCATCGACTGGCTGTCGAGCCAGATCAGCTCGATGCTCTAGGCACTTAGCCACCAGGGGGGAGATCCCCCCGCCGGAGGTACCCAGCGGCGTCATGCCGCGCATGATCTCCACGACGGACACCGCGCGCACGGGGATTCGGGCCCTGCCGGATCGGGGGCACCTCGGCACGCCGGTCCCAGCGGGCGCCCTCCCCGCCCCAGCCTGTGTCCGGCGACGCCCGGCCGCGCGGTGGCCGGTCCCGGCATCGAGAGCGGATTGGGAGCGGCATCGGGACGCCGCTGGCGGCGAATCCGCTTCCGCCGTCCGCGACCCACCATATCTAGCGACTTGTTCCTGATTTGTTCCTATGGAATCCATAAGGAGCCATCGCAGGAGAAAGCCCATGCCGGACGCGCCCGCATCCGTTCCCCCCAAAGCCATCGCGCCCAAAGCCGTTTCCCCCGGCGCCCCCGCGCCCAGGCGCGCCGACGCGAGCCCCTTCGACGTGTCGGAAAGCGATATCGACCAGGCCCTGGCGGCGTGCGAGGGCGATGCCCGCGCCACCATCCGGGCGCTGCTCATCGGGCAGGCCTATCTGGAGCGCGAGATGTCGCGACGCGCCTCGCGCGGCTATGCCCGCCGCCTGCCGCCTTTGGCGCCCTTCGAGCCGGTCGGCTGAGGGGCCGGGGCGCAGGACCGGGCGTGCCCCAGCGGCCGGTCCCGGCCGGAGTTCGGGATCGTCGCCCGGGACCGCCGTCCTGGTCGGGCGTGTCCCGGCCATTCACGCGGCTCCGCCGGGTGGGGACGAGCCCAAGACCGGGGGCGAACTCAAGACCGGGGGCGAACTCAAGGCCGGGGGCGAACTCAAGGCCGCGGATGCCCGGGACAGGCCCTCGGGGCCGTCATGCCCGGGCTTGTCCCGGGCATCCACGCCTGCGTGTCGAGCGTCGGCCCAGCCGAACCCCGTGGATGGCCGGGACAAGCCCGGCCATGACGCGCACAGCCATGACCCGCCCGGCCACGACGAGCTGGGCCATGACGAACTCGGCCATCACGAGCCCGGACATGACGCCGCGTTCGGAAAAGAACAGTCTCGCCTGGATGTCGATCCGCCTTAGGGAGCCGGCGGCTTTCCGCCGGCGTCGGTCCATTCGGGCGGCATTCCGAGCTGCCCGCTCACGAGGCCCGCGAGACCGGGATAGAGGCCGTAGCGCGCGCAGGCTTCGTGCTTGTGGGGCAGGCCCATGGCGGAATTGACCTTCTGCCAGGAGGGCAGCTCGATCCCCGCATCGGCGAACGGGCTCTGGCCCTTCACCAGCAGGAAGGCGAAGTCCTCGCCGAAGGAATCCGCCAGCTCATAGGCGTCCCCCACCTTCGACATGCGGGGCGTGCTGAACAGGGCGCCCGCGCCGCGGGCCCACAGCATGGAGGCCTGCGGCCGCCCGGCCGAATCCACCGCCTGTGCCTCCATGGACAGGCTGCCCATGCCGATGGGAATGCGCGGGGTGGGAATCGGCACGCCCACGTCCACGAAGGAAGTGCCGATGGAGGCCACCGTGGACAGGCCGGCCATGAGTTCGTCGGTCTCCGTCACTTGCGTCACCGAGGCCCGGACGGTGAGGTCGGCCGGCTGATCGGGCGCCACCATCTCGAAGCGGTCGCTGAGGCCGACGCATAGGGCGCGGTTGACGCTGTTCGCCACGAGGTCCCGCTGCTGCGGGGTGAGCTTGGGCGCCACGTCCACCGGGAAGGTGGTGGGCACGATGCGCACGGTCTTCGCGGCGAGGACATCCGCCTTGTTGACGCTGAGCCGGGATTTCGTGACGAGCCCGTCGGACGGGGTCAGCGCATCGTAGTTCGACAGCCCCACGCCCTGCACCAGGGAGGCCGGGGCGCAGGCGGGCAGCACGCCCACCACCGCCATCAGCGCGAGGCGCATCCGGCCGACCGGGATTCCCGCCGGCCATCGCCGCCCCCTATTCCGCGTGACCGCGCCCGAACCCGCACGGGCCAGGGGCCGCCCGTCCACCGGGCCGCGTGGGCCCGCCCCCATGTCTGAGTACATCCGGCAAGCTCCATCGCCAGGACCGATGGATGAGCGATAGGGCGCGGCGCCGGCTCAAATTGGGGCCGCAGATGTCGAAACATGTCTGGCTGAACGTTTCTTGTGTCGAAGGATGTTTTTCCAGAAACCGCACAGGGTTCGACATAAAATTGCTGCCCGCGCCGGGCACGGGGACACTACAGTTCGGCATTCCCCAGCACATATGGGCCCCCATGGACAGCCTCGCGCCGCAAATCCTCGTCGTCGATGACGATGCCGAAATCCGCAAGCTTCTGTCGCGCTATGTGCGCGAGCAGGGGTTCCGCGTGCAGCTCGCCGCGCGGTGCGCCGAGGTGCGCGAGCGCATCGTGACCAACCAGATCGACCTCATCGTTCTGGACGTGATGCTGCCGGACGGGTCGGGGCTGGATCTGTGCCGCGACCTGCGGGCCGCGCGGTGCGCCATTCCCATCATCCTGCTCACCGCGCTCCAGGAGGACGTGGACCGCATCATCGGCCTGGAGATCGGCGCCGACGACTATCTGGGCAAGCCGTTCAATCCGCGCGAGCTGATGGCCCGCATCCGCGCCGTGCTGCGGCGGGGGCAGAATGCCCGGCCCGAGGCTCCCGGCATCGGCCTCTACCGGTTCGAAGGCTTCGTGGCCGACCCGTCCACCCGCTCGGTCACGGGGGCCGACGGGGAGGAGATTTCCCTCACCGGCGCCGAGTTCGACCTGCTCCGCACCTTCCTGGACCGACCCGGCCGGGTGCTCTCCCGCGACCAGCTGCTTGACCTCACCGGGCGCGGAAACGGAGGGGTGCTGGACCGCTCCATCGACGTGCTGATCAGCCGCCTGCGGCGCAAGCTGACCCGCGACGGCGCGGCCGCCATCTTCAAGTCGGTGCGCAACGGCGGCTACCAGCTCGCCGCCCGGGTGAGCGTGGCGGACCGGCCGGAATGAGTACGCTTCGCGCCAAGATCGCCCTGCTGCTGGTGGCCTCGATCCTCTCGGTGGTGGTGCTGATCACCCTCACCATGATGTACGCGTTCCGCACCCCCACCGACGCGGCGGTGGAGCTGTTCGCGCGCCAGCTCATCCTCATGGAGCGGCTCGCCGCGCGCGGCCCGGCGCCGGGCCTCACATCGCCCCACCCCTATGAGGGCGCGCCCGACGCGGACCAGACGCGGGCGCTGCGCCTCGCCGCCACCCGGCTCGGCACGCCGCTGGATGTCTCCGTGGCCTACAATGCGCAGAACCCTCTGATCCGCACCGCGTCCCTGCGCGTCGGGCCGGAAACCTGGCTGCTGGTGGATTTCGACCCGCCCTCCGATCCCGAGCTGGGGGGCTGGTTCGCCCTCATCACCCTCAGCGTGGGGGCGATCGCGGTGTTCGCCGCGCACCGCATGAGCAAGCCGCTGGCCTTGCTGGAAAGCGCGGTGGAATCCGTGAGCCCGGACGGCATCCTGCCGGAACTCGCCGAGCGTGGCCCGGCGGAGGTGCGCGCCACCGCTGCCGCCATCAATTCCCTCTCCGCCCGCCTGAAGCGCGCCGTGGAGAGCCGCATGCGGCTCGTCGCGGCCGCCGGGCACGATTTGCGCACGCCCCTCACCCGCATGCGCCTGCGCGCTGAATTCGTGGCGGACGAGGAGGACCGCGTCCTCTGGCTCAAGGACATCGACGAATTACAGCGCATCGCCCACAGCGCCATCCAGCTGGTCCAGGACGAGACCACGCGCGCGCCGCTGGAGACCATCCGCGTGGACGAGCTGGTGCGGCGCGTGGTGGAGGAGCTTCGCGACCAGGACCTGGACATTTCGCTCGCCGGTACGAGCGAGACCTATGCCCGCGCCAACCGCCTCTCCCTGAGCCGGGCGCTGCGCAACCTGTTCATCAACGCCGCCACCCACGGCGTGCGCGGAACCGTGCGCGTCTCGGGCGGCGGGGAGACGCGGATCACCATCGCGGACGAAGGGCCGGGCATCGACGCGGACCTGCTGGACCAGGTATTCGAGCCGTTCTTCCGCGCCGACCGGGCGCGCAGCCAGAACATTCCCGGCGCGGGGCTCGGCCTCACCATCTCGCGGGAAATCGTGCGCGGCGCCGGGGGCGACATCACCATCGCCAACGGCCCGGCGGGCGGCCTCGTCCAGGTGATCGCGCTGCCCGCCATGGAGGGCCCGGCGGCCGGGTGAGGCGTCAGGCGATCTCCACGATCTCCACCTCGTGGCCCGCGACCATGGCCACGTCGCCCACCGCCTTGCCCATCACCGCCCGCGCCAGCGGCGAGACATAGGACACCGACCCGTTGGCCGGGTTCGCCTCGTCCTCGCCCACCACGCGGAAGGTCTGGCGGCGGCCGTCCTCCCGGTCGAGGGTGACGGTGGCGCCGAACTGCACGGTGCCGGTGTCGGGCGCGGTCTCCACCAACTGCGCGCTGGCGCGGCGCGCGCTCCAATAGCGCAGGTCGCGGGTGGCGCGCGCCATGGCGGTGCGATCGGCCTGCACGTCGCCGGTCTGGGCCGCCGCATAGGCCGCGCGCGCCTCCGCCAGCGCCGCGTCGAGCGCGGCGAGGCCGGTGGCCGTCACGAGGTTCGGATGGGGCGAGATGGGGCGGTCCGGCAGGTCGGCGGCGGTCGCCTCAAGATCGTTCTCGCGGGTAAAGGCGACGGACATGGACACGCAATCCTGACGGCGCCGCCCCTGGCGGCCGGGCCGTCATGCCGTGGCGTCGCGGGGGAGAGGCGGCGGGAAGAGAGGTGGCTGGGGCGCCTGGATTCGAACCAGGGGATGGCGGAATCAAAATCCGCTGCCTTACCACTTGGCTACGCCCCAACGCGGGCGCGGACCATAGGCGCGACGCCCGAAAGACGCAACGCCCCCGGCCGCCGCGTCCTCAGTTTCCGGAAAAGCGCGGCGCGCGCTTCTCGGCGAAGGCGAGCCGGCCCTCGCGATAGTCCAGGCTGGCATTGGCGAGTTGGGTGAGATGGCGCGCCTCGGTGAGGATGCCCCCGCCCACGCCCTCCGCCGCGTGGATGGACAGCTTCGCCGCCTTCAGGGTCAGGGGCGCGTTCTCGGCGATGCGCGCCACGATCCGGTCGGCGAGCCCGTCCGCCTCGTCCAGACCGGCGATATGGTCGAACCCGCCCAGCTCATAAACGCGCCGCGCCGAGAGGCGCTCGGCGGTGAAGAACAATTGCCGGGCCGCATGGGGGCCATAGGCGCGCACCAGCCGGGCAACGCCGCGCGGGTCGTAGCCGAGGCCGAGGCGGGCGGCGGGAACCGCGACGAAGGCATCCTCGGTCGCCACCCGGATGTCGCAGGCCGCCGCCAGGGCCGCGCCCGCGCCCACGCAGGCGCCGCGCACCAGCGCCACCACCGGGCAGCCCAGCCCCTCGATGGCCGCGCAGGCGGCCTCCACCAATTCGTCATAGGTCTGCGCGCCGGAGGCATCGGAGCGGGCCGCGCTGAAATCGGAAATGTCGGCGCCGCCGGAGAAGGCCAGCGTCCCCTCCCCGCGGATCAGCGCCACGCGCACGTCGCCGCGCCGCGCGGCATCGGCCGCGAACGCGGAGAGCGCGCGCCACATGGCGCTCGAAATGGCATTGCGCCGCTCGGGATTGGACAAGACGAGGCGGGCGATGCCGCCCTCGATGGTCACAGACACGTCGCCGGAAGCCATGGCCCCTCCTTGAGCGCGCAGGTCGCACCGGACACGGCGGCGCGCCGCTCGCCGTCTGGCTTATAGGGGCAAGGCGATGCGGAGAAAACAGGGCAGAGGCATCGGGCGAGAGCGGAGCGGTGCCGGATTTGGCACCGCCCCGCCTCCGCCAGGTGCCGGTCAGGGCTTGGCACCTGGAGGACGCTGCATCCGGCCGATGGCCGGATGCGAAACCGACGGACTGGCGACGACGCCGCGCGCGACGCAAAACCAACACGCGCGGGTCGCCGGACGGCACGCCATCCTGGAAGGGCGCCCCCGCTTCCGATGCCGTTGCGGCAGGGAAAACGCAGCGCCGCCAAGACGGCGGATCCGGCTCAGTTGATACTTAAGGCTTAGGCGGAATGCAATTTGCCCGCGCATCTTTTGTATCCAAGATGACGCAAGATTTGCCTGCCAATACGGAATGATCCGGCGGCCTTCCGAAACGCCCCGGCGGGGGTCAGTCGCGGCGCAGGAGCAGGTTGGCGCAGAAGCCCACCAGGAGGGCGCCCAGGGCGACGCTGAGGCCGTAGAGCCAGCCGTGCCGCTCGGCAAAGGCGGCGATCTGCTGGCCATAGCCGTCCTTGCGCACCGTGACGGACGTGGCGGCGCTGGCGAGCATCTGCCCGCCCTCGAACAGCTTCACCGTCACCTCGTAGACGCCCACCGGGGCGCTGGCGGGGATATGGAACGAGGTGCGGAACACCGAGGGCGCCAGCAGGCTCACCCCGTTCGGCTCTTCCACATAGAGCCCGTCGGCGGTCTTGATACGCAGGAAGGCGAGGCGGAACGGATCGTCCGGCACCACGTCCGCAAAATCGGAGCCCACGCGCTGGAGGAAGATGTTGCGGCTGATGCCCACCTGTTCGCGGCGCAGGACGGCGGCGTCCGCGATCTCTGACGCGGGCCGGTTGGTGGCCACCGCCAGCACCGCCGGGCTGTCCACGAAGGTGCGGCTGTCGGTGTTCACATAGAGGCCGAGCACCCGCGACTTGCGCCAGGTGACGAAGGTCTCCTGCGGCCCGCGCACCGTGACGGCGAAGTCATAGCGGCGCTCGCCCGGCGCCCGGTCCTCCACCACGCCGAACAGGACGAGGTCGGCGCCCGTGAAGTTGGAGGTGATGAGCACCTGGGGCTGGGAGACGGACAGGACCAGCTTTTCCGCCCGCGCCGCGCCGCCCGCCAGCAGCGCGCCCGCGAGCACGAAAAGGGTGGCGAGGCGGCGCGCATCCATGGCTCATGCCCCCCGCTGGGTGACGGCGAACGGGTCGGCGGGCGGGCGGGCGAGGTCGTAGCCCACCCGCAGGCCCACGGCGAGCACCAGCAGCGCCAGCAGCAGGCGCAGATATTCCGCCTTCAGCCGCTGCCCGGCCCGCGCGCCGAACTGCGCCCCCACCGTGCCGCCCAGCATGAGGATCAGGGCAAGAACCGCATCCACCGTGCCGTTGAAGGCGGCGTGCAGGATGGTGGCGGCGCACATGGTGACGAGGGTCAGCACCAGCGAGGTGCCCACCGACATCTGGGTGGGCACGCGCAGCAGGTAGATGAGCGCGGGCACCAGAAGGAAGCCGCCGCCGATGCCCAGCAGCGCCCCCAGGAAGCCGATGCCGAGGCCGATGGCCACGATGGGGATGACCGAGACATAGATGCGCGAGCGGCGGAAGCGCACCTTCAGCGGCAGCCGCAGGAACCAGCCATGGGTGCCCGGGCGGCGCACCGCGGGCTTCTTGCCGCCCCAGGCCCGCAGGATGAAGCGCAGGCTCTCCACCAGCATGAGCGCGCCCACGCCCGTGAGCAGCACCACATAGGCGACGCCGATGACGAGATCCACCTGCCCCCACAGGCGCAGCAGCGCGAACGCCCCCACCC
>JACESF010000058.1 GCA_013911975.1 Hyphomicrobiales bacterium | reverse complement strand
GCCCCGCCCCATCCCCAAGCTGCCGGAGCGCCTGCGCCTGTCCGGGCTGGAGAGCTTCGAGCTGACCCCCGAGATTCCCTTCGTGAACGTGGGCGAGCGCACCAACGTCACGGGCTCGGCGAAATTCCGCAAGCTCATCACCAACGGCGACTTCCCCGCCGCCCTCGCGGTCGCCCGCGACCAGGTGGAGAACGGCGCCCAGGTGATCGACATCAACATGGACGAGGGTCTGCTGGATTCGAAGGCCGCCATGGTCTCGTTCCTGAACCTCGTGGCCTCCGAGCCGGACATCGCCCGGGTGCCGGTGATGGTGGACAGTTCCAAGTGGGACATCATCGAGGCCGGCCTGAAGTGCATCCAGGGCAAGGGCATCGTGAACTCCATCTCCATGAAGGAGGGGGAGGAGAATTTCAAAGCCCAGGCCCGGCTGGTGCGCCGCTACGGCGCGGCCGTGGTGGTGATGGCCTTCGACGAGGAAGGGCAGGCCGACACGTTCGCCCGCAAGACGCAGATCTGCGCGCGCGCCTACCGGATCCTGACGCAGGAGGTGGGCTTCCCGGCCGAGGACATCATCTTCGATCCCAACATCTTCGCGGTGGCCACGGGCATCGAGGAGCATTCCGAATACGGCGTCTTCTTCATCGAGGCGACGCGCTGGATCCGCCAGAACCTGCCCTACGCCCACATCTCGGGCGGCGTCTCCAACCTGTCCTTCTCGTTCCGCGGCAACGAGCCGGTGCGCGAGGCCATGCACGCGGTGTTCCTCTACCATGCCATCCAGGCGGGCATGGACATGGGCATCGTGAATGCCGGCCAGCTCGCGGTGTATGAGAACATCCCGCTGGAGCTGCGCGAGGCGTGCGAGGACGTGGTCCTGAACCGCCGGGCGGATGCCACCGAGCGCCTGCTGGCGCTGGCGGAAGGCTTCCGGGGTGCGGGCAAGGAGAAGAAGGAGGCCGATCTCACCTGGCGCACCTGGCCGGTGGAGAAGCGGCTCGCCCATGCCCTCGTCAACGGCATCACCGACTATGTGGAGGCCGACACCGAGGAGGCGCGCCAGTCGGTCGCCCGTCCCCTGCATGTGATCGAGGGCCCGCTCATGGCGGGCATGAACGTGGTGGGCGACCTGTTCGGCGCGGGCAAGATGTTCCTGCCCCAGGTGGTGAAGTCCGCCCGCGTGATGAAGCAGGCGGTGGCCTATCTCATGCCCTTCATGGAGCAGGAGAAGCGCGACGGCGGCGTGTCCGAGCGCGCCGCCGCGGGCAAGATCCTCATGGCCACGGTGAAGGGCGATGTCCACGACATCGGCAAGAACATCGTGGGCGTCGTCCTCCAGTGCAACAATTACGAGGTGATCGACCTCGGCGTCATGGTGCCCACCCAGAAGATCCTGGACGTGGCCCGCAGCGAGAAGGTGGACGTGATCGGTCTCTCCGGCCTCATCACCCCCTCGCTGGACGAGATGGTGGGCGTCGCCGCCGAGATGGAGCGCGAGGGCTTCGACGTGCCGCTCCTCATCGGCGGGGCCACCACCTCGCGCGTCCATACGGCGGTGAAGATCGCCCCGCGCTACGAGCGCGGTCAGGCGGTGTATGTCACCGACGCCAGCCGCGCCGTGGGCGTGGTGTCGAACCTGCTGAACCCGGAGGTCCGCGAGACCTACAAGGCGGACCTGCGCGGCGAATATGCCAAGCTCGCCGAGGCCCATGCCCGGGCGGACGAGGCCAAGCAGCGCGTGCCGCTGGCCAAGGCGCGCGAGAACGCGTTGAAGCTGGACTTCGCCCGCACGGCGCCCAAGCCCACCTTCCTGGGCACGAAGGTATTCGAGGCGTACGACCTCGCCGACCTCGTGCCCTATATCGACTGGACGCCCTTCTTCCAGTCCTGGGAACTGACCGGCCGCTATCCCGCCATCCTGGAGGACGAGACGGTGGGTCCGGCGGCCCGCGCCCTGTTCGCGGACGCCCAGGCCATGCTGAAGCGCATCGTGGACGAGAAGTGGCTGACCGCGCGCGCGGTGATCGGCTTCTGGCCCGCCAATGCGGAAGGCGACGACATCATCCTGTTCCGCGACGATACGCGGAAGACCCCGCTCGCCACCCTGCACACCCTGCGCCAGCAACTGGCGCGCCGGGAGGGCCGGGCCAACATCGCCCTGTCGGACTTCGTGGCGCCGGTCGCGTCCGGGGTGCCGGACTATGTGGGCGGCTTCGCCGTCGCCACCGGCTTCGGCGAGGAGGCGCGGACCGCCGCCTTCAAGGCGGCCAATGACGACTATTCCGCCATCCTGCTGAAAGCCCTGGCGGACCGCCTCGCGGAAGCCTTCGCCGAGCGCATGCACCAGCGGGTGCGCACGGAATTCTGGGCCTATGCCCCGGACGAGGGCCTCTCCAACGAGGAGCTGATCCTGGAGAAGTACCGGGGCATCCGACCGGCGCCGGGCTATCCCGCTCAGCCTGACCATACGGAGAAGGCGACGCTGTTCGCGCTGCTGGACGCCACCGGCCGGATCGGCCTCGAACTGACGGAAAGCTTCGCCATGTGGCCGGGCGCGGCGGTGTCGGGGCTCTATTTCTCCCACCCCGAGAGCGCCTATTTCGGCGTGGGACGCATCGAGCGGGACCAGGTGGCGGACTATGCCGCCCGCAAGGGCTGGACCCAGGAGGAGGCCGAGCGCTGGCTCGCGCCCACCCTCAATTACGACCCCGCCCGCCGCGCGGCGGCGGAGTGAGAGACGGGGCCCGCGCCGCCGGCGGCGCGGGTCTCAATCTTCCTCGGCGCGGAAGCGGCTGAGGCCCTTCAGGACGAAGGGCGCGATGAGCGCCAGCGCGGCGATGGCGAGCAGCGTCGCGGAAATCGGGCTCTGCACGAGAACCAGGGGGTCGCCGAGGCTGATGGACAAGGCCCGGCGCAACTGCGCCTCCGCCACCGGCCCGAGAATGATGCCGACCACCACCGGCGCGATGGGATAGTCGAACCGCCGCATGAGATAGCCCATGAGCCCGAACACGGTGAGCATGCCCAGTTCCACCACCGAGGGCTTGGCGGCAATGGTGCCCATGGTGGCGAACACCAGGATGCCGGCATAGAGCCAGGGCTGGGGAATGGAGAGCAGCCGCACCCAGAGCCCGACCAAAGGCAGGTTCAGCACCAGCAGCATCAAATTGGCGATGTAGAGCGAGGCAATGAGGCCCCAGACCAGTTCGGGATGGTCGGCGAACAGAAGCGGGCCGGGATTGAGCCCATATTGCTGGAAGCCGGCCAGCAGCATGGCCGCGGTCGCGGAGGTCGGCAGGCCGAGGGTGAGCAACGGCACCAGGGTTCCGGCGGCCGAGGCGTTGTTGGCCGCCTCCGGCCCCGCGACGCCCTCGATGGCGCCGCGGCCGAACTCTTCCGGGTGTTTGCTGAGCCGCCGCTCGATGGAATAGGACAGGAAGGTCGGAATTTCCGCGCCGCCCGCCGGCAAGGCGCCGATCGGGAAGCCGAGGCACGTTCCGCGCAGCCAGGGCTTCCAGGAGCGTCGCCAGTCATCGAGGCTCATCCAGAGCGAGCCGCGCACCGCTTCCAGCTGCTCCGGCGCATGGTTGCGGCGGGAGGCCACGAACAGGGCCTCGCCGACGGCGAACAGGCCGACGGCGAGGGTGGTGATCTCCACGCCGTCCAGCAATTCCGGCATGCCGAAGCCGAGCCGGGCTTGCCCGGTGAGCTTGTCGATGCCCACGAGGCCCAGGGCGAGCCCGATGAACAGGCTGGTGAGGCCGCGCACCGCCGAATCTCCGAACGTGGCGGAGACGGTGACGAAAGCCACGCACATGAGCGCGAAATAGTCCTCCGGCCCAAACTGGACGGCGATATCCACCAGCGTCGGCGCGAGGAAGGTCAGGCCGAGCGTCGCGATGGTGCCGGCGACGAAGGAGCCGATGGCCGCGGTGGCGAGCGCCGGGCCGGCCCGGCCCGCCTTGGCCATCTTGTTGCCTTCGAGCGCGGTCGCCATGGATGCGCTTTCGCCGGGCGTGTTGATGAGGATCGCCGTGGTCGATCCGCCATACATGCCGCCGTAATAGATGCCGGCGAACATGATGAGCGAACCGGCCGGGTCGAGCTTGTAGGTGACGGGCAGAAGCAGGGCCACGGTCAGGGCCGGGCCGATGCCGGGCAGCACGCCGACCGCCGTCCCCAGCAGGACGCCGATCAGGGCGAACAGCAGATTGTGGGGGACGACCGCGATGGAGAGCCCGTGGAGGAGCTGAAGAAAGGTATCCATGGCCGCTCCTCAGATCAGCCGCTCAAGCGGCCCGACGGGCAGGGAGAGCGTCAGCAGCTTCGCGAAGACCAGATAGGCCCCGAGGCCGATGGCGAGGCCGATGCCCAGATCGGCCAGCAGGGCCCGCCGCCCGAAGGCGCGCGCGGTGGCGGCGAACAGGATGGCGGTGGCCGGAATGAAGCCGCCGCCCAGCCCGATAATGGCGATGAGCGCCACGAGGCCTCCGACGATCAGCAGGATCGGCCCCATCTCGCCCGCGTCGCGGTGCGGCATGGTGCCCCGCACCGCGCTGACGAGGTTCGCAACCGCCAGCAGCGCGAGGCCGGCCGCGATGAGCTTGGGCGCCGCGTCGGGCCCGAGGCCATAGGGCGAACCGGCGGAGAGGCCGGTGGCGTCCCACCAGATGATGCCGGCGATGCCGGCGAGACCAGCCGCGATGGCGACGCCGCCCACGTCCGGACGCTTGGCCTTCGGATTCATGAAGCCTCCCGAGGGGTGCTGCGAGATGTCAGGGCTTCACGAGGCCGATGGACTTCAGGATGTCCGTGGTCTGCGCGTTTTCCCGTTTCAGGAAGTCCGCGAAGGCTTCGCCGGTCAGCAGGGCGCCGTCCCAGCCCTTCTGCTTCAGCACATCCGCCCAGGCGGGCGAGTTGGCCATCTTCTCCACCAACGCCGTGAGGGTGGCGCGCTGCTCGGCACTGATGCCGGAAGGGGCCACGACGCCGCGCCAATTGGTGATGGCGAGCGGGATGCCCGCTTCGGTGAGGCTGGGCGCGTCCACGCCCGGGACCCGGCTCTTGGCGGTGACTGCGAGGATGCGCAGCTTTCCGGCCTTCACCTGGCTCTCGAATTCCCCGTAGCCGGAAATGCCCGCCGTGACCTTGCCGCCCAGAACGGCGGCCAGCGCTTCGCCGCCGCCGGAAAACGGGATGTAATTGATCTTGGACGGGTCGGCGCCCGCCGCCTGCGCGAACAGGCCGGCGGCGATATGGTCCACGCCTCCGGCCGAGCCGCCCGCCCAGGTGACCTTGGCGGGGTTCGCCTTGATGGCGTCGGCGAGGTCCTGGATCGTCTTCAGGGGCGAATTGGCGGGGACGGCGATCGCCTCCGTCTCTTCGGTCAGGCGGGCGATGGGCGTGATCTGGTCGAGCGTGACCGGCGCCTTGTTGGTGAGGATCGCGCCGACCATCACATAGCCCATCACCATGAGCTGGTTGCCGTCGCCCTTGCTGGCGCTGGCCATCTGGGCAAGGCCGATCGTGCCGCCCGCGCCCGGGACGTTCACCACCTGGACGCTGCGGGCGAGGCCCGTCGTGACGATGGCCTGCTGCATGGCGCGCGCGGTCTGGTCCCATCCCCCGCCGGGCGCCGCCGGCGCCATGATCTTGAGATCGGACATCTGGGCCGCCGCCGGCAGAACGAGCGACGGCGCGGCCAGGAGGGTCAGTCCGAGCGTGGCGATCAGGCGGCGAAGACGGCTCGGCGTGCGCGGAACGCGCGGCAGCGAACGGGGCATGGGCTTCTTCCTCCGGCGGCGGCCGTGGACGGCCGCTTATTGACGGCGAGCTTTCACGGCTCGTGTCAGTATAGGAAGCACGAAAGGGGCACCCGCCGCCAGTTTTACACGCCTTTTACAATGCCGTTGGGGAATGAAGACTGAGTTGTTTCAGCTATCGTCTGAGATGTGAAGCCGGCCCCGGGTGTCCCGGCGCCGGCTCTCCCGGTCAGCCGCCGGTCGGGTAGTTGGGGCTTTCGCGGGTGATGGTCACGTCATGGACGTGGCTCTCGCGCAGGCCGGCGGACGAGATGCGCACGAAGCGCGCCCGCGCCTGGAACTCCTTGAGGTTCTCGCCGCCCACATAGCCCATGGCGGCGCGCAGGCCGCCGGCGAGCTGGTGCAGCACCGCCGCCACGGGGCCCTTGTAGGCCACCTGCCCCTCGACGCCTTCCGGCACCAGCTTCAGGGTGTCGCGCACCTCGGCCTGGAAGTAGCGGTCGGCGGAGCCGCGCGCCATGGCACCCACCGAGCCCATGCCGCGATAGGCCTTGTAGGAGCGGCCCTGGTAGAGGAACACCTCGCCGGGGCTTTCGTCGGTGCCCGCCAGCAGCGAGCCCACCATGGCGCAGGACGCGCCGGCCGCCAGCGCCTTGGCGAGGTCGCCGGAGAACTTGATGCCGCCATCGGCCACGATGGGGGTGCCGGTGGCCCGGGCCGCCTCGACCGCGTCCATGACGGCGGTGAGCTGGGGCACGCCGACGCCCGCCACGATGCGGGTGGTGCAGATGGAGCCCGGGCCGATGCCCACCTTGATGGCGTCCGCGCCGGCATCGATCAGCGCCTTCGCGCCGTCGCCCGTGGCCACGTTGCCGGCCAGGATCTGGGTTTTGTTGGACAGGCGCTTGATGCGGTCCACCTGGTCCAGCACCTTGCGGGAATGGCCGTGGGCGGTGTCCACCACCACGAGGTCGACGCCCGCGTCGATGAGGCGCTCGGTGCGCTCGAACCCGTCCTCGCCCACCGTGGTGGCTGCGGCGACGCGCAGGCGGCCCTGCTCGTCCTTCGCCGCCTCGGGATTGGCGACCGCCTTCTCCATGTCCTTCACGGTGATGAGGCCGACGCAGCGGTAATCCTCGTCCACCACCACCAGCTTCTCGATGCGGTGCTGGTGCAGCAGGCGCTTGGCCTCTTCCTGCTGCACGCTCTCCTTCACCGTGATGAGCCGGTCCTTGGTCATCAGCTCGCGCACCGGGGTGGCGGGGTCGGTGGCGAAGCGCACGTCGCGGTTGGTGAGGATGCCCACCAGCTTGCCGCCCCGGCCGTTGGAGCCGCGCTCCACAACCGGGATGCCCGAGATGACGTGCCGCTTCATGAGCGCGAGGGCGTCGGCCAGCGTGTCGTCGGGATGGACGGTGACGGGGTTCACCACCATGCCGGATTCGAACTTCTTCACCTGCCGCACATGCTCGGCCTGGGCCTCGGGGGTCAGGTTGCGATGCACGACGCCGATGCCGCCCGCCTGGGCCATGGCGATGGCGAGCCGGGCTTCCGTCACCGTGTCCATGGCGGCGGAGATGATGGGCAGGTTCAGGGTGATGGTGCTGGTGAGGCGGGTGACGAGATTCACGCCGCCGGGCATCACGTCCGACGGGCCGGGAACCAGCAGCACGTCGTCGAAGGTGAGGGCTTCGCGGAAGGGGGAGCCGGGGGTGGGTGCAAATGCGGACATCGCCAACTCCTCTGCCGGGCCGAAATGGCGTGCGGCGCGTTGCGAATGGAACGGCGGCAGGTCGCCGTACGCGTTTCGAGTTGGCGGTGGCGCATACCATGGGCGCGCGACGAATAGAAGACTTTCCACCCCTCATCGTCACGCGGTTCCGCCATGCGCTGGGCGCAGGGTTTGGAAGGAGGGCCGCGCCCCATTCCGGGCTCTTATGAAATAGTCAAATAAATCAATGGATTGACCATCTCGCCTGCGGCGATTGTCGCTTCGACTTTTGCTGGAGATGCTCTAAAGTCCCGCCAGCTTGCGGCAGGGAGGGCGCCGGGACCGGCGTCGGGGCCATGGTGATGATGCTGTTCGGCCTCGTGGTCTTCCTCGGGGTCCATGTGGTCTCCAGCCTGCGCGGCCTCAGGGCCTCGCTCATCGGCACGCTGGGGGAGGGGGGCTACAAGGGCTTCTATTCCCTGCTGGCGGCCAGCGGCCTGCTGCTCACGGCCTACGGCTTCGCCCTGTGGCGGGCGGAGGGGCCGGCCCAGCTCTGGGTGCCGCCCATGGGCCTGCGGCACCTCGCGCTGCTGCTCATGGTGTTCGCCTGCATCTTCTTCGTGGCCGCCTATGTGCCGAGCCACATCCGCACCCGCCTGAAGCATCCCCTGCTGGTGGGCGTGAAGACCTGGGCGCTGGCCCATCTGCTGGCCAATGGCGATGCCGCCTCCATGACCCTGTTCCTGGCGGTGCTGGCCTGGGCCGTCTATGACCGCATCTCCCTGAAGCGGCGCGGCGCGGTGGTTCCGGCGGCCCCCGCCGGCTATGGCGGCGACGCGGTGGCGGTGGTGGGCGGGCTGGCCCTTTACGGCCTGCTCGCCTTCGTCTTCCATCCCTATGTGATCGGCGTTCCCGTCATGTGAGACGGCGCCTGGACCCAAGCGGCCGCCAGAGCCGCCTGCAATCGTCTGAGGAAAGCATATGTCCATCCAAGCCGACGCCCGCCGCATCACCGCGCCCGAAATCCGCGCGCGCAAGGGCGGCGACCCCATCGTGAGCCTCACCTCCTACCATGCCCACACCGCCCAACTCCTGGACCGGCACGTGGACGTGATCCTGGTGGGTGACAGCCTCGGCATGGTCATGCACGGCCTGGAGACCACCGTTCCCGTGACGGTGGAGATGATGATCGTGCACGGCCGCGCCGTGGTGCGCGGCACCAAGCGCGCGCTCATTGTGGTGGACCTGCCCTTCGGCAGCTACGAGGCGAGCCCGGTGGAGGCGTTCCATACGGCGGTGCGCGTGCTGAAGGAGACCGGCGCGGGCGCCGTGAAGCTGGAGGGCGGCGTGCGCATGGCCGAGACCGTGCGCTTCCTGGTGGACCGGGGCATCCCGGTCATGGGCCATGTGGGCCTCACGCCCCAGGCCATCAACACGCTGGGCTCGTTCAAGGCGCGCGGCCGCGACGAGGCGGAAGCCCGCATGATCATCGAGGACGGCCGGGCCATTTCGGAGGCGGGGGCCTTTGCCATCGTGGTGGAGGCGGTGGCCGAGCCGGTGGCCCGCCAGATCACCCAGGAGGTGGCCCCGCCCACCATCGGTATCGGCGGCAGCCCGGCCTGCGACGGCCAGATCCTGGTGCTGGAGGACATGCTGGGCCTCGGCGCCCGCGTGCCGAAATTCGTGAAGAAGTACGCCGAGCTGGGCCCGGCCATCGAGGAGGCGGTGGGCCGCTATGCCGAGGAGGTGCGCGCGCGCACCTTCCCGGGGCCGGAGCACACCTATGCGTCGAAGGCGCCCAAGGCGCCGTGAGCGCGCGCCGGATCCGCGCCACCCTGCTGGCGGCGGGGCTTCTCGTTGCCCTCGGCCTTCCGGGCGTCGCCCGGGCGGCTGAGGAATGCTTTATCGTCACGGAGCTGAAGACCGGCCGGGTGGCGGCCAAGCAGGGCCTGTGCGCCGCCCGCCATTCGCCGGTGGAGACCTTCGACATCCCCCTGGCGCTGCTGGGCTTCGAGGCGGGGTTCCTGCGGAACGAGAAGGAGCCGGTCGTGAACCCGCCAGAGCCGGTGGCGGGGTCCGCCCCGCCGTCCGGCGCCGCCGCCGCGCCGCAGACGCCTCAGGGCTGGGTACGCCACCAGGTGGACTGGTATGGCGCCGCCGTGGCGCGCGCCGTGGGGCGCGAGCGGCTGGCCGCCGCCCTGCATGCCTTCCTCTACGGCAATGAGAATCTCTCCGGCGATCCCGGAACCCCCGACGCCTTCGCCCGGTCCTGGCTGTCCTCCTCGCTGGCCATCTCCCCGCGCGAGCAGGTGGACTTCCTGCGCAAGATGCTGAACGGCGAGCTTCCCGTGCCCGCCGACGCGGTGGGCCGCACCGCCGCCCTGCTGCGCCAGCCCGAGACGCCGGCCGGCTACGACCTCTACGGCGTGTCCGGCACCGGCCACCTGCGGCTCGCCGACGCCGCCCTGGACCGCTCCCGGCCACTCGGCTGGTTCGTGGGCTGGGCGGAGAAGGAGGGCCGGACCTTCGTGTTCGTCCGCTTCATGTCCCTGGACATCCCGGCGGACGAGCCGCTGGGCGCGCGCGCCCGGCGCCAGACCCTCGGCGCCCTCGCCCCCGTGCTCCAGGCGCAGGATCGCTAGGCGCATGCGCCTGTCGGTCTTCGTCTCCTCCCTCGTCGCGTCCCTGGTGGGGTTCGGGGGCACGCTGGCGCTCATCATCGCCGCCACGGTCGCGGTGGGGGCGAGCCCGGCGGAATCTGCCTCCGCCGTCGCGGCCCTGTGCGCAGGCGTCGCCGCCACCAGCCTGTTCCTGTCGCTGCGCTACCGCATGCCCATCGTCACCGCCTGGTCCACGCCGGGCACGGCGGTCATCGCCACGTTCGGCGGGGGCATCGGCATGTCCAAGGCGGCGGGCGCCTTCATGCTGGCGGGGGCGCTGGTGCTGGCCTGCGCCGCCATCGCCCCCCTGTCGCGGCTGGTGTCGCGCATCCCCATGAGCGTCGCCTCCGCCATGCTGGCGGGCGTGCTGGTGCGGTTCGTCATGGCGCTGGCGGACAATGCGGTGGACGCTCCCGTCATGGTGCTGCCCATGCTGGTCCTGTTCTTCCTGCTGCGCCTGTGGTCGCCCACGCTGGCGGTGCTGGGCGTGCTGGTGGCGGGCGGCGTGGCGGTGCTGGCATCCGGGAACGTGGCGGTGGACAGCATCCGTCTGGCCGCGCCCCACCTCGTGGTCGTCATGCCGCAATTCGAGGTGCCGGTTCTGCTGGGGCTGGGCATCCCGCTGTTTCTCGTGACCATGGCGGCGCAGAACCTGCCCGGCCTCGCCGTGCTGCGCACCTTCGGCTACGACCCGCCCGCTACGCCCTGCCTTGCCGCCACGGGCGGGGCGAGCGTGCTGCTGGCCCCGCTCGGGGCCACGGGCATCAATCTCGCGGCCATCACCGCGGCCATCACCGCCAATCCCGACGCCCATCCCGATCCGAAGCGGCGCTACCTCGCGGGCGTCGCCTACGGCACGTGGTACGTGCTGCTCGCCGCCTCGGGCGCGTCGCTGGTGGCGATCTTCGCGGCGCTGCCGCCGGCCTTCATCGCCACGGTGGCCGGGCTCGCCCTGCTGTCGCCGCTCACCGGCGCGCTGGCGGGTGCGCTCCAGGAAGAGCGGGACCGCCTCGCCGCCGTGGCCACCTTCGCCACCACCGCCTCGGGGGTCGCGGTGGCGGGCATGGGGGCGCCGTTCTGGGGCCTGATGGCGGGGCTCGCCGTGCTGGCGCTCGACCGTCTTCGGGAGCGATTTGCCACGATGAAGCCGCATGGATAGGTTAGCCGCCCTCACGGGAGGCGCGCGCCTCCCGGCGGCCCGCATCATCGGACCCTCCACACCAGGCCTGGCATGACCGACATTTTCCACGAGATCGAAGAGGACCTTCGGCGCGAACGTTTCCGCAGCCTGTGGGACCGCTACGGCCTGTACCTGATCCTCCTGTGCGTCGCCATCGTGGTCGGCGCCGGTGCCTGGAGCGGCTACCGCTATTGGAAGCAGACCCAGTCCGAGGCTTCGGGCGCGCGCTTCGAGGCCGCGAACCGCCTGATCGCCGACGGCAACGTCAAGGAGGCGGAGACCGCCCTCGACGCGCTGGGCAAGGACGGCACCACCGGCTACCGGGTCCTGGCGCGCTTCCGCGACGCTGGCCTGCTCGCCCGCACCGACCGCGCCGCCGCCGTGGCGGCCTATGACGCCCTCGCCACCGACGCGACGGTGGATTCCATCGGCCAGGACGTGGCGCGCATCCGCGCCGGCCTGCTGCTGGTGGATACCGCGCCGCTCGCCGAGATGGTCCAGCGCATGCAGCCCCTGGCCGAGGGCACCGGCCCCATGCGCCATTCCGCGCGCCAGATCCTCGCCCTCGCCCAGTTCAAGGCGGGCGACCTGAAGGCGGCGGGCAAGGTGGCGCAGTCCATTCTCGACGATTCCGAGACGCCTCCGGCCATCCGCAGCCAAGGCCAGTTGATCCGTACCCTGACCGCCGCCGCGGAAGCGGCATCCGCGCCCTAGAGCACGTTGCCATCGAACTGCCCACCAGTTCGGTTGGTAAGACGTTCTCTATCATCGTGTTAGAGACTGGTTCGCCGATCCTGTTCCCGACCGGATTGGATCAGGCTCCAGCGCCAAGCCCATGAGGTCCGCCATGCCCCGATCGCTCACCCGGTCCCTGCGTCTCGCGCTCGTCCTCGGCTGCGGCCTTGCGCTCGCCGGCTGCGAGACGTTCGACAAGATCAACCCCTTCGGCGAGAAGGAGACCCCCTTGCCGGGCGACCGGCGGCAGGTCTTCCCCGAGGGCGTGCCCGGCGTGAGCTATTCCGGCCCCGTGGCGCAGCCCAGCAATGCCAACATCGCCGTTCCCGCCGCCGGCGCGCCCGCGCAGCCGGGCGCCGCGGGCGCACCGCGCAACTGATCCCTGTCCCCGGGCGGAAGTCTCATGTCCTTCACTCTGGCCATTGTCGGCCGCCCGAACGTGGGCAAGTCCACGCTGTTCAACCGGCTCGTGGGCAAGAAGCTCGCGCTGGTGGACGACCGGCCGGGCGTGACCCGCGACCGGCGCGAGGGGGACGCGCGCCTCGGCGACCTGTCCTTCACCATCGTCGACACGGCGGGCCTGGAGGAGGCGGACGCCGGCACCCTGGAAGGGCGCATGCGCAGCCAGACCGAGGCCGCCATCGCCGATGCCGACGCCATCCTGTTCCTGGTGGACGCGCGCGTCGGCCTGACCCCCACGGACCGCGCCTTCGCGGGCCTGGTGCGCCGGTCCGGCAAGCCGGTCATCCTCGCCGCCAACAAGAGCGAGGGCCGGGGCGGGGAGGCGGGCACCATGGAGGCCTATGCGCTGGGCCTGGGCACGCCCATTCCGGTGTCGGCCGAGCACGGCGAGGGCCTGGGCGACCTTTATGACGCGCTGCGCGAGGCGCTGCCCGAGCAGACCAAGCGCCGCCCCCGGGGCGAGGACGAGGACGCGGATGACGCGGACGGTGGGGACAAGCCGGAGCGCCCCATCAAGGTGGCCGTTCTGGGCCGCCCCAATGCGGGCAAGTCCACGCTCATCAACCGCCTCCTGGGCGAGGAGCGGCTGCTGACCGGGCCGGAAGCGGGCATCACCCGCGATTCCATCTCGGTAGAGCTGGAGTGGCGCGGCCGCAAGTTCGAGTTCTACGACACGGCGGGCCTGCGCAAGCGCGCCCGTATCGACGACAAGCTGGAGAAGCTCTCCGCCGCCGACGGCCTGCGGGCCATGAAGTTCGCCGAGGTGGTGATCGTCCTTCTGGATGCCGAGCGCCCGTTCGAGGAACAGGACCTGCGCATCGCCGACCTCGTGGTGCGGGAAGGCCGCGCGCTGGTCCTGGGCTACAACAAGTCCGACCTCGTCACTGACCCCCACGTGCTCGGGAAGCTGCGGGAGGAGGCGGACCATTGGCTGCCCCAGGTGAAGGGCATGCCCATCGTCCACCTGTCCGGCCTCACCGGGCGCGGCCTCGACAAGCTGCTGCAGGCGGTGGTCGAGGCGCACCGGGTGTGGAACGTCCGCGTCTCCACCAATCCGCTGAACCGCTTCCTCCAGGAGGCGACGGACAGCCATCCCCCGCCTGCGGTCTCCGGACGCCGGGTGAAGATCCGCTACATGACGCAGCCCAAGGCGCGCCCGCCGAGCTTCGTCATCTTCTGCTCGCGCGCCGACGCCATTCCCGAGAGCTACCTGCGCTATCTCGCGAACGGCCTGCGGGAGCGCTTCGGCCTATGGGGCACGCCGATCCGCTTCACGCTGCGCGAGAAGGACAATCCCTACGACACGAAGGACGCGTGAGCATGCGCGCAAGCGCGTTCGCCTTCCTGATCCTGCTTTCGGCCAGCGCGCTGGCGGCGGCCGGGCCGGCGCGCGCGCAGGACGCAGGGGCCTCCCGGGAAACGGCGGGCCCGCCCGCCAAGGAATTGTTCGGCGCTGCGGCCACCCCCGCGCCGCTCGCGGCGCGGTCCATCGGCTTCTATTCCAAGGGGTGCCTCGCCGGTGCCGAGGCCCTGCCCGTGACCGCGCCCGGCGCGGGGCGCGCGGGGCCACACTGGCAGGCCATGCGGCTTTCGCGCAACCGCAACTGGGGTCATCCCGCCCTCGTGGACTTCATCGAGCGCTTCGCCGTCCAGGTGCCCAAGGTGTCGGGCTGGACCGGCATCCTGGTGGGCGACATGTCCCAGCCGCGGGGCGGGCCCATGCGCACCGGCCATGCCTCGCACCAGGTGGGGCTCGACGTGGACATCTGGCTCACCCCCAGCCCCGGCCGGGAGATGACCCGCGCCGAGCGGGAGGCGCTGTCCGCCACCATGATGGTGCGGCCCGACCGGCTGGACGTGGACCCGAAGGTGTTCACGCCCGACCATGTGGCGGTGATCCGCGCGGCGGCGCTGGCGCCGGAGGTGGAGCGGGTGTTCGTCAATGCGGCCATCAAGAAGGCCCTGTGCCGCGCGCCGGGCCCGGACCGGGCGTGGCTCGCCAAGGTGCGGCCCTATTGGGGGCATGACGCGCACATGCATGTGCGGCTGTTCTGCCAGAAGGACAGCCCGGACTGCCGGCCCCAGGAGCCGCCGCCCCAGGGCGATGGCTGCGGGGCGGACCTCGCCTGGTGGTTCACGGACGAGGTCTTGCACCCCAAGCCCTCGCCCACGCCCTCCAAGCCGAAGCCGCCCTTGACCCTGGCGGACCTGCCGTCCGCCTGTACGGCGGTACTGGAAGCCCGCTGACGGGGGTTGGCGTCAAATAATACCGCCGCGATTTGCGCTTTGCAGCGCGAGCGGCTATCCAAGACTCGTTCCAGACAGAAGCAGCTCGGGGCGGCGAGCGCGTTGGAAAGTGGTGCATGGGCCGTCTCGACCGGTACATTTTCCTCACCGCCACCACCGCCTTCCTGGGCGTGACGGCGATCCTGAGCGCCATGATCTGGTCCACCCAGGCGCTGCGCCAGCTCGACCTCGTGACGAGCCAGGGCCAGACGATCCTCGCCTTCATCTCCATCACCAGCCTCACCATGCCCACCCTGGTGCTGGTGATCGCCCCGGCGGCGCTGTTCATCGCCACGGCCTACACGCTGCTGAAGCTCAACGGCGATTCGGAGATCGTCGTCATGGCGGCGGCGGGCATGAGCCACTGGCGCGTGCTGCGGCCGCTCATCATCCTCGCCATCCTCGCCTCCCTGTTCGTGGAGGTGCTGGCCATCGATCTCGTTCCGGCCAGCCTGCGCTCGTTCCGTGACCAGGTGTCCCGCGTGCGCGCCGACGTGGTCTCCTTCGTCGCCCAGCCCGGCCGCTTCGTGACGCTTTCGCCCGGCCTCGTCTTCCACATCCGCGAGCGCGCCAGCAACGGCGTGATGCGCGGGATCCTGATCGACGACGCCCGCGAAAAGGAAATATCCACCTATGTCGCCGACCGTGGGCAGATCGTGGAAACCCCGAAGGGGATCTTTCTGGTGCTGGAGGACGGGTCCATTCACAGGCGAACGGCAGGCTCCGCCTCCAACGGCTCCGTGGTGGCCTTCCAGCGCTACGCGTTCGGCCTCGACGGCCTCGCCCCCGGCGGGCAGGGCGGATCGGAGCTGCGGCCCAGCGAGAGGTCCTTCGACTATGTGCAGACGCCGCCCGCCAACGATGTCTATGTGCTGATCGGCCAGGCGGGGCGATTCCGCGAGGAGGTGCACAAGCGCCTGTCCGCCGGCCTCTATCCCTTCGCCTTCTTCGCCGTGGCCGCCGCCGCCCTGGCGCGGCCGCGCACCACCCGGCAGGGCCGGACGCTCGCGCTCGCCGCCATCATTCCCGTGATGGTGGGGCTCCAGATCGCCTCTTTCGTCGTGGGCGGGCAGCTGCGCACCTCGCAGGCCGCGGTGCCGGTGGCCTATCTGCTGCCGCTGGGCTGCATCGTCATCTGCGCGTTCGCCTTGCAGGGATGGATCAAGTTCGCCCCGCCCCAGGCGCTGGTGCGGATGGTGGACGCCATCTCGGCCCGCGTGAACCGGCTCACGGCCAACTGAGCCATGATCGGGCGCATCCTCGGCACCTATTTCGCACGCCGCTTCTTCTCGGCGGTGGCGATGATCTTTTTCTCCTGCGTCGCGCTGATCATGCTCGTGGACTTCCTCGAGATGAGCCGGCGCACGGCGGACCGCGACGCGGTGACCACCACCGTCGTGGCGCTGCTGACGCTCTACCGCGCCCCGGCCTTCACGGAGCAGCTCCTGCCGTTCGCCGTGCTGTTCGGCGGCATCTTCTCCTTCGTCATGCTGTCGCGGCGGCTTGAGCTGGTGGTGGCCCGGGCGGTGGGCCTGTCCGCCTGGCAGTTCACCTCCCCGGCGGTGATCGTCGCCTTCCTCATCGGCGTCTTCGCCACCTGCGTGTTCAACCCGGTCTCCGCCGACTTCAAGGAGCGGGCGAACCGGATGGAGAGCGAGATCTTCAACTCCGCTCCCACCGGCAGCCTTCTGGCGCCCGGCAAGGGCGCATTCTGGATCCGCCAGCAGAGCGTGGACGGGCAGGCCATCATCAAGGCGCAGGCCACCCAGCAGGGCGGGCGCGAGCTGCTGAACGTCACCGTCTTCGAGTTCGACAAGGCCGACCGGCTGGTGGAGCGCGTGGAGGCGAAGTCGGCGATCCTCGAACATGGTTACTGGATTTTGAGCGAGGTTCGGGTGCTCATTCCCGGCTTCGAGCAGCAGCAGTTCGCCTCCTATCTGATCGCCACGAATCTCGATCCGGCGCAGATCCAGGAGAGCCTCCTGTCCGCGGAAACCGTGTCTTTTTGGCAACTTCCCGAGGCCATCAAGAATGCCGAGCAGGCCGGCTTTGGTGCGGCGCGATACCGCCTCCAGCTCCAGAGTCTCTTGGCCCGTCCGTTCTTGCTGGTGGCCATGGTGCTGATCGCGGCGGCCGTGGGCCTGCGCATCTTCCGGTTCGGTGGCGTGGGCCAGACGATTCTCGGTGGCGTGCTCGCCGGCTTTCTGCTTTATCTGGGGACCAAGCTCGCAGAGGATCTAGGCGAGGCGGGAGTGGTGCATCCCATTGCCGCTGCATGGTTTCCAGCGGTGGCGGGGATTTTCCTGGGGGTTCTGGTTCTGTTGCACCGGGAGGACGGATGACCGTCGGGTTCACTCCCGCGGAAGGGTGGGCGGCTTTGATCCGGCGGCGCGTCTCGCGCCGTGGCGGGAGCGGGCTGGCCTATGCGTTCGCGCTGGCTCTGGCGGTATGCGCCGGGAGCGTGGATGTGCACGCCCAGTCGCCGGTCGGCGGCATGGCGAACACCTTTGCCGCACCGCAAACGGACGGGAACAAGAAGATGCTCGTCACGGCGGACGAGCTTATCTACGACTATGAGAAGAACACGGTCGGCGCCGCCGGCAACGTGCAGCTCTATTATGACGGCGCGAGCCTCGAGGCCCAGCGCGTCACCTTCGACCGCAACCGCAATGTGGTCATCGCGGAGGGCAATGTCCGCCTGAAGCAGAAGGACGGCAACCTCATCCGCGCCGAAAACCTGGAGCTGAGCGAGGACTTCAAGAACGGCTTCATCCAGTCGCTGCGCGTGGACACGGTCGACAAGACCCATTTCGCCGCCAGCCGCGCCGACCGGACCGAAGGCAACGTCACCGTCTTCCAGAACGGCGTCTACACGGCCTGCGAGCCGTGCAAGAACGCGCCCGAGCGCCCCCCGCTGTGGCAGGTGAAGGCCTCGCGCATCATCCACAACCAAAACGAGCAGATGATCTACTACAAGGATGCGACCTTGGAGTTTTTCGGTCTGCCCATCGCCTATTTCCCCTATTTCTCCAGCCCGGACCCGACGGTGAAGCGCAAGACCGGCTTCCTGAGCCCGGTCTTCGCCAATGCCAGCAACCTGGGCTTCGGCGTGGGGATTCCGTTCTTCTGGAACATCGCGCCTGACCGCGACCTGACCCTGACGCCGGTCTATTACAGCCAGCAGGGCCTGCTGATGCAGGGCGAGTGGCGCCAGCAGCTCATGACCGGCGCCTATGACATCCGCGCCGCCGGCATCATGCAGCAGGACAAGGACGCCTTCGCGGGCCTGCCGGGCTATCGGGACAATCGCGGCATCATCCAGAGCCGCGGCGAGTTCGCCATCACCGACCAGTGGAAGTGGGGCTGGGACGGCACGCTCGCCTCCGACCGCACCTTCCTGAACGACTATCATCTCGGCGGCTATGTCGATGCCCTCGGCCTCGTCAATTCCACGCCCACCGAGATCATCTCCCAGCTCTACGTGACCGGGCAGGGCGACCGTTCGTTCTTCGACGCCCGCGCGCTCTACTTCCTGGGCCTGTCCGTGACGGACAACCAGGACGTGATCCCTGTGGTGGGCACGTTCAACTACAATTACGTGTTCGGGAAGCCGATCTTCGGCGGCGAGGCGGGCGTGCGCGTCAACTTCAACGCCGTGTCCCGGAACGAGGCCGACTTCGTCGGCATGTCGGCCACCAATTCCTTCCCCGGCGGCGGCATCGGCATTCCGGCCGGGACTTGCGCCCTCACCAATCCGAACCCCACCCAGTGCCTGCTGCGCGGCGCGCCGGGCGAGTATCAGCGCCTGAGCGCCGAGCTCTACTGGAAGACCTCCCTCACCGACCAGATCGGCCAGATCTGGACCCCGTTCGTCAGCGCCCGCGTGGACGTGGCGCACGCCAATATCAGCGCCTTGCCGTCCAACTACACGAGCGGCGTGACGCTGCCGGGCCAGAACCCGCTCCAGTCCGGCGAGGAGAACCTGATCCGCGCCATGCCCGCGGTCGGCATCGACTATCGCTATCCCTTCATCTCGGTGCAGAGCTGGGGCACGCAGACCATCGAGCCGCGCGCCCAGCTCGTCATTCGCCCGAGCGAGACCGGCATCGGCAAGCTGCCGAACGAGGATGCGCAGAGCCTCGTGTTCGACGACAGCAACCTGTTCGAGATCAACAAATATTCCGGCTGGGACCGGGTCGAGGGCGGCGGCCGCCTCAATGTGGGCGTCAGCTACACCGCCGCGCTCAACAATGCCGGCCTGATCACCGCGCTGGTTGGCCAGTCCTACCACCTGTTCGGCATCAATTCCTTCGCCGAAGGCGACATGGCCAATACCGGCCTGGAATCGGGCCTCGACACCAGCATGTCGGACTATGTGGCCCGCTTCTCCTACTCGCCCACCAGCAACCTGGAATTCATCTCCCGCTTCCGCTTCGACGAGAGCAATTACTCGCTGCAGCGGTTCGAGCTGGAAGGGCGCACCTCGTTCGGCAAGGTCAACCTGTCCGCCGTCTACGGCCTCTACGCGCCGCAGCCGCTGCTGGGCTATTACGAGGAGCGCGAGGGCATCTATACCAGCGCCTCGTACCGCCTCACCAACGAATGGACCGTGGCCGGCGGCATCCGCTACAACATCGCCCAGTCGGGCATCGACATGACCTCGGTGGGCGTCACCTATGCGGACGACTGCTTCACCCTGGCCGTGAGCTACGTTTCCCAATACTCGCTCAGCAACTACAGTTCCGAGCCGAGTCAGGCGGTCATGGTCACCATCGGCCTGCGCACGCTCGGCCAGTCCAAGATCTCCACCTCCCTGGCGAGCAATAACTGATCCTTTCCCGTCGCGGGGCGACGGCGGGGATTCCGTTGCGTCATTTCGCGGCGCGTTCCGGTGAAAAGGGACGCATCGGCCGTATTGCGGCCACAGGTGCTGTCAAGATACGGTGCGCCGGCTTCGGGCGTCGCGCCCGGTCCAGGCCCCATCGCCGCGACACCCTCCCATCCGGATGATGCCATGCTGACGAGTGCCCGTATCCTGCCGATCCTCGGCCTTGCCCTCGCCCTCCTTCTCGGAGGGGGCGTCGCGCCCGCCGCGGCCCAGCAGCTCCTGGTGCTTGTGAACGGACAGCCCATCACCAGCTATGACGTGGCCCAGCGCCAGAAGCTGCACCAGATCATCGGCGAGAAGCCCCCCAGCGCGAAGGAGACGCTGGAGGAGCTGATCGACCAGCATATCAAGGTCGCGGCCGCCTCGCGCATCGGCATCACGCTGGACGACGAGGAGCTGGACAAGCTGTTCGCGGGCGTCGCGGACCGCAGCGGCCGCACGTCGGAGCAGCTCGCCGCGCTCCTGGGCCAGCAGGGCGTGAGCGCGCAGACCTTCAAGAACAAGCTGCGCGCCGACAATGTCTGGCAGCAATATGTGCGCGCCCGCGCGCCCGCCATCAATGTGCGCGATACGGACGTGCTCGCGGCCCTGAACGCCAAGGACGGCGGCGGCCAGCTCGTGGCCACCGAATACAAGCTCTATCCCATCATCTTCGTGGTGCCGCGCGGCTCCAACGCCTATCAGGCGCGCCTGTCGGAGGCCAATGCGTTCCGCTCCCGGTTCAACGGCTGTGAAGCCGGCCTCGAGGCGGCCAAGGGGTTGCGGGAGGTGGTGGTCCGCTCGCCGGTCCACCGCATGTCCTCCGACATGCCCGCCGCCCTGCGCCAGATCCTCGACAAGACCGATGTGGGGCGCCTGACGCCGCCGGAAGTCACCCAGTCCGGCGTCGAGATCTTCGCCGTGTGCGACAAGGTGCAGGTGAAGGGCGAAAGCTCGCAGAAGCGCGAGATCAAGGACCAGCTCGCCTCCACCCAGTTCCAGGCGGAATCGAAGAAGCTCATGGCGGACCTGCGTAAGTCCGCCCTGATCGTCTATCGCTGATGAGCCTGCCGCTGGCGCTGACGCTCGGTGAGCCGGCCGGGGTCGGCCCCGAGATCGTCCTCATGGCCTGGGCCGCGCGCAAGGCGCGCCTCCTGCCGGTTTTCTGCGCGGTGGGCGATCCCGAGCTGCTGCGCGCCCGCGCCCGCCTGCTGGGGCTCGACGTGCCGGTCACGCCATGCGTGCCCGAGGCGGCCGCCACGCTGTTCGCGGATGCGCTGCCCGTCATCCCCGCCGGCCCCACGGCCACGGCCATTCCGGGCCGACCGGACGCCACCAGCGCCCCCGCCGTGCTGGAGAGCCTGGAGCGCGGCGTGGATCTGGTGCTGGAGGGCCGCTGCGGGGGCCTCGTGACGGCGCCGCTCGCGAAGTCCGTGGTCTATGAGGCGGGGTTCCGCTTTCCCGGCCACACGGAATACCTCGCCGCCCGCTGCGCCCCGCCCGGCGGGACGGCGCCGCGCCCGGTCATGATGATCTGGTCGCCGGACCTCGCGGTGGTGCCCGCCACCATCCATGTGCCGCTACGGGCGGTACCGGACCTCATCACCGTGGAGCTGCTGGTGGAAACCGGGCACATCGTGCACCGGGACATGCGCCGGCGCTTCGGCCTTCCGGCGCCGCGCCTCGTCCTCGCCGGCCTCAACCCCCATGCGGGCGAGGACGGGACGCTGGGCACGGAGGACGAGGCCGTGGTGCGCCCGGCGGTGGCGCGGCTGCGCGCCGAGGGCGTGGACGCCCGTGGTCCCCTGCCAGCCGACACTTTGTTTCATCCGGCGGCGCGCGCGGGGTATGACGCGGTCATCGGCATGTATCACGATCAGGTGCTGGCCCCGGTGAAGGCGCTCGCCTTCCATGAGGGGGTGAACACCACGCTCGGCCTGCCGTTCGTGCGCACCTCGCCGGACCACGGCACGGCTTTCGACCTCGCGGGGACCGGGCGGGCCGACCCGTCCAGCCTCGTGGCGGCGCTGCGCCTTGCCGAGCGTCTTGCCGAGGGTGAGCGGGCGGCGCGGCGCGCGGAGCACGCCGCATGAGCGCCCTCGACGACCTGCCGCCCCTGCGCGACGTCATCCGCAAGCATGAATTGTCGGCGCAGAAGTCGCTCGGCCAGAACTTCCTCCTGGATCTCAACCTCACGGCCCGCATCGCGCGGGGCTCCGGCCCCCTGGAAGGCGCGCAGGTGGTGGAGGTGGGCCCCGGCCCCGGCGGCCTCACCCGCGCGCTGCTGGCGCTGGGCGCGGCGCGGGTGGTGGCGGTGGAGCGCGACCGGCGCTGCATCGCGGCGCTCGCCGAGGTGGCCGAAGCCTATCCCGGCCGGCTGGAGGTGATCGAGGGCGACGCCCTCAAGGTGGACGTGCGCGCCCATCTGGCGGACGGCCCCGCGCGGGTGGTGGCGAACCTGCCCTATAACGTGGCGACGCTGCTTCTGGTCGGGTGGCTCTCCAGCGATCCCTGGCCGCCCTGGTTCTCGTCTTTGACGCTGATGTTCCAGCGCGAGGTGGCGGAGCGCATCGTCGCGGCGCCGGGGACCAAGGCCTATGGCCGCCTTGCCGTGCTCGCGGGCTGGCGCACGCAGGCGCGCATCCTGTTCGATGTCGCGCCCTCCGCCTTCGTGCCGCCGCCCAAGGTGACATCGTCCGTGGTGCATCTGGTGCCCCGGGCGGAGCCGCTGCCCTGCGCCCTGTCCAACCTGGAGCGGGTGACGGAGGCCGCGTTCGGCCAGCGGCGGAAGATGCTGCGCCAGAGCCTCAAGTCGCTGGGCGTGGACACCTTCGCGCTGCTGGAGCGGGCCGGGGTGCCCGAGACCGAGCGCGCCGAGGAGATCGACGTGGCGGGTTTCGTTGCGCTGGCCAACGCCTTCGCAAGCCTGAAGGCGGGCGGCTGAGGTACAAGCGGGGCCTTTCCGCAGCGGCAAGATATTGCCATCGTGCAGCGGCACACCGACGGGGCGGAGGGAGCACGCGATGGGGTGGTGGGGGGACGATACGCCGGGCATCGTCTGCCGCCTCGCCTGCCGCCTGTTCCGGGTGCCGTTCGCATTCGTCCGTCTGACACGCGAAGGGGGCGAACATGTCGCCTGGCACGGCACGTTGGACGGCGACGCGGCGGCGCTTGCCGCGGCCTTCGGGGCCGATGCCTGCGAGACCGCTGTCATCATCGCCGATGCCTCCACCGACCAGCGCCTCGCGGGCCATCCGCAGGTCGCCGGCGCGCCCGGCATCCGCTTCTGCGCCAAGGTGCCGGTCCGGCCGGCCCGCGCGCCGGTAACGGGCGTGCTCTGCCTGCTGGACACGGTGCCGCATCCCTTGCCTTGCGCCGGGCCGGAGGATCTCGAAGACCTCGCCGCCCTCCTCGCGCGGGAGCTGGACCAGACGGCAGAGGTGCGGGCCGTCACCCAGCGGGAGGGCCTGTTCCGTCTCCTGGCGGAGAATTCCACCGATACCCTGGTGCGCGGGAACCTCGACGGCGTTCGCCAGTACATCTCGCCGGCGGTGCGCGACCTGCTCGGCTACGAGCCCGAGGAATTGGTGGGAAGCCGCGCCATGGAGCTGGTGCACCCGGACGACCTCCCCGCCTTCGGCGCGCTCATGCGCAGCGTGAAGGAGGGGCGCATCGACGTGGCCCAGAGCGAGCAGCGCCAGCGGCACAAGGACGGCTCCTGGGTGTGGATCGAGGCCTCCATCAAGCTGACGCGCGACCCGGAGAGCGGCGCGCCGGACGGCTATGTGGTGTCCGTGCGCGACCTGCAGCGGCGCAAGCAGATGGAGCGGCGGCTCCAGCACGACGCGCTGCACGACACGCTCACCGGCCTGCCCAATCGCGCGGCCTTCCGCGACCGCCTCACTCACGACCTGGAGCAGGCGGACGGCGCGGTCGCGCTGCTGTGCCTGGATCTCGACCGGTTCAAGGCCGTGAATGACGGCTTCGGCCACCCGGCGGGTGACGAATTGCTGATGGAGATGGGGCGCCGCTTCAGCGAGGTGGCCCGGCCGCAGGATATGGTGGCGCGCTGGGGCGGGGACGAGTTCGTCGTGATCCACCATGCGCCCCGCGCCGACATCGTCACGTCCGCCCGGGCCTGTGCGCAGGCGCTGATCGCCGCCGCCGTCCGCCCGGTGGAGATCGCGGGCACCACCACGCAGGTCGGCCTCTCCATCGGCATCGCCATCGCGGGCGCGGATCAGCCGGACCCCGACCGCCTGCTCCACGACGCCGACCAGGCGCTCTACCGCGCCAAGAAGGCCGGCCGGAGCACCTTCATGTTCGCGCCTGGACACGGCGACCAATAGGGCGGGGTCCTGCACCCCCGCCCTCCCGCCTGCCGCCCGGAGGACTCCTATGCCGCGCCTGTCCGTTCCTCTCCGCCGCATCCTCCCCGCTTTCGCCTGTGCCTTGGCCCTTATTCCGCTGCCGGGGATGACGGGCATCGCGGCCGCCGGGCCGGTGCTGGAGCGCGTGGTGCTCGTGCAGCGGCACGGCGTGCGCGCGCCCACCCAGTCGGCGCAGACTCTCGATGCCTGGAGCGGCCGGGGCTGGCCTGCCTGGCCGGTGGCGCGTGGCCACCTCACGGATAAGGGCGCGCAGGTAGTGGCGCTCGTCGCCGACGGCGTGCGGGCACATTATGCCGCGCGCGGCCTGCTGCCGGAGGGCTGCCGGGACGGCGCCGTCCTCGTGTGGGCGGACGGGAAGGACGAGCGCACGCGGCGCAGCGGCGCGGAAATGGCGGCGCACCTTTCGCCCGGCTGCGGCGTCACCGTCCAGTCGGGCCCCCATGGGGCGCGGGATCCCCTGTTCGACAGCGCGGGCGGCGCCTGCGTGCTCCAGCCCGAGGACGGCGCGCAGGCGCTCCGGGCGGCGCTCGGTCCCGACGGGACCCTGGCCGACGCGGCCTCGGCCGCCGCCATCCCGCAGATCCTCGCCATCCTGAAGCCCGGAGCCCCCTTTCCGCCCCCGGCTTCGAGTGGGTTCGAGGTGAAGCCCCTCTCCATCGCCATCACCGGGCCGCTGGGCGAGGCGGCGGCGGCCGGGGAGATCTTCCTTCTGGAATATGCGCAGGGCTTCGCGCCGGCCGATGTGGCCTGGGGGCAGGCCTCGGACGCCGCCCGCCTCGCGCCCCTGCTGGCGCCGCGCAACCGCCTGTCCGAACTGACCCGCCGCCTGCCCTATGTGGCGGTGCGCCAGGGGGCGGGCATGGCCCGGCTCATGGTGGGCGCGCTCGCCCTCGAACCGCGCCCGGCCTCGCCCGCCATCGATGCCTCCGCGAAGCTGGTGGCGCTGGCGGGCCATGACGACAATCTCTCCAACATGGCCGGGGTGTTCGGGGTGGACTGGAGCCTGCCGGGCCAGCCGGATGCCACGGCCCCCGCCACGGCCTTCGCGCTGGAGCGCTGGCGCGACACCGCCACCGGCGCCGTCACCGTGGGGCTGACGCTGTTCTATGCGGAACTGGAGGGCATGCGCGCGCTCGACCCCAAGGCGGTGCACGCGCTGCCCGTGCCACTGCCCGGCTGCGGGACCGCCGCCTGTCCCCTGGAGACTGTGCGCGCGCGTGTCCTCGCCGCGCTCCCGCAGGCTTGCGGGCAATAGGCGGAGCGTCGCCTAGGTTCTGAACCCATAAATCTTGCGCAGAGGGACCCGCGCTGATTCAAGGACGCTGAGAGGTGTCTTTGAATGGCGCGCTATGATCT
>JACESF010000057.1 GCA_013911975.1 Hyphomicrobiales bacterium | reverse complement strand
GCGGTGAAGTCGCCCAGGCCCTTCGCTTCCGCCGCCGCCCCGCCCCTCGGCCCCCTGAAGGCGGCGGTGGGGAAGGCGGGGGCGCGGGGCGAGAGCGGGCCTTCCTCGCGCATGAGCCGGTTCAGGATGCCGCGCGCCGGGCGGCCGGTGAACACGTTGGTGAGGGCGGTGGCATCGCTCGCCGCGCCCTTCAGCGCGGCGCGATAGACCTGCGACAGGCCCGCCTCGGCGGTGAGCAGGAAGGCGGTGCCGATCTGCACCGCGTCCGCCCCCAGCGCGAAGGCGGCGGCGATGCCGCGCCCGTCCGCGATGGCGCCCGCCGCGATGACGGGCACCTTCACCGCATCCACCACCTGGGGGACCAAAGCGAAGGTGCCGATCTGCCGGGCCGGGTCGTCGGTGAGGAACATGCCCCGGTGCCCGCCCGCCTCGGCGCCCTGGGCGATGATGGCGTCCGCGCCGTGGGCTTCCAGCCAGGCGGCCTCCTCGGCCGTGGTGGCGGAGGAGAGGACCACCGCACCCGCCGCCTTCACCCGCGCCAGCAGCGCAGCGTCCGGCAGGCCGAAATGGAAGCTCACCACGCGCGGGCGCACCTCCTCCACCACGGCGCACATGGTGGCGTCGAAGGGCGCGCGGTTGGTGACGGCGATGGGGGCGGCGGCGTCGAGGCCCAGCTCCGCATAATAGGGGGCGAGGCGCGCCTTCCAGGCCGCCGCCTTCTCCGCATCCTCGGGCGCGGGGGTGTGGGCGAAGAAATTCAGGTTGAACGGCGTGTCCGCCACCGCGCGGATGGCGGCGGCCTCGGCGCGCACCTGGTCGGGCGTCATGGAGGCGCAGCCCAGCGAGCCGAGCGCGCCCGCCGCGCTGGCGGCGCGGGCCAGTTCCGGCTTGGGGCCGATCATGGGCGCCTGGATGAGGGGAAGGGCGGTTCCGACAAGGTCGGTGAAGCGGGTGGACGGCCACATGACGAAGCGTTTCCCTTGCGCGTCCGGGCCGTGTGAGGCGATCCGCAAGGGGATGCCGGCCCGGTTCAGCGTGAAGCTAGGCCGGGCGGGCCGCCTTGTCCTCCTGTGTTTGCGCACATCAGGTTGCGCAAATGTGCGGGGTCACGCCGAAATGCGCGTATCGGCGATGATCCGGCGGATCTCGGGCAGGCAGGAGCCGCAATTGGTGCCGGCCTTCAGCTTCGCGCCCACCGCCTCCGCGCTGGTGCAGCCGCCGCGCACGGCGCCCTCGATGGCGCCGTGCGGCACGCCGTGGCAGGCGCAGACCAGCGGGCCGAGATCGGCATCCAGCCCCGCCCGGCGGCCGGACAGGATGAGCCGCCGGTCCGCGCCGGAAACGGCCCCTGCCGCGAACAGGCTCTTCAGCGCGTCCCAGGCGGGCGTCGCCCCGCGGGGGCCGACGATGAGGGCGAAGGCGAGATGCCCGTCGGCATCGAACGCGGCGGCCCGGTAATGGCCCTGGGCGTGGTCCACGAGGTCCGCCACGTCGCTCTGTGCCATATGCGCCATGGCCCAGGGCTGCCACGCCTCGGGCGGCTCGGTGCCGGCGAGGCGCCAGGCGAAGCCGCCCTCGATGGGCAGGCGCGCCCACCAGGCGCCGGGCGGCGGGTCCAGCGGCGCGCGGGCCAGCAGGAAGCCGTGATAAGGGGCGTCCACCGGGGCGATGGCGGCGGGCGTCGCCTTGGAATCGGGTTGGCCGGAGATGGGGTCCGTCTGCGGCTGCACCAGCGCGCCGACGCGGCCGGACGAGGAATTGGCGGCGCTCCAGTGGATGGGGGCGAACAGGGTGCCGGGGCGCAGGCCCGCGTCGATCTGCACGTCCAGCAGGCCTGTGCCATGGGCGGTGCGCACCTGCGCGAGGCCCCCGGCCACCAGCCCGAGCCGCGCGGCATCGTCGGGATGCACCGAGACGAAGGGCGCGGGCAGGTGGGCGGACAGGCGCGGCGAGAGGCCTGTGCGCGTCATGGTGTGCCACTGGTCGCGGATGCGGCCGGTGTTGAGGATGAAGGGGAAATCGGGCGTAGTCGCGGGAGACGGCGGGTCATTTGGCGCGACGAAGCGGGCGCGCCGGTCGGGCGTGAAGAAGCCGCCCGCCCCGAACAGGCGCGCCGGGCCGCGCGCGGTACCCGCGGGCACCGGCCACTGCACCGGCTCCAGCGCCTCGTAGGCGGCATCGCCCAGGGGCGCGAGGCCGGAAATGTCGAAGTCCCGCGTGCCGTCATTCTCGAAGCCGGAGAGGGCGGCATGCTCGCGGAAGATGTCGGCGGGCGAGGTCCAGGCGAAGGCGGCGCCATGGCCGAGCCGCCGCGCCACCTGGGCCAGTGCCCACCAGTCCGGCTTCGCCTCGCCCGCGCAGGAGAGGAAGGGCCGCTGGCGGGAGATGCGCCGCTCGGAATTGGTGACGGTGCCGTCCTTCTCGCCCCAGGCGGCGGCGGGCAGCACCACATGGGGGCCGCTCGCGAAGGTGTCGTTGCCCACCACATTCTCGGAGAGCACGAACAGATCGAGCGTGCCCAGCGCGGCGCGCACCGCGTCCGCGCGCGGCAGGCTCACGGCGGGGTTGGTGCCCATGACCCAGAGGGCCTTGATCTCGCCGCGCGCCACGGCGTCGAACAGGTCCACCGCCTTCAGGCCCTCGCGCTCGGCCATGCGCGGCGCATCCCAGAAGCGGCGCACCCGGTCCACCTCGGCGGGAGAGAAGCCCATATGGGCGGCCAATTGGTTGGCGAGGCCGCCCACCTCGCGCCCGCCCATGGCGTTGGGCTGGCCGGTGAGGGAGAAGGGGCCCATGCCCTCGCGGCCGATGCGGCCGGTGGCGAGGTGGCAATTCAGGATGGCGTTCACCTTGTCGGTGCCGCCCACCGACTGGTTCACGCCCTGCGAGTAGCAGGTGACGACGCGCCGCGTCTCGCGGAACAGGGTGAAGAAGCGCGCGACGTCCGGCGTCGAGAGGCCGGTGGCGCGCGCCGTGGCGTCGGCGTCAGGCACCCGCCCCCGCGCCTGATCCAGGGTCGCGTCGAAGCCGCTCGTATGGTCGCGCACGAAGGCGCGGTCCACGGCGCCGGTGGCGGCGAGATGGACCAGGAGGCCGTCGAACAAGGCCGCGTCGCTGCCGGGCGCGAGCGGCAGGAACAGGTCCACGTCCTCCGCCGTTTGGGTGCGGCGCGGGTCGATGACCACGATCTTGGTGCCGCGCGCCGCGCGCGCCGCCAGCATGCGCCGGTAGAGGACCGGATGGCACCAGGCGGTGTTGGACCCCACGAGGACGATGAGGTCCGCCGTATCCAGGTCCTCGTAGCAGCCGGGCACGGTGTCCGAGCCGAAGGCCCGCTTGTGGCCGGCCACGGAGGAGGCCATGCACAGGCGCGAATTGGTGTCCACGTTCGCCGTGCCCAGGAAGCCCTTGGCCAGCTTGTTGGCGGCGTAATAGTCCTCGGTCAGCAACTGGCCGGAGAGATAGAAGGCCACCGCCTGCGGCCCGTGCCGCTCCAGCGTGGCGCGAAAGCCTTCCGCCACCCGGTCGAGGGCGTCATCCCAGCCGACGCGCGCGAGCTGCCCGGAGGCATCGCGCACGAGGGGATGCAGCAGCCGGGTTTCCAGGCCGATCGTGTCGCCGAGCGCCGTGCCCTTGGAACAGAGGCGGCCGAAATTGGCGGGGTGCGCCTCGTCCCCGGCGATGAGCGCGCCGCCGCCCGCATCGGGGGTCGCCTTCACCCCGCAGCCGACGCCGCAATAGGGGCAGGTGGTGCGCACGGCGGGCGTTGCGGCGAGAGGGGCGTTCATGGGGCGCTCCTGCCGGCACGGCCGGAATCGGGGACGGGGTGAACGGTCGCCTGAAGCATCGCGTCCCTCAATACACGTCGGCCTGGTAGCGGCCCTTCGCCTTCAAGTCCGCCAGGAAGGCGGCGGCTTTTTCCGCGCCGAGGCCGCCATGGGTCGCGGCCACGTCCAGCACCGCCGCTTCGACGTCCTTCGCCATGCGCTTGGCATCGCCGCAGATGTAGAAGTGGGCGCCTTCGGAGAGCCACGCCCACAGATCCGCCCCCGCCTCGCGGATGCGGTCCTGCACATAGACTTTCCGCGCCCCGTCCCGCGACCACGCGGTGTCCAGCCGGGTGAGGCAGCCGGACGCCTGCATGCCGGAAAGCTCGTCCTCGTAGAAGAAATCCGTGTCGCGCCGCTGGTGGCCGAAGAACAGCCAGTTGCGGCCCGGCGCCTTGGCCGCCATGCGCTCGTGCAGGAAGGCGCGGAACGGCGCGATGCCGGTGCCCGGCCCCACCATGATGACCGGGGTGGCCGGATCGGCGGGCAGGCCGAAGCCGTGCGCCTTCTGGATATAGGCCTTCAGCCGCGTGCCGGTGGGCACGCGCCCGCCGAGGAAGGTGGAGCACACGCCGATCCGGGTGCGTGCGCCCAGTTCGTAGCGCACCGCATCCACCGTGAGGGAGAGCCGGCCGGGCGTCGCCAGCGGGCTGGAGGAGATGGAATAGAGGCGCGGCTGGAGCGGCTCCAGGCACTCCACCACCGCTTCCGGGTCGGGCCGGGTGCCGGCGAACTTCTCCAGCGCGCCCAGCACGTCCAGGGTGGCGGCATCGCCGTCCGGGTCCTCGCCCGCCGCCAGCGCCCGCGCGGTGGACTTGCGGGTGCCGCCGGTGAGGTAGGAGAACAGGGTGAAGAGGCCGTCGGGGGCGGATTTCAGGCACACCTCGTGGGCCAGAACGTCACCCAGCAGCTTGTCGCCCACCGGATAGTCGGCGGGCGCGTCCAGGGCCCGCAGCACCGCCTCCACGAGGGCCGGATCGTTCTGCGGGAACAGGCCGAAACTGTCGCCCGCCTTGTAGTCGAGGCCGGAGCCTTGGAGGTCGAAATCGATATGCCAGGTCTCCTTCTCGGAGCCCGCCCTGTTGAGCCGCGCGCGGCCGAGGAAGGTGACTTCGCCGGGATTCTCGCGGGTGCCGCGCGGCGCGTCTGTGGCGGGGGCGGCGGCGGCCGGGGCGGACGCGGCGCTGGGCGCGCCGTCCCGCTCCGACGCCAAGGTCTTCAGCATGCGCAGCGTGTCCTTGCCGCCGGGCGCGCAGAGATTGAGGGCGCTCTCGGTTCCGTCCGCCAGGGCCTTGGAATAGCTCTCGCAGATGTAGCCGCACTGGCCGCAATCCTGCTGGGCCATGGCCGCCATCATGCGCCGGGCCAGCGGGCGGCCTTCCGCCAGAGCCATGCGCTCGGCGATGGGCATGGCGGCGTCGTGCCAGGGGGCGCCGTCATCCTCCGCCGCGGATGTCTCGCCCGGCATCAAGGCGGCGGACGCCTCGGGGGAGAGGGCGGTGGCGCCCGGCGTGCCGGAGAAGATGCCCGCGAAGAAGCCGTTGAGCCACGCCCGCTGCTCGGAAGAGAAGGGGGCCGTCTCGGGCAAATAGGGGACGAGGGGGGGAGGGGTCTGGAGGGTCATGCACCGGCCTCCGCTGCGATGGGCTGCGCGTCGATGAGGGATTTGAGCTGGTCCGCCGGAAGGCGGCGGGTGAAGGTCGCGAAGGGCTCCTGCGGGGCGCGGTGGGCGAGCCACGCCTTCAGCAGCTTCTCCACCAGGACCGGGGCCGCCTCGGCCCTCACGTCGCGATAGAGTTCCTGCGCGATGGCGGCGTCGCTGCCGAAGCCGCCGCCCACCAGCAGGTGGTAGCCGTCCGCCGTGTCGCCCTCGTCATTGAGGGGGACCCGCGCGCCGATGAGGCCGATGTCGCCGATATAATGCTGGGCGCAGCTATTGTGGCAGCCGGTCACATGGATGTTCACCGGCCCGTCCAGCGGCACGCGCGGCCCGCAATGGGCGCCGATGGCGCGGGCGGTGGCCTTGGTGTCGGCATTGCCGAAGCGGCAGCCCGCCGCCCCGGTGCAGGCCACGAGCCCGGCCTGGAGCACGCTCGGCTCGGCGGTGAGGCCGAGGCCCGCGATCACCTCTTTCGCCGCCGCCACATGGGCATCGGGAATGCCGGACAGGAGCAGGTTCTGCCACACGGTGAGGCGCACATGGCCGTCGCCCATGCCCGCCGCGATGTCGGCGAGGCCGCGCATCTGGTCGGCGCTCATGCGGCCCACGGGCAGGCCGACGCCGATCCAGTTCAGCCCCGCCTGCTTCTGGGGGTGGACGCCGAGATGCGCCATGCGGTCCGGCTCGGGGCGCGGTGCCACCGCCTCGGCGGGGCAGCGGGTGAGGGGCGCGCCCAGCTTCGCCTCCACGGCGGCCAGGAATTTCTCGAAGCCCCAGGCATCCAGCACGTATTTCAGCCGCGCCTTCTTGCGGTCGGTGCGGTCGCCGGTATCGATGAACACCCGCACGATGGCGGCGGCCACCTTCGTCGCGTCCTCGGGCTTCAGGATCACGCCGGTATCGCGAGCGAAGTCCTTGTGGCCGGTGATGCCGCCGAGCGCGAGGCGGAACCAGACGCCCGGCGCGATGCCGAACCCGTCCTTTACAGCGATGGCCTGGAAGCCGATGTCGTTGGTGTCCTCCAGCGCGCCGATGCGGCCCGCGCCGTCGAACGCCACGTTGAACTTGCGCGGCAGGCCGTACATGTCGCGGCTGTTCAGGATGTAATGGTGCCAGTCCTTGGCGTAGGGGCGGGTGTCCAGCAATTCCTGCGGGTCGATGCCCGCCGTGGGGGTGCCGGTGACGTTGCGGATATTGTCGGCGCCCGAGCCCTTCGCGGTCAGGCCGAGATCCACCAGCTTCTCCAGCAGGATGACGCCATCCGTGGCGGGAATCTCCCGGATCTGAAGGTTCGCGCGGGTGGTCACGTCGCTGTAGCCGCCGCCATGGTCCTGCGCGATGTCCGCGAGGCCGCGCACCTGCCAGTGGGTGAGGATGCCGTTGGGCATGCGCAGGCGGCACATGAAGCTGTCCTGCGCAGGGGCCACGTAGAACAGGCCGTGATACTTCCAGCGCAGCATGTCCGGCCCCTTGGGGAAGGCGCCCTCGGCCGCGTGGGCCTTCATGCGGTCGTAGCTGTCGAGGCCGAGTTCCTCGCGCTTCGCCTTCTCCTCGGGCGTGAGCTTGCGGCCCTCCGCCTCGGTGCGGGCCATGGCCCGGTGGCTGGCGGCTTCGGGGCCGGCGGGCTCGGGGGTGGATCGCCCGGCGGGCGCCAACCCCTGCCCGCGCATGGCCTGGGCCCCGGAAATGAAGCCTTCAAGGTAGCGTTTCTGTTCCGCCGAGAAGTCGCCGCTCATTGTCTGTCTCTCAGGCCGCCTGCGCCACGGCCCGGCCGAAGGCCAGGTCCGCGCGCAGGGCGGCGATGGGGGTGCGGTTCGTGATGAGGTCGAGATAGAAGGGGCCGTCGGACGTATCGCCGAACAGGACCGCCCCTGAGAGGCAGCCGTCCCGGATGACGAGGCGGCGATAGAGGCCGAGGCCCCGGTCCGCGAGCACGATCTCCTCGCCGCCTGGCCCGATGTCGCCGGCGGAGAAGACGAAGACGCCGGAGACCTTGAGATTGGTGGAGACGGTGCTGCCCGCATAGTCCGCACGCCGCCCCGAGAGCCGCCGCGCCAGCACCTGCGCCTGCTCGTAGGCGGGGGCGACGAGGCCGTAGCAGGCGCCGCGATGCTCGGCGCATTCCCCGAGGGCGAAAATGTCCGGGTCGCTGGTGGCGAGGCCGTCATCCACCTGGACCCCGCGCTGGCAGGCGAGGCCCGCCGCCCGGGCGAGATGGATGTTGGGCCGCACGCCGCAGGCCATGACCACGATGTCGGCGGGCAGGAGCCGCCCGTCCGCGAGCCGCAGGCCCTCGGCCTGGGCCGTGCCCTCCACCGCCGCGCTCTGGGCGTTCAGTTCCACCGTGATGCCCTGGCCCTCCACCGCCTTGCGCAGGAGGGCGGCGGCAGGGGCGTCGAGCTGGCGCTCCATGAGGCGGTCCATGAGATGGACGAGGGTGGTGTCGGCGCCCGCCCGCGCGAGGCCGCTGGCGGCTTCGAGGCCGAGCAGCCCCCCGCCCACCACCACGGCGCGCAGGCCGGGCCGGGCCGCCGCCATGAGGGCCTGGACGTCGGCGAGGTCGCGGAAGGTGACGACGCCGGGCAGGTCGGCGCCGGGAATGGGCAGGCGGATGGGCTCCGAGCCGGTGGCCAGCACGAGGCGGGAGAAGGGCAGGCGGCGCCCGTCCGTGAGCTCGATGGCGCGGGCGTCGCGGTCGATGGCGGCGGCGGGGGTGCCGTAGAGCAGGGTCACGCCGGTCTTGCGCCACCAGTCGGCAGGGCGAAGCTGCGTGGACGCCACGTCCGTCTTGCCCGCCAGCACGTCCGACAGGAGGACGCGGTTATAGGCGAGGTGCGGCTCGGCGCCCACCACGGCCACCGAGTAGCGCCCCAGCGCGCACCGCGACAGCTCCTCGCAGAGCTTGGCGGCGGCCATGCCGTTGCCGACGATGACGAGGGGCTCGGACATGGCGCCTACTCCGCCGCGGCCGGGGCCGGCACCGTCTCGGCGGCGGCGGCGATCATGACGGAGGCGAGCAGGCCGTAGGCTTCCGCCCAGGCCGCCTTCACCTCGGGGGTGAAGGCATCGCCGAGGCCCTGCTCCAGGGTCCAGAGCAAAGCGGCGCCCACCGGGGCGTAATGCGCTTCCGTCACGCCGTAGGCCACGTGGCGCTTGGCGAGCACCTGGGCGGCGGGCACCACGGCGTCCAAGTTGGACAGGCCCTTCACCACCACGGCGAGGGTCGCCATGAGCTTGCGGCCCTGTTCGCTCATGTCGCCCTTGAACAGGGGCTTCACTTCGGGCGCGATCTCGAACAGGCGGCCGTAGAACAGGCCGGCCGCCGCCTCCGAGATGGGCGCCACCTTCGCGAACGAGGACTGGATCAACTCCACTTGGCTGGGAAGCATGGGTCCGCTCCGTGGCTGGGTGGCGGGTCAGGCGGCTTCCACGAAGCGGTGGCGCTCGTGGAGGAATTTCAGCACCGCCTCGCGGGCCTTGAGGTAGGTGGCGTTGGAGACCAGATCGAGCCGCTTGCGCGGGCGCGGCAGGGTCACGTCCAGCACCTCGCCGATGCGGGCCGAGGGGCCGTTGGTCATCATCACGATGCGGTCGGAGAGCAGCACCGCCTCGTCCACGTCGTGGGTGATCATGAGGATGGTGTTGCCGAGGCTCGCGTGGATCTGCATCACGCTGTCCTGGAGATGGGCGCGGGTGAGCGCGTCCAGGGCACCGAACGGCTCGTCCAGCAGCAGCACCTTGGGCTCCATCGCCAGCGCCCGGGCGATGCCCACACGCTGCTTCATGCCGCCGGAGATTTCCGCCGGGCGCTTGTCCTTGGCATGGCCCATCTGCACCAGTTCGAGATTGTGCAGGGTCCAGGCGTCGCGCTCGGCACGCGAGCGGGTGCCGGAGAACACCTTGTCCACCGCGAGGCGCACATTGTCGTAGACGGTGAGCCAGGGCAGCAGGGAGTGGTTCTGGAACACCACGGCCCGGTCGGGGCCGGGGGAATTCACCTCCCGCCCCTCCAGGATGACGCCGCCCGTGGTGGCGCCGGTGAGCCCGGCCACGATGTTGAGTAGCGTGGACTTGCCGCAGCCGGAATGGCCGATGATGGAGATGTACTCGCCCTTCGCGATGTCGAGGGATACCTCCTTCAGCACCTCCGTGGTGGCGGCGCCGCGGGTGAAGGTCTTGCCGATCTGGCTGAGCTGGAGATACGGGGCGTGGGTCATGGATGCCTCCTCAAGCCGAAGCCGTGCCGCGGGTGACGATTGCGGAGATGCCGGCCACCAGGCGGTCGAGGACGAAGCCCACGACGCCGATATAGACCAGGGCGACGATGATGTCGGGCAGGCGGGAGGAGTTCCACGCGTCCCAGATGAAGAAGCCGATGCCGACGCCGCCGGTGAGCATCTCCGCCGCCACGATGGCGAGCCAGGAGAGGCCGACGCCGATCCGCAGGCCGGTGAAGATGTAGGGCGCCGCCGAGGGCAGCATGATCTTCCAGAAGAATTCCAGCGGGTTCAGCCGCAGAACCTGCGCCACGTTCCGGTAGTCCTGCGGGATGTTCCGGATGCCGACCGCCGTGTTGATGATGACCGGCCAGATGGCGGTGATGAAGATCACGAAGATGGCGGAGGGGTTGCTGTCGCGGAACGCGGCGAGCGCCAGCGGCAGCCAGGCGAGCGGGGGAACCGTCCGCAGCATCTGGAAGATGGGGTCGAGGCCGCGCATGGCCCAGACCGACTGGCCGATGACCGCGCCCAGCAGCACCCCCACCACGGCGGCGAGGCCGAAGCCCACCGCCACGCGCTGAAGCGACACCATCACCCGCAGCCCCAGGCCGATGTCCTGGGGGCCGGCGACGAAGAAGGGATCGACGATGAGATCCTTCGAGTCTGTCCAGATGCGGCTCGGCGAGGGCAGCGTCGCGGTGGGGCTGGAGCACAGCATTTCCCAGAACACCAGGAGCAGGGCCGTCACCACCAGGGGCGGAATGACATTCACCGCCAGCCAGCGCCCCGTCGCCTTGAGGCGGGCGGAGACTTGCGGGCGGGCGGGCGTGAGCCGGACCACCTGCGCGCTGGCGCGGCGGGCGGTCTGCGGCGGTTCCTTCAGGGCGGTGACGGACATGCGTGGGGCTCCCCGGAAATGGGATGTCAGACTTCGACGCGCTTGATGGTGAGCGTCTTGAGATAGGCCTGCGGGTCGGCGGGGTCGAACACCTTCCCGTCGAAGAAGGTCTCCTTCCCGCGGGAGGTGGAGGCGGGGATGTCGGCGGCGGACACCGACATGTCCTTGGCCGCTTCGCGCCACAGGTCCTCGCGGTTCACCTTGGAGACCAGGGCCTTCATGTCGAGCGTGGGCTCGAACTTGCCCCAGCGGATGTCCTCGGTGAGGAACCAGGTGTCATGGCTCTGGAAAGGATAGGAGGCGTAGCCCTTCCAGAACTTCATGTACTGGTCGGAATTCTTCACCACCCGGCCATTGCCGTAATTTATGTCACCCTTCAGGCGGCCGATGATGTCCGAGACGGGAACGTTGAACCACTGGCGCTTGCCGACGATCTCGGCCAGCTCCTGCTTGTTCTCCATCTTGTCGCACCATTGCTGGGCTTCCATCACCGCCATGAGGATGGCCTTGGTGGTGTTGGGGTTCTTGTCCACGAAGTCGGCGCGCATGCCGAGCGCCTTCTCGGGATGCTCCTTCCAGATCTCGCCGGTGGTGCAGGCGGTGAAGCCGATGCCCTGGTTCACGAGCTGCTCGTTCCAGGGCTCGCCCACGCAGAAGGCGTCCATGTTGCCCACCTTCATGTTCGCCACCATCTGGGGCGGCGGGACGACGATGGTGGAGACGTCCTTGTCCGGGTCGATGCCGGCTGCGGCGAGCCAGTAGCGGACCCACAGATCATGGGTGCCGCCTGGGAAGGTCATGGCGACCTTCACGTCCTTGCCGTCCGCCTTCTTCTTGGCGAACGCCGCCTTCAGCGCCGAGGCGTCGTTGGTGACCTTCAGGTCCTTGTATTCGTTGGAAACCGAGACCGCCTGCGCGTCGAGATTGAGGCGCGCCAGGATGTACATGGGCACGGGGGTATTGTTCTGCGTCACCTTGCCCGCGGAGATCAGGTAGGGCATGGGCGAGAGGATGTGCGCGCCGTCGATGCCGTTGGCCGCGCCGCCCAGCACGAGATTGTCGCGCGTCGCGCCCCAGGAGGCCTGCTTCACCACCTCAACGTCCGGCACGCCGTATTTGGCGAACAGGCCCTTCTCCTTGGCGATCACCAGGGGGGAGGCGTCCATGAGCGCGATATAGCCGAGGACCGCCTTGGTGGTTTCCGGCGCGGCCGCATGGGCCATGGGCACGCCGCCGGGGAAGATCAGCCGCGCGGCGTCGAACAGGGCGGCGGCACCGAGCGCGGCGGCGCTGCCCTTCAGCAGGGAGCGGCGCGACAGGGCGGCGGCCGGCGCGGCCTCGGCCTTCTGGAGGTCCGCCGTCTGGAACTCGCCCTGCCGGAACGTGCCGGGCTTGGCATCGGAAGCGTCGGTCATTCTCTTCCCCTGGTGGTGTGGAAGCCCGGCGAGGGCCCGAAACGAAAAAAGCCGCGAACGCCACGACGGCTTTCGCCATCGGGTGTCAGCGGCTTTGCTGCGGGTCCCGTCATTGGGACATATGGGCGGCGCAGACTTCGTCGTCCGCACTCGGTCTTGTTCTATTCAAGACCCGTGCCAACCGAAGGCGGGGCGCCAACGGATTGGAATCGCTTAAAAAATGGAGAAGCCTAAAATTCAGGCAGCATGAAAGGCTGCATATATCCTGCGCAAAATTATTGCACCTGCTGCTCTGCGGTGCAGCGCGAGGGCCTCACGCCCCCTCCTCATGCACCGGTGGCGAGGAACCGCTCCGCATCGAACACAGCGCCAAACTGGGTCGCGACGCAGTCCGGCGCGGGCGTGAAGGCGGAGGGCTGGGGGCCGATGGCGGCGTCGTACAAGTCCGGCCGATAGACGGAAATGGCCTCGCGCGCGGCGTCCGGCGCCCATTCGCCCTGGCCCGCCTTCACGATCTGGCCGTAGATCCACAAGGCATGCTCGGGCGAGGGGCGGTTGGCATTGTCGCGGTTCAGCACGAGATAGTCGGGATGGGCGCGCGCCGCCCCGCCCGGGGCGCTGTGCAGGCGGCCGTCCAGGGTGCGGCGCAGGATGTCGGCGGGCAGGTTGAGGTGCCGCGGCTCCCCCAGCAGGCGGGCGAGGTCCTCGTGGTTCTCCGGCGCCTCGCACCAGCGGGCGGCGGCATGGAGCGCCCGCACGAGCCGCCGCAGCACGTCCGGCTCGGTATTGGCGAAGCGGGCATGGACGCCCAGCACCTTTTCCGGCACCCAGCCGAAGATCTCCGAGCCCAGCGCCGCGATGCGCCCGACGTCGGCGTCCACCGCCACGCTGTTCCACGGGCTGCCCACGGAGAAGCCGTGGATCAGGCCGTTGCGCAGGCTCTCCGCCATGAAGGGCGGGGGGATGACCACGAGGCGCACGTCCCGGTCGGGGTCCACCCCGCCGGCGGCCAGGAAATGACGGATGAGATAGGTGTGGGTGGAGAAGGCATAGACCGAGGCGAACACCAGCGGCTCCAGCCCCGCCGCCCGGCGCGCCGCCACCACCCGCCCCAGCGCCCGCGCCGCGTCGGGAGCGCGGGAGAGGTCCGCCCCCGTCTCGCCCATCTGGGCATAGATGTCCTTGGCGATGGTGATGGCGCTGCCGTTGAGGTTCAGCGCGAACGGCACCACCAGGGGCACCCGCACATGGCCGAGCCCGAGCGAGGAGGCGATGGCCAGTGGCCCGAGCATGTGGGCGCCGTCCAGCAGGCCCACATTCACCTTGTCGCGGATATTGGCCCAGGAGACCTCGCGCTGAAGCTCGATCTCGATGCCCTCCGCCATGGCGAAGCCGCGCTCCGCGCAGGCGATCAGCACGGCGGCGTCGGTGAGGGGGATGAAGCCCATGGCAAGGCGTCTCATCGCAGCAGCTCCGCGGCGGTGATGATGGATTGGGCGATGTCGACGAGCCGCTTCTTCTCGTTCATGGCAGTGCGGCGGATCAGGCCGTAGGCGGTCTGCTCGTCGATGTTGCGGGCCTTCATGAGGATGAGCTTGGCGCGGTCCAGCAGCTTGCGTTCTTCGAGCTGGCTGCGGGCCTCCTCCAGCTCGGCGCGCAGGCGCGCGAAGGCCCGGTAGCGGGAGATGGTGGTTTCCAGGATCGGCTTCACCCGGTCCTTGCGCAGGCCGTCCACCACATAGGAGGCGACGCCCGCGTCGATGGCGGCGGCGATGGTCTGGCTGTCCGACTGGTCCACGAACATGGCCACCGGCCGCTTCACCTCGCGGCTCACCTGGAACATCTGCTCGATGGTGTCGCGGCTGGGATTCTCCAGGTCGATCAGGATCACGTCGGGGTCGATGGCATAGATGCGCTCCAGCAGATTGTGGACGCCCTCCAGCCGGAGCACGTTCACGAATCCCGCCTCGTGCAGCCCCTCCGAGAGGATGGCCGAGCGGACAGGGCTGTCGTCGACGATGACGATGCGCAAGGACAGGTCGTTCGCCATGGGCCTTTGATCAGATGCCAGGAACCGACAGGCAAGGAGCGGACCACGCCTTGCCTGTTGCCTGCGAGGAACGGCCTGTCACCCCGCTGAGGAGGCGAGCGCGAAGTCGATGATCTTGTTGCGCAGCGCCGGAAGATCGGGCGGCGCCTTCTTGAAGGTCTCCCAGTCCGCCGGCACGGCGTCCACCAGTTCGTCCCGCAGCGCGCGGGCCTTGCTGTCGGCGCCGGCCCTCTGGTCAAGCCAGAGCAGCCAGCGCAGGTCCTCGATGCCCTCGCTCGTGGTCAGCACCAGCGCGTCCACCGTGGGCGCGGGGCTGCACCGGTCGCCGCTGAGCGGCAGCATGGCATAGTCGGATTCCCGCCCGTCCGTGGGGTCGCGCGGGTCGCCGGTCCAGGCCCGTCCGTGCCATTGCAGATAGCCCCGTCCGCCCGTGCGCCACAGCAGGAAACCGGCCGCCGCGCGAAAATCGGGCATATTGTAGATCCAGGGCATCACTTTCTGGGCGCGCATCTGGCGGAAGCCGCTCTCGCTGACGCCGAACCCGTCATTCACCAGCACCGTGTCGAACACCGGCACCAGCGCCTTCTGCTTGAACGAGTTGAGCTGGCCCGAGATCTGCGCGTCGGGCGCCACCGCCTTGATGGCGTCGCGCACGGCTTTGAGGTCCGCGAGCGCCCCGTCATTCTCCGGCGGCTCGTCGGCGATGGACCAGAGCGGCGCCGGGATCCCGCCCGCCGCCAGCGCGCGCTGCGTGGAGGCGATGTTCGGGCCCACCTTCGAGAAGCCCACCGAATGCTGCATGGTCTTCACGGAGGCATAGTCGAAATAGGGCGCCGTGAAGCCCGCCTGCTTCACCAGCGCCATCTGCTGCACGTAGCGGGTGATCTTGTCCGGCGTCGGCGCCACGGTGTCGGGGGCGACGCCGGTGATGCCGAAGGACCGCAGGGCCGCATAGTCGCAGGCCATGCCCCGGTCCGCCTGGTCGGGCGTCGGCGGGAACCACACCTCCCAGTTCGGGGCCGCCATGTAATAGCCGATGGGCCGGTCCACCAGCGGCAGCGCCACCGGCACCACCTGCACCATCGCCGTCGCCTCCACGCGGCTGCCGGCGATGTCCATGGACAGGGTCACGGGCAGGGTGCCGCTGGCGCCCTGGGGCACCGTGAAGGTCACGTTGAGCCGCCGGGGAATGCCGCTGGCGATGCGCATGTGGGAGAGGTCGCCGTCCAGCACGTCGGACGTGATGGTGAGGCCGTTCTCCGCCACGCCCCGGCGCATATAGGTCCACTTGCCCCACCGGATCTGCGGGGCGATGCCGTCCGGCGCCGAGACCGAGACGTCCGGCATCAGGTCGTCCTGGTTGGAGAAGGCGATGAAGTCCAGCGAGACGATGCCGCCCGGCGGGGCGCGGAAATTCGCCTGGATGGGCAGGGACGGATTCCAGAACGGATGCTGGCTGCGCTGGGAGCCCGGCGGCAGGATGCGCAGGGTCACGTCCTTGGCGAGGGCCGGGTCCACCGGCTTGTCCTGCACCGGCCAGCGCTCCAGGAAGCGCTTGCGCCGCCAGTCCTCCACCGCGTCCACCGCCTTGTCGCTGTTGCCGGGCTCGATGACCATGGCGGCGAGATAGCCGTTATTGGGCGGCTGGTCGGACTGAAGCTGGACGACGATCTTGTTGTCGATGACCGGAACGGTGGCGGTGATGAGGCCCGCGCGGTCGCGCGCGAACACCTCCCACGGGCCCCCGTCGATCATGGCCTCCTTCCAGAGGTTGCGCTTGTAGACCTGGTCCACCCACTCGCCGGGGCTGAGATTCTGCTGGAACACCACCTGGCCGTTGATGGTGATGGTCCGGTTCAGCGAGTGGGGGAAGTATTCCCATTCGCCCTGGTCCTCGGTCCACAGGGAGACGGTCGCCGTCGCGCTCTTGGTCCAGGGGATGGTGACGGTCTCGATGCCGTTGAGGCCGCCGGAGAGCAGCGGATCGTTCTGGGTGCGCACCAGCACCCCGGCCGGGCGGGAGAGGCGCTTGTCGTTGGGCAGGACGGTCTCGAAGCCCGGCACCTGGATGTCGGCGTTCGGCGCGAAACGCAGCGCGAGCGCATCCGGCGGCACGGGCGAGCCCGCTTCCACATGAATGTCGGTGAGGCGGATGGGGCCTTCCCCGTCGCCGTTGGAAACCACGATGCGCTTCACCTTGGTCCGGTCGAGCCGCGCCTTGGACGGCGTGACCCAGGACGAGACCGGGGAGCGCAGCACGAACGGCCCCGGCGGGAACACCGCCGAGGCGTTGACCCGCGAGTACCAGTTGGTGGAATTCACGTCATCCACCCGCAGATAGATGGTGACGGGCTTGCCGGTGTCGTTGTTCCCCGTGACCACCAGGTCCTGGTTGGCATCGAAGCTCACCGGCGTCGAGAAATCCTGCGACGCGGTGAGCCGAGCCCCGGCAAGCCAGGCCTGGCCGTCCTTCACGGTGGCGGCGGCGGTGGAGGTGGGCGTTGCGGGCGCGACCGCGCCCGACTTCTGGCGCGGCTCGATCTGCACGCTGTCGATCTGGGCCGGTGGGGCGCCTTCCTCGGTGAAGACGATGAACCGGGTGAGCGCGTTCGGGTCCAGCGCGGTGCCGCCGGGGGTCGGCAAATTGTTGAGCGGCACGCGCATCACGAACGGGCCGGGCGGGAAGTTCTGGTTGATGTTGAAATTGGTCATCCAGTTCTTGGACGACGCGTCGTCGATGCGCACCGCGAGGTTCAGCGGGTTGGCCGTGGTGTTCACGCCGCGGATGACGAGGTCGTCATTGGGCGAGAAGGCGCGCGGCGGCGTGAACCCCTTGTCCAGCGCGGGCTTGGTGGTGGTGTTGGTGAAGAAGGGGGGCAGCGTGGCGGCGGGCGCCGGTGCCGCCGCCGGCGCGGGGGAGGCGGCCGTGGAGGCGGCCGGTGCCGATGCCGAGGCGAAGGGCCGCTCGGCGCGCAGGCGCTCCACGAAATCCGGCCGGAAGAACATGATGGCTCCGGCCCCGGCGCAGATGACGCCGATGATCAGGCCCCAGGCAAAGCCGCCGATCCAGGTTCGCAATTTCCCCATACGGTCCTCCTGCGCCGGTTCCGCGCCCCGGGACGTTGCCACGGGAGCCCCGCGTTCGGCTAGAGCGCGCGCCGCACGGATGGTGCATTGCCACGCGTTCCTGACCGCCAGATAACACAGTCCCGGGTCATGCGCCGCGTCGCTTCCGTACCGGAACGCGTTCTGGATCCAATCCGATCCGGATCGGCTCCCGCTTGACGCCGGCCGCGTGCCCCGCGAAAAGCGCGCATGCGCGACCTGAAGGACTATACGCTTCGCGACTGGGCGGGCGGCCTGCCGCTGACCCAGGGCGCGCGGCGGCTGCGCAACGTGGTCCTGGACAGCCTCTATGCCACGCGCCGCTGCGAGGGGCAGGACGCGCTCCTCACCGCGCTCGCCCCCCTGCGCGGGCGCTTCCTGGCGGTGACGGTGGCCTTCAACCTGCCGGACGCCGTGGCCTTCCTGTCCGACGCCATGGCGCGGACCATGCCCGGGGTGCCGCTGCTGGTCTGCGACAATTCCTCCGATCCGCAGATGCGGGCGCGGATCGCGGGCCTGTGCACCCAGGGCGGGCATTTTTACTGCTCCCTGCCGCCGGTGCCGCGCATCTCGCCCAACGTCAACGGCTCGCGCTCCCACGGCGTGGCGCTGAACTGGATCTGGCACAACCTGCTGCGCCCGCTGCGGCCCTCGGCCTTCGCGCTGCTGGATCACGATCTGGTGCCCCTGGCGGCGGACGATCTGGCGGCGCGGGTCGCCCACCAGCCGGTCTACGGCATGGTGCGCCAGGGCGAGGATTTCGGTGGCTGGTATCTGTGGCCGGGCTACAGCGTGTTCGACTTCCGCGCGGTGGAGACCCTGGCCCTCGATTTCGGCACGGACACGCCGCGCATGCTGGATACCGGCGGCCAGAACTGGCGCGTGCTCTATCGGACTCTCTCCCTTCCCGATCTCGCCCAAGCCCGGACGCGGCAGGTGTGGCTGGCGGCCGAAGGCGTGGAGCCGGAGCCCTTCCTCCTGGCGGACGGCTGGCTGCATGTGGGCGGCGCGGGGCATCGGGGCGGCGGGGCGGCGGCCCTGCGGCGGGTGCGGCGGCTCTATGACGCCGATCCCCCGGCGCTCCTTCACCGTTTGTGCTCCAGCCCGGAAGAGGCGCTCGCGGCGGCGGGAGGGTGAGCCAATGAGAGTGGGCCGGATGCTGGCGGCGGCGGTGCTCACCTGCCTCACCCTGGCGGATGCGGGTGGGCTTCGGGCCCAACCCGCGGCGCTGACGGCGGAAAGCTTCTCCAACATCGCCTATGCGGACATTGAGACGTGGAATTCGTCCGGATGCAGCTTTGCGGTGTTCCGTGGCGAGGACAATCTCGGTCTGTTCGATACCGAGGACCCGAAGAAGACCGGGGTCTTCAAGGTGGACGGGAAGCTACTCTTCGTTCCGGCCGGGCCCAAGGAGAAGGGCGCCTACTGGGCCGGGACGGTTGCCGGAAACACGGTGCGGCTCATCAAGGGCAAGCGCGATCCGAAATACAAGAATGACGGCGGCGGCCAGGGCGGCGCGGGGCGCATGGAATGGAGCGGTCCGGCCGGGAGCGGCGGCATCGCCGTGCGCTGGGAGGAGGGCTGCTGAGGCGGTCCGCGCGATTGCCTGCGCGCGGGCAAAGAAAAACGCCGCCGGAAGACCGGCGGCGTGAAAGGTAGCAGGGACCCGGCCGGGGCCGGGACCCGAAATCACTCGGCGGCAGGCGCCGCGGCGGCCTTGGCCTTCTTGCCCTTGCCCTCGCGATGATCCACGCGCTCGGCGATACGGGCGGCCTTGCCGCGACGGTCGCGCAGGTAATAGAGCTTCGCGCGGCGCACCTTGCCCCGGCGCACCAGCTTGATGGAATCGATGAGCGGCCCATAGACGGGGAACACGCGCTCCACGCCCTCGCCGTAGGAGATCTTGCGGACCGTGAAGCTCTCGTTGAGGCCGCCGCCGCTGCGGGCGATCACGACGCCTTCATAGGCCTGAACGCGGCTGCGCTCGCCTTCGACGACCTTCACGTTGACGATAACGGTATCGCCGGGCTGGAATTCCGGAACCGGGCGCTTCTCCGCAAGGCGGGCGGCCTGTTCGGCCTCAAGGGTCTCAATGATGTTCATGTCGCCAACCTTTAGCGGACGCCAAAACGCGGTCCGTCGCCGGAACGCAGCCCCAGCGCCACATCGTGTCGTTGTAAGTTAAGGGACGGTGGGGCCTATAGCGCAGATCGCCCGCGCTGTCATGTGCTTTTGTTCATGCGCCTGTCATCCGGCGCCAGCAGGTCCGGACGGCGCTCCCGCGTCACCGCTTCCGCCTGGGCGCGCCGCCAGGCGCGGATGCGGGCATGGTCGCCGGAGGTGAGCACGTCGGGGATGCCCGCGCCCTCGAATACCTGGGGGCGGGTATATTGCGGATATTCCAGCAGCCCCTCGGAAAAGCTCTCCTCGGTGCCGCTCTCGGTCTTGCCCATGACGCCGGGAATGAGCCGCACGCAGGCGTCCAGCAGCAGCAGGGCGGCGGTCTCCCCGCCCGACAGCACCACATCGCCGACGCACACTTCCTCCAGCCCGCGCGCGGCCACGACCCGCTCGTCCACGCCCTCGAACCGACCGCACAGGATGATGGCGCCCGGCCCCTGCGCCAGGTCCGCCACCCGGCGCTGGGTGAGGGGGCGGCCGCGCGGCGTCATGAGCAGGCGGGGGCGCTGGTCGCCGGGGGGCGAGGCGGCATCGATGGCGCGGGCCAGCACGTCCGCGCGCATCACCATGCCGGGCCCACCGCCCGCCGGGGTGTCGTCCACCGAGCGGTGGCGGTCGGTGGCGAAGTCGCGGATCTGCAGCGCGTCCAGCGCCCACAGGCCGGACGCAAGGGCCCGGCCCGCCAGGGCATGGCCCAACGGTCCCGGAAACATGTCCGGATACAAGGTGAGGAGCGTCGCGCGGAAGGTCATGGGAGGCGAGCCACGGTGGCGTGCCGGATGCCGGACCCGCCAGGAGGCGAGGGGGGCGCGGGGCGCCCCGGCCTCACTTGATCTCGAACAGGGTCGAGAAGCCGGAAATGTCGAACACTTCGCGGATCTGCGGCTGCAGCGAGCGCAGCGTCAGGTCGCGCTTGGCGGTGCGCATGGCCTTGCCGGCCACCAGCAGCGCGCGCAGCCCCGAGGACGAGACATAGTCCACGCCCGCGAGATCCACCGTGATGGCGCCCTCGCTCCCCGAGACGGCTTCGAGCAGGCTGGTCTCGAAGGGCTTCGCGTTGGGCGTGTCGAGCCGCCCCGTGACCTTCAGCACCACATCCGATCCGGCCTGTTCACGATCGATCTGCATCAGCCTTGTCCCGGTTGAGATGGGGGGGAGAAGCTCCCCGATTAGCCTCATTCGCAGTGAGGCGCAATGTGGTCGCCAGCCGATGGGCGAGCCACAGGGAGCGCTCGAACAGGCTGACGGCGTTCAGGAGGTTGCGCGCCTCCTCCCCGGTGCCGAGCGCGCCGGTGGCCAGCGTCCGGCGGATCCGGTCGAGGGTCGCCGACTTGTCCGCCGTCAGTTCGATCACGAGGTCGAAATCCCCCTCCGTCCCGCCCTGGGCGTCGGCCAGTTCGAGGATCATGGTGCGCAGGGATTCGCACAGATTGAAGGCGAGGGCGGGCGGCTCCTCGTAGCGCTCGATGAGGTCGGAGAAGTCCTTCAGCGTGTCCTGGAGGGTGTGCAGGAGCCGCTGCTCCTCCTGGAGCAGCAAGGCGAAGTCGAGGTCGGCGCGGGTCAGATGCCGGTCGATCAGTTCCACCAGGAAATGGCCCGTGGCCTCGGAAATGGCCCGCGCGCCGCGCCACTGCACGGCGCGGACCTTGCCGTCATCCTCCCCCCGCTGGTCCAGGTCCGGCACCAGCTCCGGCAGGTGGCGCACCAGCCGGTCGGTCTCCCGGGCCACCAGTTCCAGGGCCGAGGCGGGGTCGCCCATGGCCTGGTCGGAGATGAAGTGGGGCTGGGAGACGTGGTCCTCCCGGGTGGGCGGGCTGAACCGCCGGGCGAGCGCTTCCGTCTGGCCGCAGAAGATCGTGACGGCGAGGCCGCCGGTGAGCTGGAGCGCCAGGAACAGGATGGAGATGGCGAAGGCCGGCTGGCCCTTGCCGAACTGCGAGAGGGTCGCGACGGGATCCAGGCCCGCCAGCGGCAGGGCCATCCACACCAGATACACGGCCAGACAGCCCGCCACCTTCACGAAAATGTGCACGAAGCACAATTGCCGGCCGGTGCCTTTCAGGCCCCCGGCGCTCACCAGCGTCGCGATCCCGGATCCAAAATTCGCGCCTAGGACGATGAAAAAGCTGTCGGTGAGATCGATGGCCCCGGTGCCGATGGAGGCGAGGCACAGGATGGTGGCGGTGGAGGCGGACTGGGTGACGACCGCCACGGCGAGGCCGATCATGAAGCCCAGCGGCCCGGAAATGCCGCCCAGCACCGAAGCGATGGCCGCCGGGGAGATTTCCTGGGGCGCGAGCTTGATGAGGCTGAGGCCGAGGAACAGCAGCGCGAGGCCGAGCAGCACGCCGAGCCATTCGCGGCGCGCGGGCGTGCGGTCCAGCTTGAACTGGTAGCACAGGCCCACCAGGGCGATCAGGTAGAAGACCGCCACCTTCAGGTCCACGGACGCCACGAACACCAGGGCGGACGTGCCCACGTTCGCGCCCGCCACCACCGGGATGGCGTCGCGCGTGGTGAGGGCGCCGCCGCGCACCAGATTGGCGCTGATCAGCGTCACGGCATTGCTGGACTGGACGATGGCGCCCGTGACCGCGCCGCTGACGAAGCCCACGAGGCGCGAGCGCGTCGCGCCCTTCAGGAGGATGCGCACCCGCCGGCCCATGGCCTGCTGGAGATGGCCGCTCAGGAGCTTCAGGCCGATGAAAAGCAGTCCCAGCCCAGCCAGGAGTTCAGCAGACGCGAGCAAGACGATGCCTCATGGGGGGACGATGCGGCGGGGTCAGTCCGCGGTCACGGACTCAGACTCGGACTTGGGCCCGGCGACCAGGGTCAGCTCGTTCAGGCCGTCGCGGCGGGCATAGCCGATATGGCTGAGGAAATGGCGCATCAGGCGCACGCCGTGGCCGCCGATGCGGGCGCTTTCCACATTTTCCGCAAGGTCAGGCGCGCGAACCTCCGTGGGATCGAACGGCGGGCCGTTGTCCAGGATGCGGATGCCCACGCTCTCGGGTGAGGGGCGGAAATATTCCACGCGAATCAGCGGGTCGCCCGCCTGCTCCTCGAAGGCGTGGGTGATGACGTTGGCGAGGGCTTCCTCCACGGACAGTTCCAGCCCGAAGCGCAACGGCCCCGGCCAGGCGTCGCTTTCCTCCAGCTCGGCCATCCAGATGGACACCTTCGCGATCTCGTCCACCACGGCATCGATGGAAATGGTGGACAGGATCGGGGCGTCGGATGGAGAGGTCATGGACACGCAGGGCCCGTCTTCTTCGTCGTTGAACGGCTTCGTCGTCAGGTGTCGTCCGGCGGCTTCGCCGTGGCGGTGACGCACCGGGAGACCAAGCCCCACCCAGGATCACGCAATCCGCGGCAAGGCTAGCTGGCTCCGGCGGCGGCGGCAATCCATGCTCTCGGCGGTTTCCGCGCCGGCCCACACCCCGAAAGGCTCCGCTTCAGGCGTGGCGGGTCACGGCCGGGGCGAACAGCAGGCCGGGCGCGCCGGACGGCAGGCGGGCCTGGACGAAGCCGTGCCAGTCCTGCGCGAACAGGACCGTCTGGCGCTCGGTGTCCAGCGGATCCACGAGGAGCGCCCGCGCCCGGTCGTAGACGGCATTGTCACGCACCATGAGGTAGCGCGCGAAGCCGCCGTAGCGCTGCACGATCCGATGAATGTTGAACCCCTCCGCCAGCAGGCTGGACCAGCTCGCGGTGTTGGCCGGGGCCGCTGTGGAGAACAGCAGCATGCCGCGCGGCGCCATGGCGATGCGCGCCGTGATGGTGGCGCGCTGGAGCCGCCGGCCCCGGAAGTCGGGATGCACGGAGGCGCCGGCGAGGCGTCCGACCGAGGTGCCGTCCGCCACCCGCAGCTCGTCCTCCCAGCGGTCGCTGGGGGCATGGTCGTGCTGGAGGATGCCGTAGGCCACCAGATGCGGCGCGAACGCGCCGATCACGCGGCCGCGCCCGGACAGGATGCTCTGGAAATAGGCGCGGGATTCCGGCTTCACGATCTCGGGCCGCACCACGGGGCCCATGGCCTCCCGGTGCAGGGTATCCACTTCGTCCAAATCCTCGGGGCCGAGCTCGCGCCAGGCGAGGGGAGGATCCAGGGACGCCGCCGCGGCGGCGGACATCACGCGATCACCTCGGCATAGTTCAGCATCACGATGGGCGGATAGATGCCCAGCGCCTTGGCCACCTTCATGTTGATGATCAGCGCGAAGCGCTTGAGGGTCTCGATGGGGATGTCCTGCGGCGGGCGGTGCTGGACCAGGATCTCGATGGCCTTGGAGGCCGCGAGCTGGCCGACCGAATAATAGCGCGACACCAGCCCCACCAGCCCGTCGCCGTCCCGCAGGAAGAATTCCGTGGAGCCGAAGGTGGGCAGGCCGACCGCGATGGCCACGGGCGAGATGCGGTTGAAGATGGTGGCGAGGAAGGTGTCCGGCGGCAGGTACAGCCACTCGGCGCCCTTGGCGCGGATGTCGCGCACGAACTGCTCCACCCCGTCGCCCGTGGGCACGTTGCCGTTCATGTTGAGCGGCTGGGTGATGAGGGTGGCGCCGATGGAATCGCAGAAGTCCTGCATCTCCTTCACCACCACGATGGAATTGGTCTCGTTGGGCGAATAGATGACGCCCACCTTCGAGAAGGGCTTGTAGGTCTGCATGGCCCGCATCTGCACGTCGGTGGGCACCACATGGACCGCACCCGTGACGTTGCGGCCCGAGGAGGCCGTGGAGGGCGCGATCTTGCTGCGCACCGGCGCCGCCACCAGGGCGAACACCACGGGGATGTCGCGCACGAAATTGGCGGTGGGCGGGGCGTCGTAGGGGCCGACCACTGCCAGCGTGTTGGGCGTGCCGTAGGTGTAGATCAGGTCCGGCTTGAAGGTGGGCAGCACCTCGTCGAGGATCGGCCGCACGCGGGAGGCGTCGCGGTCCACGTCGCGCACCAGGAACTCCGCCTTCACGCCGGAGGCGTCGAAGAAGTAGCGGAAGCCGCGCTCCACTTCGGTCTCGCCGCGGAAAGTGAGCATCAGGATGCGGTAGGGCCGCTCCTGCAGGATTTGCTGGGCGTTGGACGGATCGACGCCCACCATTCCGGCGGCGCCGGCGCCCAGTCCCAGGGAGAGAAGTGAACGCCGGTCGATCACACCCTGCTGCCTTCTGTCGATGTGGCCCCGGATCCCGCGGCGCTGTCCGAGCCGGACGCGCGGGTGCGGCCGCTCAAGGCGAATCCGAGGGCTCCGAAAACCACCATTAAACCGATCAGCGCGCTCGCGGAAGCAAATCCCGCCGTGGCGAGCAGGAAACCGGCCGCCGCCGGGCCGGTGGCATTGCCGGTGCGCTCGATGAGCCGGAACAGGCCGAGCACGCCCGCCGAGCGCCCGCCGGGCACATGGCGCGCCGCCTCGGCCACCAGGGCCGATTGCGGGGCGATGGACATGGCCTGCCCGAGGCCCAGCAGGGCGAGCACCCCGGCCACGATCCAGGGCGAGGTGCCCATGAGCAGCAGCAGCGCGCCGCCGCCCGCCACGAGGCCGCCCATGGCCACGAAGCCCGCATGGGCGCCCCGGCGCTCCGCGAGCCGCGCGAAGATCGGCACCGCCACCACCATGAGGATGGGATAGATCATCTGCAGCCGGCCGATGGCCGCGGCGCTGTAGCCCTGCTTCTGCAATTCCACGGGCACCAGGAAGAAGCAGATGGCCACCAGGAGGAATTTCGCCGGGAAGGCGCAGCCCACCAGCAGCGCGGCGAAGCGCGGCGCCTTCAGGGCCGCGGCGAGGTCGGAGGCGGAGACCCCCGCGCCGCCCTTCACCGGCTCCGAGCGCGGCATGGAGAGGGCGGCCACCAGCAGGCCCAGCACTGCGAGCACCGCCGAGCCGAGGAACGCCATGTGGTCGCCCAGCCGGTCGGCCAGCACGCCGCCGATGGGCGGTCCGCACAGGCCCGCCACCATGATGGCCCGGACGAACACGGCAAGCGCCGCCGTGCGCTCGTGCGGGCGGGAATGGTCGATGACATGGCCCTGGGCGGACACGAACACCAGGGCGTAGCCGATGGCGGCGGTGGCGCGGGTGGCAAGGAACAGGAAATAGTCGGCGGTGAGCGCCGAGCCCACATAGCTCAGGGCCGCGATGGCCGCGCCGATGACGAAGCCGCGCCGACGGCCGAGCCGCTCGGACAGCACCGCGAACGGCAGCTGGCTCAGGGCGACGGCGGCCATGAACACCACGATGGGCAGCGACATGGCGAGGTCGCGCCCCATCTCCAATTGCGCCGGGGTCATGGAACCCGCGAGG
>JACESF010000056.1 GCA_013911975.1 Hyphomicrobiales bacterium | reverse complement strand
CCAATTTCCCCCGCACGCGCAACCTGTTAAGCCTGGAGCGTCGCTCCCTCACGGGAGCGCGGATCGAAACACGCTGAACAGCGAAAGCGAGCTTGCACAGAAGGTCGCTCCCTCACGGGAGCGCGGATCGAAACGCCGACAAGCCGGTTTGCTGACCAAGGGAGGGCGTCGCTCCCTCACGGGAGCGCGGATCGAAACAAGGTGCTCCGCTTGTCGAGCGCGTAGCCGTAGGTCGCTCCCTCACGGGAGCGCGGATCGAAACCCCGATATCCGCTATTGGGACGCTGGGCAGATGGCGTCGCTCCCTCACGGGAGCGCGGATCGAAACGTCAACAGCAATGCCGGCCCGAACGCGTCCTATGTCGCTCCCTCACGGGAGCGCGGATCGAAACACCCAAAGGGCAAAAAGCCCCAGGGCGCGCCTCCGTCGCTCCCTCACGGGAGCGCGGATCGAAACTATTTGAGCGTGAACGAGATCGAGTTTGGCATAGGTCGCTCCCTCACGGGAGCGCGGATCGAAACGAGCCCGGTACCTACGAGTTCCGTCTGGGCCGTGGTCGCTCCCTCACGGGAGCGCGGATCGAAACAGACCACGGCGCTCGCATCCACACCTCGCGCTCAGTCGCTCCCTTACGGGAGCGCGGATCGAAACGCGCATCTTCCTCACGCCCTGCCAGCCGGGCAGGTGTCGCTCCCTCACGGGAGCGCGGATCGAAACTCAGGATCTGCTGATTGAGCTTGACCGAGAGCTCGGTCGCTCCCTCACGGGAGCGCGGATCGAAACCTGTAGCCGTCATAGACGCGCTGAATGATGCCCTGTCGCTCCCTCACGGGAGCGCGGATCGAAACCAATGATCTTCCGGCGGGAGCGTTTGGTGTTCTCGCGTCGCTCCCTCACGGGAGCGCGGATCGAAACTGGTTCGCCCTGGGAGAAGATCGGCCGCTCTGTTGTCGCTCCCTCACGGGAGCGCGGATCGAAACAGCAGGTGGCGGATGGGCGAGACGCGACGGGTATGTCGCTCCCTCACGGGAGCGCGGATCGAAACCGCGAGATGGACGAGCAGCTGGACGATGGCGGGCGGTCGCTTCCTCACGGGAGCGCGTATCGAAACGGCGACGAGGGCGCGGCCGCGCTGAACAAGATCAAGTCGCTTCCTTACGGGAGCGCGGATCGAAACTCGCAGGAGGAAGGGTCATCCTCCGGAGGCTCCGGTCGCTCCCTGACGGGAGCGCGGATCGAAACGTGATGGAGGACGCAGCTGCGGGCGAAAGTCGTGGTCGCTCCCTCACGGGAGCGCGGATCGAGGCGTCGCCTCCGGGTGTCAGGCGGGGTCAGGCCAGGAGGAGAGGGTGCGGGCGAGGGCCTTGGATTCGCGTTTCAGGACGTCCTCGATGAAGTCCTGCCGCTCGCCGATGATGCGCGAGGTGATGGAGGCCACGCTGATGCCCACGAAGGGCGTGCCGGAGAGGTTCGGAATGACGATGCCGATGCCGCTCACCCCCAGTGTGATGCGCTCCACGCTGTAGCCGAAGCCGGTCTGGCGCGCCTCCACGAGATTTTCCCGCACTTCCCGCTCCGTGAGCCGGCCGTAGCGCCGGTAGTCGCCCGCATTGCGTTCGAGGATCGCTTCCGCCTCGTCCTCCGGCAGGGCGCCCAGCAAGGCGAGGCCGGTGGCGCCGACGCCCAGCGGGCGCCGCCCGCCCACGTCGATGGTGAGGGCGCGGATGGGATGGCTCCCCTCGATCCGGTCGATGCATACGCCGTCGATGCCGCTGCGCATGGTGAGATAGGCGGTGTCCTCGGTTTCCAGCGCCACCCGCTTCAGGGCCGGGCGGCAGAGTTCCACAAGGGCGGTGGGGCGCGGCGCCAGCAGGCCGAACTCGAAGGCGAGCGGCCCCATCCGGTAGCGGCGCGAGGCGGCGTCCTGCTCCACCATCCCTTCCTCCGTGAGCAGCTTCAGCAGCCGGTGGGCCGTGGGCCGCGCGAGCCCGGCGGCATCCGCCAGTTCCGAGAGGGGAAGGCCGCCGGCTGCGCTGCGCGCGATCAGTCGCAGCAGGAGGAAGGCGCGCGTCAGGGCCTGGGTGCCGGGGAGCGATGACATGGAGTGTCCATATAATGGAATTCTGATGCGCGGTGAATCTGAGGTTTCGCGTTGACCTTGGCGCTCATTCTCTCGGATCATGGGCTTACGAGAGAAGAATAATTTCATAATATGGAACGTCAAGTGAGCCATATCCGCTACGAAGACATCACCTATGAGGTGGTCGGGCCCATGGCGCGCATCGCGCACAACCGGCCCGACCGGCGCAATGCCGAAAGCCGCAGGCTTCTCGATGAATTCTCCGATGCCCTGGACCGCGCGGTGGCGGACCCGGCGGTGCGGGTGGTGGTGATCGCCGGAAACGGCGACCATTTCTCCGCCGGTCACGATCTGAAGGAGGCGCAGGAGAGCCGCGCCCATTTCACCGTGGAGGAGCGCTGGGCCTATGAGGAGCAGCGCTATTACGGCTATGCCCTGAAGCTCTGGGACCTGCCCAAGCCCACCATCGCGGAGGTGCAGGGCGCCTGCATCGCGGGCGCCTTCATGGTGGCGAACATGTGCGACCTGGTGGTGGCGTCGGAGGATGCCTTCTTCGCCGATCCCGTGGCGCAGACGCTGGCCTGCGCCGCCGTGGAAGTGCTCATCCATCCCTGGGTGATGGGCACGCGCCGGGCGAAGGAGATGCTGTTCACCGGCGAGCGCATCACCGCCGCCGAGGGGCACCGCATCGGCATGGTGAACCGGGTGGTGCCCCGGGCCGATCTGGAGGCCGAGGTGCAGGCGCTGGCCGCGAAGATCGCCAATGCGCCGCCCTTCGCCCTCAAGACGCTGAAGCGCTCCCTCAACCGCACCCTCGACATGCAGGGCCTGCGCACGTCGCTGGAAGCGCATTTCGACACCCACCAGCTCAGCCACATGACCGAGGAATTCAAGGCGATCCGGGACAAGGGCCTCTCCCAGGCCATCCAGAAGGGCGCGCGCGCATGACCCGCCTCGCGCCCCTCATCAATCCCGCCTCCATCGCCATTCTCGGCGCGTCGGCCGATCCGGGCCGGGTGGGCGGCATGCCGCTGCAATTGCTGCTCCAGCACGGCTTTGCCGGGGCCATCTACCCGATCAATCCCAAGTACCAGGAGATTTCGGGCCTGCGCTGCTATCCGGACCTGGAATCCCTGCCGGGGCCGGTGGACCTCCTGGCCATGGCCGTGGCCGCCAAGGACGTGGTGCCCCAGCTGCGCCGCGCGGCGTCCATGGGGGTGCGCTCCGCCGTGGTGTTCGCCTCGGGCTTCGCGGAAACCGGCACCCCGGAGGGCATCCGCCTCCAGGAGGAGCTGGTCGCCTGCGTGAAGGAGATCGGCATTCCCGTGGCCGGGCCCAATTGCATGGGCTTCGCCAATCTGGAGACCCATGCCTATACGGCGTTCGCCTCCGTGTTCCGCGTCGTGCCCCCGCCGGCGGCCAACCACTCCGTGGCGCTGGTCACGCAGAGCGGGAACGTGTGCGCCTCGGTCTATGCCGCCGGCCGCAAGCTGGATGTGGGCTTCAATTGCGTGATCAACACGGGCAATGAGGCGGACGTCGAGTTTTCCGAATATCTCGAATATTTCGCCGCCGACCCGTCCACCCACGCCATCGCCGGCTATGTGGAGGGCCTGCGCGACGGCCCGCGCTTCCTGCGCGTGGCGGCGGCCCTGCGCGAGGCCCGGCGCCCGCTCATCCTGCTGAAGGTGGGCGACACCGACAAGGGCGCGGAGGCCGCGGCCTCCCACACCGCTTCGCTCGCGGGCAGCCAGGCGGTCTACCGGGCGGTCTTCGAGGACATGAACGTCCAGTTGGCGGAGGACCTCTCCCATCTGGCGGACCTCGCCTATCTCTCGCGCTTCACCCACCGCACGGCGGGGCGGCGGGTGGCGATCATCACCATGTCCGGCGCGCTCGGGGCGCTTCTGGCGGACAAGTTCACCCAGCGCGGCATCGACGTGCCGAGCCTCTCCCCGGCGGTCCAGGCCGTGCTGCGGGCCGGGATTCCGGACTACGGCATGGTGAGCAATCCGGTGGATGTCACCGGCAACGTGGTCAACCAGATGGGCTTCTTCCGCAATGCCCTGACGGCGCTCGCCGAGAGCGGCGACGTGGACTTCGTCCTGGTCTATGCGCCGGGCTATCTGCTCGACCGCATGGCGCCGGACCTGATCGAGGTGGCGCGGACCTCGCCCATGCTGTTCGCGGCCATCGACACCCTGCAGGCCACCTGCCGCGAGGCGCTGGTGGAGGGGGGCATCCCGGTGTTCGACGACACCGCGCGGGGCGTCGCGGCGCTGTCCACGCTCGCCCACTGGCATGCGCGCCATGGCCGGGCGCTCGCCGCGCCCGCCGTGCCGTCGGCTCTCCCCGCCATCCTGGAGGCCGCCGCCCGCGAGGGGCGCGGCGCCCTGACGGAAGTGGAGGGCAAAAGCTTCCTCTCCGCCTTCGGCGTGCCGGTGGTGGAGGAGCGCGTGGCCGCCAGCGCGCAGGCCACGGCCGAGGCCGCGCAGGACATGGGCTTTCCCCTGGTTCTGAAGGTGCTGAGCCCCGACATCGCCCACAAGTCCGAGGCAGGCGGCGTCCGGCTCAACATCGCGAGCGCGGCGGAGGCCGCCGAAGCGTTCACGCAGATCGTCGGCTCCGCCCGGTGCTACGCCCCCGATGCCCATATCGAGGGCGTGGTGCTTCAGCACCAGGAGGCGCGCGGCGTCGAGGTGCTGGCGGGCGTCACGCGCGATCCGGTCTTCGGCCTGACCCTGACGGTGGGCCTGGGCGGCATCCTCACCGAGCTTCTGGCCGACACCGCCCATGCCCTGCTGCCCGTGGACGCGGACAAGGCACGGGCCATGCTGGAGCGCTTGAAGGGCTACCGCCTGCTGACCGGGTTCCGGAACAGCCCGGCCTGCGACGTGGATGCGCTCTGCGCCGCCATCGCCGGGCTGTCTCAGGCGGCCCTTGCCGCGGGCGACAGGCTCCAGGAACTTGAGGTCAATCCATTCATCGTCCGCCCGCGCGGACAAGGCGTGGTCGCGGTGGATTGCCTCGTCCAGCTCGCCCGCGCGGCGCACACCCCATCACCACAAGCCGACCTGCAGACCCATGCAGGCGAACCCGGGAGGAATGTTGCATGAGGAAGCTTCTTTTGGCGGCGGCCGCCGCTGTGGCGGTCTTCGCCGGCGTCAGCACGGCGCAGGCACAGGGGCAGGCGCAGGGCTGGCCCGCGCGGCCCATCACCTTCGTGGTGGGCTTCGCCGCGGGCGGCGCGCTCGACAGCATGGCGCGCATCCTGGCGGAGAAGGTCTCCGAGGAGCTGAAGGTGCCGGTGGTGGTGGAGAACAAGCCCGGCGCGGGCACCATGATCGCCACCAACGCCATCGCCCATGCCGCGCCCGACGGCTATTCGTTCCTGGTGGCCGCGTCGGGCCACACCATCAATCCGGCGGTCCAGAAGGATATCCGCTACGATCCCATCAAGGACTTCACGCCGGTCACGCTGGTGGCCTCGCTGCTGCACATCCTGGTGGTGAAGAACGACCTGCCCGCCGAGAACGTGGCGCAGCTCATCGCCCTCGCCAAGGCCAAGCCCGGCGAGATCACCTATGCCTCGGTGGGCGCGGGCACCTCCACCCATTTGGAGGCAGAACTGTTCGCCGCCATGGCGGGCGTCAAGCTCACCCACATTCCCTACAAGGGCAGCGCGCCCGCCCTCATCGACCTGACCGCCGGCCGGGTGGACATGATGTTCGACGCCGTCGCCTCCTCCCTGCCTCTGGTGCGGGCCGGCAAGATCCGGGCGCTGGGCGTGGTCTCCGCCGAGCGCTCGCCTCTGGTGCCGGACGTGCCCACCATCGCGGAAAGCGGACTGCCCGGCTACGAGGCCATGCCGTGGTTCGGCATCCTCGGTCCGGCGGGCCTCGATCCGGAGATCGCGCGCAAGCTGAACGCGGCCATCCAGAAGGTCATCGCGGAGCCGAGCTTCAAGGAGCGCTACGCGAAGATCGGTGGCGACGTGATCGGCTACGGCCCGGAGAAGTTCGCGGCCTTCATCAAGGCCGATCTCCAGAAATGGGCCGACATCGCCAAGCGCGCGAACATCCAGGTGTCGGAATAGTCTCCATGACGGACATCGAGATCGAGGACATGGACGACGAGGCCTTCCGGGGCCTCGTCCGGGACTGGTTCGCCGAGAATCTCGCGGTGGTGGCCGGGCGCTTTCCCGCGCCCGTGTCGCCCCACGACATGGTCTTTCGCCGGGCCTTCGAGGACCATCTGTGCGCGGCGGGCTGGCGGGGGCTGAACTGGCCGAAGGCCGAGGGCGGCCTCGACCTGCCGCTGGCGCGCATGGTGATCTTCCTGGAGGAGTTCGCCCGCAGCGGCGCCCCCCAGGGCGTCAACGTCATCGGCCACGGCATCCTGGGGCCGACGTTGCTCCATTACGGCAGCGCGGCCCAGAAGCGGCGCTTCCTGCCCGAGTTGCTGGCCAACCGGGAGATCTGGTGCCAGGGCTATTCCGAGCCGGGCGCGGGGTCGGACCTTGCCGCGCTGCGCACCCGCGCCGTGCGGGACGGGGATCATTACGTCATCACCGGCCAGAAGATCTGGACCAGCTACGCGGATATCGCGGACTGGTGCTTCCTGCTGGTGCGCACCGACACGTCCGTGCCGAAGCACAAGGGCATCTCGTTCCTGCTGGTGGACATGAGGTCGCCCGGCATCACCGTGCGGCCCATCCGCCAAATCAACGGCGAGCAGGAATTCAACGAGGTCTTCTTCGACGCCGTGCGCGTGCCGGTGGAGAACCGCGTGGGCGAGGAGAACCAGGGCTGGGCCATCGCCATGGCGGCGGCGAGCTTCGAGCGGGCCACCTATTTCATCCCGCGCCTCGTGCGCATGGAGGAGGAGTTCCGCGACCTGCTGGCCGTGGCCGCGCGGCCCGGCTTCGGCGGCGCCGCGCCCATGGACGACCCGGCGATCCGCCAGCGGCTCGCGCGGTCCCATCTGGACGTGCACGTCCTGAAGCTGTTCGCCCGGCGCATGCTGTCGCGCGCGGGCGGCACGCCGGGGCCGGAAGGGTCCTATCTGAAGCTGGTCTGGAGCGAGAGCCACCAGCGCCTGCTGGACCTCGCCATGGACGTGCTGGGGCCCCGCGCGCGCCTGGGGCCCCAGGACGCGGCGGCTGTGGACCGGCGCCACTGGCAGCGGGATTATCTCTGGTCGCGCGCCGAGACGATCCTCGCGGGCACCTCCGAAATCCAGCGCAACATCATCGCCGAGCGCGTGCTGGGCCTGCCGCGCTGACGGCGCCCGCCTTGGATCAGGATACGGACATGCAGGAAGAGTTCGACGATATTCGCGTCGCGACGGAGCGCGTCCTGGCGGGCGCCTTCTCGCGGGAAGACCTGAAGACCGGCGACCGGATCGCGCCCGACCTCGCGCCGCGCCTGTGGGCGCTCGCCACCGAGATGGGCTGGCCCGGCCTGCTCCTGCCGGAAGAGGCGGGGGGCTTGGGCCTCGGCATGGCGGCGGCCGTGGTGGTAGGGGCGGAGCTTGGGCGCGCCCTCGCTCCCGGCAACTGGGCGGCCTCCCTCGCCCTCGCGCCCGGCGTTGCGGGCGACGATGACCTGCGCGCCGCCGTTGCGGCGGGCGAGGTGCGGCTGGCCTTCGCGCTGGCCGCGCGCGGGGAGGGCGGATGGCATGCCCTGGTGGACCACGGCGCGAGCGCGACCCATGTGCTGCTGGCGCTGCCCGGCGCGGGGGAGGGGCTTCGCCTGCATCTGGTGCCGGCCGCCGCCATGCGCATCGCGCGGGCGTGCCAGCCGCTGGACCCGGGGACGCCGGTGAGCGAGGCTTTCGTCCCGGACGAGGCCCTGGGCCTGGAGATCGCGGGGGGCGAGCGGAGCCTCGATGCCTTCCAGCTCTTTCTCGCGGCGCAGCTTGTGGGGATCGCCCGGGGCGCCCTCGGGCTTTGCACGGACTATGCGAAGACCCGCGTTCAGTTCGGCGCGCCCATCGGCAGCTTCCAGGCGCTCAAGCACCGCCTCGCCGATATTGCCATCGCCACCGATGCGTCGGACCTCGCGGTGAGGGCGGCCGCCGCTGCCTGGGACGGCGCGGCGCCCTCGGCGCGCCTGGACGTGCTCTGCGCCTACGCGCTCGCGTCACAGGCCATGGACGCGGCGACGCGGGCCTGTATCCAGCTCCACGGCGCCATCGGCGTCTCGTGGGAGCACGATGCCCATCTCTATCTCAAGCGCGGGCGATGCCTCGCCAGCGCTCTCCCGCCGTCCCGCGCCTGGCACGCGCCCGCCAGCTTCGAGCGGATGCTCCGGCATTACGGCACCTGAGCGGGCGGCCCCCAAGCAGGCGAGACTGTTCTTTCCGAACGCACAGCGTCATGGCCGGGCTTGTCCCGGCCATCCACGGGGCTCGGCTGGGTCCACGCTCGACACGCAGGCGTGGATGCCCGGGACGAGCCCGGGCATGACGGTCACCAGGGGCTGGCAGCCATCCATCGATCTGAAGGGCGATCCGCTTTAGGCCGCCTTCGGGATCTCCAGATCCTTCCAGATCATCGAGAAATACTCGGTGAACGCCGGGTCCGCGCGCAGGGCCACGGGGTCGGCGCCTTCGCGCGGGAGGCGGATCTCGTGGACGGCGCGCACGGTCGCGGGGCGCAGGCTGAGCACCAGCACGCGGTCCGCCATGGCGATGGCTTCGCCGATGTCGTGGGTGACGAGGATCGCGCTCTTGCCCCGCTCGCCGATGATGCGCGTGACGTCCGCCTGCAGCAGGAGGCGGGTCTGGAAGTCGAGCGCAGAGAAGGGCTCGTCCAGCAGGATCACCTTCGGGTCGAAGGCCAGCGTGCGCATGATGGCGACGCGCTGGCGCATGCCGCCGGAGAGCGTCGCGGGCCGGGCATTCTCGAAGCCCGAGAGGCCGTAGGCATTGATCAGGCCTTGCGCGATGGCGCGGGCCTCCGCCTTGGGCGTGCCGCGCACCTCCAGCCCCAGCACCACATTCTCCATCACCGTGCGCCAGGGCAGCAGCAGGTCCTTCTGGAGCATGTAGCCGACGTGGCCCGTGGCATCGTCCACCTTGAGGCCGTCCACCTCGATGAGGCCGCGCGTCGGCTTCAGCAGGCCCGAGATGGCGTTGAACAAGGTGGACTTGCCGCAGCCCGAAGGGCCGACGATGGCGAGCGTCTCGCCCTCGTACAGCTCGAAATCCACCTTGCGGATGGCTTCCACCGGCCCGTTCCGGCCGGGGAAGACCACGCCCACGTCCTCGGCGCGCAGCACCACGTTGCGGCGGGTCGTTGCCTGCGTCATCGATCCGTCTCCGCGCAGAAGGCGAGCAGCATGTCGTTGAACCGGTCCGGCTCGACGGCGGTGAAGGCGTGGGCGCCCCATTCCACCTCGGCGATGCGGGCGCCGGGGATGCCCGCCGCCAGATGCTCCGAGAGATAGGACGGCACGAGGGCATCGTCCCGCGCCACCGCCAGCAGGGTGGGGACGCTTATGTCCGCCATGCGCTCCCGCCCGTCGAAGGCGAGGAAGGTCTCGATGCGGCTCAGCATGGTGTCGGCGGACGGGAAGTTGGCCACCATGTGGGCCTCTTCCGCCTCCAGCACATCCATGTTGTCGGCGATCCAGCGGGGCGGATAGAGGAACAGCGGCTGCGCCCGCACATAGGCCTGCGGGCCCGAGGCCAGGAGGATGCGCGTGCGCACCTCGAAGCAGCGCCGCAGGAAGCCGTCCGCCCGCGCCCAGCCGTTCACCACGGTGAGGCTGCGCACCCGCTCGGGGGCGGCGAGGGCCAGCTCCATGCCGATGATGCCGCCGATGGCGTGGCCCGCCACATGGGCATCCTCGAGGCCCGCCGCGTCCAGCACGCGGGCCATGTCCGCGGCCATTTCCGGGATGGTGCGCGGGCCGATGTCCCGCGCGCTGCGGCCGGTTCCCGCATGGTCGTAGAGCACGACCGTGTGGCGCGCGGAGAGCGCCTCCACCTGGGGGCGCCAGAAGCCGCCGCCGCCGCCCATGCCCGCCGAGAGCAGGATGGGCGTGCCGCTGCCATGGACTTCGTAATAGATGTCGGCGTCGCCGCCGTGCGCGTAAGGCATGGAACGTCTTCGTCTCGCAAGGGGGAAGAGGTCAGGCGCGCAGGCGCCGCTCGATCAGGTCCACGGCGCCGTACATGAGGAGGGCGACGGCCATCAAAGCGGCGATGCCGACCCACACGGCGTTCAGGTCATAGAGGACACCGGCATAGTAGATCATGTAGCCGAGGCCCTCCTTGGAGGCGATGTACTCGCCGACCACCGCGCCAATGAGGGCGAAGCCCACATTGAGGCGGAAGGCGGAGACGATCCACGGCACGGCGCCGGGGACGATGACCGTGCGCCAGGTGCGCAGGCGGCTGGCGCCCAGCGAGCGCATGAGCTTCAGCAGGTCCTCGTCCACCTCCTTCGCGCCCTGCTGGGCGGTGATGAGGGCGACGATGAAGGTGATGATGGCCGCGATGGCGATCTTGGAGCCCAGCCCGATGCCGAACCACACGATGATGAGCGGCGCGAGCGCGATCTTGGGCAGGCCGTTGAGCGCGATCATGTAGGGCCGCAGCACGGCGGCGCCGGTGGGGAACAGCCAGAGCACGAGGCCCGCCGCGCTGCCGAGCACGGTGCCGATGACGAAGCCCGCCACCGCCTCCCAGGCGGTCAGCGCCGCATCGCGCGCCAGCTCGCCCGAGAGGATGAGCTGCCAGCCCCGCTCGAAGACGCCGCTCGGGCGCCCATAGAGATAGACCGGCAGCCAGCCGATGCTCACGGCCGCCTCCCAGGCGGCGAGGAGACCGACCAGGAGGGCGATCTGGTAGAGCGCCACGCGGGGCGCGGAGGGCAGGCGCACCTGCCAGCCGCCCCGGCGGACGCCTGCTTGAGCCGGGAGGGGAGCGGTCATCAGGCTCACCGCTCAGCCCCGCTTGTGGGCGGTCGTGGCGATCTCCACCAGCGCGCCGGGCTTCACGAGCCCCACCTGCACGCAGAAGCGGGCGGGCTTCTCGCCGGGGAAATATTCCGCATAGACCGCGTTCATGGCGGCGTAATTGGCCCAGTCGGTGAGGAAGATCTGGTTGAAGGTCACGTCCGCCATGGAGGCGCCGGCCGTCTCCAGCACGCTCTTGATGATTTCGAGCACATGCCGGGTCTGGGCCGCGGCATCGCCCAGATGGACGACGTTGTTGTCCTTGTCGAACGGCAGGGTGCCGGACACATAGACGATATTGTCCGCCAGGATGCCGGGGGAGAAGGGGGCCAGCGGCGTGCCGGAGCCGGGGGGGATGATGGCGCGGGAGGTCATGGAAGCCTCAATCCTGCTTGGGAGGGGTCTGCGCGAAGGCGCGGCGGAATTCGGCGACATTGGAGACCCAGCCGAAGAAGGTCTCCACGTTGTAGATCGCGGCCTTCTGGACATAGTCCGGCCCGGCCTGATGGGTGGCGTCCTCCAGAAGGACGCCGAAATATTCCAGGTGGAAGCCGTCGCGCAGCGTGGATTCCACGCACACATTGGTGGCGATGCCGCAGAAGACGAGGTTGCGGATGCCCCGCGCCCTCAGGATGCTGTCGAACTGCGAGTTGAAGAAGCCGGAATAGCGCGGCTTCGGCACCAGGATGTCGCCCGCCTGCGGGGTCAGCGCGTCCACCAGCGCATAGTCCCAGCCGCCCTTGGCCAGAAGCTCGCCGTGCAGCTCCGGGCGCTTGCGCATGGTCTTCAGGGCGTTGGACTTGTGCCAGTTGGGCGAGCCGGGGCCGCCCGCCTCCACATAATCCTTGTCCCAGCCGTTCTGGAAATAGATGACCGTGACACCCGCGGCGCGGGCCACCTCCACCGTCTCGGCGATGGCCGCGATGGCCGCCTTGGCGCCGGAGATGTCGAAGCCGGCGAGGTCGAGATAGCCGCCCTCGGAGGCATAGGCGTTCTGCATGTCCACCACGATCACCGCCGTCTCCTCGACGGCGAGGGTGAGCGGCTCGGGACGGGCGGGCAGGGTCACTGTCCGCCGGGACGCGGGAAAGCTGGTCGAGACTGTCATCCGGCAACTCCGAAATCCTTCGCCGCCTTCAGGGCGAAGGAATTGTCGACCATCTGGGCATAGGGAAGGGCCGACTTGATGGAGCCGCCGCCCAGCTCCAGCTCCATGGCGCGGGTCCATTCGGCGTCCGAGATGGTTGGGTTCTTCGGGATGGCCGTGCGCGAGTCGAAGAAGTTCTTCGTGGCGTTGGCGATCACCGAGGGGGCGACCTTCGGGAAGTATTTCTCGGCCACCTGCGTGAACACCGCATTGTCGGCGTGCATCAGCTTCTGCGCCTCGGCGATGGCGTTGCAGAAGCCTTGCACGGTGGCGGGGTTCTTGGCGATGTAGTCCTCGCTCGCCATGGCGGTGGTGAAGCAGAGCGGGCCGATGATGTCCGCGAAGGAGAGGACCGGCTTCAGGCCGAACTGCTCGGCGCCGATGGAGATGTCCCATTCGAAGGCGGTGGCGACGTCGGCGCGGCCGTCCTTCACGGCGGCGGCCTGGGCGCCGGCGGGGAGTTCCAGGAAGGTGACGCCCGCTTCCTTGGGATCGAACCCGCCGACCGCCTTCATGGCATAGGTGGGCACCTGGATGGTGGAGGACGGGAATTTCAGCGTGGCGATGGTCTTGCCGCGCAGATCCTGGATGGACTTGATCTGGCTGTCGGGCCGCGCCATGGCCCACATGGAGACGCCGCCCACGATCTTGGCGATGTTTTTCAGCTTGCCGCCCTCGCGCGCCGCATTCACCGACATGCCGGGGCTCGTCACCGCGAACTGGGCGCGGCCGGAGAGCACGATGGGGGTGGGCAGGGCGATGCCGCCGGCAGTGGAGACGTCCGCCTCCAGCCCGTGCTTGGCGAACAGGCCCTTCTCGGCCGCCACATAGAGCGTCGAATACATGCCGAGGCGCAGCGCCTCGGAAATGACGACCGGCGTGCCGGCCGCGCGGGCCGCGCCGAACGGGCCGAAGGCGCCGACCGCAGCGCCCGCAAGGGACATTTTCAGGAGGAAGCGCCGATCCATGACCATGCCGAAAGCCTCTCAGGAAGGAAGTGGCGGCGTGTGTCCCGCGCCGTCCGGTGCCCGGCGTATCTCGCAGGTGCACAATTATTGATCACGATTAAAAGCTTCTCATTGGGGAGTCTTATTAACAAGTCGGGAAAAATAGATATATTTATTAGGAATGACGATAAATCTGAATCTCCGGCAGTTGCGGGCCTTCGTCGCGGTCGCCCAGGCGGGCAGCTTCAGCGGCGCGGCGCGGCTGCTGGGGATATCGCAATCGGCGCTCAGCCAGGCCGTCCAGCAGCTTGAAGGCGACCTCGGCGTGCGCCTGCTGGACCGCACCACGCGGAGCGTCCAGCTGAGCGCCGTGGGGCGGGATTTCCTGCCGGGCATCCAGCGGGTGCTGGCGGACCTTGAGCACCAGCTCCAGGACCTGAACGACCTGAAGGAGCACCGGCGCGGCCATGTGGCCGTCACCTGCGTGCCCTCGGTGGCGCTGCGGCTTCTGCCCTCCGTCCTGGCGCGGTTCCAGGCCGCCCACCCCATGGTGAGCGTGAGCGTGCGGGAGGCGCCGCGCCAGCAGATCATCACGACCCTGCGCAGCGGCGACGCGGAACTGGGCATCGCCAACGTGCCCGGCGACGACCCGGAGCTGGACAGCACCTTCCTGCTGACCGACACCTTCGCCCTCGTCATGCGGCGCGACCATCCCCTGGCGGCGCTCACCGAGGTGTCCTGGCTGGAAGCCTCCGATGCCGGGCTCATCGCCATGGCGCCGGGCACCGGCATCCGGCTGGAAATGGACCGCGGCCTGCCCGTGGCGGCAGCGCCTCATCACGAGGCGGAGCATCCGGCCACGCTTCTGGCCATGGTGGAGGCGGGCGTGGGCGTCGCGCCTCTGCCGAGCCTCGCCTGGCCGCGCGAGGACCATCGCGTCCTGACCTACCGCCCCCTGATCGCGCCGCGCGTGGAACGCCAGCTCTTCCTCATCAAGCGCGCCGGCCGCGACCTCTCCCCCGCCGGCCGCTCGCTCCACCGCACCATCCTGGCCGGCGCCTTGCGCGAGGGCTTCAGGGGCGCGGGACAGGCGCAATAGGAGCGGGGACGACAAGCCCCGCGCGGCGCACGGCGCGCGCCGAAGCCTTCGGTGGACCCGCAAGAAAATCAGATTTTGCCTGGAAGGATTGGCGCACCCGGCACGATTCGAACGTGCGACCTTTGCCTTCGGAGGGCAACGCTCTATCCAGCTGAGCTACGGGTGCTGACGCGGGGATTCCTCTACCCTATCGCCCGCGCGCTGACAATCACCACGCGCGACGGCGTGCGGCGGAAAGGCCGCGGGTCGCCACTGGGCTTGGCGGGTCGCCTTGGTGACAAACGGCCTGCGCCGCCTTGCGGTGGCGCAAGACGGGGCGGGGTGCGGTGCGTCGCCCCCGTCAGGGCCATTTCACCAGGGGCGGCATGGAGGAGAGGATGGAGGCGACGTTGCCGCCGGTCTTCAGGCCGAAAATGGTGCCCCGGTCATAGAGCAGGTTGAATTCCACATAGCGCCCGCGACGGATGAGCTGCTCCTCCCGGTCCGCCTCGGTCCAGGGCGTGTCGAGATTCGCCCGCACCAGGCGCGGATAGATGTCCAGGAAGGCGAGGCCCACGTCCGTCGTGAAGGCGAGGTCGGCGGGAAAGTCGCCGCTGTCCAGCCAGTCATAGAAGATGCCGCCGATGCCGCGCGGTTCGTTGCGGTGCTTCAGGTGGAAATACTCGTCGCACCACGCCTTCAGCTTCGCGTAGTCCGCCACGGCATGGCCCGCGCACGCGGCTTCCATGGCGGCGTGGAAGGCGCGGGTGTCCGGGTCCTCCTGGGTGCGGCGGCGGGCCAATACGGGGGTGAGGTCCGCCCCGCCGCCGAACCAGCGCTTGGTGGTGGCGACGAACCGCGTGTTCATGTGGACAGCGGGAATGTGCGGGCTCGCCATGTGGGCGATGAGGGAGATGCCCGAGGCCCAGAAGCGCGGGTCCTCCGCCGCACCTGGGATCTGGGCGCGGAACTCGGGGGCGAACTCGCCGAACACGGTGGAGACATGCACCCCTACCTTCTCGAACAGGCGCCCGCGCATCATGGCCATGGTGCCGCCGCCGCCCGGGGCGCCGGAATGGTCCGTCCGCTGCCACGGGGTGCGCGCGAAGCGGCCGGGCGCGCCGGGATAGAGGGCGTCGGGCGCTTCGTCCTCCAGGGCCTCGAAGGCGGCGGTGATGCGCCCCTGGAGGGTTTCGAACCAGGCCCGCGCCTGTGCCTTCTGGTTCTCGATGTCGGCGGGAAGCATGGGCGGTCCTTCCGGGATGGGCACGTTGCGCCGGCTTTTAATCCGCTTCCGCCTGCGACGGAACAGCGGGCAGGGCGCCGGTCTGGCGCAGCGCCTCCGCCACGGCGATCCCTGCCGACACCGCCACATTGAGCGAGCGCAGGCCGGGGCGCAGGGGAATCAGCACCCGCGCGTCGGCGGCGTCATGCACCTCCTGCGGCGCGCCGGCCGATTCGCGGCCGAACAGGAGCACGTCGCCGGGGCGGAACGCGAAACGGTGGTAGGGCTCGGCCGCGCGGGTGGTGAACAGGACGAGCCGCCGCCCCTGCGCCCGCCGCCAGGCCTCGAAAGCGGGGAAGGAGGCGTGGCGCACCATCTCGGCCGTGTCGAGATAATCCATCCCGGCGCGGCGGAAGGCGGCGCTGCCCACGGGAAAGCCAGCCGGCTCGATGATGTGCACAGGCACGCCCAGGCAGGCCCCGGTGCGCAGGCAAGTGCCTGTGTTCTGGGCGATGTCCGGGCAATAGAGCGCGAGGATCATCGCCGGTTCTCCGGCCGCCGGGTCGCGGGAGCGTGTCAATGCGGTCAAACCCCAGTCTCTCCCTCGGTCCCTTGCGCGTTCATGCCGCTGCCACAGGACCGCGTGCCGCATAGTCGCGATCTGGACAAGGCCAAAAGAGGGTGCAATTAGAGGCAATCGAAAGTGGCAAATCCTCGTTTTGAGGAGCTTGTTGCTCATAAGGCCTCGCGTCGCGCGCGGAAGGGGGCTTCCCGCGCACGAAGCTGTCTCCCGCATTCATGCGTGCCGCGACGGTCTGGCCATATATACGAGTGAGGAAGAACGCCGTGGCACATACGGAGACCTCGGGAACCAACCGTCGCGATTTTCTCTATATCGCCACGGGTGCGGTCGGTGCGGTGGGCGCGGCGGGCCTCGCCTGGCCGTTCATCTCCCAGCTCCAGCCCGACCAGTCGGTTCTCGCCCTCTCCACCACCGAGGTGGACCTCTCTCCCATTTCCGAAGGGCAGATCGTGACCGTGCAGTGGCGCGGCAAGCCGATCTTCATCTTCAACCGCGCCCCCAAGGACGTGGAGGCGGCGCGCGCCGTGCCCATGAGCCAGCTCATCGACCCGCAGCCCGACCAGGACCGCGTGAAGTCGGGCCACGACAATTTCCTCGTGGTGGTCGGCATCTGCACCCATCTGGGCTGCGTGCCGCTGGGCCACCAGGGCAATTATGACGGCTGGTTCTGCCCCTGCCACGGCTCGCAGTACGATTCCTCGGGCCGGGTCCGTGTCGGGCCGGCGCCGCTGAACCTGCCGGTGCCGCCCTACACCTTCACCTCCGACACCAAGATCGTGATCGGCTGACGCGCGCGTCGCCTCGCTCCAAAAAAGGTTGGACCCCATGGAAGGACATTCCACCTACCAGCCCCAGGGAAAGATCGCGCGCTGGTTCGAGAGCCGGCTGCCGCTCGTCGGGCTGGTGCATTCTTCGGCGGTTTCCTATCCCACCCCGAAGAACCTGAACTATCTCTGGACCTTCGGCGCCATCCTCACCTTCATGCTGGTGTGCCAGATCGTGTCGGGCGTGGTGCTGGCCATGCACTACACGGCCTATGCGCCGGTGTCGTTCGCCCGCGTCGAGCACATCATGCGCGACGTGAGCTATGGCTGGCTGATCCGCTACATCCACGCCAACGGCGCGTCGATGTTCTTCATCGCCGTCTATATCCACATGTTCCGCGGCATGTATTACGGCTCCTACAAGGCGCCGCGCGAAGTGCTGTGGATCCTCGGCGTGATCATCTACCTGCTGATGATGGCCACCGCCTTCATGGGCTACGTGCTGCCCTGGGGCCAGATGTCCTACTGGGGCGCCACCGTCATCACCAACCTGTTCTCCGCCATCCCCTATGTGGGCGAGACCATCGTGCTGTGGCTGTGGGGCGGCTATTCGGTGGGTGACCCCACGCTGAACCGCTTCTTCTCGCTGCACTACCTGCTGCCGTTCATGATCGCGGGCATCGTCGGCCTGCACATCTGGGCGCTGCACCATGTGGGCCAGAACAATCCCGACGGCCTCGACGTGAAGAGCGTCGCCAAGGACACGGTGCCCTTCACCCCCTACGCGACCGTCAAGGACGTGTTCGCCATGGTGGTGTTCATCATGTTCTTCTCGTGGTTCGTGTTCTACATCCCGAACTATCTGGGCCACTCGGACAATTACATCCCGGCCAACCCGCTCGCCACGCCCGCGCACATCGTGCCGGAATGGTACTTCCTGCCCTTCTACGCGATCCTGCGCTCGGTGCCGGACAAGCTGGGCGGCGTGCTGGCCATGTTCGGCGCCATCGCGGTGCTGGCCTTCCTGCCCTGGCTCGACACCTCCAAGGTGCGCTCCGCGCGCTACCGGCCGCTGTTCCGCCAGTTCTTCTGGATCTTCGCGGTGGTGGCGGTGGGCCTCGGCTATCTCGGCGCGATGCCGGCTGAAGGCGGCTACGTCATCGCCTCGCGCATCCTCACCGTCTATTACTTCGTCCACTTCCTCGTCATCCTGCCCGTGCTCGGCCTCATCGAGCGGCCGTCGGCGATGCCCGCATCCATCGCGGATGCAGTGCTCGCACGGGGGGCGAAAGGCGCTGCGGCGCCCGGTGCCAAGGCCTGAACGAGCGCGGGGAGAGAGAAATGATCAAGCGTAGCATTCTCCTCGGCGCCCTGGCGGCGGTGGCGATCTCCGCCGCCCCGGCCCTGTCCGCCGAAGGCACGGACCGCCCGCACCGGGAATCCTGGTCGTTCGCGGGGCCGTTCGGCTCCTACGACCAGGGGCAGCTCCAGCGCGGCTTCAAGGTGTTCCGCGAGGTCTGCGCCTCGTGCCACTCCGCGAACTTCCTCTACTTCCGCAACCTCGCCCAGCCCGGCGGCCCGGGCTTCTCCGAGGCGCAGGCCAAGGTGGTGGCGGGGTCCTACCAGATCACGGACGGTCCGAACGACCAGGGCGAGATGTTCCAGCGCCCCGGCCGCCTCTCCGACCACTGGCCCGCGCCGTTCCCCAACGAGCAGGCCGCGCGCGTCGCCAATGGCGGCGCCTATCCGCCGGACTTCTCGGTTCTGGCCAAGGCCCGCTCCTACCATGTGGGCTTCCCCGGCTTCATCACCGACGCCTTCACGCAGTATCAGGAGCACGGCGTGGACTATATCCACGCGCTGCTGAACGGCTATGTGGAGCCGCCGGCGGGTGCCGCCGTGCAGCCGGGCCTGCACTACAACAAGTATTTCCCCGGCCATCAGATCGCCATGCCCAAGCCCATCTCCGACGGGCAGGTGGAATATACCGACGGCGCGCCGCAGACCGTGGACCAGTATTCCCGCGACGTGTCGGCCTTCATGATGTGGCTGGCGGAGCCCCACCTCGACGCGCGCAAGCGCATCGGCTTCCAGGTGTTCATCTTCCTCATCGTGCTGTCGGGCCTGCTCTACTTCACGAAGAAGAAGATCTGGAAGGACGTCGCCCACTGAGGCACGCCTTTCCCGGAACCGGATCGACGAGGGCCCCTCCGGGGGCCCTTTTCTTTTGCGCCGGGCCGTCTCGCCGACGATCGGGCGGGCGAGGGGCATTCCCCGGCGGCGCGCGCCTTCTTCCGTCGAAGGGGCCCAAGGCGCGACGGCGGGATGGCGCGACAGCGATTGATTCGCGGGCGCCGCTGCGTCAGCCTTGAGGATGCCGGGCACTGCCTCCGGCCAGCCGCCAGGGGGATGCCGTGACCAAGGGCCGTTCACCCGCGACTCTCATTGGGGCCGCCGTGCTGGCGATGCTCCTCGCCTGGCCCGGCGCCGCCCTGGCCGCCTCGCGCACGCTCACCATCGAGGACGGCATGTGCACGGGCCGCCTGCGCTACGATCCGGCGCGGGTGGACGAGGCGCGCCTGAAGGACACGGTCCGCCTGCTGTTCGACCCCGGTCTCACCGCCCCGCCTCTCGCGCCCTCGCCGCAGGCGCCCGCCGACATGGGCAAGGCCGACCCCGCCGCCTTCGCACGGGCCTGCCGGGACAGCGGGGAGGCGGTGGCGCGCCTGAAGCCGCTGGACGGGTTCGCGGACTATCAGCGCCTCGTGGCGGACCAGATCGCCGATGCCTGCGCCTTCGGCGAGGCGGAGTTGAAGGGCTTGCGCGATCCGGCGGCGCTGGCGGCCTATGCGCCCGCGGCCGCCGCCTGCCGCCCCTTCGTGGACGCCCTAACCGGGCAGGGGGACGTCACCGCCCTGTGGCGGGAGACGGTGAAGCGGCAATGCGCGAACAACGTGGATTCCGGCGCCTGCGAGCGGCGAGAGGCGGCCCGCGCCAGCGGCCCGGAGGCAGACGGCTGGCGCCGGCTCTATCTCATCGATACCGGCTGGAACAATTGCGCGGTCGGCTTCCTGAAGGTGAATACCGATGACCACGACCGCATCCGGGAGGGCCTCATCTCCGGCTTCGTGCGGCGCTTCAAGGTGAAGATGACCTGCGACGGCGGCTGACGGGCGGCGCGCCGCGCGCAGGAGGGGGAGGGGCCGTTTTCATTGGCGCCGGGCCGGGATTCGATGTTAGGCGACACGGGACCCGCGCATCCCGCGCGCGCCGCGCACGAGCAGAAGTCCGATGCACGCAGAGACCGATCAACGCCTCTCCGACGCCGTCCGCACCATCGAGAACTATCCCAAGCCGGGCATCCTGTTCCGCGACATCACCACGCTGCTGGGCGACGCGCGGGCGTTCCGGCGCGCCATCGACGAACTGGTCCAGCCCTGGGCGGGGGCCAAGATCGACAAGGTGGCGGGCATCGAGGCGCGCGGCTTCATCGTGGGCGGCGCCGTGGCGCACCAGCTTTCGGCGGGCTTCGTGCCCATCCGCAAGAAGGGCAAGCTGCCCCACCAGACCGTGCGCATGGCCTACGTGCTCGAATATGGCGAGGACGAGATGGAGATGCATGTGGACGCGGTCGCCCCCGGAGAGCGCGTGGTGCTGGTGGACGACCTCATCGCCACGGGCGGCACGGCGGAAGGGGCGGTGAAGCTGCTGCGCAATATCGGCGCCAAGGTGGAAGCCGCCTGCTTCATCATCGACCTGCCAGACCTGGGCGGGGCCGAGAAGCTCCGGTCCATGGGCGTGCCGGTGCGCACGCTGATCCAGTTTCCCGGCCACTGAAAACGGAACGGCCCCGGCGCGGAGCCGGGGCCGTTCTCGCATCCGTCCCCCGAGCAGGCGCTTGGGCGCCGCCGGGTCACATAGTACGGGTCACATATTGGGATAGTTCGGCCCGCCGCCGCCCTCGGGCGCCGTCCAGACGATGTTCTGGTTGGGGTCCTTGATGTCGCACGTCTTGCAGTGGACGCAGTTCTGCGCGTTGATCTGGAAGCGCGGCGCGGCCCCGTTCTCCTCCACCCATTCATAGACGCCCGCCGGGCAATACCGGTTCGAGGGGCCCGCGAACACATCATGCTCGGAGGTCTTCTGGAGCGCCATGTCCTTCACCTTGAGGTGGATCGGCTGGTCCTCCTCATGGTTGGTGTTGGAGATGAATACCGAGGACAGCTTGTCGAAGGTCAGCACGCCGTCCGGCTTGGGATAGACGATCTTCTTGCACTCGGCCGCCGGCTTCAGGGTCGCCGCGTCGCTCTTGCCGTGCTTCAGCGTGCCGAACAGCGAGAAGCCGAGCGTGTTGGTCCACATGTCCAGCCCGCCCAGCGGAATGCCCACGAAGGTGCCGAACTTGGACCAGAGCGGCTTCACGTTGCGCACCTTGTGCAGGTCATGGCCGATGGCGGAGCCGCGCCAGCTCGCCTCGTAGCTGGACAGCTCGTCCTGTCCGCGCCCCTCCGCGAGGGCCTTGGCCAGATGGTCCGCCGCCAGGATGCCGGAGAGCATGGCGTTGTGGCTGCCCTTGATGCGGGGCACGTTCACGAAGCCCGCCGCGCAGCCCACCAGGAGCCCGCCCGGGAAGGCGAGCTTGGGCACGGACTGCCAGCCGCCCTCGGTGATGGCGCGCGCGCCGTAGGAGATGCGCTTGCCGCCCTCGAACGTATCGCGGAAGAAGGGGTGGGTCTTGAAGCGCTGGAACTCGTCGAAGGGCGAGAGATAGGGGTTCTGGTAGTTCAGGTGGACCACGAAGCCCACCATCACCTGCTCGTCCTCCATGTGGTAGAGGAACGCGCCGCCGCCGGTCTTGCCGTCCAGCGGCCATCCGAAGGCATGCTGCACCAGTCCGGGATGGTGCTTGTCGCTCTTCACCTTCCACAATTCCTTGAGGCCGATGCCGAATTTCGGCGGCTCGCGGCCCGCGTCCAGGGAATATTTGGCGATGAGCTGCTTGGTCAGGTGGCCGCGCGCGCCCTCGGCGAACACGGTGTAGCGCCCGCGCAGCTCCATGCCGCGGGTGAACTCGCCCTTGGGCTCGCCGTCACGCCCCACGCCCATGTCGCCGGTGGCGATGCCGCGCACCGCGCCTGTTTCGTCATAAAGGATCTCGGACGCGACGAAGCCGGGATAGATCTCCACGCCCAGCGCCTCGGCGCGGGTGGCGAGCCAGCGGCACACATTGCCGAGCGAGCCGATATAATTGCCGTGATTGTTCATCAGCGGCGGCATGGCGAAATTGGGCAGGCGCACGCCGCCCGCCGGGCCGAGCAGGTAGAAGCGGTCGTCGTCCACCTGGGTCTGGAGCGGGGCGTCGCCTTCCGAGGCCCAGTCCGGGAACAGGGCGTTGAGGCCGATGGGGTCCACCACGGCGCCGGACAGGATGTGGGCGCCCACCTCGGAGCCCTTCTCCACCACCACGACGGAAATCTCTTCCCCCCGCTCGGCGGCGACCTGCTTGAGACGGATCGCCGTCGCAAGGCCCGCCGGGCCTCCGCCGACGACCACCACGTCGTAATCCATGCCGTCCCGTTCGGGCAGTTCCACCTCTGACATTCCCGCGTCCTTGCGCATCATCAAACCGTCTTCCTGGAGTTCTTCCACGCTTCACCCGTTCTGACAATTCGCTTTCCACCGCACCCGTCCGACAGGCGGAATCGCGGTCCGCGCGGGGATGCTCTATGCTGTGGGGCAAATCTGTCCGGGCCCATGGATTCAACTCTCTCCACCCTCAGCGAGATCCTTGCCTTCCATGCGCAGGCGGGGGTCGATGTCGCCCTCGAAGAGGCGCCGGTGAACCGGTTCGCCACGGCGGCCGCCGCGCGCGAGCTGCAGCGCACGGCCGCTCCGGCGCCGCAGGCCCGCCCCGCCGTCGCGCCCGCGCGGCCCCAGGCCGCCCCCGCCGGGCCGCAGGGCGCGCGTCCCGCGCCCGCCTCTCAGGGCGCGCCGGTCTTCTCCATGCCCAACGTGTCCGCCCCGCCGCCCGACGAGGCGGTGATGGCGGCGCGCGAGGCCGCGCGGGCGGCGGGTTCGCTGGAGGAATTGCGCGACATCCTGGAGCGGTTCGACGGCTGCCCGCTGAAGCGGACCGCCACCCGCCTCGTCTTCGCCGACGGCAACCCGCAGGCCCGCGTCATGCTGGTGGGCGAGGCGCCGGGGCGGGACGAGGACGCGCAGGGGCTTCCCTTCGTCGGGCGCTCGGGGCGGCTTCTCGACCTCATGCTGGCCGCCATCGGGCTCGACCGGACCAGCGCCTATATCGCCAACGTCATTCCCTGGCGCCCGCCGGGCAACCGCACGCCCACGCCGCAGGAGACCGCCATCTGCCTGCCCTTCATCCGGCGGCAGGTGGAGCTAGCGGACCCGGACATCCTGATCTGCCTGGGCAATCCCTCCGCCCAGACGCTGCTGGGCGTCACCGAGGGCATCACCAAGACTCGGGGGCGCTTCTTCCCCTATGACACGGGCACGCGCACCATCAAGGCCATGCCCACCTTCCACCCCGCCTATCTGCTGCGCACCCCGCTGGGCAAGCGCCTGGTCTGGCGCGACCTGCTGGAGGTGGAGGCGGCATTGCAGGCGAACGGCGGTTCGTAGACCGCCGGGCAATAAAAAACCCCTCCGCGAGGGAGGGGTTCTTTCGTCTCGTCGAATGGTGGCCGGTCAGGCCAGTTCGCTCTCGCGCTTGCGCTCCTCGCGCTTGCGGTCGTTGGGGTCCAGCAGGCGCTTGCGCAGGCGGATGGACTTGGGCGTCACCTCCACCAGCTCGTCGTCCTGAATCCAGGCCAGCGCGCGCTCCAGCGTCATGCGGATCGGCGGGGTCAGGCGCACCGCCTCGTCCTTGGAGGTGGTGCGGATGTTGGTGAGCTGCTTGCCCTTCAGCACGTTCACTTCCAGGTCGTTGTCCCGGTTGTGCACGCCGATCAGCATGCCCTGGTACACCTTCCAGCCGGGCTCGATCATCATCGGGCCGCGATCCTCGAGGTTCCACAGGGCATAGGCCACCGCCTCGCCCGCCGCATTGGCGATCAGCACGCCATTGATACGGCCCGCGATCTCGCCCTTATAGGGGGCGTATTCGTGGAACAGCCGGTTCATGATGGCCGTGCCGCGCGTGTCGGTGAGCAGTTCCGACTGGTAGCCGATGAGGCCGCGGGTGGGGGCGTAGAAGACGAGGCGCTGGCGATTGCCGCCGGAGGGGCGCATCTCGATCATCTCGGCCTTCCGCTCGCTCATCTTCTGAACGACCGTGCCGGAATATTCCTCGTCCACGTCGATGAGGACTTCCTCGATGGGCTCCAGCATCTGGCCGGTGGCCTCGTCCTTCTGGAACACCACGCGGGGACGGGAAACCGCCAGCTCGAAGCCTTCGCGGCGCATGGTCTCGATGAGCACCGCGAGCTGGAGTTCGCCGCGGCCGGAGACGAAGAACGAATCCTTGTCCGCCGATTCCTCGATCTTTAGCGCCACGTTGCCTTCCGCCTCGCGCAGCAGGCGGTCGCGGATGACGCGGCTCGTCACCTTGTCACCCTCGGTGCCCGCGAGCGGGCTGTCGTTCACGATGAACGACATGGTGACGGTCGGCGGATCGATGGGCTGCGCCTCCATGGGCGTGGTCACTTCGAGCGCGCAGAAGGTATCGGCCACCGTGCCCTTGGTGAGGCCGGCGATGGCGACGATGTCGCCCGCGATGCCTTCCTCGATGGGCTGGCGCTCGATGCCGCGGAAGGCGAGGATCTTGGAGACCCGGCCCTGCTCAAGCTGCACGCCGTCGCGGTTGAGCACCTTGATGGTCTGGTTCGGCTTCAGCGTGCCGGACGCGATGCGGCCGGTGATGATGCGGCCGAGGAAGGGGTTCGCCTCCAGGATGGTGCCGATCATGGTGAAGGGGCCGGACGTGTCCACCTTGGGCTCGGGCACATGCTTCAGCACGAGGTCGAACAGGGGAGCCATGCCCTGGTCGCTGGGGCCTTCGGGCGCGTCCGCCATCCAGCCGTTGCGGCCGGAACCGTAGAGGATGGGGAAGTCGAGCTGCTCGTCCGTGGCGTCCAGCGCCGCGAACAGGTCGAACACCTCGTTGATGACCTCGGAGGCGCGCGCGTCGGAGCGGTCCACCTTGTTGATGGCCACGATGGGCTTCAGGCCGATCTTGAGCGCCTTGCCCACCACGAACTTGGTCTGGGGCATGGGGCCTTCGGCCGCGTCCACCAACACGATGGCGCCGTCCACCATGTTCAGGATGCGCTCCACCTCGCCGCCGAAGTCGGCGTGGCCGGGCGTGTCCACGATGTTGATGCGGGTGTCCTTCCAGACCACCGAGGTGGCCTTGGCGAGGATGGTGATGCCGCGTTCCTTTTCCAGGTCGTTGGAATCCATCACGCGCTCGGCGACGCGCTGGTTCTCGCGGAAGGCGCCGGACTGCTTCAGCAACTCGTCCACCAAGGTGGTCTTGCCGTGGTCGACGTGGGCGATGATGGCGATATTGCGCAGCTTCATGGGATTCCAACGGCAAACGGCGGGCCTGAAACCTCAGGCCCGCTCAAGGGGCATTTTGCGGCGCAAAAATACACGAGAGCGGCGGCAAATCAATGCGCCGTCGCGGTTTCCGCCCTATCAGGGTGCCGAATCAGCTCCGGCGCAGCTCGAAGGCCCGGCGGATCTGGTCCGGTTTCATCACCTTACCGTCCGCCGTGCGCAGCCAGGCCAGTTCCCGGTTGGCGGGCGACTGGGTCATGGCGAAGACGATGGCGTCGTCCACGCTGGCGAATTCATAAGGGTCTGGCCAGTGCTCGGGCGCGCTCACGGAATGGGACGCGGACCAGTATTGCAGCTTGACCGGCGCGCCTTCGCGCGCCTCCATGCGGTGCGACATGGCGGGTCTCCTTCTTCCCCAGCCCCTAAGAGAACGGGGGGAGGGCAGGCCGGTTCCGCCGGGGGAGGAGAGGGG
>JACESF010000055.1 GCA_013911975.1 Hyphomicrobiales bacterium | reverse complement strand
GGACCAGGCTGTGGGGAGGGGCGCATGGGTGCTGGACTGCCTCGGACGCGATTCGCCCCTCAATAGGTGGCGCGACCGCCCGAAATATCGAACACGGCGCCGGTCGTGAAGGAGCAATCGGCGGATGCCGCAAAGGCAACCGTCGCGGCGACCTCCTCCACCTTCACGAACCGGGCGCGCGGGATCTTGGCGAGCATGTAGTCGATATGCTCCTGGGTCATCTGGTCGAAGATGGCGGTCTTCGCCACGGCGGGCGTCACGCAATTCACCGCGATGTCGTAGCCCGCCAGTTCCTTGCCCAGCGACTTGGTGAGCGCGATCACCCCCGCCTTGGAGGCCGAATAGGCCGAGGCGTTGGGATTGCCCTCCTTGCCGGCGATGGAGGCGACGTTGACGATGCGCCCGTAATTCTGGGCGATCATGGTCGGCGCCACGGCGCGGCAGCAATTGAAGGGCCCGGTCAGGTTGATGGCGAGCACCTGCGCCCAGGCGTCCGGGGGATACTCCCACAGCTTGGTGTTGGGGCCGGAAATGCCCGCATTGTTAACCAGGATGTCGATGCGCCCCAGCGCGGCCAGGGTCTGCTTCGCCGCCGCTTCCACGGCGGGCAGGCTGGTGACGTCCACTTCCACCGCGCTCACCTTGTCGGCGTCCAGCGCGGCCGCCGTGCGGCGGGCGAGGTCGAGGTCCCGGTCCCAGATGGCGACGCGGGCGCCGGAGGCGAGGAAGCGCTCCACGATGGCGCGGCCGATTCCCTGCGCGCCCCCGGTGACGACGGCGCAGCGCTGGTTGAGATCAATGGCGTTGGGCATGGCTCTCCCCTGGACAGCCCGTGAGATGGATCGGGCCTTAATCGATTTAGACGCTAGGGATAGCCCGCCCCGGGCCAGATGGGAACGCACATTCCGCGCATGGGGACCGGATGCCTCATGCGCGGGGCGCGCGGTGGGGAGGGCGGCTCAGCCCTCCTCGTCCTCGTCGGCGGCTTCCGCCTCGTCGTCCACCCCGCCGTCGGTGCCGAGGCGCTGGGCGAGGTTCTTCTCCACCTTGCGCAGCAGCTTGCGCAGGCGCTTGCGCTCCTTGCCGTCGAGGCCGGCCACCATCTCCGCCTCAAGCGCTTCCCAGATGCGGTCGATGGACCCGCCCCGCTCGCGGCCCGCATCGGTGAGATAGACCCGCACGAGGCGGCCGTCGCCGTCGGTGGCGCGGCGTTCCACCAGCCCCTGGGCGGTGAGGCGGGCGATGGTCTTGGAGGCGGTGGGCGGACGTACCCGGAGCGCGCCGGCCAGATCCCCCATGGTCCGGCCGTCCTGCTCGACCAGCAGCTTCAGCACCGATTCCTGGCCGGGAAACAGGCCGAGGTCCGCCAGCAGACGGGCCGACAGGGCCTTCTGGAGACGGGCCGTATGCGTGAGGCGATAGCCGATGGTCTTCGCAATCGGATCCTTCATCCCACCCCCCTTGGCGGCCGGGACAGGCCCCGAACGCCTCCATGCGCGCCCGCGAGATTTCGCGACGCAGCGTACTTATCCACGCGCCGGCTTACAATTTTGCGAAGGTACGGCACGATCTTAACATTTCCGATCGACGTATTTGCAAGCCGGCGAAAGGCTGAGGACATGACGCACCATTGGGCCGAACGCACCACCACCGCCATCGCCGGGCTGGAGGCCGCGCGCACCATCGCCGTGCTGCCGGTGGCGGCGGTGGAGCAGCATGGCCCCCACCTGCCGCTGGGCACCGACCTGTTCATCGCGGAAGGCTATGTGGCGCGCATCGGCGAGAAGCTGGAGGGACGGCCGGTCCTGTTCCTGCCGGTCCAGGCGGTGGGCGCCTCGGCCGAGCACCTCTCCTTCCCCGGCACGCTCAGCCTCTCGCCCGAGACGGCGCTCGCCGCCTGGGGCGAGATCTGCGGGCAGGTGCACGCCGCCGGCATCCGGCGCCTCGTCCTGCTCAACACCCATGGCGGCAACGTGCCGGTCATCGACCTCCTGGCCCGGCGCCTGCGGGAGCGCTTCGCGCTGCTGGCCGTGACCGCCTCCATGCACCGCTTCGGCTATCCCGAGGGCCTGTTCACGCAGCATGAGCGCGCCCACGGCATCCATGGCGGGGACATTGAGACCTCCCTCATGCTGGCGCTGCGGCCGGACCTGGTGCGCATGGACGCGGCGCGCGACTTCGCGCCCTTCAGCCGGGAGATGGAGAGCCGGTTCGCCGTGCTGCGGGCCAACCACCCGGTGGGCTTCGGCTGGATGAGCGAGGATTTGCACCCCTCGGGCGCCATGGGGAATGCCGCCGCCGCCACCCGGGAGAAGGGCGAGGCGGCCATCGCGCAGGGGGTCTCGTCCTTCCTCGCGCTGCTGGACGACGTGGCGCGGTTCGACCTCAGCGCCTTCACGCCCGCGCCCTGATCGGCCTCACAGGCCGATTTCGGCCCGGTGCAGCGCCAGCCATTGCAGCGCCATGACGAGATAGCCGTTGAAGCAGCGACCGTCTTCCAGCAGGCGGAAGGCGTCGTCCACCGGCAGGGCGAAGGGGTGCGTCACCTCGTTCTCGTCCGCAAGGCCCGCCCGCTCCGGGAGCGCGGCGGAATCCACCTCCGCGAGATAGAGCGTGCCGTATTCGTCCAGCACGCCGGGCGAGGGCATCACCTCGAACATGAGGCGCATGCGCAGCGGCACGAGGCCGGTCTCTTCCGTGCATTCGCGGCGCGCGGCCGCCTCCACGTCCTCGCCCTTTTCCACCCGGCCCGCGGGCAGTTCGATCATGTCGCCCCGGCCCGTGGCGAAATGGGCCGCGAGGCGGAACTGGCGGATGAGCACCACGCTGCCCCGGGCGGGGTCCACGCACAGGATGCCCACCACCGGCCCCATGCGCACCACGTCGCGCGTGAGGAGGCTCTCCCCGCCGCCGGGATGGGCGAGGCGGATGTGGTAGGTCTCGTAGCCGAGGAAGGCGTCCGCCAGCACCTTGGGCGTGCCGGGAACGGCGTCCGCCGGCGCATCGCCCTTGGGACCCGCCGTGCTCATTGCGCCACCGCCCCCGCATGGGAGGCTTCCAGGTTGAAGGCGGCGGCGAACAGGGCCTTGGTATAATCCTCGCGCGGATGCTCGAACACGTCCCGCGCCGGGCCTTCCTCCACCACCTTGCCGTGGCGCATCACCAGGATGCGGCTCGCCAGGGCCGAGACCACCCGCAGGTCGTGGGAGATGAACATGTAGGTGAGGTTGCGCCGCTTCTGGAGCGAGCGCAGCAGGTCCACGATCTGCGCCTGGACCAGCATGTCGAGGGCGCTGGTCGGCTCGTCCAACACCACGAAGGACGGCTCCAGCGCCATGGCGCGGGCGATGGAGATGCGCTGGCGCTGGCCGCCGGAGAATTCGTGGGGGTAGCGGTGGCGGCTCTCGGGATCGAGCCCGACGTCCGTGAGCGCCGCGATCACCCGCGCCTCGCGCTCCTCGGGGGACAGCTTGCCCTGGTGGATGCCGAGCCCCTCGCCCACGATGTCCTCCACGGACATGCGGGGCGAGAGCGCGCCGTAGGGGTCCTGGAACACCACCTGCATGTCGCGCCGCAGCGGCCGCATGCCGGCGGACTTCAGCCCGTCGATACGCTGCCCCAGGAACAGGATCGGCCCCTGGCTGGAGATGAGGCGCAGCAAGGCAAGGCCGAGCGTGGTCTTGCCCGAGCCGGATTCGCCCACCACCCCCAGCGTCTCGCCCTGGTGGATGGAGACGGACACCCCGTCCACCGCCTTCACGTGGCCCACGGTCCGGCGCAGGATTCCGCGCTTGATGGGGAAATGCACCTTCAGGTCCTGCGAGGCCACCACGACGGGCGCATCCGGCGAGGCGGGGGCGGGATCGGGCTTGGGCTCCGCCCGCAGCAGCGCCTGGGTGTAGGGATGCTGCGGGGCGAGGAAGGTGGCTTCCGCCGCCCCCTGCTCCACGATGCGCCCCTTCTGCATCACGCACACCCGGTCGGCGATCTTGCGCACGATGCCGAGGTCGTGGGTGATGAACAGCATGGCCATGCCGAGCCGCGCCTGGAGCTGCTTCAGCAGCTTGAGGATCTGCGCCTGCACCGTCACGTCGAGGGCCGTGGTGGGCTCGTCGGCGATCAGCAGGTCCGGCTCGTTGGCGAGCGCCATGGCGATCATCACGCGCTGCCGCTGGCCGCCCGACAATTGGTGCGGATAGGCGCCCAGACGACTTTCCGGGTCGGGGATGCCCACCTCGTGCAGCAATTCCACGATGCGCGCGCTCACCGCCCGGCCGGTCAGGTCGGTGTGGAGCAGCAGCATCTCGCCGATCTGCTTCTCGATGGTGTGGAGCGGGTTCAGCGAACTCATGGGCTCCTGGAACACCATGGTCACGTCGTTGCCGCGCACCGCGCGCAGGTCCCGCTCCGGCAAGGTCAGCAGGTCCCGCCCCTTGAACAGGACCCGGCCGGAGGGATGGCTCGCCGTGGGATAGGGCAGGAGCTTCAGCACCGAGAGGGCGGTGACGGACTTACCCGAGCCGGATTCGCCGACCAGCGCGACGGTCTCGCCCGCCTTCACGTCGAACGACACCCTGTCCACCGCGAGCGCCGGGGCGCCTTCGTCGCGGCGGAAGGCGACGGAGAGATCCTGGACGGAGAGCAGCGGTTCAACGGCCATGAGACGCCCTCACGCGAAGGTCTTGCGGGGGTCGAAGGCGTCGCGGATCGCTTCGCCGACGAAGATCAGCAGGCTCAGCATGAGCGCCACCGTGAAGAAGCCCGTCAGGCCGAGCCAGGGTGCCTGCACGTTCGCCTTGCCCTGCGACAGCAGCTCGCCCAGCGACGGCGAGCCGGGCGGCAGGCCGAAACCGAGGAAGTCCAGGGCCGTCAGCGTCATCACCGACGAGGACAGGATGAAGGGCAGGAAGGTGAGCGTCGCCACCATGGCGTTGGGCAGCAGGTGGCGCATCATGATGGTGACATTGCCGACACCCAGCGCGCGCGCCGCCTGCACATATTCGAAGTTGCGCGCCCGCAGGAATTCGGCACGCACCAGCCCCACCAAGGAGACCCAGGAGAACAGCAGCAGGATGCCCAGCAGCACCCAGAAGCCCGGCACCAGCACCGAGGAGATGATGAGCAGCAGATAGAGGGCGGGGATGGAGGTCCAGATCTCGATGAAGCGTTGGAACAGCAGGTCCACCCAGCCGCCGAAATAGCCCTGCACCGCGCCAGCCGTCACGCCCACCGCCGAGGAGACGAGGGTGAGGCAGAGGCCGAACAGCACCGAGATGCGGAAGCCGTAGATGAGCCGCGCCAGCACGTCCCGGCCCTGGTCGTCGGTGCCGAGCCAATTATATTCGAGCCCCGCGCAGCCGTTGACGCCCTTGCGCTCGGCCACCGTCTTGCACTGCGCCTCGGTGAGCATCCAGGTGGGCGGCGAGGGGGCGGGGGTCGGCAGGTCGAGATTGTGGGTGGAATAGGAGAAGCGCACCGGCGGCCAGACCATCCAGCCCCCCTTCTCGGCGATCAGCTTCTGGAGATAGGGGTCGCGATAGTCCGCGGTGGTCTCGAAATCGCCGCCGAACGTGGTCTCGGGATAGTCCCGGAACACCGGCATGTAATAGCCGCCGTCATATTCCACGAGGATGGGCCGGTCGTTGGCGATGAACTCCGCGAACAGGCTGACCACGAACAGGATCATGAAGACGACGAACGACCACCATCCCCGGCGGTTGCCCCGGAAATTGCGCAGGCGGCGCTGGTTCAGCGGCGAGAGCCAGCGGGCGCGGGGCGCGGGGACGGACACGGGAGCGGGCGGGCTGACGGTGCTGTCCACGGCTCAGACCTCCCGCGTCTCGAAGTCGATGCGGGGATCGACCATCATATAGGTGAGATCCGACAGCAGGCCGACGATGAGCCCCGCCAGGGAGAAGATGTAGAGCGTGCCGAACACCACAGGATAGTCGCGGTTGAGCACGCTCTCGAAGCCCAGGAGCCCGAGCCCGTCCAGCGAGAAGATGGTCTCGATGAGCAGCGAGCCCGTGAAGAAGGCGGAGATGAAGGCGCTGGGGAAGCCGGCGATGACGATCAGCATGGCGTTCCGGAACACGTGGCCATAGAGCACCTTGCGCTCGCTCAGCCCCTTCATGCGCGCCGTGGTCACATATTGCTTGCGGATCTCTTCCAGGAACGAGTTCTTGGTGAGCAGGGTCATGGTGGCGAAGGCGCCCAGCACCATGGAGGTCAGCGGCAGCACCAGGTGCCACGCATAATCCAGGATGCGCTCCGGCCAGGACATCTGCACCCAATTGTCCGAGGTGAGGCCGCGCAGCGGGAACCAGTCCAGGAACGAGCCGCCCGCGAACAGGATGATCAGCAGGATGGCGAACAGGAAGGAGGGCACCGCATAGCCCACGATGATCACGGCGGACGTCCACATGTCGAAGCGCGAGCCGTCCCGCATGGCCTTGGAGATGCCGAGCGGGATGGAGATGAGGTAGGTGAGCAGCGTCATCCAGAGCCCGAGCGAGATGGAGACCGGCAGCTTCTCGGCGATCAGGTCCAGGACGCCGATGTCGCGGAAATAGGAGCGCCCGAAATCGAACCGGGCATAGTTCCAGATCATCTGGAGGAAGCGCTCATGGGCGGGCTTGTCGAAGCCGAACTGCTTCTCAAGCTGGGCGATGAATTTCGGGTCGAGCCCCTGGGCGCCGCGATATTTCGATCCCCCGCCGCCGTCCATGCCGCTGCCCGGCCCGGGGCCGGCGCCGCCGGCGAAGTCGCTGCCCGACCCCGAGACGCGGGACATGGCCGAGGTGTTGTCCCCCGAGAGCTGCGCGATCACGCGCTCCACGGGGCCGCCCGGGGCGAACTGCACGACCACGAAGGACACCAGCATGATGCCCAGGATGGTGGGCACCATGAGCGCGATGCGGCGGAGGATGTAGGCGAGCATCGGTTCTCCAAAGGTCCTGCGGGCCGTCCGGACCGCTAGAGCCTGCTCCGATTATGCTGACACATGATCGGAGATTCAGTCTCTAACTTGTCGATAGAGCACGTCCCGCTCAGCCGCCCTTGGCGGGCGCGGGCCGGCCCGCCGGGCGGGTCCACCAGGTGTCTTGCGCGCCGAGCGCGTATTTGGGGGCCGTCGCCGGCCGGTCGTACACGTCCCAGAACGCCACCCAATAGGAGGGCTTGTACCATTGGGGCACCCAATAGTGCCCCGCGCGCAGCACCCGGTCGAGCGTCCGGCACGCGGTCACCAGCTCGGGGCGCGTCTTCGCCGCGAGGGCGGCGGAAATGAGCGCGTCCACCGCCGGCTCGGCGATGCCCGAAATGTTGTGCGAGCCCGGCATGCGCGCCGCCTCGCTGCCGAAATAGGCCCGCAATTCCTCACCCGGATTGATGGAGAAGGAATAGCGCCGCGTCACCAGGTCGAAGTCGAACTCCTTCAGGCGCAGCTCGTATTGCGCCGGGTCCACCACCCGGAACGAAGCCTCGATGCCCAGGACCTTGAGATTGGCGATGAAGCGCGAGGTGTGGCGCTCGAAAACGCCGCTGTCGTCGAGGAACTCCACCGTGAGCGGCTGGCCGTTCGGATCGAGCCGGCGCCCCTGCTTCACCTCGTAGCCCGCATCCTTGAGGATGGCGGCGGCCTGGCGAAGCTGAGCCCGGTCCTGCCCCGAGCCGTCGCTCTCCGGGGGAATGTAGGGATCGCCGAACACCGAGGCGGGCAGGCTCGCGCGGAACGGGTCCAGCAGCGCCAGCTCGGCGGGAGAGGGTTTCCCCTCGGCCATCAGGTCGGAATTCTGGAAGAAGGAAACGGTGCGGTCATAGAGGCCGAACATGAGGTTCTTGTTGGCCCACTGGAAATCGAACGCCAGCCCGATGGCCTCGCGCACCCGCCGGTCGGAGAATTTCGCGCGCCGCGTGTTGAAGAACCAGCCCTGCGCGCCGGATGGGGTATTGTCCGGCAGCACCTCACGCTTCACCCGGCCGTCCTGAACAGCGGGAAAGTCGTATTGCGTCGCCCAGGTGCGCGAGGTGAATTCCTGGCGGAACAGATAGGTCCGCGCCTTGAACGCCTCGAAGCCCACGTCCCGGTCGCGGAAATATTCGTAGCGGATCGTATCGAAATTGTAGCGCCCGCGATTGACCGGCAGGTTCGCGGCCCAATAGCCGGGCACGCGGTCATATTCGATGAAGCGGCCGCTCTCGAACTTGCCGATCTTGTAGGGGCCGGAGCCGAGCGGAGGATCGAGGGAGGTCTCGTTGAACTTGCGCTTGGCGTAATAGGCCTTGGAGAAGATGGGCTGGCCCGCCACGATGAGCGGCGCGTCCCGCCCCCGGTCCGCCTCGAAGCGCACCACCACCGTGCCCGGTCCGTCCGCCTCCACGCCGGTCATCTCGCGCAGCATCTGGCGGATGATGGGGTGGCCGTCGGACTTCAGGATAGTGAGGGAGAACACCACGTCGTCCGCCGTGAGCGGCGTGCCGTCGTGGAAGCGCGCCTCGGGGCGCAGCCGGAAGCGGTAGAGCCGCCCGTCGTCCTCCACGGAGACGCCGGACGCCACGAGGCCATAGAGGGAATCCGGCTCATCCGCCGCGCTCGCCATGAGGCTGTCGAAGGTGAGCGCCAGCCCCTGCGCGGGATCGCCGCCGAGGATGAAGCCGTTAAGCGAATTGAAGGTCAGAGTCGCGCCAGGGGGAATGAGGGAATAGATCCCGCCCTTGGGTGCGTCCGGGTTCACATAGTCGAAATGCGGGAAGTCGGCGGGATATTTCAGGTCGCCGAAGGAGGACAGGCCGTAGCGCTCAACCGCTCCCGCGGGAGCCGCCGCTGGCGTCGCATCTTGCGCGCAAGCGGGAAAGGACGGGAGGACGGCGCAGGCGCCGGCCCCCGCCGCGAGGCGCAGCAGCCCGCGCCGCCCGATATCGCCTGCCGTCATTGCGGCGTCGCCCCGATCTTGGCGGCCTTCGCCGCATCCCACCACCAGATGGTGGGGAAGCCGAAATCATAGGTGGGCAGCGTCTGCGGCCGGCTGAACCGATCCCACCGCGCGGTGCGGGTGAAATTGTAGGTCCAGGCGGGGATGACGAAGTCGTTCCACAACAGGACGCGGTCCAGCGCCTGGGTCGCCGCCACGAGGTCCGGCCGGTCCTTGGCATAGATGACCCGGTCGATGAGCGCATCCACGGCCGGGTTGGAAATGCCGGCGGTGTTCAGCGAGCCGTCCTTCTTCGCGCTGTCGGAGCCCCAGAAGTCGCGCTGCTCATTGCCCGGGCTCAGCGACTGGCCCCAGCGGGAGAAGATCATGTCGAAGTCGCGGGAGCGCACGCGGTTCTGGTACTGCGACGGGTCCACCGTGCGCACCGAGGTCTGGATGCCCAGCCGCTCCAGGCCCGGCTTGTAGAACAGGGCCACGCGCTCGATGGACGGGTTGTTCACCAGGATCTCGATGGTGAAGGGCTCGCCCTTGGCGTCCACCAATTGCTTGCCCTTGATCTGGTACCCAGCCTCCTTCAGCAGCGCGAAGGCGGCGCGCAAATTGGCGCGGCGGTCCTCCTCGGTGCGGTTCACCGGGTTCGCGAAGGGCTTGGTGAACAGCGCCGCCGGCACCTTGTCCTTCACCGTGTTCAGGATCTCCAGTTCCTGTCCGGAGGGCACGCCAGAGGAGGCCAGCTCCGTGCCCTGGAAGTAGCTGACGTTGCGAACATACTGGTCGAAGAACAGGGTGTGGTTCATGCCCTCGAAATCGAGCGCATAGTTCAGGGCGCGCCGCACGCGGGGGTCCTGGAACTTGGCGCGGCGCAGATTGGGCACGAACGCCTGCATGGCGCCGCGATCCTTGGTCTCGAAGGCTTCGAGGATGACCTTGCCGTCCACCTTGGCGGGGAAGTCGTAGGCAGTCGCCCAGTTCTTGGCGATGCCTTCCTCGCGGTAATCGTACTGGTCGGCCTTGAACGCCTCCAGCGCCACGGTCTCGTCGCGGAAATACTCGTAGCGGATCTCGTCGAAATTGTTGGTGCCCACGTTCACGGGCAGGTCCTTGCCCCAATAGTCCTTCACCCGCTCGTAGGACACCGAGCGCCCGGGAACGAAGGACTTGATCTTGTAGGGGCCGGAGCCCAGCGGGGGCTCCAGCGTGCCCTGGGAGATGTCGCGCTTGCGGCCCGCCCCGTCGGTTTCCGTCCACCAATGCTGCGGCATCACGCGAAGCTCGCCGACGATCTGCGGCAGCTCGCGGTTGCCCGCTTGGTCGAAGGTGAAGGTCACGTCGCGCTCGCCGGTCTTCTGCACGTCCTTCACGTGGCGGTAATAGGCGGCGAGGAAGGGGCTGTTCTTGGTGACGTTGTCGAAGGTCCAGACCACGTCGTCCGCCGACACCGGCTTGCCGTCATGCCAGCGCGCGTCGGAGCGCAGGCGATAGGTGACGGAGGAGAAGTCGGAGGGATAGCTCACCGCTTCCGCCAGCAGGCCATAGGCGGAGGACACCTCGTCCATGGAGCGGGCGGTCAGCGAATCATAGATGAGGCCCAGCCCGGCCGCCGAGGCGCCGCGCGGGATGGTGTTGTTGAAGCTGTCGAACCCGCCCGAGGCGGACAGGCGCAGCAGGCCGCCCTTGGGGGCGTCGGGGTTCACATAGTCGAAGCGCTTGAACCCGTCCTGGTATTTGGGCTCGCCCATGAGCGAGAGGCCGATGCGCCAGTCCACGGGCGCGGGGGCGGCGGGCGCGACCGGAACGCTCCCCTCCGCCGGGGCTCCGCTCTGCTGCGCCAGGGCCGGGGCGGCACCGAGCGCGAGGACCAAAGCGAGGGCGAAGCGGCGGGCGGACAGACGCATCAACGGGCTCCGGTTCGTCGGAATCTCAACGGCCATAGCCGATTATGGCTCCTGACGCGACGGCAGAAAGATGGCGCCTGCCGGGCGGCGGCGCAAATTCAGGTGAAAATCCCCGCTTCCCCCGCTGACCCCGGCGGCGCGCAAAAGCAAAGGGCCGGTCACGAGACCGGCCCTTCGTGACTGTTCGACCTTGTCCGCCACCCCGCCGGCACGATCACCGGGCGGGGGCACCGCGCCTCACTTGGGCGCGGTGGACTGGCCCGCATCGCCGGTGGGCGGCGCGGCCGGAGCGGCGGGCGCCGCAGGGGCCGCAGGCGCCGCCGGGGCAGCATCGGCCGGCTTGTCGCCGCCCGCAGGCGCGGCAGCGGGGGCCGCCGCGGCGGTCGGCAGGGGCTTGGGATCGTGGGAGAGGGAGTTGAGATAGGCGATCAGGTCCGCCCGCTCCATCTCCTTGGGGATGCCCGCGAAGGCCATGGCCGTGCCGGGCACGTCCGCCTTGGGATTGGTGAGGAAGGTGTTGAGCGCCTGGGGCGTCCAGTCGCCGCCATGGGCCTTCATGCCCGCCGAATAGGCGAAGCCCGGCGCGCTGCCCACCTTGCGGCCGACCACGCCATAAAGATCCGGGCCCACCTTGGCGCCGGCGCCTTCCTGGAAATTGTGGCAGGAGGCGCAGCGCTTGGCGACGTTGGCGCCCTTCTCGATGGACGCCTTGGCGAACAATTCCTCGATCGGCACGCTCGGGGCCGAAGTGGGCGCCTGGGCCTCGCTGGGGCCGTCCGGCACCACGATGTCGTAGCCGGGCTTGGCCGGCGCCTCGGGCGCGAACAGGATTTCCGAGAAGATGCCGAGGCCGAAGGTCAGCGTCAGCGTGCCGAGCACCGCCCCTGCGATCTTGTTTAATTCAAAACTATCCATCGGCGCTTCGCTCCTCGGAGCCCCACTTTTTCTATCCAGCACAGCGCGCGGTTTCGCGACACCGCGCACGCGCGGGCAAAGACTGCCGGACAGTAATCATGTTGCCCGAACGGGTGCAACCCGTCGGGGGCGCGCCCCAATGCCACGCATCGGCCCGGCCCGCATGGCCCCGTGAGGCGCCCGGCGGGCGCTGCATATGGACATCGGCGCCGGGAGGGTGGATATGCGCGGCGACAGACAACAAGGATATGAGGTCCATGAGCCGCCGCATCGTGTTCCAGGGCGAGCCGGGCGCCAATTCCCACATCGCCTGCCGGGAAACCTATCCGGACCACGAGGCGGTGCCCTGCGCCACCTTCGAGGACTGCTTCGCGGCCGTCGAGGGCGGGACCGCCGACCTCGCCATGATCCCCATCGAGAATTCCGTCGCCGGGCGCGTGGCGGACATCCACCATCTGCTGCCCCGGGCGAGCCTCGCCATCATCGGCGAGTTCTTCCTGCCCCTGTCGCACCAGCTCATGGCGGTGAAGGGCGCGAACCTCTCCACCCTCAAGTCCGCCCAGAGCCATGTCATGGCGCTCGGCCAGTGCCGCAAGGTGCTGCGCACGCTGGGCCTGACGCCGGTCATCGGCGCCGACACCGCCGGCTCGGCCCGGGAGATCGCGGAGGCGAAGGACGTGTCGCGCGCGGCCATCGCCTCCCGGCTCGCCGCCGAGCTGTACGGCCTCGACATCCTGGCCGAGAATATCGAGGACGAAAGCCACAACACCACGCGTTTCGTCATCCTCGCCAAGGAGGGCGACTGGGCGCCGGCGGGCAACGGCCCGGTGGTGACGAGCTTCGTGTTCCGGGTCCGCAACGTGCCGGCGGCGCTCTACAAGGCGCTGGGCGGCTTCGCCACCAACGGCGTGAACATGACGAAGCTGGAATCCTACCAGATGGACGGGGCCTTCACGGCCACCCAGTTCTATGCCGACGTGGATGGCCATCCCGACGACCGGGGCCTGAAATTCGCGCTGGAGGAGCTGGCCTTCTTCTCGCGCGAGCTGCGCATCCTCGGCGTCTATCCGGCCCACGCCTACCGGCTGGGCCTCGCCCAGGCTTGAGCATGCCCGGCCCGGGCATCGTCCGGGCTCACGCATGACCGACTGGGCCTCGCCCGGCCCTGAACATGAAAGCGCCCGGGCGAGGCCCGGGCGTCACCGGCACGAAACGCGCCGTGTCCGTGAATGCCGTGTCCGCGAAAAGGCCGGGACGGGCGTCCCGGCCGCGCGGCCCTCAGCGGCCGTCCTTCTTCGCCTGCGCGACGGCGACGAACTTGCGCACCCGGCCGGCCTCGCCCGAGCGGCTGCCGATGCGGTCCAGGCGGGTCTTCGGCTTGGCGTGCATGCCGTCATTGCCGTGAGGGCCAGTGCCGGGATGATCGGACCCGTGGGCCGCGGCCCTCAGGTCGAACGCGCGGCGGGCGTTGAGGATCAGTTCCTCGCGGGCGTCCGCGGCCTCGCGGCGGGTCATCTCGCGGCGGGCGCGGGTGAGTGCGTCGGTGAGCACGGACGCCTTCTGGCGATTGCCGGAATCCGCCTTCTCGAAGGTCACCTCGCCCCGGCCGCCCTTGCCGCGCAGCGCCCGGCGCTGGTTGTTGGCGATGGTCTGGGCGCGGTCGCGGCGGTCGCGCAGATGGTGGATGAGCGCGTGCAGGTCCGCATGGCTCAAGGTGGCCAGGACGGGATGGCGCGCCTTCTCGACGAATTCCATCTCATCGGCGGTGAGCAGGCGCTGCTCGGTCTTGCGTGTATGGGCCATGGCCGGTTTCCGGTAAACTCGGGGAACGGTAAGACGGTGCTTGTGACATGGCGATTATGAAGGTCGTGCGACACTACACCCGGGCCCGCCAAGGGCAAGCGCCGGTTCGGGGCCGTCCATGACGGGGCCCGAGGCTTGGCACAGCGCGCGCCGGAACCGGGCGCGGATGGATATCCGCGTCGCCGACATCACCACTCTCGCCGTGGACGCCATCGTCAACGCGGCCAATGCCTCGCTTCTCGGCGGGGGCGGCGTGGACGGCGCCATCCATCGCGCGGCGGGACCGGGCCTTCTGGCGGAATGCCGCGCGCTGGGCGGCTGCGCCACGGGCGAGGCCCGCATCACCGGCGGGCATCGCCTGAAGGCGCGCCACGTCATCCACACGGTCGGCCCGGTCTGGCGTGGCGGCGGCGCGGACGAGGACCGGCTTCTCGCCTCCTGCTACCGGCGCTCCCTGGAGATCGCCGCCGAACACGGCCTCGCCTCCATCGCCTTCCCCGCCGTGTCCACGGGCGTCTACGGCTTTCCCGCCGCGCGGGCGGCGCCGCTGGCGGTGGGAACGGTCCTGGAATGGCTGGACGCGGACGGCGCGCTGGGCCAAGGAAGCGTCAGGCAGGTGATCTTCTGCTGCTTCTCCGCTTCCTCGGCCGCCCATCACCATGACGCCTTCCGCTCCCTCGGCCTCCTCTGACATCGCCGCCCGCGTGCTCCACCGCGACGGGATGGCGCTGGTCATCGACAAGCCCGCGGGCCTGCCGGTCCATCCCGGCCCCAAGGGCGGCGTCACGCTGCACGACCTGCTGGACGAACTGCGCTTCGGCCTGCCGCGGCGCCCGGAACTGGCCCACCGCCTGGACAAGGACACGTCCGGCTGTCTCGTCCTGGGCCGCCATCCCAAGGCCATCGCCCAGCTCAACGCCCTGTTCGCCCAGGGGCGGGTGGACAAGACCTATGTGGCGGTGACGCTGGGTGCCCCCGCCGGGGAGGCGGGGCGCATCGACCAGCCCCTCGCCAAGCGCTCGCCCCATCGCGGCTGGTGGATGCAGGCCGTGCCCAAAGGCACCCCCGGCGCCCAGGAGGCGGTGACGGACTGGCGCGTGCTGCACCGGGGCGAGGGGATGGCGGTGCTCGCCCTCTCCCCCGTGACCGGGCGCACCCATCAATTGCGCGCGCATCTCGCCCATCTGGGGACGCCGATCCTGGGCGATTCCATCTATGGCGGCGCCTCGCGCCTGCCGGGCGGCCCGGTCCTGCACCTGCATTCCCGGCGCATCGTGCTGCCCGTGGCGAAGAACGGCCCGCCGCTCGCCGTGTCGGCGCCCTTCCCCGACCATATCAGAGAGACGCTGGCGGCCCTGGGCGCCGACCCGGACGCCCTCGGCCTCCAGGCCGACGCCGCCTTCAGCGGGTGACGAGCCAGATCCCGGCGGCGATGGGCCCGATGCCCAGGATGTCCAGAAGCGGCACCGGCTCGCCCAGTAGCAGCCAGCCGAACAGCAGGCCCAGAGGCGGCATGAGGAAGTGAAGCGCCGTCGCCTCGGTGGCGCTGGAGCGGTTCAGGATGAAGTACCACAGCGTATAGCCGCCCACGGACACCGCCACCACCAGATAGGCAAAGGACGCGAGGAACGGCGCCGAGAGATGCACGGAGGCCGGGTTCTCCAGCATCAGGGCCACGGGGGCCAGCGCCAGCGCACCGGCGATGCACTGGATGCCGCTGGCCTGGAACAGGTCGGCCGAGGTGCCGAAGCGCTTGTAGGTGAGGGTGCCCGCCGTGAGCGCCACCAGCGCCGCCAGCACCAGGAGCGTGCCCGTCAGCCCCTCATGCCCGCCCGCGAGGCGCGAGCGCAGCACGATGATGACGCCCAGGAAGCCCAGTACGAGTCCGATGCCTTTGCGCACCGTGAGGCGCTCGCCCAGGATCGGCCCGGCCACCAGCGCCGTGAGCAGCGGATTGGCGGAGATGATCACCGCCGTGAAGGCGGACGAGACGGTGGCGAGGCCACTGAAGCTGAGGCCCAGATAGAGCGCATTGTTGAGCGTGCCCGCGAGCGCCAGCGCCGCCCATTCGCGCGGCGGCAGCCGCTTGAACCGGCCGAGCAGCACGCAGGCCAGCAGCAGGATGGTGCCCGCCAGCAGGAACCGGACGGCCAGGAGGGTCAGCGGCGGACAATCCGCCACCGCCACCTTCCCCGCAGCGAAGGCCGAGCTCCACAGGATGCAGAACAGGGCGATGAGGCCCGGAGTCGCGTTGAGACGTGGCGCGGCGGCGCGCGAGGCATTCGGCATGGGAGCGGCTCCTCCCCGAAGCCCGTTGGTCACTGGGTAGGTCATTGCGCGTCTCCTTGGAAGTCCCGGCGCGCACGGAGGAAAGCATGCCGCACTTGCATTGAGAAATTCGATCTTTAACATCTATCCAGTCGTTTTCTGAATGGATGTCCCATGCTGGACCTCACCTTGCTCCGCGCCTTCGTGAGCGTGGTGGATGCGGGCGGCTTCACCCGCGCCACGGAACGGATCCATCGCACCCAGTCCACCGTCAGCCAGCAGATCCGGCGGCTGGAGGACAGCGTGGGCCGCCCGCTTCTGGTGCGGGAGGGGCGGTCGGTGCGCACCACCGAGGAGGGGGAGCGGTTGCTGGGCTATGCGCGGCGCCTTCTCGCCCTCAGCGCCGAGGCGCGGGCGGCGGTGGGCGAGCCGTCCGGCGGCATGGTGCGCCTCGGCATCCCGGATGATTTCGCGCTGGATGCCCTCACCCGCGCCGTGGGCGCCTTCGCCCAGGCCCGGCCCAATGTGCGCCTGTCCGTGCGCTGCGCGGTGTCGGTGGAGCTGGCGGCCGACCTCGCGCGGGGGGCGCTGGATGTGGCGCTGTTCAAGCGGGAGCCCGGCGCGGGCGACGCGGTGGCGGCGTGGCGCGAACGGGCGGTCTGGATCGCCGGCGCGGGCATGCCCCTGCCGGACCTGGACACGGTGCCGCTGGTGGCCTTCACGCCCGGCTGCGTCTATCGCAACCGGGCCATCCAGGCGCTGGAGACCGCCGGGCGCGGATGGCGCATCGCCTATGAAAGCCCGAATCTCATGGGATTGCAGGCCGCATTGGCCTGCGGCCTCGGCGTGGCGCTGCTGGAGCGCCGCAACGTGACCGGCGAGCATCGCATCCTGGAGGAGGCGGGCCTGCCGCCCGTCGCGCCCACCGAACTGGCGCTTGCAGTCGCCCCGGGGGCGGGCGGTGCGGCCCGAGACCTCGCGGCGACGCTCGCCCGCTTCTGCGCCGGAGCGGCGGGGGAGCCCGCTCCGGTCCCGCTGTCAGCCTGACGCAGACGTCAGGCGGCGGCTTCGGTGGCCACCAGCTTCCAGTTGGGATCGCGGGCGCCGAGATCGCGGGAGAAGGTCCACACGTCGGTCACATCGGCCACCGTGTCCGGGCTGCCGTCCACCACGCTGCCATCGCGGCCGCGGGTGGCGGTGATCAGCTTGGACACGAAGCGCACCGTCACCTGGGCCGTGCGGGCGCGCACGCTGGCGTCCACCAGATCCGCCTTCTCGATGGAGATGAAGCGCGATTCCATGGTCTCGCCCCGGGCCTCGCGCTCCGAGATGGCGGAGACGAAGCCGTCATAGACGTCCTTGGAGAGCAGGTCCTTCAGCGCGCGGCGGTCGCCGCTCGCGAAGGCGAGCACGATCATCTCGTAGGCGGACTTGGCGCCCACCAGGAAGTGCTTCGCGTCGAAGCCCGGCTCGGCCTGGGCGATCTGGTCCAGCGCCTCAGCGAGGGGCGAGCCCTCCGTGGTCACGCCTTCCCAGCGGAAGCGCGGCGGCTCGGCCTCTTCCACGGGCGGGGTCTGGCTGGGCAGGTCCACGTTGCGCTGGGGCAGCGTCACCACCTTGTCGGAGGCGGGCGGCGCCGGGCGGGCCGGATCGCGGGAATAGGGGTCATAGGGCGGGCGCTCGCGCCCGGTCCGCTGCCCCAGCACGCTCCGCAGCCGGATGAAGATGAACACGGCCAGAGCCAGGAAGATGATCGTATAGATGTCCAGCACTGCGCTTCGCCATGCCTGCGACGGTGCGGCTTGCCGCGCCCGCCTGTTCCTCGCCGTAAGGCCGCTCCCGCCCCTCGCGGCGCGGGGACGGCCTCATACCCCGACAGCGCGCGCCCTCAGGGCGCCCGGCGACCGGGGATGTCCGATATGTACGTCTCCGGCGCGGCTTTTCCAGCCCCGCCCGCACCGGTCCGCCATCAGAAGCGCACCTTACGGCAGGCCGGACGCGGACGCCACCTCCGCGCGGCGGGCGAGCGCGAAACCCCCGCCCGGCCATCCGGCCGCCGGATGGCGCCGAGCCGCCGCCCATGCGCACGGCCAAGCCTACGCCGCAGTGCGGCATGCGGGAACAAGCCGGGCTGCGGCGCATTTTCCTGAATCATGACGCTTCTCATCCTTGATTCGAACGCTCAAATCCGGGATTCGTTCGGTCTCACCTCTGGATGTTCCATGCCCCCCACCATCCTGCTGGCCGATATCGGCGGAACCACCACCCGGATCGCCCGCGCGGGCACCGACGGCGCGGCGTTCGACGTCCGGGTCGAGCCGAACGACGGCTATGGGAGCCTGGAGGAGATGTTCCAGGCCTATCTCGGCTCGCTCTCCGGCGAGCGGCCGGTGGCCGGCGTGTTCGCCATCGCCGGCCCCGTGGACGGGGACGACGTGCGGCTGACCAACCGCTCCTGGAGCTTCCACCGCCCTACCCTCGCCCAGGCCCTGGGCCTGAAGGCGCTGGCGGTGCTGAACGATTTCGCGGCCCTCGCCCATGGCGTGCGCAGCCTCGGGCGGGCGGACCTCGTCCAGGTGGGCGCGGGCCATGCCAAGGAGGGCACACCCATCCTGGTCTGCGGGCCGGGCACCGGCTTCGGCACCGGGACGCTGATCCCCCATCCCGAGACCCGGTCCTATGAAGTGCTTCCCGGCGAGGGCGGCCATGTGCGCCTCGGCGCCGTCACCGCCGACGAGGCGCGAATCATCGCCCACATGGTGCGGGAGATGGGGCCGGTGAGCGTGGAGCACGTCCTGTCCGGTCCCGGCCTCGTGCGCCTGCACCGCATCCTGAGCGGCGAGACCGCCACGTCCCATTCCATCATCCAGGCGGCCCTCGCCGGGCAGGCGCGGGAGCTGGAGAGCTGCCACGTCTTCCTGCGCCTGCTGGGCCGCGTCGCGGGCGATTATTGCCTTCTGGTGCGGGCACTTGGCGGGGTGTTCATCGCCGGGGGCGTGGGCGCGGCCATGGCGCCTCTGTTCGCCGCCTCGCCGTTCCGCACGGCGTTCGAGGAGCATCCGCCCTTTCACGAGCATATGGCAGGCATCCCGGTTCAGGTGGTGGTCCACCCCACGCCCGGCCTCGTGGGCGCTGCCACCATCGGCCGCCGCCTGCTCGCCACGCTCTGACGCGGCGCGGTCGGGCCTTGACCCGCCCGGCCCGTGCCGCCAACTCTCCGGCAGATGCCGAACGGGGCCGGGAGAGCTTCATGTCCGATTGGTTGCGCGCCCTCGCCGTCCTCTGCGCCGCCTGCACCCCCGCCGCGGCGCAGGCCCCGGCGCCGCGCCCCGTGCCGCAGCCCGCCGTCGCGGGGGCGGCGCTCCAGCCTGTGGCCTTCTCGGCCCTGCCCGGCTGGGCGCAGGACGATGCCGCCGCCGCCTTCGCCACCTTCCGCACCAGCTGCGGCGCCCTGGCCGTGACGCCGAAGGAGATCGGCCCCACCTCCAACACGGCGCTCGTGCCGGGCCTGCGCACGGCGTGCGCCGCCGCCCGCAAGGTATCCGCCGCGCTGGGCGCGCATGCGCCGTCCCCCCAGGTGGCCCGCCTGTTCTTCGAGGCCAATTTCCGGGCCTATCGCATCGTGCCGGAGGCGAACCCACCCGGCTTCCTCACCGGCTATTACGAGCCCGAGGTGGACGGCTCCCCCGTGCGCACCGAGCGGTTCACCGTGCCCATCTATGCCCGCCCCGGCGACCTCGTGGCCCTGCGCCCGCCATCCGACGGCAACCGGGGCCAGGTGATGCGCAAGGAGGGGGACGTGCTCGTGCCCTATTACGATCGCGCCGCCATCGAGGACGGGGCGCTGGCGGGCAAGGGTCTGGAAGTCGCGTGGATCGAGCATCCGGTGGACCTGTTCTTCATGCAGATCCAGGGCTCGGCCCGCATCCGCCTGCCGGACGGGGGCGTGCTGCGGCTCAATTATGACGGGCACAATGGCTATCCCTATCTGCCGGTCGGCCGCCTCCTGATCCAGCGCGGACTGGTGCCGCGCGAGGAGATGAGCATGGACCGCATCCGCCGCTATATCGAGGCGGACCCGGCGGCGGGCCGGGCCCTGATGCGGGAGAACCGCTCCTTCGTCTTCTTCAAGGCCGTCCCGCTTTCCGGCACGGACGGGGCGCTGGGCGCGCAGGGGGTGCCGCTCACCCCCGGCCGCTCCATCGCCGTGGACCGCGCGCTGCACGCCTACGGCACGCCCATCTTCATCGCGGCGGACTTGCCGCTGGACAGCGACACCGCTTCCGCCCCGTTCCACCGCCTCATGATCGCGCAGGATACGGGCTCGGCCATCGTCGGCCCCGCCCGCGCCGACCTGTTCTTCGGCGCGGGCGCCGGGCCGGGGCTGGTGGCGGGCCGCATCCGCCATCCCGGCGCCTTCACGCTGCTGGTGCCGCGCTTTGAAAGCCGGGCGCCGTGAACCGCCGGCGGCGCACGCGGACCCTTGCGGCGCATGAGCGTGCCCTCTGGCACCATGTGATCCGTTCCGTGACGCCCCTGCGACCAGAGGCGGCGCCGGAGCCGGAGCCCCCGCCCGAGACGACACCCGCCGTGCCCGCGCCGAAGCCCGCCTCGGAACCCATCGCCGCCCCGGCGCCGCGCGCCAAGGCCCCTCCGCCCCTCGCCACGCTGGAACCGCGCATGCGGCGGCGGCTCGGCCGGGGCGCGGAGGTGGACGCGCGCATCGACCTGCACGGCCTCACCCAGGCGGCAGCCCACCGGCGCCTGCACGTCTTCGTCATGGAGGCCCAGCGGCTGGGCCACGGCCTGGTGCTGGTCATCACCGGCAAGGGCGCGGGCGAGCGGGATAGGCCCGCCGAGCCAGGCCTCTCGGAACGAGGGGTGCTGCGCCGGGCGGTCCCGCTCTGGCTGGCGGACCCGGTCCTGCGCACCTTCGTCGTGGGGTTCGAGCCCGCCGCCCGCCGCCATGGAGGCGAGGGCGCGCTCTATGTCCGCATCCGGCGGCGGCGCCGGGAGGACGAGGCATGACCCCGCTCGGGCGGCGCCTGCGCGACCTGCGCGCCGAGCGCGGGGTGACCCTGTCGCAGATGGCGGCGGCCATCGGCGTCAGCCCCACCTATCTCTCGGCGCTGGAAAACGGCAAGCGCGGCAAGCCCACCTGGGCCATGGTCCAGCGCATCATCGCCTATTTCAACGTCATCTGGGACGAGGCGGAAGACCTCCAGCGCCTCGCGGAACTCTCCCACCCGCGCATCGTGGTGGACACGGCGGGCCTTTCGCCGGAAGCCACCGAGCTGGCCAATCTGCTGGCCCGCGAAATCGCGCTGCTGCCGCCCGAGGCGGTGGCGGAGCTGCTGGGGCGCCTCAAGATCCTGCGGCGGCGCGGCTGAGGGAACCGCGTTCCCCTCGTTCCCGTTGGTCTTGGGTCACGCCAATCCGACCATAAGGAGGATCCCATGGCCTATGATTCCGGAAATCCCGGCCAGGTGGCCGCGGGCGATATCAAGGGCGCCGACGTCTACGACACGACGGGCGCCCATGTGGGCATCATCCACGACCTGCTGATCGACGAGCGCACCGGGCAGGTGCGCTCCGCCATCATCGCCATCGGCTCGATCCTCGGCATGGGCGGCGAGCACCAGGAAGTCTCCTGGGCGAGCCTGACCTATGACGACCGGCAGAAGGGCTTCGTCCTCGGCATTCCCCTGCGCCAGATGCAAAGCGCGCCCGACGACGAGGAGGAAGAGGACGGCTGGCCGACCCCCGCCCCGGCGGCCTGATCAGGCCAGAACCGCCTCAATGCCCGCGCCCATGGCGAGGAGTGCCGCGTCCGTCCCCGCCGCCCCCGCCAGCATCAGCCCCGCTGGGGCGCCGCCGGGCGAGGTGAGCGGAAGGGACAAGGCGCAGCCGTCGATCATGTTGATGAGCGTCGGGTTGCGCAGCGCCAGCAGGTTCGCACGGCCATAGGCGTCGTCGTCGGTGGCGAGGTCCGCGATGCGCGGCGGCACGATGGCGACCGTAGGCAGGAGCAGCGCGTCGAACGGCGCGAGCCGCGCCTCGGCGCGGGCGATGAGGCCGCGCCGCGCGGCGAGGATGTCCAGATAGTCCGCCGCCGTCTGGCCCGCCCCGCGCTTGATGCGCACGGACACGCGCGGGTCATAGCCCGCCTCGCGGTCCGCCAGCAGGGCGCGGTGGACGGCATAGCTCTCGGCGGCGGTAAAGCCGCCCTTGGAATTGAAGCCCGCGATCTCGCCGAATTCCGGAAACGGCGCCGAGGAGACCTTGGCGCCCGCGCGCGACAGCCGCTCCACCGCCGCCTCAAACGCCTGGGCGACGTCCGCGTCCAGATCGTCCAGCGCGACCGTGGTGGGCACGAGCAGCCGCAGCCCCTGCACCGGACGAGGCACGAGCGGAGTGGGCGCGCCGCCGGACAGGAGCGCATCCAGCGCCGCGCAGCAGGCCACGGAACGGGCCAGCGGGCCGATGGAATCCAGCGAGGAGGAGAGCGGGAAGGCGCCGTCCAGCGGCACGCGGCGGGCGGTGGGCTTGAACCCCACGATGCCGCAGAAGGCCGCCGGGATGCGGCACGAGCCGCCCGTGTCGGTGCCGAGCGCGGCATGGGCCATGCCGTCCGCCACCGCCACCGCGCCGCCCGAAGTGGAGCCGCCGGAAACGCGGCCCTCGGCGCGCTCGAACGGGGCGCGGGGGTCGCCATAATGGGGGTTCATGCCGAGGCCGGAATAGGCGAACTCGGTCATGTTGGCGCGGCCCACATGGATGAAGCCCGCCTTGCGCAGGCGCGCCGCGGCGGGCGCGTCGGCCTTAGCGGGCGCGGCGTCCGCCAGCACTTTCGAGCCGGCGGTGGTCACTTCGCCGGCCACGTCGAACAGGTCCTTGATGGCGATGGGGATGCCCGCGAAGGGCGAGCCCTCGGCGCCCGCCGCGCGCAGCCGGTCCTGCGCCTCCGCCGCCGCGCGGGCGGCCGCGTGGTTCACGCGGGTGAAGGCGCGCGCGCCCTCCCCGTCCGGCGCGTCGATGCGCGCGAGGCAATCCTCCAGGAGCGCCACGGCGCTGGTGCGGCCGCTGGCGAGATCCTGGGCGAGGGAAGCGAGGGTGGGCTTGGAGGCGGACATGGCACCACGCACGGAAGAACCCGCGCCACGGGGCGCGGGTTGGAGAAGAGATCAGGCCGGATCGAAATAATGGATTTCCAGCAGGATGCAGCCCTTTTCCGACTTGAAGGGGCCGTGGAAGGCACCCGGCGGGCGCACCGCGTAGGTGAAGGGCGCGAACGCCTCGCCGCCCTCGCCCTTGTCGTCATTGCCGACCGTGAGGTCGCCAGAGACCAGGAACACCTCTTCCCAATACTCGTGAACGAACGGCTTGGTGGTGAACTCGCCCGCGTCGAAGCGCAGGAGGCGGGTGCGCGAGCCGGTCTTGGCGGTCTCGTCCAGCGCGCCGGAGAGGATCTTCTGCTGGATCCCCTGGGGATAGCCGGGCGGCACCTCCCAGCCGGTGGACAGGTCGAGGGTGTGGAACTCGTCGTGGATCTTGTTGATGGCCATGGCGGCGATGTCCTCTTACGGGCGGATCATTCAGCGGCGGATCATTCGGCGGCGCGCGCGGGCGCGGCGGCGACCTCGTCGGACAGGTCGTAGCCCGCCAGCATGCGGTTCAGCAGGTCGCCCGCGCCGGCCCAGTCATAGGTGCGGAAGGCATGGCCCTTCACCACGAAGCTCGCCCCCGCATAGAACATCTCATATTGCGTGTGGCGCGAGGCGAATTCCGAGCCCACCGCGTCCCAGGCGAGCTTGTAGAACTTCACCTTCTCCTCTGCGCTGGCGGCAGGAGACTGCTGGGTCTTGGCGATCAGTGCCGCCAGCTCGGGGTTCTCGTAGTCGTGGACCGAGGAGGGCAGCATGATCATGCCGCCGCCCGCCAGTTCCCGCAGGGTGGTGATGATCTTGCCGTAGACCTGCTGGGCCATGGTCTGCGCCGCATAGAGGGTGGCGCGGTCGGGCACGAAATAGCGCCCGTAATGGCTGCCCTTGGCCTCCATGGCGGCCACGAAGGCGTCGATCATGCCCGCCTCGGCGGCGAGCTGGCCCAGGGTCTCGCGCACCTGCGGGAAATTGGTGGTGCCGTTCACCTCGGTGATGCGGCGGGCGATGCCCAGCAGGAATTTCAGCTTCACTGACAGGCGGATCTGCGCCTGGTAGTTCTGGTAGACGTGGGCGGGCGTGCCGTGGAACTGCTTCGCCGTCATCTCGATGCTGTCGGCCACGAACACGCGGTCCCACGGCACCTTCACGTCGTCGAAATAGAGCACCGCGTCATTCTCGTCGAAGCGGCTCGCCAGCGGGTTGTCGAACACCGAGGGGGCGCCCGCCTCGTAGGACTTGCGGGACAGGATCTTCAGCCCCTTCGCGTTCATGGGGATGGCGAAGGAGATGGCATAGGGCTCGTCGCCCTTCTGCAGCGGCTGGATGCAGGTGACGAACACCTCGTTGGCCATGATGCCGCCGGTGGCCAGCATCTTGGCGCCCCGGATGGTAAGGCCCTCGGCGTCCCGGTCCACGATGCCGGCGGACAGGAAGGGATCCGCCTGCTGGGCCGTGCTCTTGGAGCGGTCGGCCTGGGGATTGATGATCACATAGGTGAGGTAGAGGTCGTTGTCGCGGGCGTAGCGGTAATAGTCCGCGAGCGCCTTGGCGCGGGCCGGGTCATAGGCCTGGAACACGTCGAGGCCCATATACATGCCCGAGATGCACGAGGCGACGTGGTCCGGCGCGCGGCCGAGGAAGCCGGCATGCAGCTCGGTCCAGGCTTCCAGGCCCTTGCGGCGGGTCTTCAGCGCCTCATAGCTCTCCGGCAGCTCCCAGATGCGGTTGGCGCGGGCGCCGGTATCGGTCTCGAAGGTCATCAGCTCGCGGTTTTCCGGCGCGCTGTGGAAGTCGAACATCTGCCCCACCGACGCGATGGCGCGGCGATAGGCGGGGTCGGTGGTGGCGTCGGCCACGCGCCGCCCGTCCAGGTAGATGTCGCGCCCGTCCCTGAGGCTGGCGATGTGCTGGGCTCCGGTCTTCACCATGGGTCTGTCCTCTGGAAATGCGGGTGTCAGCTATCGGCGCCGGAGGCGAGGGCGTGGTAGCGGCCGCGAAAGAAGATGAGGGGGTCGCCCGCCTCGGGCGATGAGAAGCGCACCACGCGGGCGAGGAAGATCTCGTGGTCTCCCCCGTCGTGGCGCGCATAGGGCTCGCACTCGAAATGGGCGATGGCGCCCGACAGGAGCGGGGCGTCATGGAGGCTGCGGTGGTGGTCCACCTGGTGCCACTTGTCCTCCAGCGCGCGGGCGAAGCGGTTGGAGAGGTCCTGCTGGCCCTGGCCCAGGATGTTGATGCCGAACCCCTTGGCCGAGCGCATGGCGGGCAGGGAATAGGCCGAGCGCGCCACAGAGAAGAGCACGAGCGGCGGGTCCAGGGAGACAGAGTTGAACGAGCTCATGGTCATGCCCACCACGTCGCCCTCGTCGGTGGAGGCCGTGACCACCGCGACGCCGGTGGCGAAGTGCCCGAGCGCGGCCCGGAAGGCGCGCGGATCGAAGGCCGCGTTCGGGCCGGAAACGGAATCGGCGAGGACGGTGCTCATGGCCGCGACCCCTTGTCTGGAGAATGATATTATCTTTGTCACAAAGCTAATATCAGATTTGCATGGACGTCAAGGGCGTCCCTTCTTTATGAGAAGGTCTCGCAGGAACGGTGCCGGAGTGTGGAGAATGGCCACCAGCAGGTCCAAGCAGAGGGGGAGCTTGCCCTTGACGGCGTCGCGCGCGGCCTTGCTGGTGGACGGATCGGACCATGAGTTCCGCGACCTGGTGCACGACATGCTGGCCTTCGCCTCGGCGATCCAGGAGGTGCGCAATCGGCTCGGCCAGCTCATCGGCCTGTCGGGGACCCAATATACCGTGCTCACCGCCATCGCCCGCCTCTCGGAGAGCGAAAGCGAGCTGGGCGTGAACCAGCTCGCCGAGCATCTCCACCTGTCCGGGGCCTTCGTCACCATCGAGGTGAACAAGCTGGTCACGGCGGGCCTCGTGACCAAGGCGGTCAATCCCGAGGACCGCCGCCGCGTGGTGCTGCGGGTGACGCCCGAGGCGGTGCGGCGGCTCAACGTCATGACGCGGGTGCAGTGCCCGGCCAACGACATGCTGTTCGAGCCCCTGACAGCCCGGGATTTCCAGCAATTGCGCGCCATCACCGCCAAGCTCGCCGGCACCGGAGACCGCACCCTGCGGCTGATCGGCGACCTCGCCCCGGACGGCACCTTGCCCGACGCGGTGACGCCCGCCGAGACCACCTCCTGACTAAGACGTGAGCCGCCAGCGCCGCGCCCGCGCTGGCCTCGGGGCGATCCCGTGCTAATCTGGCCCCTTGGTGGCTGATGCGGAGGGCGCGTGACCGCGACACCGGAACGGAAGCAGAAGCGGGACGCGGCGGGTGAAGCCGCCTTCTCGCTGGACCGCGCCGTGGCACGCGCCGGGTGGGTGCTGCTGTGGGAGCGCGCCTGGCCCCCGCTCGCGCTCATCGCCTGCGTCGTCGGGCTGTTCCTCGTCGTCTCCTGGGCGGGCCTCTGGCTCCATCTTCCGCCGCTGGGCCGCATCGCCGGCGTCGCGCTGTTCGCGATCGCCTTCATCCTCAGCTTCGTCCCGCTCCTGAAGGTCCGCCGCCCGGTGCGGGCGGAAGCGCTCGCCCGCCTCGACCGGGACAGCCATGCCGCCCACCGCCCCGCCACGGCGCTGGCGGATTCCCTCGCCACCCGGCCGGACGACCCGGTGGGCAGCGCCGTGGCGGGGCGGTGGGCGGC